>CAZXMG010000003.1:0-280022 GCA_964641275.1 uncultured Polyangiaceae bacterium
TGACGAGCATCCGGCTCACGGGCGCGCGCTCCCTTGCAGGGCGTCTCCGAGCGGCTGAGGCCGCCGCACGAGGCAGGGCTCGCCGAACGAGAGGTCGCCGAACTCGAACGTGGGTCGAAGACCCGGAAAGGCCCAGAACGAGGTCATCTCGGAGGAGCAAACCATGTTCGGAAAGTCCGGGTGGCGCTGCGAAGGGCCGGCCACCGTCTTCTCTGCCACCATCGAGATGTACTGATCGACGCTGTTCTCCAGGGTGTTGCCGTTCAGCACCACCTCGGCGCCGGTGCGTCGCGCGTACGCGGCCACGCCAGGGATGCGGGAGCGTTCGGGCGCGTACGCATCGCAGCCCACGCCGTTCTCGCTGGTCACCATCACCCCTTCGGGGGTGCGCACGGCGAACGAGTGGTTGCCTTCGGTGTGGCCCGGCGTCCCGAACAGGATCGCCGAGTCGCCCAGCCACACATCGCCGTCGAGCAGCTCGACACGCGCAGGGTCGATCCCCCGCAGGCCGTCCGGGCAGTACCAGTAGGCATGGATGGGCAGCAGCCCCTGCGCGCACTCCCACTCCTTGCGCATGACCAACAGCTTCGCGTTGGGGAAGTAGCCAGGCTCGCCTCCGGTGCCTAGCCAGCGACGAACGTCCTGCGTGTGCAGGTGATCGTAGCTGATGTAGTCGACCAGCTCCGGAGCGATCCCGATCTCTGCGAGGCGCTCCTCGACCGTGGCGGCAACGGGCGCGATCAGCCGCTCGCCCAGCTCGGCGAACGGTCCGAAGCCACGCGACAAGTCCTTGAAGAACGGCGTCTCGGCGTTGGCCTTCACATCGGAGGGAGACAGCAGCAGCGTCTTCACCGCGCCGCGGTGTGCGAGCTGCACCACGAACAGCCGGTTCTGGATGTGCATCATCGGCGTCGGCAGCGAGCACGCGTCACGCAGCCCATAGCGAGTGGGGTAGGGCACGCGCACCAACGTGCTCGAGCGGTAATAGGGCGCCGCCGGCCTGGCGATCAGCTCCTCGTGCACCGCCTGCGCGGCGGCGCGCACGGCGCTCAAGCGATCGACCGGTGAGCCGTGGTGACGGGTCCCAACAAAGGAGGTGAGAGGCTTGATGAAGCCTTGGTCCAGCGAGTCGGTCATGCAGGTTTCTCTTCGTCAGCGTCTTCGTCGAGCACGGCGATGATGTCTGTGTCCCCGATCGCGTCCGGGTCGATCGGAGGTTTGCCGATCGCCGTCTTCTCCAGGCTCGCGCGCGGCGGTGGCAGCTGGATGGGTCGCGTCGGGGCGGGGGGCGGTACGGGCGGGATCGGCGCCGGGATTGGGCCCCCCGACCACGTGGGGGTGCGGGAGGCCTCGAGCAGGTCCTCGTAGGAGGAGCGTTCGGCGGCGACGGTCGCCTCTTCGGGCGGAGGCCGCGTAGTCGGCCGCTCGCTCTCGTCGTCCTTGCTCGGGATCTTCTCGGGTGTCGAGCTGACGCTGGTGCTGACCGAGATGGCGGCCTTGCGCACGGACTCGGGCACTCGGAACGGTGTGGGTGATCCGTCGGGCGGTGGTGGCGTGCTGGAGCGCAACACCGGGATCGGGGGCGCCGCGGGGATCACGCTGGGGCGGCGCTTGCCCTTGGGCACCGGCGTGGCCTTGCCCGACACCACCGTGCGGGTCAGCGTGCGCGAGGTCACCACCACATGGCGCGAGCGCCGCTCGACGAACACGGCTCGACCGTAGGGCCGCCAGCGCGCCTCCATCAGCGGTTGGCCCAGCTCCTCGCACAACCAGCCCACCAGCTCTGCCCCCATCAAGCTGGTGTCGGTCGCTTCGTGCACCACACCCTCGACGATGCGGTATTGGCTGTTGCGCGTCGCGAAGATGCAATCGCCCGAGCTGTCGGGGCGCAGGCGCTCCTCGAGATAGGCGTCGACAGCGTCCCGAACCAGCCGGTCGGCGTCGAGCGTGAGGTAGCTCATGTGCTGGCGCGCGTAGCACGAACCGCGCGCGCCAGAAACCCAGCCCAGGGTGATCAGTCTGCCGGCGGGCGGTCCAACACGAAGAACGTCGTGTCCGTCCCGTCGGATGAACCGACCCAGAGCCGACCTTGGTCATCCGTCATCAAGGTGAGGTTGTGGTTGGCTTCGGCCAGGGTGAGCAGGGGCTTGGTGAGACCAGCGGCGAGCGTGCTGCCCGCGGTGCTGTACTCCACCGCGATCACGTCCAGGTTGTCTCCGTTCACGCCGCCGTTGGGTTGAAACACGACCAGGCCTGGCGCGGCGCCCTCAGGCGGCACGGCCGCGAGCGCGTCTCCGTAGCCCTCCAGGTCCGCGATCTCCACGCCGGTCGCGGCTCCGCCCGCCGCGATCGCGCTGGGCAAGTAGCCGTGGATGAGCTGACGTCCCGTGAGGTAATCGCTGAGAATCGCGAACACATGACCGTCGCGGTCGATCGCGACGGGGCCAGTGGCGTTGCCGAAGCCGGTCTCGACTGTGCCGTCGCTGAGCAAGCCAGTCCCGCAGGGCTCGCTGTCGGCCGAGTACAAGCCCGCCGTTGCGACGGCGGGCCCAGCCACCTCGGACAGCCCGGTGTAGAGCACGTGGGTGCCGCTCGCGGCCATGCCGAACACGCCCGTGGCGGTCCGACTGGTCGCCACGCCCGCGCCGTCGACCGTGATGATGGCTCCCACGTTGAAGAAGTCGCTGCCCGTCCACGCGACAGAGACCGCGTGGTCGCCCACGCAGTTGCTGCCGGGAGCGGCCTCACTCTCGACGGCCAGTGGGCCGAAGAACGCGTCGACCGGGACCCCGCTCAGCGCCACCACTTGCTCGGTGCCGCTCAGCGAGCCTCCGGAGAGCGCCCAGCGCGTCAGCGTGATGCTCGATCCGTCGGCCGCAGCTGCCACGGTGAGTGGCCCGCCGTGCGCGCCCCACGAAGGCGTGGCGCCGTACGAGGGCAAGTCCAAGCCTGCGGCGGGGTAGCTCGCGACGATGCAGAGATCGCTCGCGGCGAGGGAGAACGACGCGGCTGCCACGCTGGCATCGAGGCACGCGGCTGGCGCCTCGCCTCCGGAGCCGCCCGCGCCCCCCGCGCCACCGGCGCCTCCACCACCTTCTGGGCTGCCACCCGCTCCGCCGATCGGCGGAGCGCCACCCGAGCTGGGGCTGCCTCCGCCCCCGGCGTTGTCGCCTTCGCCCTCGTCGGTGCAACCGCCGAGCAAGAGCACGCACATCGTCGCTGTCAGGATCGTTCGCATCGGAGACCTTCCTGCGCCTACCCCGGCGCATCTGCGGAGACCCCGCGCCGCGGACACGAGTCCCTTGCGCGCATTCGCAAGAGCCGCGTCGCCCACCGCCCGGAGCGCACGACCACTCGTCAGCCGGTCTCCTGGCTCCCGGATCGTCCTCCGGCGGCTCCTTCCCAGACCCTCCGGCGTCTCCCGGAGCACCCAGTGGCGATACCGCTTTTGTCCCCGGTCACAGTGGCGGGGGCCGCGCCGGAATCGCGTGGGACGAGCCCATGCTCACCGGCTTCCCTGAGCCCCCCATGGGCGGGCTCGCTGCCGAGCGTGCAGGCCGGACGAGCGCCCGATCTGCGAGGCCGACCTTCGACCAGCTCGGGGCTCGAGTCAACCCCGGCCTTTGCTGAGTGCTCCCGGGCGATTGGCGGTTGCAGAGTGGGGGGCAAATGAAGGATTCTTGGCGCCCTAACCCGTGAGCAAACCTTCCCCCATTGGCCTTGGCAGTGTCGTCGCGGATCGCTACGACATCCGGCAGAGCTTGGGCAAAGGGGGCATGGGCGAGGTCTTCCTCGCCTTCGACCGATCCACGCAGCAACCCGTCGCGTTGAAGGTCGTGCGCGAAGAGTCGCGCATGCCTGGTGATGACGAGGCGCTGCGACAGGAGCTTCTCCTCGCGCGCCAGGTGAGCCACCAGAACGTGTGTCGCGTCCACGACCTGTGCCCCAGCCCGTGGGGGCCCATCCTGGTGATGGAGCACATCGCCGGCCAAACCTTGCACACGCACATTCGTCGCAAGAAGGCGCAGGGCGGCTACACGTCGGACGAGTTTCGGTCCATCGCGTCGCAGGTGGCCGCGGGTCTGGCAGCCATCCACGAGCAGGGCTTGGTGCACGGCGACCTCAAGCCCGGCAACGTGATGATCGCGGAGGGTCGGGCCATGATCCTGGACTTCGGCTTCGCGCAGGAGCGCGCACGCCTCTCGGCGCGGCGGCCCGGCGCCCCACCCGACGGCGGTACCCCCAACTACATGTCCCCCGAGCGCCTTCGCAACGGTGGTGCCAGCGAGGACGACGACGTCTACGCGATGGCGCTCACGCTCTGGGAAATGTGGACCTGCAAAGTGCCAGACCCGGGCGCCAAGCCACGCGGCAAGCAGATGAAGCAGCAGATCATGTTCGATGTGCCGAGCGGGCTTTCGAACGACGAGATCAAGCAGATCTTCAGGGGCATGAGCGAAGACCCGAGCATGCGGCCGCAGGCGCGCCACATGCGCTTCTTCAACCCGACGCAGCTCACCACCAGCCCGGTTCAGCTGCCACGCCCGCGGCTCGATCCCGGGCCGCCTCCAGGTCGCGCCCAGACGCAGACCTTCTCGCCCGACGCGCAGTCGCTGCTGGTCTCGTACGCCAGCAACTCGCCCGAGATCGTGGGCCAGCTATTGCCCCTCACCAAGCCGCAGATCACGATCGGCCGGCGCGGCGATCAAGACATCGTGGTGACCGAGGCGACGGTCAGCGGCAACCACTGCACGCTGCGCTGGCAGTCCGGCTCCTGGGTGCTGGATGATCTGGGCAGCACCAACGGCAGCTACGCGGACCACAGCTACGATCGCAAGAGCCAGGTCACCATCATGCACGGCGGGGAGGCCCAGATCGGCGAGCTTCGCCTCAAGCTGGTGAGCTTCCAGCCCGACGGTCCGCATCACCGCCGCGCGCGCCAATTCTTGTCGAAGCGAGACGGGCTCACTGGCTTGTTGATCCGCGAGCACATGCTGAAGTCGATCGACGAAGAGGCCGCGTTCGCCGATTGGGCGGAGCTGCCGTTTCATCTGGCGCGCTACGAGCTGCGCGGACCCAACCGTCATGTCAGCGACCGGCCCACGATCCTGGAGATGCTCGCGCTTCGCAAAGCCGCGCAGCGAGTCATCGAGCTGAACGAAACGTTGATGCTGAGCCTCACACCGGTCGTGGCTGGGCGCACCGGGCCGCTCAAGTTCGTGGTCTCCATGGTGGGCCCGTCGCTCGAGGAGTCGCGCCACATCGTGGAGCAGGTGGTGTCGCAGGTGCAGGGCATCATCCCCGACACGCTCGAGCTCGCGGCCGCGTTGATCAAGGGCGAGCCAGGGCGGCCCGGGCGGACGCTGCTGGATTGATCGCCGCGTGTGCGACTGAGCCACAAAACTCGTCGCGCCGTCTGCGGGCTATTCCCTTCGAAGCTCCCCGCGGCTAAGCCGCCCACACGCTCTCCGGGGGAGAGCGCCGCACGCGATGAGGCCACCCCTTCGATCCACGCCGCCTACCTCTCCTTCCCCGTACCGTTACCTCGGTCGTGGCGGAGGAGAGCGTCCTGTGCGCGTGCAGGTCATCCTCGCGCTGGTCGCGGCGCTGGTGGTGGTCGCGGTGCCTCTCTACTTGTGGCGCAGGCCGCAGCCCGCCGGCATCCCGTCGGCCGACGCGGCGACCGCGTCGAGCGCGCCGATCTTGCCCGCGCCTGCGCAGGGACCGTTCTCGCCCGGCTTGGTCGGCACGTTGCCAGGGGGCTTGCCGCAGATGGTGGGCAAGCCGTCCGGGCCTCAGATCGAGGTCGCTCCGGTCAAGACGCTCAAGTGTCAGAACCCGGGGCCCGGCCGGACTCCGCCCGAGCGCTGCGACGGAGTGCGCGTGCTGGAGGACAACCTGGTGCGCGCGATCAAGGACAGCGCTGCCTGCGCGCCGCCCAGCAAATCGGGGTACGTGGTGAGCTACGTGCTCGAGGCGCACTTCGGAAAGAAGCGCACCAACCTGAGCTTTGGCAAGTCGACCACCTTGTCCAAAAGCCGACGTAGGGAGCTCTTGCGTTGCGTGGAACGGGCGCTGCCCGTGCCCGAGTGGGAGCGCATTCCTCATCAGCACCAGCGCTACATGCTGAACGCGATCGCCACGTATCCTGCTTCGGCCGACCCTTCGGCCGAGGTGCCGGACGCCGCGCCCAAAGCGCCCGCCTCCAACCCTTCGCCGGGCAAGGCCAAGCCCAAGAAGGCGACGGACAAGACCGCGCCCAAGAAGCCCGCGGCTGGCAAGCCCGCGAAGAAGCCCGGCTGACTGCCGCGCGCGCGGGGTAAGCTCGCGTCACATGTTCGCACGGCGCTCCCTCAGCCTCGCCCTGTGCGGCGCGCTCGGCTGCTGGTCGAGCGCCTCCCAGGCCGAGGGGGGACTGTCGCCCTACGAACGCGAGACGATCGATCTCGCCATCAAGGACTCGAAGCTCGAGATCGATCCTGCGCCAGAAGGGAAGATCGTCGAGCAGGTGCTGGTGCGACCGCTCGACGTGCTCGAGCCGCGCGATCCGTTGCCCGGCTTTCTGATCGACTTCCTGAACTTTTTCCACGTCACGACCAAGCCATTCGTGATCGAGCGGCAGGTGCTGCTGCGCGAGGGTGGGCGGTACAGCCAGGCGCTGGCGGACGAGACCGCGCGCAACCTGCGCGCCATCCGCCAGCTGTCGCTGGTGTTGGTCGTGCCGCTCAAGGGCTCGCGCGAGGATCGTGTGAGGGTGCTGGTCATCGCGAAGGACATCTGGAGCTTGCGCCTCAACTCCGACTTTCGCTTCGCGAATGGGCAGTTCGAGTACCTGCTGCTCGCCCCCAGCGAAGAGAACCTGGCCGGCCTGCACCACTCCGCCAATTTGCGCTTCGAGCTCGAGCCGGACGTGTACTCGTTCGGCATCGGGTACCGCGTGCCACGCATCGCGGGCAGCTACATCCAAGCGGCTGCGGCGACGAACCTGATCTTGAACCGCGACACGGGCGAGCTCGAAGGCTCGTCGGGCTCCTTCGCGTATGGTCTGCCGCTGTGGTCCACCCAAGCGGAGTGGTCTTGGATCGTCGCGCTCAGCTGGCGCTCCGACGTGGTGCGCCTCTTCAACGGCGTCGAGCCGTTCACTTTCGACGCAGAAGTCACCGAACGAGACGATCGCATCCCGGTCGAGTACGACAGCGAGTTCCTGGCAGGGCGCGCCTCCTTCGTCCGCTCGTTCGGGTCCACGGTCAAACATGACCTCTCGTTCGGCGCCGAGGCAAGTCGCTCGGTCTACCGCCCCACCGACCTGTCGCGCTTCGATCCGCGCGCCGCGAGCGAGTTCGTGGACAATCAGATCCCGATCAGCGACTCGCGCGTGTACCCCTACCTGGGCTACGCCACCTACACGACCACCTTCAAGAGCTACGTCGACTTCGAGACGCTCGGCTTGCAAGAGGACTACCGGTTGGGTCACGACGCGTACGCGAAGCTCTACCCGGTCTTCTCCGAGATCGGCTCGACGCGCTCGTTCCTCGGCGGCGCAGCTGGCGCGTCAGCGAGCTCCGCCATTCTGGACGGGCACGCGCGCGCTTACGCCGAGGGGGTGGTCGAGGCCGCGCCGGAGCAGGTGTACGACGCGCGCGCCACCGTCGGCTTCCGCCTGGTGTCTCCGCGGTTCGGCATCGGGCGGTTGATCGCCGATGGCGTTGCGTTTCAGCGCTTCGAGAACAGCCTCAACCGGCGCACCACCCTGGGGGGAGAGTCGCGGCTGCGCGGCTACCCTTCGGGGGCGTACCGTGGCGAGAACGCCGCCGCGTTCAACCTCGAGTTTCGCTCGCGACCGGCGGAGCTGTGGACCGTGCAGCTCGGCGGCACCGCGTTCTTCGACGTGGGTGCCGCGTGGGATCGCGAGGACGCCCCCAACTTTCGGCCCTCGGTGGGGACGGGGCTTCGCTTGGTGTTTCCGCAGCTCGAGCGATCGGTCATGCGCCTCGACTGGGCGCTGCCGCTCGAGCTCGACCCGGTGGTCGGCGTCAGCAGCGTGTTCCCCGGGCGCTTCATCGTCACCTTCGATCAGGCGTTCCCGTTCCCGGCGGTGGACCCCCCCAAGGTCACTCCCTGACCAACTCCTGAGTCGATGTGACTTGTTCGACGCCCCGCAGGGCGATACTCGTGGGGAATGCTTGGTCGAGCTTGGTTCGGTGTTGGACTGTTGGCATTCTGTGCTCCGCTCGCGTGCAGCGACGATACCGGCGTCGGCGGCAGCGGCGCGGCTGGCGGCAACGGAGAAAACGGTGGCAGCGGGCCGACCACCAGCACGAGCCCCGTCACCACGCCGTCGTCGTCGTCAGGCATGAGCCTGTGCACGGGCCAAGGGGCGCCTTGGGGAGACTGTGGCACCTGCATCGAACGCGCGTGCTGCAACGAGCTGGGGGAGGTCGTCGAGGACGCGATGGGCGTCTGGACGGAGGACCTGGCGCAGTGTGCGTTCGCCGAGTGCCCGGAGTGCGTCCCGCAGGATCTTCCGGCAGCCTACGACTGCGACGCGCCCTCCGTCCCGTCCGCTCGGGGCGCTTGCGTTGCCATCGGCGGCGCATTCGCTTGCAATCCCGTCACGAACGAGGGCTGCAACGGAGCCGGCGCTGCTTGCGATATCGCCGGCTTCGGCTTCAACTTCGTCTGCTACCAGTCGGGCAACGTGAACGCCGTGTGCGAGAGCTGCGGCGCCAACAACGATGACTTCTGTCTGCCCGGCTTGACCTGCTCGCAAGACCCTGCCGGCGCCAGCCAGTGCGCCAAGTACTGCTGTGTCGATGCCGACTGCGGCGGAGGCACGTGTCTCACCGGCGTGTTTGGTGCCGATCCGGACTTGGGCCTGTGCGCGGGCGACGGGAGCGGCGGAGGTGGCGGCGCGGGCGGAGGTGGCGGCGCCGGCGGAGATGGCGGCGCAGGTGGCGCGACCGGCGGCGGCGGCGCAGGTGGCGCGACCGGCGGTGGCGGTGCAGGTGGCGCCGCCGGAGGCGGCGGCGCTGGCGGGAACTGAGGTCGACGCCTCAGACCGTAGGCTCGGCGGCGGGCCCCCCGAGGGCCGGGGCTCGATCGCTCTCGGGATCGGACGCCAGCTTGCCGGGACCGCTCGCGGTGGTTTGCCACAGCGTCCAAGGAAAGCCGGGGGTGAGGTAGCAGTCTGCCGGGATCTTCTCTTCGATCTCGGCGTGCAGCTGCGGCAGCTTGGACCAGTGCACCCCAGGACGGTAGTGGTGCGCCGTGTGGAAGCCGAGGTTGCCGGTGACGATGTTGTAGCCGCGGTGCAGGATGTTGTTGCACGCCACGAAGTGTGAGTCGGTGGGCTTGTCGGAGTGGTGCGAGTAGGTGGCCCACGAGGTCAGCACCAGCGAGATGATCATCGGCAGGATGAACACGAACACCGCCTGGAGCGGGCGCAAGTAGGTGAGCGCGCAGACGGTTGCGAACGTGAGCGCCCCCATCCACAAGAAGGTCCGTCGGAAGCGCGGGAACCGCTTGCTGACTGCGTACGCACGCGGGTACGCGGTGGCCGCGACGGTGAGCGAGTACTCCACCACGCCCATGGTCGAGCCGTCGGCCCGCTGCCAGCGCGACTCGTCCTTGCTCTGATCCAGGTAGTTCATGTGGTGGCCGACCGAGTGGTGCAGCGTCCACGTGTGACTGCTGATGCCGGTCTGCAGCGCGTACACGAGCTCGAGCGCGCGGTTCAAGAAGCCCACCTCGAACGTGCTCACGTGCTGGTGGTGGTGGTTGAACGCGCACACGTGGGCCTTGATCACCGCGCCGACCGTGGTCCAGGCCATCAGCCACAGGATCGAGTCGACCGTCAGGTAGACGTACAGGTCGAAGGCAAACAGGCCGCAGAACAGGGCCACGGGCAGACGATCTTCGCGATGTCGAAAGATGCGCACGGCTCGGGATTATCCACGTCGCGGGCGCAGCGTTCGTCAGGGCTTGGTCATTTGTCGTGGCGAAGCTGTGCGCTCCTGTGGGAGGCACGCTGCTGTGCGTCATGGCTTGGGCACCAAGACCAGCCTGCCGTCGTCGCTGACGGCGAAGCCGCGCTCGCCGGTCCACGGAATCGAGGACCACGGGCGTGGCGTCGAGCTGGGCTGCAGTTTGTGGCCGAGCGCAGGCTTGCTCTGCAGATCGATGGTGCCAAAGACCAGCTTGCCGTCCTTCGGCCGTCCCCAGATGGCACCTCGCACGAGCTCGTTGCGGTAGCCCATGTCCTTGTCGTCGACGGGCTCTACCCACGTGCTGCGCTCGTAGTTCATGACGATCACGAGGTGCCCTTTGTCGACCGCGGCGCTCTCGAACGTGCGCTCGCGCAAGATCGACGGACAGCCGGGGTCGAACAGATCCGTCAGCGCCATCCTCGCGGGTGTCATCGCCACGCCCTCGGAGGTCTCGATCGCCAACACCTTCGTTTGGTTGAGACCGTTGTCCATCTTGAGCGCGTGGAGAGCGCGGTACGTCCCGCTCGGCGTGAACGGAACGCTGTGCGGCACCTGGAAGCAGCTCGGGCGTCGCGGTTTCAGGCCGTACTCTTTGGCCAGCGCGGGCAAGCGCTCGTCTTCTCGGCTCCGTTGGATGAACTCGTTGCATAGGGCGCCGACCGACGCGAACAGCTGGTCGTGCGCCTCTTCTGGCAGCACCCCAAGCTCGGGATCTTCCTCGGCGCCCGGCGCGCTCTCGGCGGCGACGGGTCGAGCGCCGGGCTCCCCGGGGAGGCTTGCAGGCGCGCTCGGCGGATCCGCCGTTGCCGACGCCACGGCCGCGCGGGGGTGCGGGAGCTCGCCCGCGCCGCCCGCAGGGGTGAGCTCTCTGGGGGAGCGGCAACCGGCGACGAGCAGCAAGCCCAGCCCGACGGTGGCAGCGAGGAGCTTGATCATTGCGCGTCATCGAACGCTCGCGCTCCGGGGGCGGATTCCCGGTCGCTGGCCCCGCCACGGCTGAGCGCGTCCGTGGACCGACGGGTCCGCGGGCTTGCTCAGCCGGCGCCCTCGCGATCGAGCCGAGGGGCGCGCACCACCTTCGTGGGGTCGTCGGGTGGGGCGCTGCTGCCGGGCAACGGCAGGCCCAGCACGATGCGGCGAGAGATGTTGGCCAGCCAGGTGTCTTCGTCGCGGCGAGCGTCCCCGCGCTCCACGTCACGCCGCAACGCCTCCGTGGCTTCGAGCAGCCAAGCCAGGTACGCGCGCCCCCGCGCGCTCAGCGGCGACGGCCTACTGAGCGCGAGCAGCGCCACACCAAACGTCACGATGGCCCCGAGCAGCGGCCAAGAGAGCGGTGCCCCGGCGGCGAGCTGTTGTTCGAACCGTGCCAGTCCGAGCCACACGATTCCCAGGGCGATCGCGGCCATTAGCGCGCCGCCGAGCGCGAGCGCGAGCAACGGCCGCAAGAGCCCGGCGGCGACCAACCGCTGCTCGAGCGGACCGAGCTCGGCCTTGGCTACGGCGGTCACTGCACGCGAGAGCTCCCAAGGCGTCGCGCGGCCCAGGGGCAACAGCGGGTACAGCTTGGCGCTGAGCGGGTGGGGCCGCGCGGGCAGCGGACCGAGCTCGAACGTGTCGCCTCGGCGCGTGAGCCACCCCTCCGTCGCCGCGATCGACATCACCAGCTCGCACAATCCCGGCAGGCCTCCGGCGAGCAGCGCCACCGCTGGCAGATCGGCTTCGCGGGGCAGCTTGCCCGGCTCGAGTCGCACGGGCTCGGGAGCCCGTTCGGTGCGCTCCAAGAGCCCGAGAGCCACGTGTTGGGCGAACTTGCCGGCGGCCAACGTGACCACGCCAATCAACGCGTAGAGCAGCAAGAACTCCCACTCCGAGCTGACGCCGAGGAGGGGCGCGGTCATGTGCGCCCCCCTTGGCCGTCGAGCTCGAGGCGATCGACGGCCTCGATCGCGCGACGAAGCATGAGCACGAGCGCGTCGAACGCCGCATCGGGTCGCTCCAGCGCCCGGCGGAAGTGGGTGACGTCCACGTCGAACCTGCGCCCGACACGCGCCAGCACCGCGGGCAGCTCCAGGCTGCCGCCATCTCCACCGAGCAGCACGTGCAGGGTCGACAGGGGGAAGCGCGCGCGCCGGAGCGTGCGGGTCACCACGCGGCCGAGCGCCTCGTCGCTCGCTCTCGCCTCCGTCGCGGCTCGCCGCAGCTGAATCAACATGTCGCGCAGCTCCTGCTCGACGCGCAGCCTCAGGTGCTTGGCTTCGACGGCCAGGCCGGCGAATGGATCGCTGCCAAACAGCACGATGTGGTGAGCCGCGAGCTCCTGGTAGAACAGCGGGAATACGTCGGCCGCGCGCGCGATCTCGTCGCGCCGCAAGACCATACACTCCACTCGCGCGGCGGCGCGCGCCACCGCGAGCGGCTCGGCGATGCGCATCAGCGTGGCGCGCTCGGCGTTCTCCAGCACCACCACCAGATCGATGTCGCTCTCGTGCTCGATCCACTCGGCGCGGGCGACGCTGCCGTGGGCGATCACGCTGACGAGATCCGTCTCTGCCTCTGCTTCCAGCTCTCGCAAGAGCTCCTCGACGCGGCTCTGGATCTTGCGCGGGAGCTTCCTGAAGTAGTAGTCGCCCAAATTGGAGTTGCCTTGCTGCACACTGCCCTCCGCTTGTCACCTGCCCGACACGGTCTCGGGTCGAACATGTCCGAGGAGGATACTCGTTTCCTCGGCATTGGAGCCGTAGTAGCAATGCCCCTCGATGGCTCTCTGGCAACGACTCCGACGAGAGGTTTGGGGGCTCTTGCCCGTGCTCGTTGCGTGCGGCGCGGCCGGGGTGCTCGGCGCGAGCGGCTGTGAGGAGTCGGCCCCGCCGACCCAGCTGCGCGGCCAGGTGCACCTCACCCTGATCCACACGTCGGACATCCACTCGCGGCTGTTCCCCTACAACTTCCAGATCGGTCAGGTCGACGCGGGCCTCGGCCTGGGCGAGGCCACCTCGATCGCCAACGTCGGGGGCATCGCACGCATCTCGCACATCATCGGTCGTGAGCGGGCGCGCTCCGGTCGCTGCCTGCACATCGACGGCGGCGACTGCTTTCAGGGCGCCCCGGTGTTCAACTTCTTCGCTGGTGAAGCCGAGATTCGATCGCTCAGCGCCATGGGCGCCGACGCCATGCTGATCGCGAACCACGAGTTCGACTCCGGCGCGAAGAACCTGGGCATCCAGCTGCAGAAGTGGGCCACGTTCCCGGCGCTGGCCGCCAACTACCAGCTCGAAGACCCGACGCTCCCAGGCGCCTCGCCGCTCGGCACCGTGTTCAGGCCCTACCAGGTGTTCGACGCGGAGGGACTGCGCGTGGCCGTGATCGGGATGGCGAACCTGTCCAGCTTGACCTCGATCTTCGACAGCCCCAACCGGCTCGGCATCACGCCGCTCAGCACGACGCAGATCGCGCAGGCCTACATCGATCTGCTGCGCCCTCACGTGGACGTGATCGTGATGGTGTCGCATCTCGGGCTCGAGAACGACGAGGAGATGATCGAGACCACCAGCGGGATCGACGTCGTGCTCGGCGGGCACAACCACATCGTGCTCCAGCCGCCCAAGCGTGTGCGCGACTGCTCGCGCAACTTCGACAACGAGGCAAACAGCTTCTTCATCGAGGTGGATGGGCCCGAGTCGGGCGAGAAGCTCAAGCGCTTCTGCAAGCCGCGGGACGTGGTGCTCGCCCACTCCGGCGCCTTCGCCAAGTATGTCGGTCGCGTCGACCTGGTGCTCTCCAACGACGAGGCCGATCTGCCAGGGTTGTGCGACCCGGGTGAAGAGCAGGAGTCCTGCTACGACCCGATCAACGGGTTCGAGGTGTTGACCCACGAGTTCACGCTGTTCCCGGTCAACGAGAGCGTGCCGGAGGATCCCATCGTCGCCTCGCTGCTCGAGCCATACGCCGGTCAGCTCGACGTGCTCGCCAACCTCGATCTGCTCGTGGGTTACGCTCCGGATGGCTCCCGGCGCTTCAGCGCCTCCGGTGGAGACTCCCCGCTGGGCAACATGATCGCGAATGCGATGTGGCTGCGGCTCGGCATCCAGACCGACTTCTCGCTCACCAACACCACCGGCATCCGCGCCGATTTGGTGCCCGGTCCGGTCACCGTCGAGCAGATGTACAACGTGTTCCCGTTCGACAACTCCATCTCGAAGATGCAGCTGTCGGGGGTCGAGGTGCAGCAGCTGTTCGACTTCGTCGCGCGCCGGAGCGCTGGCCGCGGCTGCGTCTCGCAGGTGCAGATCGCCGGTGCGCGCGTGGTCGTGGACTGCAACATCGAGACGGTCGGCGATGACGGGCTGCCTCGCCGCGGGCTGGCGACGGGCATCTTCATCGGCGCTGCGACCGACCAGAATGGCGATCCGGTGCGCTGCGAGAGCGACGAGCAGTGCGGCGGCCAGTTCGGCACGTGCGACGTCGAGGCCGGCATCTGCTGGCAGCCGATCGAGCCGTTCGGCTACTACGAGCTCGCCACCTCCAACTACCTCGCGGGTGGCGGCAGCGGGTTCCGCGTGCTGCAGCGAAACACCACGCAGTTCGACACCAAGGTGCAGCAGCGTGACGCGCTGATCGACTACATCCGTCAGGGGCCTCCCTGCGGCGCGGGCTCCACGGGCGAGCTGCGGAGCTGCAGCACCGACGCCGACTGCGGCTGCGACGACGGCGGCGACCCGAGCTTGTGCGGTGCCGAGGACGGAACCTTCGTGTGCTCCTGCCCCAACGGTGTGCTCGAGGGTGAGAGTTGCAGCACGGACCCGGACGCCTCGTGCGGCGGTGAGGGCCAGTGCGTGCTGGCCGCGTGCCGGGCCGACGTCGCGGCCTTCCAGCGTGAGACGTGCGAAGCGGCACCCAACGACGAGATCAGACAGACGTGTGAGGACAGCATCTCGCCCTGTTCGGCGGGTGGTGAACAATGCAAATTCCTCGCGTGTATCGACCGCGGCATCGGCAACTTTTCGGATGGCCGCATGCGCATGGTGGGCCAGTGAGGAGCAGCCTCGGCTTGGTGGTCGCGCTCGCGCTGGGCGCGCCGTTGTCCTCCTGCTCGTCGCGTGGCGACAATCCGTTGGGCGACACGCAGACGTTCCGCGTGCGTGTGCTCAGTGTGAACGGCCTGGAGCCGCCCACCCAAGGCAACCCCTTGCCGACCAACACCGGCACCACGAACGAGAGCTGGGAGGTCGAGATCGAAGCGGTCGGTCCCGACGGGAACGCCGTGGCGTTCGACGGGTTCGTGCGGCTCTCGGTGCAGCCGGGCGCCGTGGTCGAGGTCGTGAACGGCGAGGATGGCGAGAACATCGGCAAGAGCTTGCGGCTGCGCGACGGCAAGGCCAACGCCGTGGTGCTGGTGACGGCGGTGTACGGGCCCGCGCGACTGTGGGTCGAGGACCTGGGCTACACCAAGGCTCCGGAGGGCGAGACGCCGGCGTGTGCCAACGGCCAAAATGACGATCCCGACGACGACGTGCTGGTCGACTTTCCGAGCGATCCCGGCTGCGCCTTCGCCGACGACCACAGCGAGACCGCCGGCACTTTCTCCGCCGGGGTCTCGGCGCCAATCGCCTACGACTTGCCCACCATCCAAGACATCCAGGGCAACGGCTCGACGACACCGTTCCCGTTCGAGTCGATGACGGTGAACGCTGAAGGCCTGCACCACTTGGTGGTGACGCGCGTGTCCAAGGACGGCTTCTACGTGACCGACCTGTCGGGTCAAGACGCGGGCTTCAACCATTTGTTCGCCTTCAACTTCTCGACACCCGCTGGCATGCGCGTGTGCGACCGCGTCACCTACCTGAGCGGGACCATCAGCGAGTTCTTCGGCTTCACCGAGATGAACTTCCCCTCGTACGAGGTGGACCCGCTGTTCGAGGGCGAAGAGGAGCAATGCCAGGTGCCCGAGCCAGAGGTGCTCGAGCCAGACGTGATCGATACCCCGCTGTTGATGGAGCGCCTCGAGAGCGGCTTGGTGCGCATCGAGGGCTACCACGTGTCCAACAACATCGGCCCCAAGTTGGCGCTCAACAACGTGTTCGCGCCCGACCAGACGAACTGCGATCTCAACGGAGACGGCAAAGTCGACTTCGAGGCCGAAGCCGAGGCGAGCTGCGGCAACGCGTGCTCGGACGACCCGGAGTGCAGCGAGTGGACGGGCTTCGTCGCGCGCGGCAACTACAAGGTCTCCAAGCAGGCGATGGACGCCATGGGCAACGCGGTCACCAGCGTGATCCAGGTGCAGACGGACGGCGCGCCGGAGTTCAGCCCGGTCGCGAACCGCGGGCTCGAGCTCACCGCCGTCACCGGCTCGCTGCGCAACTTCTCCGGCGGGTCCTTGAACTGGACGGTGGAGTCGCGTTGCCCCGCGGACGTGGTGTGCGAGGCGCTCGGCTGCGCGCCGGAGGTCACGAGCTCGCAACAAGCCTGCGTCAGCCTGCGCACCGAAGACGACAACGACGAAGGCACCAACTGATTCGCCCCTCGAACGAGAACAACTGAATGCGACGTCTAGCCTACCAAGCGCTCCTCCTCGCCTCGCTCGTGTTCCCCGGCAGCGCGCTCGCGCAGCAGGAGAAGAGCGCTGAAGAACTGCAAAAAGAAGGCAAGCAGGCGATCGCCGAGAACCGCATCCCGCAGGCGTGTCTGTTGTTCGAGCAGGCCTACCAGGCTGCGTCCAAGGCGCCTCAGGATGCGCCTGGCCCCAAGCCGATGGAGCTGTTGTTCGATCTCGCGGATTGTCACGAGCGCCAAGGGTTTGCCTCGCTCGCGGCCAGCGAGTTCGAGCAGATCGCTCAGAGCGGTGCGGCCAACGCCGCCGACGCCAAGGCGCGCGCCGAGAAGATCCGCAACGTCGCCAAGCCCGCAGATCCCAAGCCCGCAGATCCCAAGCCTGAGGATGCCAAGCCTGAGGATCCCAAGCCCGAGGAGCCGCCCAAGGAGGTGAAGACCCACAAGGACGAGGCGCCCACGCGCATCGGGGACTTCATGGACACTCGTCTCACTTGGGTGTTCGGCGACGACGACGTGCTCAAGCAGACGGGGCAGGCGTTCCCGCTGTCGCCGGACGTCAGCATCGGCGATCGCAAGCAGTACCGCTTGTTCTTCGACAACTTGAACTCTCGCTTCGGCGGCCGCGAGAACCTCACCCACCTCGCGCTGTACAAGAAGATGCCCGGCTTCATCGACGGGCTCGACACCGAGGCCTCGCTGATCGTCCGCTTGGACCTCGCCTCGCTCGCTTCGAACAGCGGCAACCTGAATCAGGCCTTCTACGACGCCGGCTCCTACATCCGCGCCTTCTACCACACGGCCAAATACGACGACCCGAAGAAGCAAGAGGGCATCGGCTTCACGCTCTGGCCGATCGACACCGATCGCTTCCGCTTGGGCTACCTGTACGACCTGAGCTGGGGTGGCACCGCAGCTGGCATCAACCAGTCGATCTTCCCGCGTATCGTCGGTAGCGCTCCCGGCGCGCGCTTCTCCTACGAGCACCCCGCGTTCAACGCGTTCGTCGGCTTCAAGACTGCCCAGATCGTTCAGGTGCAAGAGACGCTCACCCCTGGCACCAGCGAGGTCGAGCAGATCCGCGTCGGCCAGACCAACTACGGTGTGCTCGGCGGCATCGGCGTGCAGCCGGCGGACATGTTCCACTTCGACCTGGGTGGCGGCTTCTTCACGCAGGGCAAGTTCGACCTGCCCGACGTCGAGGGCCGCGCGATCTGGACGGCGGGAGCGGCGGCGCGCGTGGTCGTGCACCACGAAGAGATGCCGCCCAGCGGCTCGATCGACTTTGCTCTCTACCGCAACGATCCCAACAAGCCGCAGCAGATCTTCAAGCCGGAGAAGTACGTGCCCGGCAAGGTGCTCTGGCAGATCAGCGGCGAGGCCGACGTGTTGTTCCAGAACCTGAAGGACTTCGACGTCACCGGCCAGGTGACGGTGCAGCCCGCGGTGGCAGCCGCGCTCCAGGGCCAGCTCAAAGCGGGCTTCTTCCGCGCCAGCTTGGCCGGCATCTTCCGCGATCTGCCCTACGTGCTGCGCAATCAGCCGAGCTTCATCCCTTTCCAGACGTTGCCCGCCGAGGCCGAGACGGCGCCCGAGCTCTTCTTCGCGCTCGCGGCCGACTACTACATCGAGAAGGCTCGGCTCACGCCTGGTCTCGGCGCGGGTTTGCAGCTGCCGTCCACGTTCACCTCGAACTCGGTGGACCTGTCGAGCGCCCCCATCAGCCGCACCGTGGTCGTGCGCGATCAGGGCAACATCGCCATTCTCCCCGTCAACACCGACGCGACGCCGATCATCCAAGCCCGCGCCAGCTTGAAGTGGGACATTTCCGCGATCCTCAGCGCCATGATCTGGGTGCAGTACGTCCGAGACAACAACGCCACCTTCGTCGAGCGCGATCCGAACGAGGGCACCGTCGCGTTGCGCACCTTCGTGTCGCCCGACTTCTTCGGGCTCGGGGCCAGCGCGCAAGCCCGCTTCTGACGCCGGGCTCGGCGAGCTGGTGAGGGGTCTGGGGCTTTCGCTCTCGGGGGGCTCGGCGAGGTGGTGGGGGGTCTGGGGCTTTCGCTCTCGGGCTTCCACTGGTCCCGCAGGCGCACTGGGCTCCAAAGTCCGGGCAAGCCGCGGACTTTGGAGAGCCAAGCCCCGAGGTGATCTGCGCCTGCGTGCCCAGGGGTCCCTTCGCTTCAGCCCCAGACCCCCCACCACCTCGCCTCGCTTGGCTCTTCGGCGTCTGTCGGCGATGGGAGCGATGGGAGCGGCGGGGACGCGGCTACGGCCTTCGCTGAGCTTGGTCGCTTCGTTGGCGAGCGAACAACGAGCCGACGCTGCGCACACGGCCAAAGCGAGGGCGGGCGGCGGCTCTGGCTTGCGCTGCGCGCTACGCCCTCGAGGCGCGCCGCTTGCGCTGCGCGCTACGCGCCGCGGTCCCTGACGCGTCAAGGGCGGACCTGCCGCGACAGAGCGCGCAGGGCGGCGGGCTCACTGCGCCATCACTTGCGCGACCTCGGCCCACAGCGCCTCGAAGCGCGATCGGGTGAAGCCAGCGCCCGACTTGATCAGAGGCTCCAAGAAGTCGTCGAAGTGACCGACGACGTCCAGGTGATCGGCGCACACCAGCCAGTTGCTCCCGGGCCCGACGGTCAGCTGCGACGCGGTCGGCACGACGCCGTCGTTCGCGGACGGACCGAGCAGAGACGCGGCTGCCGGCGGCACCCACGTCGCCTCCGGGAGCCGTGCGCCGGGCTCCGGGCGCGCCATCCAGTACAGGAATGCGTACACCGCTCGCGGAACGAGTTGCGATAGCTGCCAGGTCGGTGCTGGTGACACGGTCGCGAAGCGATGCACCGGGTGCACGTCGTGGGCGGCCACGCGCGCGTTCAACTCCTTCATCGCGTGCGGCTCGAGGTCTGCGAACAGGCGGTGGTCCTCGACGATCAGCTGCACGAAGCGGCGGATCTGGTCCGCCGTCGCAGCGTCCAGCCGTCCGGTCATGCCCAGCAGCGCGTCGGTCCCGCGCGTCGCCGACACCTGCGCGGCGAGCACGCTGGCGGTCCATCGCGCGACGTGGCTCGAGCGGGGTTGGGAGCGGCCGTTCAGCTGCAGCACGATGCTGCCCACGAACAGGATCGGAAGCACGTTGCGCAGAAATCCCTCCATGACGTGCGGCAGCAGCGGGCTGGCGCGCGCGGCGAACGGCGCCCCAGCGAGCGGCGACGACAGCGCCACCACCGCCCCGACCCGTGCGCGCAGCGCGCGTCGCTCCGCGGCCGACGGCCCGCCGAGCAAGGCGTGCGCCTCGTTCAACAGGAGGCGCGCGTCCAGTCCCCCCGTCGAGTGGCCGATCAAGTGCACCCGTCGCGGCGCAGGCCGCCCGTCGTCGAAGCCGTGTGTGAGCAAGTGTTCGATCGCTCGCGCGAGCGACTCGACCCGCTCGACCAGAGGCCCAGTCGGTGGCGGCTCGTGATGCAAGCATCGTCGCGCGAGGCCCGCAGGGAGCCTCCGCTCGAGCGCCTCCACGACCCGGTCGAAGTAGCGGACGAGCGGGGCATGCCGCGGACCGAACTGCCCGAAGCCCAAGAGGCCCGGCACCAACACGATTGCGTCGTCGGCTTCCACTGTCATCGCCCCGCCTGCGTTCCGAGTAGCACGGGGACGGAGTGTGGTGGAACGGTGAGTGTGAAACCGGGCTCGCGTGGGAAGTCGGCGATGGAGCCCTGCCCGAGGATGCTGCTACCTTCGGGCCACATGAGCGCCAAGAAGTCCAGCGAGCCCGAGCCGGCTGCGTCGCCGTCCCCTCCGAGCAAGACCGTGCCTGGTGAGCGTGACCGCTTCGGCAACCTGCCCGCGGTCGAGGTGGAGCTGCTTCACGAGGTGCGGCGGCCGCCGACGGTGGACCGTCCATGGGCCATGCTCGAGGTCTGGACGCAGAACCGTGTGTACAGCGTGGACGTGAACATGCGCTGCATCGAGGTGGTGGACATCGCGACCCAGAAGCCGCTCACCGACCATGGCCTGCTCGGCGCTCGCCTGCTGGGCGGCCAACACGTGGAGGAGGGCAACACCTTCTTGTCGCACCCGTTCCCGCGCCCTGGAACCGAGGCGGTGTTCGAGCAGCCGCGCCCCGCAGACGGCGTGTTGTTCTCTCATTCCTCCACGGTCACTCGGGTGGTGCTGCGGCTGAGGCAGCTCACGATCCTGACCGGTGGCGAGCAGCAGTCGTGGGATCAAATCGCGGGCGCGGGTCGCAAGACCACGCTGCACCCGGATCCCGAGAAGGCCTGACGGGGTTCGAGCGCTTGGTTCGCCGCGGGGATCTCTTGCGCCTGGGCCTGTCGCTCGTCGCGGCGGTGTTCGCGTTCGAGGCGATCGTGTTCGCGCTGGCTGCGCTCAGGCCGGAGACCCGAGGCCTGTTCTACTTGATGTTGCTCGGCGATCCCCCGGTGGTGCTGGGCTGTGCGCTCGCCGCCCTCGGCGCGCGGGTGGTGTTCGTGAAGAGCTCGCTGCTGATGGCGACCATTGCCTTCGGCGTGGTGGGGATGTTGGCCTTCGGCGACCTCCTGGCCGCTCGTGGCGGCAGCGCGTTCCTGACCCACCTCTACGCGGGGCCAGGCGTCGCGCAGCTGATGGATGTGGCCAACCTGATCGGCTTCTTGCTGCTGATGGCGCTCTCGCCGCGCGCCAAGTGGGGCTACTTGGTGGCGTTCCCACGAGCGGCGGTGAACCTGTTCGGCGTGCTCGGCACGGCCTCGCCGCAGCCGCTCAAGCGAGGACTCGATGCGGCGCTCTTCGCGGTGACGGCGCTGCTCTTGGTCGGCGTGCTGAAGACCCACCGCCAGGCTGGATCCGCGGGCTGATCGACCCTCCGAGCGTAGCGCGCGCCGCGCGCAAGCGAGGACCACGAGGTCCTCGGCACACGGCCCGACGAGAAGTTGCTCTTCCGGAACAGCAGGTTCTCGCCGCGAAGATTCGCGAGATGTCCTCGTAGGCTGAGCCGAGCGTCTGCAGTTCTTACTTGGAGGTACACATGGGCTTCGTGCGATTCGGTGCAGTGACACTGGGCGTGTTCGCGTTGGCGGGTACGGCATGGGCGGATGAAGCGGCAGAAGCGCCGGCGCCTCCGGCCGAGGGCAAGCCAGCGGAGGACGACGAGCCCGCCAAGAAGAAGGCTCCTCCCGCGGAGGAGCCGGACGAGGACGGAGTCCGCTTCCGCGGAGGCATCTCCGGCGGCGGAGGCGCGATGATTTTCGCCACCGACTCGTCGTTGGGCGGCAGCTTCACCTTGGGCATCGGCGGATTGGATGGTCGCTTGGGCGTTCAGATCAACGATCTGATCGGCATCTACGCGCAGCCTCAGCTCGGCATCTACGGCGGCGACATCGGCGTGGGTGGCCTCGCGGGCGGCGTGCTGGTCGTCGACTTCACCTTCATCGATCAGATCTTCGTCGGTGTGGGAGGCGGCGGCGGTATCCTCAACAACCCCGCGGCCGGAGAGGTGATCTTGCGGGCGGGCGGCTACCCGGCCTTCGGCCTCGGCGAGGACGGCATCCGCCGCAAGGGGCTGATGCTCGGCGTCGACCTGCGCGTGTTCATCGCGCCCACCGGCAGCGGCACGCTGATCGCGCCGTCGCCGACCTTCAACATCGGCTACGAGGCGTACTGAGCAGCGCGCTTTCGGCGCCGTGTGCCCACCATCGTCGCAGCTGCCAGGAGCCACCAGGCCCGACCGGCGGCACCCTCGTTCGCGGCGGCGCAGCCCCCGCAGCCGCTGGTTGGCCCCGCGGCGGGCGGTGGCGCTGGCTCGCCCGCGGCCGTCGCCGAGGACGTGGGCGTCGCCGTGGCTGCTGGCTCGCTTGCGCGGGGGGGCACGCCGTTCACGCTGGGCACTGCGATCGGCGTGGGCGGCGGCGCGCTCGGCGCCTCGGTCTTGCCCGAGCGCAACGCGGATCCGGCGGCGGCCGGAGGCTTGCTTGCTCCGAGCGCCAACAGCCAGCCGGCGGCCTGCGCGGTTGGTTGCGTTCCGCCGCAGAGGTGGGCCTGGAGCGCGGGTGGTTTGCCGTCGCCCGCGTCTCGCAGCGTGCCAAACACCAGATACTGGCCACCTTGGATGAACCACGCCCCCTTCATGCCGCCACCTTGAACCTCGACGTGGAGCGGCACGACACCTTTGTGCACCCGCTCCACCTGAAACAAGAACGTGGACAGCCCGCCTGCGCTCCTCTCCGCGCCCGCCGTGCCGACGAAGATCACGTCGGCGTTGCTGGTCGAGCGCGCGAAATCAGGCGCCGCGCACGAGGTGGCGCGCGCTTGTTGCGGCATCAACCACGCGAGCCCGGTGGTCAGCGCCATCGACGCCACGAACCAGAATGACCAGCGCAACAACGTAGACCCCCCGCTCAGAACGTGATCTGAACCGACGACTCTTTGGCGCCCCAGGCCAACAGGGCGATCGCCCCCAGGCACACGCTCAGCGCCGCGCTCTCGTTCATCGCCGCTTCGTAGATCGGTGCGACAAGGCCGGCAAGGTGGCGAGGCGCTCGGGAGCTGCTGCTGCGTTCGTTAGCCCGCATGGACGTCGTCCAGCACCCGCTCGAGCGCAGCCAACCTCTGCGCGGCGTGCTGCGAGATTCTCCACGCGCGGTACCAAAACAGGGCGAGTGTCACGAGCAGTACCAGCGCAGCGCGCAGGAGCGGCCAGGGTTCGTCGGCGAAGACCGCGGCGTGCGACCGGAGCGTCCACGGCACCCAGCTGAGGACGAACGCCAGCGCCAGCCAGAACAGCCAACGGCCGCGGCGGTAGCGCGTCGAAAGCTCGCGCTCGCGGAGCAAGAGCTCGCGCGCGTGATCCGCGGGTGCCGCGTCGACGCGCGCCTCGGTCGCGCGCGAAGACGCGAGTGACCATCCGAACGCAAGGCCAGCGAACAGCAAGACGAAGGGGCTTGCCGGGTTGTTGTGCCCGAACCAGATGAGCGAGAGGGCTCCCAGCGCGACCAGCGCCGCGAAGCCAGCCCCATGGATCCAGCGTTCGGCGCGCGCCTGGCGTCGTCGCGCCGTCAGCCGGCCCAGGATTTGGTCGAGATCGATGCCGCCGGCGTCACGCTGCCAATCTGCGCCCCAGCGCCTGAAGTCGTCGGATTCTCGAGTCATGTCTCCTCCTCCTGCAGCAGTGTTCGGAGCTCTGCTCTCGCGCGGGTGAGCCGCACCGCCGCGTTGCCCTCCGAGATGCCGAGCACCTCTGCCGCCTCGGCGTTCGAGAGTCCCTCGAGCGCCAGCAGCGCGACCTGCCTGCTTTGAAGCCGCAACGACCGCAGCGCTTGCTCCAAGCTGAGTCGGCCCATCGGGTCGACGCCTGGGGCTTCCGCATCGCGCGAGACCAGGTCCTCGAGGCTCCTGTAGCGGCGCCGCAAGTGGTCCAGGGCGACGTTGTGTGCCACGCGATACACGAACGTGCGCTGGGAGGCGTGGCCTCGGAACGCGGGCCATGAGCGCCAGAGCTGCAGCAAAATGTCCTGGATCAGGTCCTCGCGGTCGGGACCCCGGTGTGCGTAGGCGGCGGCCAGCCGCGAGACCACGCCTGCGTGCGCCCGCGCCACCGTCTCGAAGGAGTCGTCACCCATGCGTACGAGGTAGTCGTCGGTTCGGGTGATTCCTTACAGCCCTCCAGCCGAAACGTCGGCTGGGCGTTGCGGCGCTCAGGGCGCGGTCTTGACGACCTTGGCGGTGGCTCGCGCCGCGTCTTCTCGTTTGGCCGCTTCATCTTTGACGGGGCCGCTCGAGAGCAGCGCGACCGCAGCCTTGTAGCGCTCGGCGAGCGCCTCCCAGTAGGCCGCGTCGGCGTCGCGCGGAACAGCGATCTGGCGCAGCACCGCGGCGTCGAAGGCCGCCTGCCCGCGCGTGGACGTGTTGGGGCTCTTGGCTACCGCATCGAGCGCAGCCACGTTGGCGAACTTGGGGCTCATCGGATCGTTCTTGAGCATGAGCGCGGCCACGTCCTCGGGGCCGTTGCGCAGCGCGAGCGCCAGGGCAAAGCTCAGCCGATCGTTCTCGCTCATCTTGCTGCGATCCATCTTCGCGTACAGGCCCACCGCGGTGTCGAGGTCGACCGCGCGCCAATAGCGCCTGCCCAGGTCGAGCCGCGCCCGCGCGTAGGCGGCGCGCACGTCATCGGAGAGCGTTGCTTCGGCCTCTTTGAGCGCGGAGCGGAACGGCTGTGGCACCCCGCGCCGCGCGAAGGCGCGCAGCAGGTCGAGATCGTTGGCGGCGGTTGGGTCGAGCACCAGCCCCGCGAAGTAGGTCGGCAGCTTCTGCGCCAGGCGCGCCTCGACCGAGTCTCCAGGGGGAGGCAGCGGAGCGAGCACCAAGACGTCGAGGCCGTCGACCTTGCGCCCGCCGTACATCTTGGACAGCAACAGACGCGTGCGCTCGGTGCGCTCGTCCACCAAGAGTCCTGCGCGGGCCATGTGGCCCAGGCCGACCAACGAGGCGTCGCGGCCGCGCTCCTTCACGGGGTCGAGCACGATGTCGAGCGCGGTGTAGTACTCGTTGCCGAGCTCTCGATCCGCAGTGAACTCCTTGGGCACCGGCGCCTCGCGCAGCGACTCGACCAAGCGCAGGTAGCCCCAGCCAGCGGCGATCCCGACCAGGCCCTTGCCGTAGCTGCCGAGCTCCTTGCCCTGCGCGCTGAGCGCCTCCATCGCCTGGACTTGGTCCTTGTACCAGGTGACGAGCTCCTTCTTGACGAAGTCCTCGACGCGCTTCTTGTTGAACGGCGCCTTGAGCTGCGGTGGGTTGCGCACCGCGCGCGTGAGCCGAGCGGCGATGGCGTGGCCGAGCAGCGCGTGCTGGATCGCGCCCGTCATCCCCGCGGGCTTCTGCTTGAGCACGGGCTCGACGAGCGCGTCGCCGCACTCGGCAGGTGCGAGCTCGGCGCGAATGCCGCGCACCAGCCCAGGCTCGAGCGTTGTGCACGACTCGAGCGCCGAAAGCGCCTCGTCACGCTCGCTCGGGGTGCCGAGCGCGAGCGCTGCGTCCAGCGCGGCGAGGGTGGCCTTGCGATCTGCACAGCTCGGCTTGGTCTTGGGTGCACGCTTGGTGAACGCATCACAGCTCGCGGGGGCGTTGGGCACCGCCTTGGGCTTGGTCTCGAGCGCCACATCGTTCGTCGTCGGTTGCGGGCCCTTGAGCAGCGGCAGCTGCTCTTCACGGAGCAGGCCTTCGACCGCGAACGGGTCCGCGGGCGCCTCGACCTTGGGTGCGGAGGTGGTGGCGGTGGGGGCGGTCGTGGTGGTGGGCGTAGCGATGGGCTGGTCGGCGGAGCCGCAGGCGAAGGCGAAGGCGAGCAGGGGGAGCAGGGCAGCGCGGCGCATGAGGGCCGCGACTCTAGCAGATGCCCCTCAGTCGAACGCCTGGGAAGTGCCGCTGAAGCTGGCCCAGATCGTCGAGGTCGCTCGTGTGCACGACGTCGCTTCGAGCGGCGGCAGAGGCCATGACGACAGCTGGGTTCCGTTGGCGCCTTCCCGCTCCCCAAAGAGCGCCGCGCCCAACGAGTCGAGACCGCGCAATCCAGGTGAACACCGCCTTCCGGTTCGCTCGGACGAGCCGAGCGAGCTCGGCGAGCACGAGCCACGCTCGTTCCATGGAACCGTCGGGC
This sequence comes from uncultured Polyangiaceae bacterium, assembly GCA_964641275.1. Taxonomy (GTDB): domain Bacteria; phylum Myxococcota_A; class Polyangia; order Polyangiales; family Polyangiaceae; genus Xiheicaenibacterium. The sequence continues at coordinate 26,185 of CAZXMG010000003.1, forward strand.
GGCGTGCTTGCGCTGGGTTTCCTTGGTGCGCGCGTGAATCGCGCTGGCAAGCGTCTCGACCGGTCCACGTTGGCCAGCGTGGCCAGACCCATCCGCAAGACGAGTCGCGGCGGAGCCGACGAGAACTTTGATTTCTTTGGGTTCGGCAAAAGGTGGTACAAGGTCGGCCCAAGGCCACACGCCACCCTTGGAGCCACGGATGCGAACGCAAAGAGCCCGCTCGACCGTCCTTTCTTTGATCGGCTGTCTCACCGCGCTGCCCTGGGCAGCCACTGCTGCCGCCCAACAGCCGCAGCCGCAGCCGCCGTTCGGTCAGCCCGGCCAGCCCCCTGCGGGTCAACCTCCCGCCGGGCAACCCGGTCAGCCCCCCGCGGGCCAGCCGGCTCCGGGCTCCTTCGGCGGCGACGCCGGTGCGCAAGGCGGCGTGGGTGTGCAAGCCGGCGTCGGTGTGCAGGGTGGCGCTGCTCCGGGCCAGTTCGGCGCCGACCCGTTCGCGACCGGGCAAGCGGGTGGTCAATTCACCGCGCAGCCCCCAGCCCCCAAAGACAAGGAGGGCGACAAGTGGAAGGCGCGTGAGCTCTCGCTGATCAACCAGAACAGCTTGGGCGGTGGCACCGGCCTGCTCCGCACCTCGTTCGCCGGCTCTGGCGCAGAGGGCACGTTCCGCGTCGGCTTCATCTTCGACTGGTACACCGCGAGCGGCTTCCTGTGCGATCCAGCGGACTCCACGCCCGCCGGCGTGCCCATCACCTGCTCGGGGCAGAACAACGAGGACAGCGCCTCGCACGTGGGCGGCTTCTTCTCGCTGTCGGCCACGCCGTTCAGCTTCCTCGAGGCGTACGCGGCGCTGCGCACCTACGCCAACTCCAACTCCGAGGGCTCGCCTCAGCTGCTTCAGGTGCTCGGCGACACCACCATCGGGCTCAAGGGCTTCACGCCGCACAAGCTGCTCGGTCCGATCCAGGCCGGCGCCGAGGCACAGCTCCTGCTGCTGAACGGGACGGGCGACGTGGGCGTCTCTGGCGGCGCCACCAGCGCGCTGTTTCGCCTGAACGGCACGTTCGATGCGCGCGACATCAAGAAGGACATCCCCGTCCGCATCAACCTGAACCTCGGCTACAAGGTGGACAACTCTGCCGCCGCGGTCGAAGAGGTCGAGATCGCGCGCGCCGACGGCTTCAACGACGGCCGCGATCGCCAACCCATCACGCGCATCGAGCGTTACGGCTTGGGCATCAACCGCGTCGACTTCTTCCAGACCTACCTGGGTGTGGAGGTGCCGTTCGCCTTCATCCAGCCCTTCGTCGAGTACACCATCGACATCCCGGTGAATCGCCAGGGTTACGAGTGTTTCACCAACCGCGTGTCGCGCGGGGACGCGTGTTTGGGCCTGTCGGACCTGTCGGATCCCAACTCGGGCAGCGTCGGCTACGACGCGATCCCGTCGCGTATCGGCCTCGGCACCCGCGTGACGCCCTTCCAGGCCATCAAGGGCACCGACGGCTTCCGCGGTCTCTCGGCCCTGGTCGCGTTCGAGATCGGCCTGTCGGCCACGAGCACGTTCGTGGAGGAGATTGCGCCCGAGGCGCCCTGGTCGCTGTACCTGGGTCTCGGCTACGCGTTCGACACCAAGACCCGCCCGGTAGAGAAGGCCGTGCAAGCGCCGCCGCCGCCGCCGGTGCAGGTGCCCGCGCCGCAGAGCTTCGTGCGCGGCTTCGTGCACGAAAATGGCAAGCAGGAGGGCATCCCCAACGCGATCGTGGCGTTCCAGGGCGGCGCTCAACCTCCGATCGCCACCGGCGCAGACGGGCGCTTCCTCTCGCGTCACGTCGACCCCGGCGCCTACACGTTCGAGATCAGCGTGCCCGGCTACAAGCCCGGCACTTGCACGGCCACCGTCGCGGCGCCCCCGCCGGCGCTCCCGCAGCAGCCGCTGTTCCCTGGCGCGCCCATCCTGCCGCAGCAGAACCAGCCGCAAGGCCCGACCTACACGGACGTCGACTGCGTGCTCGAGGCGCTGCCGCGGGCAGGCACGATCGAAGGCACCGTCAAAGAGGCAGCTGGCGGCGGGGCCGTCAGCGGCGCCGTGGTCAGCATCACGGATGCGCTCGGCAAGACCCGCAAGGTGACCGCCGACGGCAGCGGCAAGTTCAAGGCCGAGGACGTGCCCCCGGGCGAGATCTCGATGAAGGTCGAGGCTCAGGGCTTCATGACCCACGTCGCCTCCGGCGAAGTGCGCGCCAACGACACCACCAAGCCCACGCTCAGCTTGAACAAGCGCCCCAAGAACGCGCTGGTCCGCATTCAGGGCAACGAGCTCAAGCTCAGCGACAAGATCCTGTTCGAGACCGACAGCCACAAGATCCTGGGCCAGTCGAGCGCGCTGCTCGAAGAGATCGCCGAGGTCATGCAGAAGAACCCGAACATCCAGCAGGTCGAGATCCAGGGCCACACGGACAACACCGGCGGCCGCGAGCACAACCAGAAGCTCTCGGACGCGCGCTCCAACTCGGTCAAGGACTGGCTGGTGAAGGCCGGCGTCGCCTCGTCACGCCTCGTCGCCAAGGGTTACGGCCAGGACCGGCCGCTCGCCCCGAACGTCACCGAGGCCAACCGCACCAAGAACCGCCGCGTGCAGTTCATCATCTTGAAGAAGAACTGATCGCCGCCGAGACGACGTGACAGGGAGCGGCCTCGGCTGCTCCCTGTTTTCTTTTGTCTTGCGGCGAGCGCGCGCGCTCGCGGCTCGGAGCCTCGGCAGGCCTCAGGGAGCCGGCTTCGCCATCGACGCCGGCAGCGAAACCCTCGGGCGGCGGCTTGCCGCGCTCTCCGTGGGAGGTGATAGGGCGATCCGTGCCCGCCCACGAGCTCTTCTACGACTTCGTCTGCCCCTATGCTTACCTCGCCTCGCTCGAGGTCCCCGCGCTCGCTCGAGAGGTCGGCGCGGAGATCGAGCTCTCGCCGGTCCTGCTCGGCGGGATCTTCCGCGCGATCGGCGGCCCGGACGATCCGAACGTGCTCAAGGGGCCGGCCAAAGCTGCCTATGGCGTGCTCGATCTCCAACGGCAGGCGCGCGCGCGCGGGGTGAAGCTGGTCCGGCCGGAGGGGCACCCGCGCCGGACGGTGCTCGCGCTCCGCGCCGCCATCGCGAGCACCGACCTCGCGCAAGCGACCGCTGCGCTGTTCGAGGCTTACTGGGCGCGGGGTGAAGACGTCGAGGAGCCTGCGGTCGTGTCGGGCGCGCTCGACGCTGCGGGGCTCGATGGCGCACGAGCCGTCGAGGCCGCTGGCACCGACGCCATCAAGGTGGAGCTGCGTCGGCGCACGGACGCGGCTGTTGCCAAGGGGGTCTTTGGCGTCCCGACGATCGTGACGGCCAGCGGGGAGCGGTTCTGGGGCGTCGATCGGCTCTCGCACGCGCGCGCCGCGCTCTTGCCGCAGATCACGCTGCCGTTCTACTTCGACTACTCCTCGCCCTACGCCTACCTCGCCGCGACGCAAGTCGAGGCGCTCGCTGCGCGGACGGGCGCTCGGGTCGACTACCGGCCGATCCTGCTCGGCGGCCTGTTCAAGGCGATCGGCACGCCGAACGTCCCCCTGTTCGAGATGCCCGAGCCGAAGCGGCTGTACAACGGGGAGGAGCTCGCGCGCTGGGCGAAGCGGTGGGGGGTTCCGTTCCGATTCGCCAGCCACTTCCCGATGAACACCGTGAGCGCGCTCCGCCTCACGCTGGCCGCTCCGCCGGCGTCGCGCGCGGAGCTCATCGCGCGTGTTTTTCGTGCGCTGTGGGTAGAAGACCGCGACATTTCCGCGATCGAGACGCTGCGCGAGATCGCGGAGCCGCTTGGGCTCGGGGCGGCCACCGCGACGCTCGCCGACCCCGACCTCAAGGCGAAGCTGTTCGCGGCGACGGACGAGGCGAAGGCGCGCGGCGTGTTCGGGGTGCCGACGTTGCTGGTTCGCGACGAGCTGTATTGGGGCCAGGACAGCCTCGCGGCCGTCGAGGCCGCGCTGCTGGCCCGGGGGGCTGGGGCGTGACGGCCAAGCCGGACGACCTCGCCGACCCACCGGCTCACTCGAAGCGCAGCGCCTCCACCGGGTCCAGCTTGGCCGCGCGCCGGGCAGGGCCCACGCCGAACGCGACGCCGATCACCACCGACACCGCGAGCGCCAGCACCACGCCGTAGAGCGGCACCACGGTCGACCATTGACCAAGCGAGGCGAGCGCGGCGGCGGCGGCGTAGCCCAGACCGATACCCAGGATGCCTCCTGCGAGCGAGACGACGATCGCCTCCACCAAGAACTGCAGCAGGATGTCGCCGCGGCGTGCGCCGACCGCCATACGCACGCCGATCTCGCGGGTGCGCTCGCGCACCGAGACCAGCATGATGTTCATGATGCCGATGCCGCCCACGATCAAGCTGACTGCGGCCACGCTGCCGAGCAGCGCGGTGAAGGTGCCGGTGACCTGGCTCATGGTCGCCAGCATCTCGGTCTGCGAGCGGATCTCGAAGTCGCTGGCTTGGTCGTCGCGCAGCTTGTGACGCAGCCTGAGCACGCGCTCGACCTGCGCCTTGACTTGATCCGACACCTCCTCGCTCGCCACCTGGATCGAGATGGTCGAGAGGTGGTCTTGCCCGAACAGCACGCCTTGGTGCGTGGTGAGCGGGACGAACACGCTGTCGTCGGGCGAGCCCATGCCCGAGCCCTTCTCGCTGAGCACGCCCACCACTCGGAAGGCGATGCCGTTGATCTGCAGCCGCGTGCCCAGCGGGCTCTCGCTGCCGTACAGCGTCTTCGCCGCGCCCGCGCCGAGCAGCACCACGCGGGTGCGTTGCGCCAGGTCCAGGTCCGAGAGCCCGACGCCGTTGCCCATGGTCAGGCTCTTGGCCTCCAGGTAGCTGGGCGTGATGCCGGTCACCGAAGCGTTGGTGTTCTTGGACAAGTACCGGAGCTGGGCGGAGCCGCTGGTCTCGGGCGCGACTTGGGCCACACCCTCGAGCTGGGCAATGGCCTCGGCGTCCTCGAGCACCAGCGTCTTGACCGAACCGGAGCGGACGCCGCCCGACGAGCTCGAGCCGGGCCGCACCGTGAGCAGGTTGGAGCCCATCGAGCGGATGCGCGACTCGACGGACTGCTTGGCGCCCTCGCCGATGCCGAGCACGGCGACCACGGCCGCCACGCCGATGATCATGCCCAACATGGTGAGCAGCGTGCGCATGCGGTTGCTGGTCAACGAGCGCCAGGCGCTCCGGGTCGTCTCGCCGATCTTCATGACGCGTGGACCTCGCTCTCACTCACTCGACCAATGACGTCGCTCGCAGCGCCGTCCGCCACGATGTGGCCGTCGCGCATCTGGATCGCGCGCTTCAGAGACGTTGCGACGCCCAGATCGTGCGTCACCATCACCAGCGTGGTGCCGTCGCGATTGAGCGAGAGGAGCAGCTCGAGCACGTCCTTGCCGGTGCGGCTGTCGAGCGCGCCGGTGGGCTCGTCGCACAGCAGCATGGAGGGCTTGGTGACCAGCGCTCGCGCGATGGCTACGCGCTGCTTCTGTCCCCCGGACAGCTCGTTGGGCAGGTGTTTGGCGCGCGACGCCAGGCCCACGCGGTCGAGCGCCTCTTCAGCCAGCGCTCGTCCGTTCTTGACCGAGCCGTACAAGAGCGGCAGCTCCACGTTCTCCACGGCGCTCATGCGCGGCAGCAGGTTGAAGCTCTGGAACACGAAGCCGATGTGGCGGTTGCGCAGCGCGGCCAGCTCGTCGTCATCGAGCTCGGCCATGTTGCGGCCCTCGAGCAGGTAGCGGCCCTCGGTGGGGCGGTCGAGGCAGCCCAGGATGTTGAGCAGGCTCGACTTGCCGCAGCCCGAAGGGCCGATGATCGCCAGCGAGTCGCCGCGCTCCACCTGGAACGAGATGCGGTCCACGGCGCGCACCTCGAGCTCGGCGTGGCCGCCGCCGTACACCTTGCTCAACCCTTCGATCACGATCGGTGCGGAGCTCATGTCAGCGACCTCCCGGCGGCGGTCCGCCCATCATCCCCATGCCACCGCCACGACTCTGACCGCTGCCCTTGGGCGTCGCGCTCGAGGCCGGCACAGAAGCCAAGATGGTGTCGCCGTCCGAGAGACCCTCGAGCACGACCAGGCTGGTGCCGTCGGTGCCGCCTGTCTTGATCGGGCGCTCTTGGCCGCTGGAGAGCCGCACGAAGCGGCTCTTGCCTTTGGTCTGCACTGCGATCAGCGGCACGAGCAGCACCTCGGCCTGCTCGCTGGTGATGATCTCCACGTCCGCGCTCATGCCCGAGCGCAAGAGCGAGGCGTTCTTGTCAGCGACCACGATCTCCACGTCGAAGGTGACGACGCTCGACACCTCTTTGCCCAGCGGGCTGACGCGCTCGACCTTGCCCTCGAACACCCGCTCCGGGTACGCATCCACGCGGATCTCCACCAGCTGACCCGGCGCCACGCGGCCGATCTGGGCCTCGTCGATCGCGCCCACGATGCGCAGGTCGGACAAGTCCGCGATCGTCATCACCGAGGTGCCGCCGCTCACGTTGGTGAGCGCGCTCGACACGAGGGTGCCCTTCTCCACCGGAATCTCCAGCACGGTGCCGTCGATCGGTGCGTAGATTTTGGTCTCCTTGACCCGTGTCTCTGCGTCTTGCACGGCGAGCTCCGCCGTCTTCAGCTGCGTCTGCGAGGCGGCGAGCTGTGCGCTCTTGAGCGTCACGTTCGCGCTTGCGACCTTGCTCGTCTTCTCGGCGGTGCGCACGTTGTCTTTCGGGCCGAGGCCCAGGTCGGCGGTCTTCTGAGCCAAGGCTTGATCTGCCTGGCTGTTCTTGCGCTCCAGGTCGGCGACGGCGAGCGAGGCCTGCGCCGCGGCCAGGTCGGCCTTGCTCTTCTCGAGCGCGACTTTGGCTTCGCTCAGGCCGCGTTCGGCGTCGGTGGGGTCGAGGCGCACGAGCAGCTGGCCCGCCTTCACCTGGTCGCCCTCCTTGACCAGGATCTCCACGATCTCGCCGCTGGTGCGCGACTTGACCTCGACCTGCACCGCGGGCTCGATGTTGCCCGAGGCGGCCGCCGTCTCCTTCAGGCTGCCGCGATGGACCTCCACCGTCGGGCCGGAGGCGGGCTCGTCACCGTCCTGGGACCACACGTAGCCGCCGACCGACCCGCACACCACCGCCGCGATCACGAGTGCGATTCCGGCGCGCTTCCACTTCCTGTTCATGACGCCCTCTTCTGGAACACCGAGCCAAATCGATCGATCAATGCGCCCGAGGTGTGGTCCAGCTCGAGCTCGGACGTCGCGCGCGACACGATCGCGCGCAGGCGCTTGAGCTCGGCTTCGCGCGCGGACTGCTCCGCCTTGACCACGTCGGTCGGCGACCCGGTGCCGAGCTCGAGCCGTTGACGCTCCGCCTCGGCCAGCTGCGCGGAGATGGTGGCGGTCTTGGTGCTGAGCTCGACCTGCTTGTCGGCGGCGCCGAGCTCCACCGCGAGCGAGCTCGCCTGGGCCGAGAGGGCGTCCGACTTGGCCTGGTAGCGCTGCTCCAGGGCAGACTTCTGGGTGCGCGCTCGAGCGGCCTCGGCGCTCGCGCGGCTCTCGCCCATCGGGATCTCCAGCTCGAGGCCTGCCAGCACCGTGAACGCCGGGCGGCCGCCCGGCAGCGCGAAGCCGTCGTAGCTGTCGGTGGTCCAGAGCGCGCCCACGCCCACCCGACCGAAGGCGTCGAGCTTGAGCTGATCCGCGTCGTCGGCGCTGGCGATGCGCACGTCCGCGAGCTCGAGCTGCGAGCGCAAGCCGAGCAGCTCGGGCGAAGACTTGGCGAGCTCGCTGGTGTTCGGGGCGGTCCGCTTGGCGGCGGCCTGCGGTGGCTCGCTCCCTGCGGACAGCTCCAGCGCCTTGCTCGGGCTCACGCCGAGCGCCTTGCCGAGGGCGATGGCGCGGGTATCACGCGTCGTCTTCGCCGAAGACAAGGCCTCCTCGATCGACGCCTCGGACGAGGCGAACGAGAGCACGTCGATCTTGGAGCCGGTGCCGAGCTGGTCCTCCTTGGCCTGCGCATCCGCGAGCTGCTTCTTGGCGATCGACAGCGCCTGCTCCTGCACCGCCACGGCGCGTTCCGCGTACCAGAGCTCCCAATACGCGGTCATCACCTCCAGCGCTGTCTGACTGGCCACCAGATCGCGCTCGATCTCGGCCTGCGTCTGCGAGGCTCGCGCCTGTGCCACGCCGGCCAGCACCGCGTCCTCGCCGGCGCCGCGAAGCAGGGGCTGGCGAACGCTCAGGTACGCCTCGGCGCTGGTCGTCGGGCCCGTGACGAGCGAGCTCGTGCCGAACGCGTTCACATTGCGAAAGCCCACCGCCGACTCCATGCCCACCTCGATCAACGTGCCGATGTCGGTCGTGTACTGGACGCCGGCCAGGCCGCTGATCGATTCGTTGTCGCTGCGGGAGTCGGCCGCCAGGCTCTCGCTGTAGCTGCCGGTCACGGAGGCGACGAAGGTGGGGACCCGCGCGTTCTCCTCGGCCTGCGTGGCCTGGCGCGCGGCGGCGGCGTCGAGCAGCGCCGCCTTGAGCGTGGGGTTCTGGGCGGCGGCCACGCGCAGGGCGGCCTCAGCGCTCAGGGTCTCGGCCTGTGCCCAGGATGGCACGAGCAAGCTCGACGCCAGCGTCGCCGTGATGGCGAAGGTTCGTCCGAGGCGGTGGAATCTCATACGCCACAGCCTAGGCACCCACGTGTCGAGAGCCTCCGGGTGGGTGTAAAGGTTTGTCAGCGTCGGCCTGACGAGCCTTTACGGCGTCTCGCGCCGCGCGGGTTACCCTAGCCCTGTGCCGGACTTGCCGCGCGTGCTGGTGATCGATGACGACAGCGAGCTGTGCGCGCTGCTGGCCGAGCTGCTCTCGCAGGAGGGGTTCGTGGTCGACGCCGTGCACGACGGCGCCGCGGGCCTGTCGCGGGCGCTCGCGGGCGAGCACGCGCTCTTGGTGCTCGACGTCATGTTGCCTGGGTTGACGGGCTTCGAGGTGCTGTCGCGCCTGCGCAAGACGTCCCAGCTGCCCGTGCTGATGTTGACCGCGCGCGGAGAGGACATCGATCGCATCGTGGGTCTGGAAATGGGCGCGGACGACTACCTCCCCAAGCCCTTCAACCCGCGCGAGCTGTGCGCGCGCGTGCGCGCCCTGTATCGCCGGTCGGTCGCCGCCAAGCCGGGCGAGGCCAAGCCTGAAGGGGCCGCCCAGCTCGAGGTCGACGATCTCGAGCTCGTGCCCTCCGCGCGCTTCGTGCGCGTAGCCGGCAAGGAGGTCAAGCTGACCACCGCCGAGTACGACCTGCTCGAGGTGCTGGTGAAGAGCGCCGGTGTGGTGATCTCGCGCGAGGATTTGACCAAGGACGTGCTCGGCCGACGACTGACCGCGTTCGACCGCGCCATCGACATGCACGTCTCCAACCTGCGCAAGAAATTGGGGCCGGCCAAGGGTGGGGGCGAGCGGATCAAGACGGTGCGCAACCAGGGCTACATCTTGGCGAGAGATGGCGCGTGAAGAGCCTGTTCTTGCGCGTGTTCATGTCGCTGTGGCTGACCATGGCGCTGGTGCTGGGGCTGTTCGCGGTGGTGCACGCCGTGACCTTTCCCGCCGAGTTCTCGTCTCGCTACCGCAAGAACACCGCGCGCTTCACCGAGCTGCGCGCGACGTTGGCGCTGGACTGCATGCGCACCCACGCCACCGGCTGCCAAGATCCCTTGGACCCGATCGACGACCGCGACGCCACGTTGGCCGTGTTCCAAGAGGGGGTGCGCGTGCTCGGCCCGGAGGTGACCGGGGTGGAGGAGGTGGAGGTGCTCGCTCGCCAGACCGGCGCCACCAGCGCGAAGAGCGAAGAGGCGCGCGAGCTCCTGGCGGTGGTGCTCGACCGCCCCGAGGGGCGGTTCGTGGCGGTGTCGGTGCAGCGCAAGCCCTCGATCTGGGTCTTCTTCTTGGGGCCCGACACGCTGCTTCCGCGGCTGATCGGCATCGTGCTCGTGACCGGTTTGCTCTCCGTGCTGCTGGCGCGCTACTTGTCGCGGCCGATCCGCACCCTGCGCGCCGCTACGCGGGAGCTCGGCGAGGGAGATCTCAGCGTCCGCGTCAGCCCGAAGCTGGGCTCGGCCGACAGCGAGACGCTGGCGTTGGGCCACGAGATGGACCGCATGGCCGAGCGCATCGAGGCGCTGCTCGACGGGCAGAAGCGGCTCCTGCGCGACGTCTCGCACGAGCTGCGCTCACCGCTCGCGCGCCTCAACATCGCGCTCGAGCTGGTGCGCCGGCGCTCGCCCCCCGAGGCCAAAGAGGCGCTCGACCGCATCGAGCGAGAAGCTCTGCGGCTCGAGGAGATGATCGCGGAGCTGCTCACGCTGAGCCGGCTCGAGGCGGGCGCCACCATCGAGCGGTCGTCGGTCGACTTGTCGGCCCTCGTCGAAAGCGTCGGCGAAGACGTGCGCTTCGAGGCGGAGGAGGCCGGCAAGAAGCTGGAGCTCGCTGCGGAGCGTGGCGTCACGCTGCAAGGCAACGAAGAGCTGCTGCGACGTACGATCGAGAACATCATGCGCAACGCGGTGCGCTTCACCGAGCCCGGTACCGCGGTGGACGTGACGCTGACGTTGCGGGGCCAGGCTGCCACGCTCGAGGTGCGCGACCACGGCCCGGGCGTTCCAGAGCCCGCGCTCGAGGCCATCTTCGAGCCCTTCTTTCGCGTCGAGGAGCACCGCGCCAAGAGGGGAGGCGGCGCCGGAATCGGACTCGCGATCGCCAAGCGCGCGGCGGCCGCACACAGTGGCTCGCTGCGGGCCGAGAACGCCAGCGGGGGCGGTCTGCGCGTCGAGCTGTGCTTGCCCGCCGCAAGCGGCTGACCACGGCGGGGGATTGCCTGTAGAGTGACGACGTGGCGGCGCGCGAGCCTGATCCCGACTGGCGGACGCGGCTCGTGCAGCGAACTGCCGTGCCGTTCGGCTTGGCAGGCATCCTGATCGCGACCATGGCCGGGGGGGCGTTCGTGTCGGGCGCCTCGACTCGTGCCGGGTGGCCGGTCGAGCTGATCGCGGGCGTGCTCGGGATCGCCTCGCTGGCTGTCGGCTTCGCGCCGCTCGGCGCGCAGACCCGTGCGCGCGCCTTCATCGCGCTGGCCATGGTCGCGGCCGTGTACGGCTATGCGTCGTTTGGTTTCCTGGCCGGGCCGGCGTTGATCGGCAGCGCCGCGGTGTTGTTCGCCGGGCCCATCCTCGGGCGACGGGCGATGGCTGCGGTCGTGGCCGCGCTCGCCCTGGCGATTTCGGTCATCGCTTGGGGGATGACTCGGGGCTGGCTGCCAACACCTCCCGCGGCCCTGACCTCGCCTGAGCTGCCGCTGCCCTGGGTGCGGACGACCGTCATCACGGTGGCGTTCTGGTCGGTGCTGGGCGTCTCGCTCAGCGAGGTGATCCGGCAGCTCGAGCAATCGGTGAATCGCGAGCGAGCGGAGCAAGCCAAGCGTGTGCGCGCGGAGGAAGAGCGCGTCCGCGCGGAGCAGGTCGCCGAGAACGCGCAGAAGCTCGAGGCCGTGGGGCGCCTCGCCGCGGGTGTGGCGCACGACTTCAACAACGCGTTGGTGGTGATCCAGAGCTGGAACGATCTGCGCAACGAGGCAGGCGCTACGGCCGAGGATCAGGCGGAGGCAGCCGAGGCCATCCGCGCAGCTTGCGCGCAGGCGGGAGGCTTGGCCAAGCAGCTGTTGGTCTTCGCCAAAAGCGCGCCGCGCGCGCCGAGATCGCTCTCGCTCGCGCGCGTGGTCGAGGCGAGCATGAAGACGTTGCGCCGCGTGATTCCAGAGGACCTCACCCTCGCGCACGAGTCGAGCGGAGAGCCGTGGGTCTTCGCCGACGAGGTGCAGATCCAGCAGATCGTGCTGAACCTCGCCTTGAACGCCCGCGATGCCACGCAGGCCTCCGGTGCGGTCACCATGCGCACGCGGGTCGAGCAGGTCGACGAGGTACGGCAGACCTCGACGGGGCCGCTCCCGCTCGGGCGCTACGCGGTGGTCGAGATCGAAGACACGGGCGCCGGCATGAGCGAGGAGACGCTGGCGCGCGCGTTCGATCCGTTCTTCAGCACCAAGACCCCGAGCAAGGGCACGGGCTTGGGTCTGGCCACCGTGAGGACCGTGGTGGACGAGCATGGCGGGCGCATCGACCTCGCGAGCGAGCCGGGCAAGGGCACGCGGGTGACCGTCTTCCTGCCAGCGAGCGATCGCACCCAGACTCCTCCTCGCTCGGCAGCCAGAGATCCTTCGGCGCCGTGCTCTTCCGGAGTGATCCTGCTGGTCGAGGACGACCACCAGGTGCGCCCGATCCTGGAGCGGACGCTTCGGTCCAAGGGGTATCGCATCACCGTGTCGTCCGACGGGGACGAGGCGCTCTTGGAGATCGGACGCGGGCAGTTCGATCTGTTGTGCACCGACGCGGTGATGCCCGGCGCGCCGCTCAGTGAGATCATCGCGGCGTTCGAGCGCAAGAACCCCGAGGCGAACGTGCTGGTGTGCTCCGGCTACGTCGAAGAGGAGCTCACGCGCCGAGGCATCGAGCAGGGCAAGTACAAGCTCTTGGCCAAGCCTTTTTCGCCCGAGCAGCTGGTGGCCGCGGTGGAGGTGTCGCTCGCCGAGCGTCCAGCCGTGCGCACGTGACGGCCACGGCTGACCCCGCACCTCGCATCGTCGTCGGCGCTGCTGCAACTTGGCCACGGCGGTCCGCCAAACAAATCCTTCATGGTCGAGCCGATCGAAGGCGGCGTCCAGCCCGCCCACGGCGTGGACGCGGGCCTTGGCCCATGGGAGCCTCGCACCGAAGAATCGAGGATTCGTGAACCATTTCTCTTGGCGTGTAGGACAGTCGATCGTGCTCTTCGCTTCGTTGAGCGCAGCCTGCGGGGACGATGCGAGCAGCGGGGGCGGCGGCTCGGGTGGAAGCAGCGTTGGTGGCGGAGCGGTGGGCGGCAGCGACACTGGCGGTGCAGGGGGTGCAGGGGCAGGTGACGCCGGCGGTGCTGGCGCAGGTGGCGCGGCTGCAGGCGGAGCCGGGGGCGATGGCGGAGCCGGGGGAGCTGGCGGCGCTGGCGGCGGCACCGGAGGCTCAGGCGGGGGCTTCAGCGGGGGCTGCAGCGACCTGGTCGGCAGCTGCCTGGCATCGAATGGTGTCTGCTCCGACTACGGAGTCGGCGGCCCTGACCCCTCTGGCTGCACGAATGCTGGCTTCGTGTGGTTGCCCGAGAGCTGCGTCACGCGAGCCGACGCAGACGTGGGGGCTGGTTGCATGGGGACGGTTCCCTATTGCGGTATCGTTTGGTACCCGGTCGCCTCGCAGAGCAACTACCCGACCTTTCAGGCGACCTGCGAGCAGAGCGGGCAGACCTGGATCGTGCTCTGAGCGCTTACAGCGCGATCACCGGGTCGGGCTCGATGCCGAGCAAACGCGCACGCACGGCGCCAATGAAGTAGATCGATCCGGTGACCAATACGGTGTCGCCGCGGGGCGTGACGGCTGCGGCGAGCTCGCAGGCGTGCTCCGCGGAGCTAGCTTGCGCTCCGGGCGCGATGGCTGCGAGCTCGTGCAATGGCGCTGGCGCGCGGCCGCCCGGGGGGCCGAACACGAAGCGAGCGGCGAAGGGAGCGAGCAAGGACAGCATCTCGCGGTAGGGTTTGTCGGCGAGCGCGCCGAACAGCAGGGTGGTGCGCGCGGGCTCCCATCCGAGCTCCACTTGCGATGCCACCAACGTCCGCACGCCGTCCAGATTGTGGGCGGCGTCGAGCAGCCAACAGCGACCATCGTGCTGGATCGACTCCTGGCGCCCTGCCCAAAACGCGAGCTCGATGCCGCGTTGGATGTGCTTGGGTGTGGGGCGCAGTGCCGCGGGGGCGAGCGCGGCCATGGTCGCCGCGATGCTTGCGTTGGTGAGCTGGTGGGGGCCTCGCAAACGCGGCCTCAGCGCGATCACGTCGCCACCTGGCAAGCGGACCTCTGCCACAGCGCCGCGCCGCTCTACGACCGGCTCCACGATCGGCGCCGCCCCGCGCTCCTCGGCCACCTGCAGAATCGCGCTGCGGGCGACAGGCGACACGGGCCCGAGCACGCACGGGGTGCCGCGCTTGAGGATGCCCGCCTTCTCCTTGGCGATGGTGCCGACGTCGTCGCCCAAGAAGTCGGCGTGCTCCAGGTAGCGCCCGTCCTGGCCCTCGGTGATGGACACGATGGCGGCGGCCAGTGGCTGCTCGATCAGGTTGGTGGCGTCCAAGCGCCCCCCCAGCCCAACCTCCAGGATGGCGATCTCGACTCGGGCGCTGGCGAGCGCCACGAACGCAGCCATGGTCAGGGTCTCGAAGAAGGTGAGCTCGCCCGGCGCGTCGCGCAGCACCCTGGCCAGGGCGTCGTCGAGCGCCTCGTCCGAGATGGGCTCGCCGCGCACGCGCACCCTTTCGCTCAGCTTGCACAGGTGAGGGGAGGTGTAGAGCCCGGTCACCCAGCCCGCCTCGCGATAGACCCGCTCGAGCATGGCCGAGGTGCTGCCCTTGCCGTTGCTGCCGGCGACGTGGAAGGCGCGCAGCTCGCGCTCGGGGTGCCCCAGCGCCGCGGCCGCGGCCAGGCTCCGTTCGAGCCCGAGACGCATCCCCGAGTGGCCGCGCTGGAACAGCGCCCGTCGCACCGCCTGATTCACCTGGCTCACCAAACGCTCGCTACCACGTAGCATGGCGCCGGTGCGACGATTCGCGGTGCTGGGCGCGCTCTATTTCTCGCAGGGGCTGCCCTTCGGGTTCTTCTCGCACGCCGTGCCCGTACTGCTCAACCGCAGCCACCCGCCCGAGCTGGTCGGCCTCTCCAGCTTGCTCGCTTTGCCTTGGGCGCTGAAGTTTCTGTGGGCGCCTTGGGTCGATCGCGTGGGCGGAGGCAGACACGGGCGCAGGCGTGTGGTGATCCTGCCGCTGCAAGCGCTGAGCGTGCTGGCCCTGATCGCGCTGGCGTTCTCCGGCGCGTCGGATCAGAACCTGAAGCCGCTGCTGTACGGCTTCTTCTTGGTCAGCGTGCTCAGCGCCACGCAAGACATCGCCACCGACGCGCTCAGCATCGACCTGCTCCGCAGCGACGAGCACGGACGCGGCGGGGCGGTCCAGTCGGGCGCCTACCGTGCGGGCATGATCGCGGGCGGGGGCGGGATCCTCGCGCTGATCGACTACCTGGGGGTGCGCGAGGCGTTCTTGCTCATGGCGGCGCTGGTGGCGGCTTGCTCGATGCCGCTGCTCCGGTTCCAGGAGCCCGCGGCGGCGCAGGCCGCGGCGGTCACCGCCGCGCCCGGGGCGCTGTCGTTGCTCAAGACCTTCTTTCAGCGCAAAGACGCAGCGACCACGCTGCTCCTGCTGCTGGCCTTCAAGCTGGGAGATGCGTTGGCGGCGGGCATGGTCACGCGCTGGTTCGTGCGGCAAGGCCTGTCCAACTCGTTCATCGCTACCTCTCGCGGCTTGGTCGGAGGGCTGACCGCGATCGTCGGGGCCGCTTTGGGAGCGTGGCTGCTGCATCTGCTCGGGTCTCGTCGAGCGCTGCCGCTGGTCGCGGGGCTCCAGGGCTTGGCCGTGCTCGCCTACGCCGTGCTGGACTTCCAACACCCGAGCCTGGTGGGGCCGGTGCCGATGGCGGCCTCGGTGTACTACGCCGCGAGCGCGGTCGAGCACCTCTTCGGTGGCGCCGCCACGGCGGTGCTGTTCGCCCACATGATGGCGGGTTGTCGCGACGAGGCGCGCGGCACCGACTTCACGGTGCAGGCGTGTTTGCTGGTGATGGTGACCGGGCTTGGTCTGGTCGGCAGCGGGTTCGTCGCGGGTCGCTTCGGCGTGTCTGGACTGCTCCACGCGGCCAGCGTGCTCGGGCTGCTCTCGCCCCTCTTGGTCGCGCTGCTGCTCAGGACCGGGCAGGGCACGCCGGGGGCTCTCGCGCGGCCGGCCCCGTGATATTCACCTTCTGGCCACATGCCTTCGTTCGACATCGTCTCCAAAGTGCCCTGGCACGAGGTCGACAACGCGATCAACCAGGCCCAGAAGGAGATTGGGACCCGCTTCGACTTCAAGGGTACCGGAGCGGAGATCGATCACAAGAAAGAGACCATCACGCTCTCGGCTAGCTCGGACGACCGCGTCAAGGCCACGCTCGAGGTGCTCAAAGAGAAGCTGATCAAGCGCAAGGTCAGCCTGAAGCACCTGGATGTCGGCAAGATCCAACCGACCGGCAAGGGCGGCGCCAAGATCTCGATCACCCTCAAGGAGGGGATCGACCCCGACCACTCCCGCCAGCTGGTCAAGTTGATCAAAGACGAGAAGCTCAAGGTGCAGGCTGCGATCCTGGATCGCGAGCTGCGCGTGAGTGGCAAGAAGCGTGACGATCTGCAGGCCTGCATCGCTGCGATTCGAGGCCAGGAGCTGGACATCGAGCTGCAGTTCGTGAATTTCCGAGAGTGACGTCATCCATGAGCCAACGAACCATCTTCGGAACCGACGGGATTCGCGGGGCCGCCAACGTGCACCCGATGACGCCCGAGTTTGCGCTGCGCCTGGGGCGCGCCATCACCTTCGTGGCGGGCAAGGGCAAGCAGCGGCCCGCTCGCGTATTGATCGGCAAAGACACGCGTCTGTCGGGCTACATGATCGAAACGGCGCTCGCCTCCGGCGTGTGCGCCATGGGCGGTCACGTGATGCTCACCGGGCCGATCCCTACGCCCGCCATTGCGCAGCTGACGCAGAGCATGCGCGCAGACGCGGGGGTGGTGATCAGCGCCAGCCACAACCCCTTCGAAGACAACGGCATCAAGCTGTTTGGGCCAGACGGCTTCAAGTTGCCCGACGAGGAGGAGGCGGCGATCGAGCGCTTGCTCGATGATCCGGCGCTGGACGCGGCGCGCGCGTTGGGGGAGCACATCGGCGACGCCGTGCGCGTCGACGACGCTCGTGGCCGCTATGTGGTGTTCGCCAAGAGCACGTTCCCCAACCGGCTCACGCTCGACGGCGTGAAGGTGGTGATCGATGCGGCCCACGGCGCCGCCTACCGCGCGGCGCCCACGGTGTTCGAGGAGCTGGGCGCAGAGGTGATCGCCATGGGCGTCTCGCCCGACGGCGTGAACATCAATCGCGGTGTGGGCGCGCTCCACCCGGAGACGATGGCCAAGGCGGTGGTCGAGCACGGCGCTGCCTTCGGCGTGGCGCTGGACGGCGACGCCGATCGCGTGATCGTGGCCGACGAGCGCGGCAACATCGTGGATGGCGACGTGATCATGGCCATGTGCGCGCAGCGGCTGCTCCAGCGGGGCCAGCTGCCCCACGGCACCCTGGTGGCCACGGTGATGAGCAACCTGGGATTGGAGCGGGCCATGAAGGCGATGGGCGGCGCCGTGGTCCGCACCGCCGTGGGCGATCGTTACGTGGTCGAGGCCATGCGCAAGGGGGGCTTTGCCTTCGGCGGCGAGCAGTCGGGCCACTTGATCTTCCTCGATCACGCGACGACGGGCGACGGCATCGTCGCGGCGCTGCAGGTGGCCGCCATCGTGGTGGAGGGAGAGCGCGCGCTGTCGCAGGTGGCGCAGGCGGCCATGACGCGGGTGCCTCAAGTGCTGGAGAACGCCACCTTCAAGCTGCGTCTGCCGCTGGAGCAAATGGCGGCCACCCAAGCCGAGTCGAAGAAGGTCGAGCGCGAGCTGGGCGAGCGCGGGCGCGTGCTCGTGCGCTGGAGCGGCACCGAGGCCAAGCTCCGGGTCATGGTCGAGGGCGAGGACGACGCGCAGATTCGAGGCTTCGCGAAGGCCATCATCGAGGCCGCCAGGGCCGACTTGGCAGCGCACGAAGAGCGCGCGTGAGCGAGCTGCACCCGGGCGATCCGCTGGTGTTGTTCGAGCGCGCGTTCGCCGCGGCGAGCGCACGTGAGCCGTTCGAGGCCAACGCCATGAGCTTGGCCACGGTCGGGGCAGATGGGCGGCCGAGCGTTCGCATCGTGCTGTTGAAGGGCTTGTCGCCGCGCGGCTTCGTGTTCTTCACCAATTACGAGAGCCGCAAGGGCAGGGAGCTCTTGGCCCGCCCGTTCGCGGCGATATCCCTTCATTGGCCGAAGGGCCAGGAGCAGGTGCGCGTCGAAGGAGAGGTGGAGCGCGTGAGCGATCAGGAGAGCGACGCGTACTTCGCGCTCCGCCCGCGCGGAAGTCAGCTGGGAGCGTGGGCCTCGGCGCAGAGTGAACCGGGCACCGTCCAGGAGCTCGAGCAGCGGGTGCAAGAGGTGGAGCAGCGCTTCTTCGGCGTGCCGGTGCCCAGACCTTCCCACTGGGGTGGCTTCTGTGTCGTGCCGCGAGTCATCGAGTTCTGGTACGGCCGCGAGAGCCGCCTGCACGAGCGTCATCATTACGAACGGCAAGCGTCTGGGGAGTGGTCGCACCGACCCTTGTTCCCGTGACGGCGCGCCGCGTGCTCCGGGCGCTGCTCGCGCTGGCAATGGTCGCGATCGGCGTCGCCCATTTCGCGAGCCCAGAGCCGTTCGTCCAGATCATGCCGAGCGCGCTGCCGGCGCCCTTGTTCTTGGTCTACCTCAGCGGCGCGTTCGAGATCGCGCTGGGGCTCTTGCTCTTGCCGCAGCGCAGTCGCCGCTGGGCGAGCTTCGGCTTGATCGCGCTGTACGTGGCGGTGTTCCCTGCCAACATCAACATGGCGGTGAACGAGATCCAGCTCGACCCAGCCAGCCCGATGCCGGTGTGGGTGATGTGGGCTCGCCTGCCATTGCAGCTGGTGCTCGTCGCCCTGGCGTATTGGGTGGGCCGCGACGACTGAGCGTCAGCGCCCGGAGGGCGGCGGCGTCGAAGTGGGCGGACGCTCGCGCTTGGTGAGGTGGGCGAGGATGTTGAAGATGGTGGCCTTCATCTTCGAGCGCGACACGATCTGGTCCACCATGCCGTGCTCGAGCAGGAACTCGGAGCGCTGGAACCCGCGGGGCAGGCTCTGGCGCAGGGTGTTCTCGATCACTCGTGGGCCCGCGAAACCGATCAGCGCCTTCGGCTCGGCGATGTTCACGTCGCCCAGGAACGCGAAGCTCGCCGCGACGCCGCCGGTCGTCGGATGCACCAGCAGCGAGAGGTAAGGCAGGCGGGTCGCGCGGAAGCGTTCGAGCGCCGCGACCGACTTGGCCATCTGCATGAGGGACAGAATGCCCTCTTGCATGCGCGCGCCGCCCGAGGCGCTGAGCAGCACCACGGGCAGCAGCTTCTCGGTGGCGTGCTCGAACAGACGCGTGACCTTCTCCCCGGCGACCGATCCCATGCTGCCGCCCATGAACGCGAAGTTGAACGCGCCGTACGCGACCTCCAGCCCGAGCATCGCGCCCCGGCCGATCTCGACCGACTCGCGTGAGCCCGCACGTTTCTCGGCCAACTTGATGCGCTCGGGGTAGCTCTTGCCGTCGCTGAAGCCCAGGGGATCGCCAGGCGACAGCTCCGCGTCCCACACCTCGAGCGCGCCGTCGTCCAGCAGCAGCCGGCGCCAGCCATCGATCTTGAGCGGATGGTGGTGGTCGCACACCGG
Organism: uncultured Polyangiaceae bacterium; assembly: GCA_964641275.1. Classification (GTDB taxonomy): domain Bacteria; phylum Myxococcota_A; class Polyangia; order Polyangiales; family Polyangiaceae; genus Xiheicaenibacterium. The sequence goes on from CAZXMG010000003.1 coordinate 45,792, forward strand.
GCACACCTCGAAGCTCAGCGCGAAGTCGGCGGCGGTCACGGTGGCCCCGCAGCCATCACACTTCTTGAACACTCCTTCGCCGAGGGTGCGCTTCTCGCTCGCGTCCAGGCTGGGGCTGGTCTTCTCGGGCCAGCTCATGCGGGGAAGCTCATCTCCGTGATGTCGGAGGGGACCAGCAGCGTGGGCTCGGTCTTGTCCTGCACCTCTCGCGCCGAGACGGACGGCGCGAGCTCGCGCAGGATGAGCCCCTCCGGCGCGACGTCGATCACGGCGAGATCGGTGATGACGCGATGCACGACCGAGCGGCCAGTGAGCGGCAACGAGCATTGGCGCAAGATCTTGGGCGCCCCGGACTTGGCGGCATGATCCATGATCACCACCACGCGCTTGGCGCGCGCGACCAGGTCCATCGCGCCGCCCATGCCCTTCACCATCTTGCCGGGGATCATCCAGTTGGCCAGGTCGCCCTTCTCGCTGACCTCCATGGCGCCCAGGATCGCGAGATCGATGTGACCGCCGCGGATCTGGGCGAAGCTCTCCGCGCTCGAGAAGAACGAGGAGCCGGGCAGGGTGGTGACCGTCTCCTTGCCGGCGTTGATCAGATCTGGATCCTCGCTCCCGGCCACCGGGTAAGGCCCGATGCCGAGCAGGCCGTTCTCGCTCTGCAGCACCACCTCCACTCCGGGCGGGATGTAGTTGGCGACCAAGGTCGGCATACCGATGCCCAGGTTCACGTAGAAGCCATCTCGCAGCTCACGAGCCGCGCGGCGAGCGATCTGTTCTCTCGACAATGCCATGCGGGTCTCCTCAGGCCTGCGCTGGGCGGGTGGTGCGCCGCTCGATGCGCTTCTCGTAGCCGGTGCCTTGGAAGATGCGCGACACGAAGATGCCGGGCGTGTGCACCTGGTTGGGATCGATCGCGCCCACTGGCACGAGCTCTTCGACCTCGGCGATGGTGATCTTCGCGGCGGTCGCCATCATGGGGTTGAAGTTCGCGGCGGTGTGGCGGAACACCAGGTTGCCGTGGCGGTCGCCTTTCCACGCCTTGACGATGGCGAAGTCGCCGGTGATGGCACGCTCGAGCACGTAGTCCCTGCCGTCGAAGCTGCGAATTTCCTTCTTCTCGGACAGCGTCTTCACCGAGCCGTCGGCGTTGTGCAGCACCGGCATGCCGCCGTCGCTCACGGCGGTGTGCACGCCCGTGGGCGTGTAGAACGCAGGGATGCCAGCGCCTCCCGCGCGGATGCGCTCCGCCAAGGTGCCCTGGGGCACGAGCTCCACCTCGAGCTCGCCGGTGAGATACTGGCGCTCGAACTCTTTGTTCTCGCCCACGTACGACGAGATCATCTTGGTGATCTGCTTGTTGCCCAGCAAGATGCCCAAGCCGAAGTCGTCCACGCCGCAGTTGTTCGAGACGAAGGTCAGGTTCTTGGTGCCTCGCTCACGCAGCGCCCGGATCGCGCACTCGGGGATGCCACACAGCCCGAAGCCGCCCGCCAGGATGGTCGCGCCGTCCGGAACGTCGCGCACCGCCTCGGCAGCGTCCCTCACCACCTTGTCCATGCTCAGCTGTTAGCCGAACCACGCGCGGGGCGAAAGGTGGCTTCAGAAGCAGCTGCCGCGGCAGCGCGTCTCTCGCACGATGCAGCGGCCGTTGCAGCTCTGGTAGCGGTCGTACTGCGACGCGTCAGTCGGCTCGGGCCCGCAGGCCTCGGCACATTCGGAGCGCACGCGCCCACAAGCCTGCTTGCAGCTTGGCGGCTCCGCTTTCGTGGGCTTGGTCGGCGCCGGCCCGCGATCGGGACGGCGTGGCGGCGGGGGTGGCTCGTCGTCCACGGGCAGCGGCAAGGGAGCGCGTGGTGTCGTGTCGGCGTCGTACGAGCGCAGGCCGAGCGCCGCTTCACGCTCGCGCGCACGGCGGCGCTTCTCGACCTCGTCGCGCCCGCACGCCTCTTGGGCCAGCTCGAACACCTCGCGCGTGGGCACTCCGTTCACGCTGAGTGCGCAGGCCTCGGCCACCTGCAGCAGGCGCTGATCGATCACGTCCGCGGCGCGGCCGGCGAGGCCCGGCCGGCGAGCAGCTGGCACTGGATCTGCGGCGTCGGCGCTGGTGCTGGCCAGAGGAGCAGGGGTCTCCGGCGGTCGACGCCACAAGAGCCCCGCCACGAAGGCGAGCACCACCAGCAGTGACAGGCCCGCCAGTCCGGCGATGACCAGCCTGGGGTCGACGCCGCGGCGCGCACCGTCTTGCGCGGGTGGAGTCAGGTAGAAGAGCTCGCCTCGCGCCGACGCCGGCCCTCCGTTCGACGCCGACGGAGCCGAGCTCCCCGTGCTGGCTGGGGTGCTCGCGCTCGGCGCGTCGGCTTCGGCGTGCTCCACCTCGTCCGCGGGCCTTGGCGGCAGCGGCCGATCCACCACGGTGTCCTCGCTGGCGGCCGCGGCTGCCGGCGGCGGGGTGAGACCTGGCAGAGACACCGGCCCCGCCCAGCGCTCCTCCGCCTCGGGCAGCTCGGGCCACTCGACGAGCGGCTTCTCCACGCTCAGCCTGCGGATCAACTCTGCGGGGCCGAAACGTTTCGCGCCGACGCGAACGACGTGGTGAGCCAGCGTGGACGCGTCGCTGGCAGCAAGCTCGTCGGGGGTCGCTCCCCAGCCCGTGAGCAGGCGCCGGAGCTCGGGCCCCGACATGCCTGCCTGCACGCGCAGGCGCAGATCCGTGGGATCGAACGCGGCCACGGCAAGAGCTTATCTCAGGCCACGGCGGGGGCCACAAACCCGCACCCTTCCCTTTCCTCCGCAGGTCGCCTCGACTAACCCTCTCCCGGAGGGAGCAGATGAAGGACAACGTCACGTTCGGGCTGGTGAGCGGAGCGCGCGCCGCGTTCGTCGGCCGCACGCGCGAGCTCGCCGTCCTGGACGAGGCGCTGTCCGCCGTGGAAACGCTCGGCGAGCCTCGCATCGTGACCTTGATCGGCCCGCAGGGCGTGGGCAAGAGCCGCCTGATCCACGAGTTCGTGATGCGCCACCGGGCAGGAGACTCGCTCTCGCCACGGGTGTACCGCGGCAGCGGTCGTGACACCGACGCGGCCTACGGCATCCTGGGCCGGCTGCTGCGCATGCGCTTCGGCTTGGTCGAGAACATGGACGAGCAAGCCATCAAAGCCACCGTGCGCGACCAGGTGTCGAAGGTGGTGGGCGACCGCAAGGTCGGCGACGTCGTGTACTTCTTGGGGCAGTTCCTGGAGATCCCATTCGAAGAGAGCCCGCTCACCCGAGCCATCGCTGACGATCCCGTGCAAGGTCGGCTGCTGCGGCGGGCGGTGGTGCGCTCCTTCATCGAAGCCGACGCCGGCCACAGCGCGCTCTGTCTGGTGTTCGACGACCTGCACGCCGCGCACAAAGACTCCCTGGATCTGTTGCGCTACCTGCTCGAGTACCTGAGCGGCCCGATCCTGATCATCTGCGCGGCGCGGCCGGAGCTGTCGAGCGAGGTAGACGACTGGGCTCGGGCCGGCGAACGCAGGCACACCACGCTCGAGCTCTCGCCCTTGAGCGACGACCACGCCGCGCTCCTGATGCGCTCGTTGCTCTCGCCGGTGGCGCAGCGCGGCGCCGAGGTGCCCGAGAGCCTGATCGACAACGCCGTCTCGTTTGCCTCGGGCAACCCGATGTTGCTCGAGCAAATGTTGCGCGTCTACCACGACAAAGGCGTGCTCGAAGAGGTGCACGAGCTGTCCGAGGAGCCGCGCTGGGCCGTGCACCTCGATCGCCTGGACCAGGCAGAGCTGCCGCTGACCATCGAAGATGCCATCCACGCTCGCATCGGAGCGTTGTCGATCTACGAGCGGCGCGTGCTCGAGCTGGCCGCGACGATGGGCAGCGTGTTCTGGACGAACGGGCTCATCCCGCTGCTGCGCACTGGCGCAGAGGCCCCCGAGCTGTGGGTGCTCTCGGGCGAGAGCGACGGCCAGAAGTTGTCAGCGACGCTGGCGGAGCTGGCGCACCGGGACTTCGTCTTGCGGCTGCCAGACTCCACGTTCCCGGGCGCAGAGGAGTACGCCTTCAAGCACAACAAGGAGCGCGAGGCCATCCGCGCGCGCACGAGCCCCGCCGCCGAGAAGCGGCACCACGCGGTGTTCGCGGACTGGCTCGATCACCAAGCTCACACGCGCACCACCGAGGAGACGATCGTGATGTTGGCCGAGCACCGCGAGAAGGCCGGCGATGCGATCGCGGCTGGGCTGGCCTACGTCGAGGCGGGCGACGCGGCTCGGGCGGCGTACGCGGCGCAGTCCGCGTGTGCGCACTACGAACGAGGGCTCGAGCTCTTGGGCGACTCCAGCGTGGGCCGCCGCATCTCCGCGCTGCACAACTACGGCGACGTGTTGCTCCTGAGCGGCCGCATCGACGACGCGCTGGCGAGCTTCCGGGAGATGCTCACGCTGGCCTACCGCCTGGACCTCTTGTCCAAGGGCGGGGCTGCGCACAACCGGATCGGGCGTGTGTTCCGCGACACCGGCAACTTGGACGAGGCGTCTCATCACCTCGAGGCCGCCATGGCGCTGTTCTTGGCCGCCGGCGACGAGCGCGGAGTGGCCTCTTCCATCGACGACATCGGCAAGCTGCAGTGGCTCAAGGGGGAGTACGCCGCCGCGCTGGTCTCGCTGAAGGATGGGCTCTCTCGCCGTCGCAAGCTCGGCGACCGGCGCAGCATCGCGCTCAGCTTCAACAACCTGGGCAACGTGTTGCAAGAGACGGGGCAGTTCGCCGACGCGATCGACGCGTTCGAGAACGCGCTGACCATCCGTCGCGAGATCGACGATCTCCCTGGCGTGATCGCCACGCTCAACAACCTCGGTATGATGTTCCAAGATCGCGGCGAGCACGCACGCGCTCTCAGCTTCTTCCAGGAGGCGCTGGAGGTGGCCAGGCAGATCGGTGACCGTAACAAGATCGCGCTGGTGCTGGTCAACGTCGGGGACTCGTTGCGGCGCGGTGGTCAGGCCGATCAAGCGATCGAGCTGTTGGGGCAGGCCGAAGGGCTGCTCGACGAGCTGGGCGACAAGCTGGGTTTGGCGGACGCGCTGCGCGCCATGGGCGAGGCCCTCTTGGCGCGCGGTGAGCTCGTGAAGGCGCGGGACTGCATCGGCCGCTGCGTCGACCTGTTCGCCACCGTGCGCAGCAAGGTCCAGCTCGGCATCGCCCTGCGTACGCTCGGCGAGATCACCGCGGCCGGCGGCTGGGGGGCGTCCCACACGCGCAGCGCCCGCGAGTATTTTGCGCGCAGCGCGGCGATCTTCGAGCAGACAGGCAACGAGATCGAGCGCGCTCGAACCTTCGTCGCGTTCTCGCGTTTCCTGCGTAAGAACGAGGGATTCGCTGGAGATCAGAGCGCGCTGTCCGAGGCCAATCGGATGGAAGCGACGGCCAAGGAGATCTTCACGCGGCTGGAGATCGCGCACGCGCGGCCGAGCTCGCTCAGCCGGCCCACGGAGCTCAGCGACGACGACATCCTCGACGACCCGAGCGAGAACAGCGGCGCGCCCCCAGCCTGATTCGATGCCGCCCGCCGGCGCCCGGAAGCGAAGCCTACCAGATTGCGCCGGCCGGACCCAACAGGCGGCGCGTCCTTTCGAGCAGAATCCTCCGGCCGAGGGTGAATCCGCCTCGATCGTGGGAATGAATTGCGCATGGGCCCGGCTTGCCCGTTACGATCAAGACACTCGGAGGCCTTGGGTTTGCCACCAAAGGTCCCGTTCTCCTCCAGTTGCGGAAGGAAGGTCGCATGAACATCACGATCACGTTCAGGCACATGGATGGCACGGAGGCGGTCAAGCGGCACACGCATGACAAGATCGCCAAGCTTCAGAAGTTCCTCCGGCAGGCCATGAACGCTCACGTGACCCTCTCGGTCGAAGGTCTCGACCACGTTGCAGATGTGCGCATCACCTCCGGGAGCCAGAGCTTCCACGCCACCGAACGTTCTCCGGACATGTATGCCTCGATCGATCTGGTGCTCGACAAGCTCGAGCGTCAGATTCAGGCCCAAAAAGGCGCCAATGTCGCCAAGAAACACGGCGGAATGAGCGCCGGCGAGTTCGCCGTCACGGTCGAGCGCGAGTCGCAACGCGGCACGCGAGGCTGAGGCCTGCGCAGGCCCCCGCTGGGGGGTGGGGGGCCTGCGACCGCCGACCGCCGCAACCGCTGGCAAGACGACCGTTCCCAGGGTACAGCCTGGTTCACCATGCACGTCGTGGACATCTTGAGCCCCGGTCGCGTCGCGGTCCTCGAGGACGAGCTGAAGCAGGGCGAAAGCCGTGCAGTGGTGTTGCGTCGCCTGGCTGAGCTGCTCGCGGGCGGTCGCGGGAGCTTGAGCGCCGACCTGATCGAGGGGCTGCTCACCCGCCGCGAAGAGCAGCAGTCCACCGGCGTGGGCGGAGGTGTCGCGATTCCGCACGCCGCGGTCGAAGAGCTCGACCACATCGTGGGCGCCGTCCTTTTGTGCCCCCATCCGGTGGGCTTCGGCGCGATCGACGGCCTGCCCGTGTCGATCTTTTTCGCTGTGATCGGGCCCCGGCGCAGCGTCGGCGAGCACTTGAAGACGCTGGCGAGGGTGTCGCGGCTCCTGCGCGACGAGGACTTTCGTGACCGCTTGGTGCGCGCCGCCGACGGGCGCGCCGCCTTCGACCTGATCGCGCTCGAAGAGGGGCGCGCAGCGTGAACAGCGACGACGATCCTCCGTCTCGGGCCGCGCCCTCGAGCTCGCGCAACAGCGTCGCGCCGGCCAGCGGTGGCGGCGTCGACTGGCCCGACGACGAGACGTTTGCCAGCCCCCCGGCGATCGAGTCGAGCAGCAAGCGGCCGGCGATGAGCGCGCGCATGGTGCTCGCGGAAGCGAGCCTGGACCTGAGCTTGGCGCTGCTCGCTGGCGAGACCGGCATCGATCGGCCCATCGCCCACACGCGCATCCAGAAGTCGGGCTTGGCGCTCGCTGGGCACTTTCACGGGATCGTCCCCAGCCGCATCCAGATCTTGGGTCAGACCGAGCAGTCGTTTTTGGATCAACTAGGCGACGAAGCGCGCAGCCGCGCGCTGCTCGGCTTCTTCGGGCTCGGGCTGAGCTGCGTGGTGGTGACCGGGGAGGCGGCCCGGGTCATGAGCGAGATCGTGGCCTGCGCGAACGCCACCGGCGCGCCCCTGCTCGGGTCGCAGGAGCGGTCGAGCGTCACCATCACGGCGCTGCACGCGCTGCTGGACGAGCGACTCGCGCCGCGCAAGCGCTTGCACGGGGTGCTGATCGACGTGTTCGGCGTCGGCCTGCTGTTGATCGGACCGAGCGGTGTGGGCAAGAGCGAGTGCGCCCTCGACCTGGTGATGCGCGGCCACCGCTTGGTGGCCGACGACGTCGTGGAGTGCGACTACCGCCCGCCGGGCATGGTGTTCGGCGCGCCCGCCAAGTTGCTCCGCCACCACCTCGAGGTGCGCGGCTTGGGCATCTTGAACATCAAAGATCTGTTTGGTGTCACCGCCATCCGTGAGCGCAAGCGCATCGACGTGGTGGTGCGCTTGGTGGAGGAGTCGAGCGCCGAGACCGAGCTCGATCGTCTGGGACTCGACGATCGCTTTCACGCCGTGCTCGGTGTGTCGATCCCCGAGCTGGTCATCCCGGTGCGACCGGGGCGTGACATGGCCTCGATCCTGGAGGTCGCCGCGCGCAACGAGCTGCTCAAGAACGCCGGGCACCACGCTGCACGCGAGCTGTTCGGCGCGATCGAGCGCAAGGTCGCAGGTCACGCTGCGAAGGCTCCCACACGGGAATGGGAGGGTCGCGCGCCGGGGCGCACGCAAGAGAGCCAGTTCGGCATGCGCGCTGTGCGTCTGCCACGCGCCGACGAGTCGTCGGCGCCCCCACCAGTGGGGGACGGTCCGCGGGGGCGGGGACGATGAGCAAGAAGACACACGTCGTGGTCGTCACGGGTCTCAGCGGGGCAGGCAAATCCACCGCGCTGGCGGCGCTGGAGGACCTTGGCTACCACGCCATCGAGAACCTGCCGCCGGTGCTGATCGTGCAGGCGATCGAGGCCTGCGAGCAGGCGGGCCTCGGCGCGGTCGCCCTCGGCTTCGGTGCCAGCGTGGGCGGCTTCGTCGAACGCGACGCGGAGGTCTTGCGCTCGCTCGCCACCGCTGAAGGTCGCAAGCTCACCGTGTTGTTCCTCGATGCCTCGGACGACGTCGTGCTGCGTCGCTTCAGCGAAACACGGAGACCACACCCCTTGTCCCGCGCCGCCAAGTCATGGGACAGCACCGACGACGCTCGTTCTGCGGTGCTCGAGGGCATCGGACTCGAGCGCGAGCGCCTGACTCCGCTGCGCGCGATGGCGACCATGGTGGTCGACACCAGCAGCCTGCGCGTGCACGACCTGCGCAAGCGCGTGTTGTCGTTGCTCGACGCCGAAGGCGGCGGCTCGTTGCGCATGAGCACGCGGCTGCTGTCCTTCGGCTTCAAGTACGGGTTGCCCAACGACGCCGACCTGGTGTTCGACGTCCGCTTCCTGGACAACCCTTACTTCGTGGAGGAGCTGCGCCCCCTGACCGGAGAAGACCCCCGCGTCTCGAGCTACGTGCTGACCCGCGATGGTGCCGCGGAGCTGCTCGATCGAGCCAGTTCGCTGCTGTCGTTCTTGCTCCCCCGCTACGAGGCCGAGGGCAAGAGCTACCTGACCGTGGCGATCGGCTGCACCGGCGGCCAGCACCGCTCGGTGGCGATCGCGCTGGCGTTGGGGGAGCGCCTGCGCGCCGGCGGTGCCCGGGCGATCAATGTGGTGCACCGTGACGCCCACACGCTGTCGAGCACACCGGCTCCGGGCCAAGTCGCGGCGCTGGGGGCACGGCGATGAGCCCCGAGCCCAGCGACCACTTCGCGGAGGAGACGTTCGAGATCTTGAACGAGCGCGGGTTGCACGCGCGCGCCGCGACCAAGTTGGTGCAGCTCGCCGGCCGCCACAAATGCGACGTCTTGCTCTCGAGTGACGAGGCCGACGGCGTGAACGCCAAGAGCGTGATGGGCGTGTTGCTCCTGTGCGGAGCGAAGGGCTCGGTGATCCGTGTGCGTGCGGAGGGGCCGGGCGCCGCAGAGTGCGTTCGCGCGATCGGAGAGCTGGTTCGAGGGCGGTTCGGGGAGCCAGAATGAGCACGCAAGGGGGGCAAGAGGCAGAGCTCTTGAGGGGCATCTCCGGCTCGCCCGGGATCGCCATCGGGGTGGTGCACGTGGTGGGCGCGTTCGTGGCCCAGGTGCCGCGGCGCACGGTGCCCGAGGACGAACGTGACAACGAGTGCGCGCGTTTCCGCGCGGCCACCGTGCGGGCCAAAAACGAGCTGAGCTCGCTGGCCGAGCGCGAGAAGGACCGCGCGCCAGCCAACGCCGTGCTCTCGGCCTACGCTCTGATGGCCGACGACCCGATGCTCAAGAGCGCCGTGGAGCACCGCATCGGTGCGCTGGGGCAGTGCGCCGAGTGGGCCGTGTCGCTCGCGATCAAGGAGCTGGCTGCGCAGCTGTGGGAGGCCGACGATCCCTACCTGCGCGAGCGCGGTCGCGACATCGAGTTCGTGGGTGAGCACGTCCTGCGTGCGTTCGCCAAGCCACGTGAGAGCAAGCGGTTGCCGCCTGGCAACGTGGTGCTGGTGGCCCGCGATCTGTCCCCTGCCGACACCGCCGGGTACGTCTCGTTCCACCCACCCACCACGGGAGAGGCCCGGGCTGATCAAACGACGATCGTCGCGTTCGTGACCGAAGGGGGCTCGCGCACCAGCCACACGTCGATCACGGCGCGCGCGCTCAAGCTCCCCGCGGTCGTGGGCGTGAGCGACGTGTGCCAGGCGGTCGCTGCCGGTGACGTGATCATCGTCGATGGCCTGCGCGGGACGGTGCTCGTTCGGCCGTCGGAGGCCGAGCTCGGCGAAGCGGAGGCGCGAGCCGAGCGCTACCGCGCGTTGACCCACGAGCGGGCCGCCGGGCGAGAGCGCGCCCCCGAGACCCTCGACCACACCGCGGTGATGTTGCGCGCCAACGTCGAAGCCCCGGAGGAGGCCGTCGAGGCGCAGCACGAAGGCGCGCAGGGCGTGGGCCTCTACCGCACGGAGTACCTGTTCATCGATCGGCGTCACCCGCCGACCGAGGATGAGCAGTTCGCGGCCTTCAAAAGCGTGCTCGAGGCCATGCCCGGGCGGCCGGTGGTGCTGCGCACGTTCGACATCGGCGGCGACAAGTTCGCTTCGACCTTCAAGGTGCCGGTGGAGCTCAACCCCATGTTGGGGCTCCGCGCGATTCGCCTGGCGCGCTCTCGGCCCGAGGTGTTCTCGGAGCACCTGCGCGCGATGGTGCGCGCGAGCGCGTTTGGCGACGTGCGGGTGATGGTGCCCATGGTGACGTCCCTCGACGAGCTCGCGTGGGCACGCGAGATGCTGGCGCAAGCCATCTCCATGGTCGCGGAGTCTGGCCACGACCACAAGCGCGACATTCCACTCGGTGTCATGGTCGAGGTGCCTGCGGCGGCGCTGCTCGCCGATCATTTCGCGCGGCACGCGGAGTTCATGAGCATCGGCACCAACGACCTCATCCAGTACACCTTGGCGGTCGATCGAGGCAGCCGCCGGCTGGCCTCTTTGGCATCGCCGTTCGACCCCGCGATCGCCCACTTGATCGATCGGGTGGTCGCCGCTGGCCGCCGGCACGGATGCCCGGTGAGCGTGTGCGGCGCGATGGCCGGCGAGCCGCTCGCGGCGGTGTTGTTGCTGGGGTTGGGGGTGCGCGAGTTCTCCATGGAGATTGGGGCGCTCCCGGAGATTCGCGAGACGTTCCACCGCGTGTCGGTGGAGGACGCGACCCGCGCAGCCGCCCTCGCCCTGGAGGCCAGCACCGCACGTGAGGTGGAGGAGCTGCTGCTGGGCCGCTTTGGTCAGGAGCTCCACGACCTGATCAGCGGCGAGGCCTGACCTTCGTGGTGCGCGTGCCGTCGATCGCCTGCGGCTGGCTCCTCTGCGGCATGGGTTTGTTCCTGCTTGGGGGCTGCGGCGGCGCACCGCAGGCCACCTTGGGAGTCAAGGCGCCCGACGCCGTCGCCCCCAGCGGCAAGACCGAGCGCTTCGAGCTGGCAGGCCACGCCAAGGTCGAGGCTGACGTGAGCGCCGGAGCGGCCTACACCCTGAGCTTCCCGAGGATCGACGGCACGCTGGTGGTGGCCCCCGACAACCTGGAGGCCTCGCAGGTCGATCTGACCATCGACGTGACCTCCGCCACCGCGTCGTGGCAGCTCGTGGCGGACGTGGCGCGCGACGAGTTCCTGCACACCGGTCAGCACCCGCAGGCCCGCTTCGTCAGCCGCGCGCTGCGCAAGGCGGACGGCGGCGAGTTCGACTTGTACGGGGACCTGACGCTGCACGGCGTGACGTTGCCGCTCAAGACTCAAGCCCGCCTCGCGGTCGAGAAGTGCGCCGTGCACACCCACGTGGAGTTTGCCATCGATCGGCGCGCGTTCGGGGCGATCAGCTCTGGCGGCCTCGACGGTGTGGTGAGCGACAACGTCGTGGTCCGCATCGACGTCGCCGCGCCGCGGTCCCGCGCCGATTGCCCGGCGCCGCAGGCCACAACCGACGCTCCTTGACTTGGGCGCTCGGCGGATTAGAGTGCCCGCCCTCCCGAGGAGTCCGAGATGCGCGACGTCATCAAGCTCACCTGCAGCAGCTGTGGTCGTTCCAACTACCACACCACCAAGAACAAGCGCACGATGACGGAGAAGTTCGCCATCAAGAAGTTCTGCCCGTCGTGTCGCAAACATCACGAGCACAAAGAGGGCAAGATCTCGCGCGGTTGACGCGTTGGCCGCGCGTCGGGTTGCGTCGGCGCGACTGTCGCGGAGACGTTCGGCCAGAGCGGGCGCAGCTCTGCTCGGGTGAGCGGGGCAACTTTGCCGCGCATGCCGGTGTGTGCCAGGATGCCAGCTCCGCGCGCGAAGGCTCGCGGGCTCTCCACTTCGCGCGACGCTCCACATGGTGTTCGACTGGGTTCAAGGCCTGTTTTCGAACGACCTCGCCATCGACCTCGGTACGGCGACGACGCTGATCTACGTCCGCGGCAAGGGCATCGTCTCGTGTGAGCCGTCGGTGGTGGCGGTGCAGCGGGACTCGCGCGGCAACAAGCGCGTGCTCGCGGTGGGGCGCGAGGCCAAGGAGATGCTCGGCCGCACGCCGCACAACATCCAGGCCGTGCGCCCGCTGCGCGACGGTGTGATCGCCGACTTCGAGATCACCGAGGCGATGTTGCGCTACTTCATCGCCCGGGCGTCCAACCGGCGCACCCTGGTCAAGCCGCGCATCGTGATTTGTGTGCCCTTCGGCATCACCGAAGTGGAGAAGCGCGCCGTCAAGGAGAGCGCCGAGAGCGCTGGTGCGCGCGAGGTCTATTTGATCGAGGAGCCCATGGCTGCGGCCATCGGCGCCGGTCTGCCCATCACCGAGGCGTCGGGCAACATGGTGGTGGACATCGGTGGGGGCACCACCGAGGTGGCAGTCATCTCGCTCGCGGGCATCGTCTATTCGCAGAGCGTGCGCGTCGCCGGCGACAAGATGGACGACGCGATCGTGGGGTACATCAAGCGCAAGTACAACATGGCCATCGGCGAGCAGACGGCCGAGCGCATCAAGATCAGCATCGGCAACGCCTATCCGTTGGATCAGCCCCAGACCATGGAGGTCAAGGGCCGCGACATGGTGGCAGGCATCCCGAAGACGGTGGTGGTCAACTCGGACGAAATCCGCGAGGCCTTGGCCGAGCCCATCAACGCCATCGTCGAAGCCGTGTTGGTGGCGCTCGAGCGCACCCCACCGGAGCTCGCCGCGGACATCGTCGACAAGGGGGTCGTGCTGACGGGCGGCGGGGCGTTGCTGAAGAACCTCGACGTGCTGCTGCGCGAAGAAACGGGCCTTCCGGTGATGGTCTGCGACGACCCGATCAGCGCGGTGGTGCTCGGTAGCGGCAAGGCGCTCGAGCATCTGGAACTGCTTAAGGAAGTCACGCTGTCGTAGCGCTTCGCCGGGAATGCGACCCCCGCGGCCGGGCGTTGCCCAAAGCCCTGCTTTGGTCGCTCGGCGGGCGCCGGTTCCTTGGGGCCTTTGGGCGTTTTCTGCGCTAATGGGAGAGGGCAGTGAACTTCAGGAAGTACCGCGACATTCTGATCGTCATCCTGGCGCTCGCGGTGCCGTTCTGGTTCCTGCGCGCCAGCATGAAGGATCCGCGGCGCGCCACCGGGGCCGATCGCGTGGTGATCCAGATCTCCGCGCCCATCCAGCAAGCCGTGGCGAGCTTGGCGCGAGGCGTCTCGGACCTGTTCAGCGACTACGTGTACCTGGTCGACGTCAAGCAGGACAACGCCGCGCTGGCGTCGCAAAACGCGCGCCTGCGCGAGCGCGTTGCAGAGCTCGAGGGCCTCGAGGCGGAGAACCAGCGTCTGAGGCGTAGCTTGGACTTGAAGAACGACCTCGAGGACGAGGTCGTTACCGCGCAGATCATCGGCAAGAACACCAACGAGTTCTTCCGCATGTTGCGCGTCACCCTGGACCGACCGAGCCCGGCCATCGGTCCCAACATGCCCGTGCTCTCACCCGACGGGGTGGTGGGGACCACGCTGAAGGTGGCGGGGGACACGGTGGACGTGCAGCTGGTGGCAGACGCCGGTGCGGGGGTCGACGTGGTGGTGGAGCGGACGCAGGCGCGAGGCTACGTTCGCGGCACGGGAGACGAACGCGAGTACAGCTGCCGAGTGGAGTTCGTGAAGCGGACGGACGAGGTGGCGGTGGGCGACGTCCTGGTCACCAGCGGCTTCGGCTTGAAGTTCCCCAAGGGTCGGCGAGTGTGCACCGTCTCCAAGGTGCAGAAGAACGACTTCGGTGTGTACCAGCAGGTGACCTGCACACCGACCGTGGACTTCTCGCGGCTGGAGGAGGTCGTGGTGGTGATCGGCTCGCGGCCCGTGATCCCGCCGCCGGTCAAGCAGAGCGCCAAGGAGCGATGACGTGCGCAACACCGCCTTCCTCGCCCTGGGCTTTGCGTTGCTGGTGATCGAGAGCAACCTGTTCCGGCTGATCGACCCGCTGCACGTCGCCATCGGCACACCTAGCCTGCTGGTGTCGCTGGTGGTGTTCATGGGCGTGCACGAGTACTCCATGGCTCGCGGCGCCGCGCTCTCGTTCATCCTCGGGTACCTGCTCGACGTGTTCGCGGCAGCTCCGCTCGGCCTGTACACCTTCATCTGTGTGGCCACCTTCGTGGTCGCGCGCATGGCGGGCGTCCGCCTGGCCGCGCAAACGTTGCTCACCAAGCTCGCGTTGGCGTTCGTGTTCGCGCTGCTGGAGAGCTTCATCCTGGTGACGTTGACGGCCATCTTCGGCAGCGACCCACATCGCGCGCGCGCGTTGGCGCTGCTCGTGCCCTCCCACGCGCTCACCACCGCCATCTGCGCCCCGCTGGTCTTTCGCGTTGCGGAGCGCGCGCACCTGGCCACCATGGCTTCGCCGTTGCCGCCCGAGGCGGGCCGGAGCTGAGCCGTGAGCTTCTTCGCCCAACGCGCCGACACCAGTGAGTTCCGCAAGCGGTTCCGCTGGGTCGCGCTGTTCATGGTGCTGAGCTTCTTGGGCATCCTGGGTCGGCTGTTCCAGCTGCAGATCCTGGAGGGCCCCGAGAACCACGCGCTCGCCGTGGAGAACGTGGTGCGCAAGGTCACGCTCGCCACCACCCGCGGTCGCATCGTGGACAAGAACGGCAAGGTGCTGGCTGACAGCCGCGCCTCCTACAACCTGTACGTCGTCCCCAAAGATCTCGACATGACGGTGACTTGGCCGAAGCTGTCGACCTACCTGTCGCTGCAACAGGAGGAGCGCCTGCGGCTCGAGGACAAGCTCCGCAAGATCCGCGAAGACCCGGAAGACCCGCGTCTGTCTCAGCAGATCCTCTTGAAGGAGGACATCAGCTGGGAGGCCGTGGTCATGATCAACGAAGAGGCGGCGCAGCTGAAGGGCGTGTCGGTGGTGTCGGCGCAGGTCCGCTTCTACCCCTACGGCGCCGTCGGATCGCACGTGCTCGGTTACATGGCCGAGGTGTCGGCGGAGAACCTGCCCAAGCTGCGGAGCGCCGGGTACCTGGAGGGCGATCGACTCGGGGCGACCGGCACGGAGCGCGCATGGGAGAGCTACCTGCGCGGAACGCGCGGCTGGGAGAAGGTGCTGGTGGACGCTCGGGGACGCAAGCGCCCGGACCCTGGCGGCATCATCGACGACAGCGAACGGCGGGTGGATCCGATCCCCGGCCGCGACCTGCGCCTCACCATCGACGCGGACCTGCAGGTGGCGATCGACAAGGCCTTCAAGGGAGAGCTCGCCGGAAGCGTAGCCGTGCTCGAGGTCAAGACCGGGCGCATCTTGGGTCTGTACTCTCGGCCCGGCTTCGACTCCGCGGCGCTCTCCGGCGCGAACGGCAAGGTGATGCTGCGCGAGGCGTTCCGCAAGCTCGCCACCGATCCGCTCAAGCCCGCCGTGGACAAGACCGTCAGTGGCTCGTACCCCCCTGGCTCGACGTTCAAACCGTTCACCGCGCTCGCTGCGCTCGAGAAGGGGCTGATCGACCCGCGTGCCAACATTCAGTGCCGGGGCTTCGTGAAGTTCGGGCGCAAGACCTACGGCTGCACCCACGTGCACGGCGCGACGTCTCTCCACAGGGCCATCTCGCAGAGCTGCAACGTCTACTTCTGGGGCCTCGTCACCGAGAACCAGGTGGGCATGGACGTGATCGCGGAGATGGGCCAGCGCTTTGGTTTCGGTCAGAAGACCGGCCTCGGCATCAACGCCGAAGCGAGCGGCCGCATGCCGACGCGAGCCTGGATGACGTACCGCAACAAGGGTCGCTACCTGCAGGGCTTCGCGCTCAACGCCGCCATCGGTCAGGGCGCCACCACGGTCAGCGTGTTGCAGTTGGCGCTGGCGTACGCGGCGATCGCCAACGGGGGGACGCTGTTCCAGCCGCAGCTCGTGCGCGCGGTGGAGACCTCCGACGGCACCGTCGTGCAGGAGTTCTCGCCGCGCATCAGGCGCCAAATCGCCCTCGATCCGGACAACCTCAAGCTGGTGCAGAAGGGGTTGTACGGGGGCGTCAACGAGGAGGGCGGCACCGCGAACCGCGCCCGCATCGAGGGCGTGGACATGGCGGGCAAGACCGGCACCGCGCAGGTCGGTCACAAGCTCGTGCGCGGCGGCGAGGCGGAGAAGGTCTGGTACTTCAACCGCGACCACGCCTGGTTCGCGGGCTACGCGCCGTCGGGCGCGCCCGAGATCGCGATCGTCGTGCTGGTCGAGCACGGTGGCGCGGGCGGCAAACACGCGGCCCCGATCGCGTTCCGTGTCGTCGCGGCGTACAGCGAGATACTGGCGCAGCGATCGGGCCAAAAGCCCAAGGACGACCAGACCCCGCGCTCGAGCACCACGCGCCGCAACGAGCGCGGCCGGCAGGGGACGCCGTGACGCAGAAGAACGACGGCTTGGCCGCGCGCTTCGACTGGCCGCTGTTCATCGGGGCGACGGTGATCGCGCTCATGGGCGTGGTCAACTTGTACAGCGCGACCAGCGTGTACTCGGGCCAGGTCGCCGAGCGCTACATCACGCAGCTGTACTGGCTGCTCGGCTCGGGCGTGGTCGGCGCGGTGATCTGCGCCTTCGATTACCGGCACATCGAGCGGTACGCGTACCTGATCTACGCGGCAGCGGTGTTCAGCCTGATCCTGGTGTTCGTGCTCGGCCGCGACGTCCGCGGCGCGGTGCGCTGGATCCCGTTCGGCAGCTTCCAGTTCCAGCCCAGTGAGTTCACCAAGCTCTGCCTGGTCATCGCGCTCGCGAAGTACCTGCACGACGACCCCAAGAACGAGGGCAGGAGCCTCAAGGACCTGGCCATGCCGGCGGTACTGACGGCGATCCCCGCGCTGCTCATCCTGCGCCAACCCGACCTCGGCACCGCCACCCTGCACGTGGCCATCTTCCTCACCATCGCGGCGGTGACGCGCGTGCGTCTGCGCAGCATCGTCACGTTCGTGGTCACCTCGGTGGTGGGCACCTACGTCGCCTATCACTTCGTGTTGCTGGACTATCAGCGCGCCCGCGTGGAGGTGTTCCTGAACCCCGAGGCGGACATCCTGGGCAAGGGCTGGCACGCACACCATGCGCGCGTCGCCATCGGCAACGGCGAGCTCTTCGGCGACGGTTACTTGAAGGGGACGCAGAACCAGTTTCTGTTCCTCCCCGACCAGTCGACGGACTTCCCGTTCCCGGTGTTCGCGGAAGAGTGGGGCTTCGTCGGCGGGGTGGTGCTGATCGCGCTCTACATGTTCCTGTGTTTGTGGTCGCTGCGCATCGCGTCGCAAGCGCGCGATCGCTTCGGGGCCGTGTTGTGCGTGGGCTGCACGGGCATCATCTTCTGGCACGCCGTGGTCAACATCTCGATGACCTGTGGTCTGGCTCCGGTCGTGGGCGTCACGCTGCCCCTGTTTTCCTACGGCGGCAGCAGCGTGAGCAACACGATGCTGGCGCTCGCCATGCTCATGAGCGTGTCCATGCGCCGCAACCTGGTCCGGCCCAGCGCCGCAGAGCTTCGCTACTAGACGAGCTGCTCGTGCAGCTTGCTGGTCATGGCCAAGATCACCGACACGATCGAGGCGCCGAAGCAGGCGAGCGCGGCTCCGCGGACGATTCGCCCCTCTCGCAGGCGGCCCTTGGCCCACACCGCGCCAAAAGCGAAGCCTGAGAGTAGGCCCCCGATGTGCGCAGAGTTGTTGATTGCGATGCCCGCGTTGGACGCGTTCACGGCGAAGCCGAAGAGCACGGCGTAGAACAGCACGTTGGCGGCCTGGCTCGCGAACTGCCGGTCTTTGCGGCGCCACATGACACCCAGGATCAGGCCCATGACCCCGAGCAGACCGCCGCTCGCGCCCGCGGTGGTCGCCGCGCCGTCGTCGTAGGCGATCAGCGTGCAAAGGTGCCCAGCCACGGCGGTCGAAACGAACGTGATCATGGTTCTGGAGGTGCCAACCAACTCCTCGGCTACTCGGGCCTGGCGCGACAAGCCCAGCATGTTGAGCCCGAAATGGAGTATCCCGAAGTGTACGAAGGCCGCGCTCAACAGACGAAACGGCTCGAGCTCCACGACAGCGCGGCTCGCCTCGAGCGCGCCAACCCGAATCGCGTCAATCCTGCTGCCGCCCATGAGGGGCAGCTCGCCGTTGCGCAGTGCCAACGCGAGCTGCACCGCGAACACCACCGAGCACAGCCCACCAATCAAGAGCCCGCTGGTTCCGGGCTCCGCCATCGGCGCGTCGTCCCGCACGCGAGCTGGTGCCGGGGGAGCCGCCTCTGGCTCCGCGCCGAGCTTGCGGCTGCATCGAATACAGGAGCCGAAGTCAACGTCATTGATCGCGCCGCAGCTGCAGCGAACCTCGCGGGAAGGCATCTTCCGCGAGTCCTACCCTGAAACCAGGGATCGCACCAATGGGCAGGTCTGCGGACTGGGTTTGTAAGGTCCGGCGGGCTCGATCGTTGTCTGGTCGTGAACGCGACGACCCTGGCCGGACCCTGGGCAACTGGCAGAGCGCTGCCGGCCTTCGCCCTGCCGCCGTGGGCGCCGGCGGCAGCGCTTTTGTCGTGGTTTCGACCCAGCTCGGGGGGAAAGCGCGGTCCAGACCGGGTGGGTGCGGGTGGGCCTGCCCGAGCCCAGAGCGTGCAACCCTCCGTGGCCACGGGTATCGTCCGGCCCGTGGCGTCACCGCGACTGGATCCCGATGTGGAGCGCGACCTGTGTGCGCGCGCCAAGGGTGGGGATCGTGGCGCCCTCGGCTCCGTGCTGCGCGCGTACGGACCGATCCTGTACCGCGCGGTATTGCTGCCGAGGCTCGGGAGCGAGGCGGTGGCGCAAGACGCGTTGGCCGAGACCTACGCGCGAGTGGTGGAGCGCTTCGACCAGTACGAGTGGCAGGAGTGCGGCGTGTACCCCTGGCTGCGGGTCGTGGCGCTGCGGATCGCGCTCGATATCCTGCGCGCCAAGCGGCGCGAGACGTTGTTCGAGCCAGAGGACCTCGCGCGCGAGATCGAGCGGAGCGACCGCGCGCCGCAGACGCACTTGGACGTCGAGCTGCTCGCCGCCCGGGACCTCGAAGCCGCGAAGGCCAAGGTGGCGGCTGCGCTCTCGACGCTGAATCCCCGCTACGAGCGCGCCATTCGGCTGCGCGTGCTCGAGGAGCGACCGCGCGAGGAGGTGGCCAAAGAGCTCGGCGTGAGCGTGTCGACTTTCGACGTGGTGCTGCACCGAGCGCTCTCCGCGCTGAAAAAAACTCTGCAAAAGTCCGGCGCACATGGGAAGACAGAGGTCGCCACGTGAGCGAGGAACGCGACCGTAAAGCCCCTGGGCCGGCCGATCTGCCGGCAGAGGAGCGCGCCGAGGCGGACGAGCTTCGCCACGCCGAGTCACTGCGCGACGCGCTGGCCGCGGGGCGCGACTCGACCAGCGCGCTGCTGCTCGCTGCCATGCAGCCCGCCGAGCTCGACGAGGACGTGCACGAGCGCCTGCTGGCGCGCGCGCTGGGCGGCAGCGCTACGGGGACCAGCCCCGCCGAGAGCCCGGCCGCGCCGGCGGAGCAGCGCGCGGCGGAGGAGCTCCGTGACGCGCTTGCGGACGCGCGCTCGGATCACCCGCTGGCCCAGGTGGCGCGAGCGCTCAAGCATGCACACGCGCCCGGGGAGATCGCCGAGCTGCGCCACGAGGGCTTGCTTCGTCCGGCGCTGCGGCAGTCCAGCAAGGCGGCGCGGCGCTTCGGAACCGTGCTCGGCTTCGGTGCGGCGTTGGCCGTGGCGGCTTCGGTGCTGGGACTGTACTTGACCAACGCCGACCGGGGGGGCCCCCCGGCATCCCAGGCTCAGGCACCCAGCACGCCCGCGTCCGAGTTCCTGCCGGGCATGGTGGAGGTGCGCTCGACGCGCGACCTGTTTGGTCAAGAGGACTTCCCCCGCACCGGGGGCGCGAGCGAGCGCATGGACCGCATCTCTCGCGCGCGCGCGTCGGATCTGCGACAGAACCGCTACACCCGGTGGGGAGTCCCGTGAGGCCGCGCGATCTTTGCTGGTTGGTGCTGGGGCTCGCGCTCTTGCCGGTTGGTTGTGCAGACGACACGGCGCAGGTAGATCCCGTGCCGAGCGCGCACGCACAGCGTTCGAGCACGGTGCAGAAGCAGCCCGTGGATGACGCGTTGGTGGCGTTCATCTCCAAGTCCCGCACCGCCCACCACCAAGCAGACCTGGCGGAGGCGAAAGGGCAGGTCGACCAGGCCATCAAGTTCCTGGAGGTGGTGCCGTACGGCACCAAGCCGCACCCCAGCCCCGAAGTGAGCGAAATCGTGGCGGACGCCCATGCCCGGCTGGCGGACCTGAAGAGCTTGGCGGGGCGCTTCGACGACGCCCACAAGGACGTGTCCCGTGGGCTCGAGCTGTCGCCGGACGTGAGCTACCTGCGCGGCCACTTGTTCGAGGTGCAGGGGTTGGTCGAGGAACGTCGCATGAAGGCGCTCGAGCAAAAGGGGGACGCCGCTGGCGCCGAGCGCGCCAAGGCCGCGGCGCTCGCGTCGTTCGAGAAGGCCATCGAAATCCAGGATCAGGTGATCGAGAACGCGCTCAAGACGCCCCCACCCACCGTGCCGAGCACGGGGCATCCCTAGACTCGCCTCGCCGTTCCTCACGACCCTCGCTCGCGAGACGCAAACGCAGATCGTGGCGCACAGTGCCGGTCTTGGCGCCTGATATCGCTGGCCGCCGTTCGGGCGCGTCGCGGGCGCCCTCGAGCTCGCGCCCTGACCCATGCCTCCCACGAAAAGGGATGTGGCCCCCTCGCGGCTCGCCCGATACACTCTCCCCGAGAACCTCAACCCGAGAGGGGGAGCTCACGCCCAGCACGGTCGCGGCGTGGGCCAGCGATGTCCCGGCTCTTCCGTCTTCTACCCAACGTCGACTACAAGAAGCTCCCGCTCAGCCCGGTCGAGGGCTCGGTGTTCCTCAAGGTCGACGGCAAAGCCACCGACGCGGACATCATCAAGGCGACGGGGTTTCACGCTGACACCGTCGCGAAGGCGCTCGATCGCCTCGTAGATCTGGCGGCGATCGAGCTGGTCGACAAAGCCAAGCTCGAGAAGGACCAGACCGACAAGACCGTCAAGGCGGCCGCGGGCCTGGCCATGGGCGGCAATCTCGGCAAGGGCCCCGACGCGAGCTACGACGCGAAGCTGCTGGCCGAGGAGTGTGATCTCGACAGCGACAAACGGAAGGTGATCCTCGACGCGTTCGCGCGGCTCGATCGGTTGAACTTCTACGAGCTGCTCGGGCTTCACGCGCTCGTCGACCGCAAGGAGGTCAAAGCTCAGTACTACGCGCTCGCGCCCGAGTTTCACCCGGACAAGTACTTCAAGCGCAAGCTCGGCAGCTACAAAGCCAAGATCGAGGCGGTCTTCGCGCGCCTGACCTTGGCGCACGACACGCTGTCGAACAAACAGAAGCGCGCGGAGTACGACGAGTATCTGGCCACTCAAGAGGCCAGCATGCGGGCCAACGCGCTGATCAATGGCGCGGCTCAGCAGGCTGCGCAGGTCCAAGCGCAAATCGAGGCGCAGGCGCGCGGAGCCGCCGACGCCGCGGCGGAGGCCAAGAAGCAACAAGATCTGGCGGACCGCAAGCGGGCCTTGGCCGCGAAGCTCGGCGGCGGCAAGTTCGCCGCGAGCGGAAAGTCCGCCGCCCCGGCGGGGCCTGCGCCCATGGACCCGCGCCAAGCCGCCGAGGCGCTGCGAGTCCGCTACGAGTACGCCAAACAGCAGGCCGCCAAGGCGCAGGTCGAGGGCTTCGTCACCTCGGGGCGCAACGCGTTGGCCCAGCGAGATTTCGCCGGCGCCGCGAACTTCTTCCGCATCGCGGCGTCGCTGGTGCCGAGCGACGCCGCTCTGCAGCAGGAGGCCGCAGAGGTGGCGAAGCTGGTCGCGGCGCAGCTCGCGGACAACTTCGCGCGCATGGGCGAGTTCGAGGCGCAGCAGGAGCGATGGGCCGAAGCCGCGGTGAGCTTCACCAAGGCCTGCAACGGCAAGCCGGAAGACGCCCGGGTGCACGAACGGGCCGGCTACGCGGTGTTTCGCTCGGGCTCCAACCCGAGACGCGCGGTCGAGCTGGCGCGCCACGCCGTCGAGCTCGCGCCCAAAAACCCGGCGTACCGCGTCACGCTCGCGTTCTGCTTTGCTGGCGCGGGGCTCGAGAGCAGCGCGCACGCCGAGTTCGAGCGCGCGACGGAGCTCGCCGGCAAGGACGAAAAGGCGCTGGCCTTGATCGCGGCCTCCAAGCCCATGGTCAAACAGTTCCTCGAGAAGGCGAGACAACAAGCCAAGGCAGAGGCCTCGGTGCCGGCGGTGGCGCCTTCGGCGCCCGGGGCGGCCGCGCCGGCAGCGGAGCCCTTGCCAGCATTTCGGCCGCCGCCTGGTGGCATTCGGCCGAGTCAGGCGCCGAGCGCTCCGCAGGTCCAGTCGGCTCCCCATTTGGGGCGGCTCCCTTCGCAGGCGCCGCCCGTCGCGTCGGGCCAACAGCCGCAGCAGAGCACCCCGCCGGCGCCAGCTCACCCGCAGCAGGGCTACCTTCAGCCGCAGGGTTATCCCCCGCAGCAGGCTTATCCTCAGCAGCTGGGCTACCCTCCGCAGCAGGGCCATGCGCAGCACGCGCAGCCGCCCGGGTACGCGCAACCGCCGGGCTACCCGCAGCAGCCAGCGTATCCGCAACAGGGCTCCGTCCCGCCGCAGGGTTACCCGCAGCCGCAGGGTTACCCTGCGCAGCAAGCTTACCCGGCGCAGCAGGCTTATCCTCAGCATCCGGGCTCGCCGCAGGGGTACCCGCAGCAGCCGCAGGGTTACCCGCAGCCGCAGGGTTACCCGCAGCAGCCGCAGGGGTATCAGCAGCAGCAGCAGCAGGGTTATCCGCAGCAGCAGGGGTATCCGCAGCCGCAGGGTTATCCGCAGCCGCAGCAGCCGCAGGGTTATCCGCAGCAGCAGGGTTATCCGCAGCCGCAGGGTTATCCGCAGCAGCCGCCCGTCCCTCCGTCCGACCCGGGTTCGCCTGCGGCTGCGTCGCACAGCGTTCGTCCAGAAGCCGCCCCCGCCGACGGGAGCGCCAACGGCATGCGTCCCGCCGCCCCGGGCGGCCGATCGGCCGGCTCGTCCTACACGTTCGTGGCCCAGCGCAGCGAGCGGAAGAAGGACTGATCCCAAAACTCTCGCGTCGGTAGCCAAACCCGTGGGATGCTTCGTTTCGTCGCGAGGGTTCGCTTCGCGACCCGGTCGTGAGACCGGTTCCGTGTTTGGCCATCAGCTCGTGTGGGTCACCACGCCCACCTGAGCCCGTGCTGCACCGCAGCGCATTCTTTCCGAGGAGCCGATGGAGCGCGTACTTGGCATCGACTTGGGCACGACCAACACGTGCGTTGCCATCGTCGAAGACGGGGTCCCGACGGTGATCCCCAACCGGGGCGGGTACAAGACCACACCCTCGATGGTCGCCATCACCGAAGCAGGCAAACGGCTCGTCGGGCACATCGCGAAGCGTCAAGCGATCACCAACGCCGAGAACACCGTGTATGCCGCGAAGCGGCTGATCGGTCGCAAATGGACCAGCCCGCAGGTCAAGAACGCGGTCTCCACAGCCTCGTTCAAGATCGTCGAGGGCCCGCACGGCGACGTCCGCATCGTGCTTCGGGACAAGACCTACAGCGTCTCCGAGATCAGCGCGATGATCCTCCAAGAAGTGAAGATGTTCGCGGAGGACTACCTCAACGAGCCGGCGGTGAAGGCGGTGATCACCGTCCCCGCGTACTTCAACGACAACCAGCGCCAAGCCACCAAGGACGCCGGTCACATCGCCGGCCTCGACGTGATTCGCATCATCAACGAGCCGACGGCGGCAGCGCTCGCGTACGGTTTCGGCAAGAACGTCGACAAGGTCATTTCGGTATTCGATCTGGGCGGCGGCACGTTCGACATCTCGATCCTCGAGATCAGCTCCGGCGGCGTGTTCAAGGTCATCGCCACTGCGGGTGACACGTTCCTCGGCGGCGAGGACTTCGACGGCCGCATCATCGATTGGCTCGTGGAGGGCTTCAAAGAGCAACACGGCGTCGACCTGCGGCAGGACCGCATGGCGCTGCAGCGCCTCAAGGACGCCGCCGAGAAGGCCAAGTGCGAGCTGTCGGGCGTGACGGAGACCGAGATCAACCTGCCGTTCATCATCTCGAGCGGTCGTAACGATGCGCTCCACCTCCAGCGCCAGCTGACCCGCACCATTCTGAACAGCTTGTGCGAAGACCTGATCGAACGCTGCGTCGAGATTTGCCGGCAGACGTTGGAGGATGCTCGCCTCGACAAGGACGAGGTCGAGGAGGTCATCCTGGTCGGTGGCATGACGCGTATGCCCGCGGTGCAGGAGTCGGTGACCAAGTTCTTCGGCCGTGAGCCGTGCAAGGGTGTGCACCCGGACGAGGTCGTGGGGCTCGGCGCGGCGGTGCAGGGCTCGGCTCTGGTGGACGAGAGCCGCGAGATGATCCTGCTCGACGTCACGCCTCACGCGCTCGGCATCATGACGTTCGGCTCCAAGTTCGAGGAGCTGATTCCCAAGAACACCACCGTGCCGACCAGCCGCTCCAAGATCTTCACCACCAGCCGAGACAACCAGACGGCGGTGAAGATCCTCGTCATGCAAGGCGACAGCGAGAAGGCGACCGACAACGAGCTGCTCGGCGAGTTCATCCTCACCGGCTTGCGCCGCGCCCCCAAGGGGCAGGTGGAGATCGAGGTGAACTTCGAGATCAACAGCGACGGAATCGTGAGCGTGAGCGCCAAAGACCTGGAGACGGGCCAGGCGCAGAGCATCCAAGTCACTGCTTCGAGCGGCCTGACCAAGGACGAGGTCAAGCAGATGATGGACGACGCCAAGGACTACTTGGTGGAGAGCCGTGCCAGCGACGAATTCGAGGGCACCAAACAAGAGGCCGAGAAATTCGTCACCGACATCGAGAAGATGTTCCCTCAGGTCGAGGCGGTGGTGGCCTCCAGCGACTTCGGGCGCGAGGCGATCAGCAAGGCGCGCAGCATCTTGGCCAAGACCCGCGAGGCGATTGAGAAGCGCGACGCGGGCGCGGTCAAAGAGCAGATGGAGGCCCTCTCGCGCACGCACCGCATGTTCAAGGGCGTGGTCTCTCGGCCGCATTGAGTGCTTACTCGCGAGGCGCTGATGCCCGAGGGCGAGGCACGGGAGATGGTGGGGAGTCAGTGAGCGACGAAGAGGATCAGGACGTCGACTCCGGCTGGGACATGGAGGAAGGACCCATGACCCGCGCGGTCGACTCCTCTCGTCTCATCGCGCAGGCTCGCAAGCTCCTGGCGGATTCGTCTGGAAAGGTGGCGGAGGCGCCCGCGAGCGACGCCGCCATCCACTCGAACCCGACGCACCCGCCGCCGCCCATGTTCGACGTGGCGGTGGGAGACCCGCTCGCCACCACGCGTGAGGTCCCCGGCGCGTTGGCGCTGGCTGGCGACGAGATCGAGGCGGCGCCGGTCACCAGGCGGGCGACGGAGGAAGAGCTCTCGTCCGTGGCGGCCAAGGCCAAGCCGTCCCCGGAGTCGGCGCGACAGAAAGGCAGCTCGGTCCCACCGGCAGGCCGGCCACCGGCGATTCGGCTGGGTGGCCGCGCGTCGGCTGGCAAGGCCGAAGGCACGCCGCCTAGGCCCGACGCGCGAGTTCACAATCGGCCCACGCCGCCCGCGCGCATGGCGGTGACGAGCACGGCGGCCAAGCCTCCGCCCACTTCGCCGCCGCCGGCGCAGTCGCCTGCGATGACCAGCCTGCGCTTCCCGACGAGCTCGCTGAAAGACGCGCGTGCGCGGCGGGCGACCACCAAGCTGAACCTCAACACGGCAGAGATCCTGGCGGCGGCGGCTGCAGAGCGCGCCGAGGCCGATGACGGGCTCGTGGATCTGTCGCTCGACGGCCTCGACTCCAAACCGCCGCAGGCGCCGGCGGCATCGAGCCTCGACGAGCTGGACGTGGACGTCGCCGTCGACTCCGCGCGTCGCACCATGCCGCCGCCCACGCGGCGGTCGGACGTGCCCCCGAGCGAAGCCCAGAGCGCGTCCACGCCAGCGGCCAGCAAGAAGCCCGGGCCTGCCGCCAAGAGCGAGGCCGCGCCGCCCGCCGGAGACGCCAAGCCAGCCGGCGCCAGACGGCCGCTTTTTCCTCCCAAGGCGAAGCCCTCGAATGCGTCGGCCGCACCACCCTCGGCGGCCGGGGCCAAGAAGCTCAGCTTGGCGGAGCGCATGGCCGGCGTGGTCGATCAGCTCACCCGCTCGGAGGCCGCGGCCCTGGAGTCGGTGCGCGCACCGGCCGTCGCGAGCCCAACACCGGTCGTCGTCCCGCGCGCGCCGCTCCCCACCATCCCGAGCGAGACAGGAGCTGCGGCCGTCCCGGCGGCGCCGAGCAAGAGCCCCCCCGCGCCTCGACCCTCTCAGAAGAAGGCCGCCCCGCGACCCACGCCGGCGCTCAAGCTGGACGACGTCACGGTCGAGATCGAGGAAGCCGATCTCTCGGACGAAGACCTCGCGGATCTCGAGCAGTTCGACGACGCCCGTTCCGGCGTGCTGGGGCTCGATGAGCCGGGGGACCTCTCGGTCGTGGATTCGCGGCCCCCGATCGCCAGCTTGTCGGACGCCGCCTTCGATGCGCTCGACAAGCTCGAGCTGCCCACCGACTTGGCTGGCCAGCCAGACGAAGTCGAGGCGCCAGCAGCAGCGCCCGCCGCCGCGGAGCCCGAGCCCGAGGACCCGGAGCTTGCGCCGATCGCGCAGCGCTTCGAGCGAGGCGACTACCTGGGCGTCATGATGCGCGCCGAGGCCTTGCTCGAGCGGCGGCCCGATTTCGAGCCGGCCAGGCGATATCTGGAGAGCGCCAAGGAGCTGCTCAAGCAGATGTACCTGGACAAGCTGGGCAGCGGCCACAACGTGCCGCGCCTGGCGGTCGACCCCAGCGAGCTCTCGGGGCGCTCGTTCGATCATCGCGGTGGCTTCCTGATCTCGTTCATCGATGGGATCGCGACGGTGGACGAGATCCTCGACATGTCAGGGATGCCTCAGCTGGAGGCGCTGCGCTTGCTGTTCGAGCTGAGGCAAGAAGGGATCGTCGCGGTCGACGCGCAGGACGGCTGAGCCGTGCGCTGGCGCGAGCTGGGAGCCGCCGTCGTCGGCACGCTGTTGCTGCTGTTGGCGGGGGCGCTCGGGGCGCCGATCGAACATACCTCGCGGGCGAGCGAACGAGCGCCCGCCACCGTCTCGCGCGAGGCTCTTCGTGGCCCCGAAGACGCCCTGCCCGTTGCCAGCTACACGCTCACGGCCAAGCTCGACGCCGCTTCGCACACCATCTCCGGGGAAGGCGCGATCTCGTTCGTCAACCACAGCCGCGCGGCGCTGGACGAGATCTTCGTGCACTTGTACTTGAACGCCTTCTCCCACGCCGAGACGGCCTTCCTGCGTCAACGAGCGGGCGGGTTTCGCGGCGGCGGGTTGCCCGTGCAGCCGGGCTCGATCGAGGTGACGCGCTTTCGCTGGCGAGAGGCGGGCGCCGAGCTGTGGGCCGCTGGCGCGCACAGCCCCGACGATCCTCTCGACCAGACCGACATCGCGGTCAAATTGCCCCGCCCGCTGTTGCCAGGCGAGGTCGCGACGTTCGAGCTGACGTTCACTTCGCGGCTGCCCAGCGTGGTCCTGCGTTCGGGGCACGCACAGAGCTTCCACATGGCCGCGCAGTGGTTTCCGAAGCTGGCCAAGCTGGAGCCCGAGGGCGTGTTCGCGCACTTCACCTACCAGCGATTCAGCGAATTTTACGCCGATTTTGGCCACTATGACGTCACGCTCGACGTGCCCGAGAGCCACCTGGTCGGCGCCACCGGCGAGCGCGTGAGCGAGCACGTCGAGGGCGGACGCCGCGTCGTGCGTCAGGTCGCGCGCGGGGTGCACGACTTCGCGTTCGCCTCGTGGGACGGCTTCGATCAGGCGAGCAGCGAGCACGAGGGGGTGGAGCTCACCTGCCTGTTTCCGCGTGGGATGGACCGCGCCGCCCAGATCCAGCTCGACGCCGCTCGGCGCGGGTTGACGTTCTTCGGGCAGCGCTTCGGGCGTTACCCGTACCGCACGTTGACCTTGGTGCACCCTCCGACGTCGGCGGCGCAAGCAGGTGGCATGGAGTACCCCACGCTCATCACCACTGGGGGATCGCGGCTGTCGAGCCACGCGCCAGGCCGCCTGCTCGAGAGCTTGACGTTGCACGAGCTGGCGCACCAGTGGTTCTACGGGATGGTCGCCAGCGACGAGCATGCGGCCCCGTTCCTCGACGAAGGGCTGACCTCCTTCGCCACCTCCTTGGCGCTGCGCGAGATCTACGGTGATGGTGGCTTGGTCGATGGCTTGCCGTTCGCGCTCGACGCCGCTGCGCTCGAACGTGCGCGCCAGCTCGGTCGCTTCTCGCATGAGGCGGTGGCCAGCGGGGCGAGCGACTTCGAGTCCGGCTCGGACTACGGCGCCCTGGTGTACAGCCGAGCGTCGGTGCTGCTCCACACGCTCGAGCGTGCGTGGGATGGTGCGGCCAGCAACGCGCTCGCGGGCTACGCTCGCGAGTTCCGCTTCGGGCACCCGAAGAGCGACGACCTGGTGCGACACGTGCGCGAGCAAGCAGGCGAGGACGCGGCGCTGTTTCTCTCGCGCGGCCTGTTCGAGCGGGCGTTCGTGGATGCGCGGCCCGTGTCGTTCCAGAGCTTCGTGCTGCCCGAGGGCGACGCCTTCGTGGGCGAAGCGGTGGTCGCCCGCGACGGCAGCCTCCCCGTCCCCCTGACCGTCGAGCTGATCGACACCGAGGGCCGAGCGCAGCGGGTGTTGCTCCCCGCCTCCAATCGCACCGAGAAGATCGCGTATCGCGGGCCATCCCCACTCGCCTACGTCGTGGTCGACCCCGACGGCCTGCTTCTGATCGACGAGAACAAGCGGAACGATGCGCTCGGCAACCAGGCTCCTGGCTGGGCGGGGCGCACGTTCTTGCTGGCGACGCTGCTCGGCGCACAGTTCATGCACGTGGTGGCGCCGTGAGCTGGCGTACGGTTCGACGGCTTTTGCCTGCGCTGCTCTTGTGTTTGGTCGTGCGGGTGCTGCTTGCGCTGCCGCTCGCGGCCGAGCCTCGCGCTTGGGTCGCCGCGGCGACGCGGCATCAGCCGCGCGGGGAGCTGGCGATCTTGGATCGTGGCGGAGCGCTGCTGCTCGAGCTGTGGAGCAGCGGAGACTTGCCTCGGGGTATGCCGGCGCAAGGATCGTTGCTCGGGTTGCTGGCGGCACTCTTGGCGCTCTTGCCGTTCGGCGCGTTGGTGCTCTCGCTTCGGGGCGAGGACACCTCGCTCTCGGCGGCGCTCGGGCGCGCGGCCTCGCGCTGGGGGGGGCTGATTCTGATCAGCGGAGCGGGCGTGCTCCTGCTCGCCGCGGTGACCTCGCTGCAGCTCTTCATCGCCACGCTCGTGCTCGACGATCCCGAGGACGCTCCCCTCCCCTGGCTGGTCGCCATGCTCCTCTCGGTGCCCGTCCCTGCTGCCGTCGCGGCCTTCACGGACGCGCTGCGCGCACGCTGCTTGCTCTGCGACGAGGGCTTCTTGGATCGCGTGTCGGCGATGTGGGAGCGGCTGTCCGGCTCGGCGCTCGAGCTCTGGGGCCGCTACCTCGTGAGCGCGAGCTTGCAGCTGGGAGTGACCTTGCTCTCGCTCGTGCTGCTGGTGCGCGCCGTGGGCGCGCCCACGCTGAGCTTTGGTCTCGCGTGTCTGGGGTCGCTGCTGCTGCTCGCGCTAGCGCTTCTCGCCCGTGCCTGGTTCCTGGCCCACCTGGTGAAGCGGCTCGACCAACCCTTGCACGCAGCGCAAGAAGTGGGTTATGAATCCGCCCCCTCGCACGAGGTAGGCCCAGATAGCTCAGTTGGTAGAGCAGAGGATTGAAAATCCTCGTGTCGTTGGTTCGATTCCGACTCTGGGCACCGCCGACTTGCAGAGCAAGTCCATCGAGTCCCCACCTGCCCGCGGGGACGATTCACCTGGCAAGCCAGTTGGATTCCACTCCAGCAAGTCGCACGTGGGCACCGGCGCGGGGTGCCTCACGGGTAACGATCCCGCCGAGGGCTCGGTCACAGCGAGCCGGGTTCACCTGCTCCCTCGAGGCACCTCCTCGAGCGACGCGGCACGAAGGGAGAGCCTGACTCGGCTACGCTGCGGCGATGGTGGCGCGGGACGTGCGAGTCGGTCTCGATCTCGGTGGCACCAAGCTCGAGGTGAGCGTCGGTGTCGTCTCTGCCGGCGGCGTCGAGCCGCTGTTGCGCAGGCGCGTGCCCACCGAGCAAGCGCAGGGCTACGACGCCATCGTCGAGCGCGTCGCCGCGCTGTTGCGAGACGCGTGCAAGGAGTGTTCGCTGCCGATCGCGAGCGTGCCGATCGGGGTGGGGATGCCGGGCGGCGTGGAGCGGCGGAGCCACCTGATCAAGAACTCCAACACCACCTGCCTGAATGGGCGCCCGTTTCGCCAAGACTTGGAGCGCGCGCTCGGGCGCCGCCTGGACTTCGAGAACGACGCCAACTGCTTCGCGCTGTCGGAGACCCTGCTCGGGGTGGCCAAGCCGTTCGCGAGCGGCTGGGTGTTCGGGGCCATCCTGGGCACGGGTGTCGGCGGCGGTTGGGTGCTGCGCGGCGAGCTTTGGAGCGGGCAGCACGGCATCGCGGGGGAGTGGGGGCACCACGGCGTGTTTGCCGGCGACCCCGCGGCGCGAGCTTGCTACTGCCAAAGGCGCGGATGCTTGGAGGCGTACGCCAGCGGCCCGGCGGTCGAGGCGCACTACCACGAGCTCTCGGGCCGGCGCGCTCGCGTCGATGAAATCGAGCGCCTCGCCCAGCAGGGAGACGGCCACGCTCGGGAGGCCCTGAGTCAGCTGCTCGACGCGTTTGGCAGAGGGGTGGCGAACCTGATCGACCTGTGCGACCCGAGCGCGATCGTGCTCGGCGGGGGCCTGTCCAACTTGGCGTGCCTGTACGACGAGGGCCGCGCGAGAATCGCGCGTGAGCTGTTCAACGACGAGCTGACGACGCCCATCTTGCGGGCGTCCCTCGGCGACTCGAGCGGCGTGCTCGGCGCGATGTTGATCGCGAAGCCGGCGTGAGCCCGGCGCCCTAGGAGTTGGGCGCCTTCTGGGGCGGCGCGACCGCCAAAAATTCCTCACGGATCCGGTCGAGGTACTTGGCGAGCAGCTCGTCGACGCGGGCGGGGGAGGGCGAGCGCACGATGAGCCCTATGTGGTGCTTCTTCTCCATGCGCCAGCAAATCTCGGGGTCGGTGAAGCCCGACGTGTCGGGGTGCTCCTGCCGAGCCAGCGAGACGATCAGGCCAGCGTACTCGTCGCGCGTCTGAGGCAGCTCGTACGAGCCGTGCTCGCCAGCGATCTCGATCTTGGCCCACTCGCGCCAAGGATTGAGGCCAGTCGCAGCGTCGATCATGTCCGCGATGTGGGCGCCCCCGACCCGGGCGCTGGTCTCCAGGAAGTAGAGCTGCCCGTCCTCCCTGCTGCGGATGAACTCGGTGTGCGAAGAGCCCCGCACCAAGCGCAGCGCGGACAACACCTGGCTGTTCATCTCGGTGAGCGCGCGGGCTTCGCTCGTTTCGGACGGCAGGATGCGCGTGGTGAAGACGTCCCCGCCGTGCGAGACGTCGAGCGGCGGCTTGCCGTACCGGCTCGCGCGCTGGAACAGGATGCGCCCCTCCCGCACCAGCGAGTCGACATGGAACACCTCGCCCGGCACGAAGCGCTCCAGCAGGTACGATGCACGGTCGTCTCCCAACGCGTCCACGATCGAGGAGAGCTCGGCGCGGTCGTGCGCTTTCTTGATGCCGATCGCCCCGGCGCTCGAGCGCGGCTTCACCACCCACGGCGCGGGCACGCGCTCGGCAAACGCGGCGATCTGCGCGTCGTTCAGGAGGTGCACGAAGTCGGGGACGCGCAGTCCGGCCGCAGCCGCTCGCACGCGCATCGCGAGCTTGTCGCGGAAGTAGCGCGTGGTGGTCTCGCCCATGCCGGGGATGCGCAGGTGCTCACGCAACATGGCCGCGATCTCCAGGTCGAAGTCGTCGAGCGGAACGATGCGATCGAACACGCGTGTGCGCGCGAGGTAGCTCACCGCCTTGCGCGTGTCGGCCGGGTTCCAAACCTTCTCGACGTCGTGCATGTAGAACAGCTCGTCGATCGATTCGGTGGGCCACTTGGCCTCGTGCCTCAGGCTCTCGGAGGTGATCAGCACCACACGCCAGCCCATCTGCTTGCAGGTCCGAATGAAGTCCTGGCCCTTCTCGTAGCTGGCGATGACGAGGATGGTCTTTTCGGGAGCGCCCATGGTGTCGCATCATAGGGCCGGTGAGGCTCTCCACGGGCTTCGAAGGTGCACGAATCGAGGTGTTGGAGCTGACACCTCGCGGCGCGCGTGTGGCGATCCCCCACGACCAGGCCTCGCCCCGCTTTCGGCAGTGGTTCGCCTTCGATTTGGAGGCGCCCCCGGGCCGCGAGGTCGAGCTCGTGTTCGACAACGCGGCCGCATGCACCTGGGGCGATGCGTTCGGCGGGGATTACCGCGTCTATGCGTCGCGCGGGCAGGCTTGGCACCGCGTCGACACACGGGTGGGTGGCGGGCGCATGACGGTACGGTTCAGCCAAGAGACCCCGCGCACGCGCCTGGCCTACTACCCACCGTACCCGGCGAGCCGGCTGGCCCTGCTGCGGCGCCACGTGCGCAAGGCCGGCGGCGAGGTGGAGCTGCTCGGCTCGACCCCCGCAGGGCGGCCGATCGAGCGCTATTCGTTCGGCTCTCGCACGGCGCCTGCGCCGCCGGTGTGGTTGATCGCGCAGCAGCACCCGGGCGAGGCGATGGCCGGTTGGTTGGTGGAGGGGCTGGTGCTGGGGCTCGCGCAAGGGGGGCTTGCAGCGCGCAGGCTGCTTGAGCGTGCCCAAGTGTCGATCGTGCCGCGCATGAATCCCGACGGCGCCGCCGTGGGCAACCACCGGACCACCGCGCTGGGTGTGGATCTCAACCGGTCCTGGCAGCTCTCCGACGCGCCTGTCGAGGTGCGCGTGGTGCGCGACAAGATGAAGGCGCTGGGCGTCTCCACCTTCATCGATGCGCACGGCGACGAGCGCTTGCCCTGGGTGTTCGCGCAAGCCGCGGACGCGTACCGCGATCGGCCGGCCCGCATCGGTGACGCGATCGCGCGGTTCGAGGCCGCCATGTTGGCGGCGACGCCCGACTACCAAACCGAGCACAAGTACCCCTACGACGCTTCTGGCACACCCAGCCTGATGTTCGCTTCCAACTGGGTGCAGCAAGAGTTCGGCTGCCCTGCGCTGACCTTGGAGATGCCCTTCTCGGATCACCGCGGGCGCCCACATGCGCGCGGCTTCTTTCCAGCGCGCGCCCGCCGGCTCGGGCAGCGACTGATCCTGGGCTTGTCCGCCGCGCTGGGCGCGTGAGGCCCGTGCTATCTTGGGCTCGTGCCTGAGCGGGCGCTGCCCACCGCCACCGTCGTCTGGCAGACTCAAGCCAAGAGTTGGCTGCTGACCGTCGTGTGCAAAGCCACGTTCTCGTACGAGAGCGGCGAGCTGGTGCTCGCGGAGCAGCACGAGCCGATCACCGAGCACGACGAGCACTGGAACGACGACGAGCGCCGCTCGCTGCTCCTGGCGAGCGATCTGTGCCCGATGAAGCCGAGCGTCGATGTGGTGTTGACGGGGCACACTTTTGCGCCCCAGGGCAGCTCCGTGCGCAAGCTCACGCCGCGTGTGCGCGTGGGGCTCCTCGACAAGTCGCTCGACGTGCATGCTGATCGCAGTCTGGGGCCCGACGGAGCTACTCACGAAGGCCCGCCCTTTGCCCGCATGCGCGTCGTGTACGAGCGAGCCACCGGCGGCCCGGGGACGTGGAACCCGGTCGGCATCCGGAACGGGACGCAGGACTCGCAGGGTCACACCGTATTGCCGAACGTCACCGCGCCTGGGCGCGCTCACGGCGGAGAGCCCGCAGGGTTCGGCCCGCTGGCCCGGACCTGGCCGACGCGCGCAGAGCTCGCCGGGCAGCACGAGCTGTTCTTGAGCAAGCGGGGCTATCTCGAGCAGCCCTTCCCTCCGGACTTGGACCCACGAGTCTTCAGCATGGCGCCGAAGGATCAGCAGCTCTCCGAGCTCGATGACGACGCGCCTGTCGAGCTCGACCACCTGCATCCTCGCCTCGCGCAGGTCCGGTCCAAGCTGCCCGGCATCCGCCCGGAGGTCAGCGCCGTGCGCGGCGGCGTGGCGCGCGCCGTCGAGCTGCGGGCAGACACGCTGGCGTTCGACTCCGATCGCTGCCTGTGCACGCTGGTGTGGCGTGGCATCGTCCCGCTGGACCATCGCCAGGACGAGCCCGTGCTCGAGGTGAGGCTCAGCCGCAGGCCGAAGCGCGCCGCAGAGACGACCGCGGCATTCGCCGTTCCGAAGATGGATGCGTTGCCGTTCATGCAGGCCGGACGGCCAGCGTCGGGCGCGCGCGCCGTGGCCGACGCGTTGCCGTTCGCGCAGCGCCCTCGAGATCGCGCACCGGCCTCGAGCGGCAGCGCGGGCCTGCGCTTTGGCGGGCCGCCCTTGGCGCCGGCGGCTCCGAGCTCGGTCCAGCCCCATTACGCCGAGCCGATCGCTCCGGCTCCGGTGCCGGCGCCGGCGCCGGCGCCGGCATGGATCCCGCCACCCGAGATCGCGCCGCCTCTGGTCGTGGGGCACAGCGCGGCCGCGGCGCTTGGCGGGCTCGCCGGTGCGTCCAACGCCGCGGTCGACGCGCGCCGCGAGCCGCAGCGCCAGATCGAGACGGAGGCACGTTACGAGGGCGACATCATCCAGCTGTTGTGGTTCGACCCCGAAGCGGCAGGTCGGGTCAAGCGGCGACCGGAGTGGAGGGAGTTGCTCAAGAAGCTCGCCAAGCGCTCCTTCGACGGCGGGGCCGATCAACCCGCGAGCGACGAGAACCCCGAGCAGATCGAGGAGCGCCGTGACATCTACGAGGTGCTGACCTACGGCAAGCCGTCGGTCGCCTCCGACGTGCACGACGCGCTGATCGCAGGGGTGCGCAGCGACGGTCGCTTCACGCCGCCGCTCTTGCTGGTCGCAGGTGAGGCGCGCTTCGACTTCGACGAGGTGGAGCAGCTCAAGGCGCACATCGGGGCGGCCAAGCCGCTGGCTGCGCGTGACGAGAAGCTCAAGGCGGCGCTCGATCAAGCCGAGGCGTTTTTGGCCTCGCCGGTGCTGCTCACGTCGCCAGACGTGGTGGCCGGCATGATTCGGCGCGTCGAGGATGCGTTCCGTGAGGGGGACCGGGTGGTGGGGCCCGAGTACCTGAAGGAGCAGGTCGAGCGCGCGTTGATCTCGCGGCGCGCGTTCCAAAGGAAGGACGTGTTCGGCGACAAGCACCTGCGCGCGCAGTTCTTCTTTCCCGACGGCGAGTCAGGCTTCCCGACGTACCTGAAGGAGGTGCTGGTCAGCAAGCTGCCGCTCTTTCGCCACCTGCCGGTGCGCTTGCTGGTGGAGCCGCACTTTCAAGCAGACCAGTTCGAGGTGCACGACGCCGCCTTCAAGGTCGTCGCGCTCGGCCGGATCGTGTCCAGGGGCTCGCGCCCGACGGGTTAGCGAACGATGCGGAGCTGGCCGTCGATGCGCGCGAGGAAGATCGAGTAGGGCACCGGGCCACCGTCGTCTGGATCACGGAGCTTGAAGGCGGTGGACCAGTCCTTGTCGATGCACTGCAAGAGCTTGCCGCCCGCGACCAGGCGGAAATCCTGATCCTCGGGGCTCCGCTTCATCACCGGATCTTTCATCTTGCGGTAGTGGTTGAACATGGTCGCCAGATCGCCGCGCAGGTACTCCTCCGTCACGGCGGGGTAGGCGCGCAGCACGTCTTTGATCTGCAGCTCGGTGAGCTGCCAGAAACGATCGGCGTGGAAGGCGCGGATCGCCGCCTCCACGTCGTCGAGCACGCTCCGAGCTTCTGCCAGCAAGGTGTCGTCGAGCGAAAGCTCGGGCGCGTCTTGCCAGGCCCAGCGCCCGAAGGCAGGCCCCAGCTCGATCTGCTTGGCGGACGACTGTGGGAATTGCTGTTGCTCCAGCGACGCGTCTTCCCAGCGGAAGAAGGTCTCGGCGAGGATGTCGCCATCTTCGGGCAGACCCGACGAGCCGTCCCGAAAGCGGATCAGCCGGGCCGACGCCTTCATCTTCTTGAACGGCAGGATGCGCTTCTCGGTGCGCGCGAGCGAGGGCGTGGGACCGGGCTCGACCAGCAGCTCGATCAGATTGGTGCCGGGGATCAGTAGCTGCGCCACCGCCAGGCTCTCGATCGGGATGCGGGTGGGCGACGCGACGATTCGGATCGCCGGGACGCCATTGACCCACAGCTCCGCCGTGCAGTCGGTGACTTCCAGCTGCGCGTGGAGGATCGTGTCGTCAGCGCTCATGCCTGGTTCGCGCGGAGTATCGCCGAAGCGAGTGGTGAAGTCGACGCTGCCGTCCAGAGGCTACTTGAACGTGTGGATGTCGCAGCCGTCGAGCAATTTGACCTTGTCCACCTTCTTGTCCCACCACCAAGGCACCTTGATCCAACCCGATACGGTGGTGTCCTTGCAGCGCAGGGTGCCCTTGAGATCGAACGAGGGCTTGGTCACGTCGATCAGCAGCTTGCCGTCCTTGAACTCGAAGCCGTTGGCGATCGACAGCTCCGCACCGGCCACAGTCTTGCCCAGCACCGACACGTAGCCGGTGATCTTGAGCTCATTGGTGGACTCTGCGGTCAGGCCGATCTCCTTGACCGGGTTCTTGAGCATGTCGAGGTTCAGGTCGACCGAGATCTGAACCTTGACCGAGACAGAGCCCTCGACCTTGAGCACCAAGCCGCTGTCGAGCACCTGCGCGTCCAGGCCAAACGAGAGCGAGATCTTGAGGTTCACCAGCTCGATCTCGAGCTTCCCCGTGATCTCGTAGTTCACGGGGTAGTAGCGGCCGTCTGCCGCGAGCGGGGCGCATCGCGGCGCTGCCTCGATCACGATCGTGCCCGCCAGCGCGGAGATCTCGAACGAGACCTTCCACCCGATCTGCGGCGCCTTGCGGAACATCTCCTGCACGTCCGCGAGGATCTTGGCGAAGGTCTCCACCGACTTCTTGACCTTGTCGATGGTGCCCTTGATCGGCAGCTCCGCGCCGTTCCGGGCGATCGTCACGTCGAAGCCGCTCGACTGCTTCAGGCGCTCGGCGACGAGCTCGCGGGTGGGCCTTCCGTACACACCGCCCTCTTTGGTGAAGCCCTTCAAGCTCGATCCGTCACGATCCGAGTACTTGGACTCGCTTTCGATCTTCTTGATCGCGCCGTAGGTCGTGCTGGTCTGGCTCAGACTGCTGCCCCGTCCGTCGTTCCACGTCTCGCGCTCGCTCTGGCTGACCGTGACGCCGTTGCCGCGCGTCGTCTGCGTGGTCGAGAGCTTGTTGCTGTCGTTGCCGAAGCGGCCCTCCTGCGAGAACGTCCGCTCCGTCTGCCCGGTCAACAGCTGGCGTGTGCCAGCCTTCTCACGCTTGAACTCGCCGAGGGAGGGAATCTTGATGCCCAGGGTCCAGGTGTCTTTGCGGAACACGCGCACCAGGCCGCGCAGGTCCGTGTTGACCGGTGCGGGCTGCTCCTTGGGGCGCTTGCCGCACGAGTGGGCGACGACCTCGATCTCCGCGGGGTACAGGGCTCCGAAGATCGACGCGATCAGGTCGAAGATGAACATGGCGCCCACCCCGGAGTCGCCGCCGACCTCGTTGCCGCCCAGGCCCACGAGATCGGCCCAGGCGTCATCGAGCAGAGGAAATCGTTGCGCGCAGAACTCCTGCATCGGGATCGCGTTGTCGGCCTGATCGACCTTCTTGCTGGTCATCTCCGGCGTGGCCTTGGCCTTGCCACTCAGGGGCTTCATCACCAAGAGGCCATGCTGCTGCGGCTCGCAGTGCAGACCGAAGAACTTCGCCTTGGCCGTGACCTTGGCCTTCTCTTTGGCGAAACGTTTGCCTTCGCCGGTGACCAGCTCCTTGAGCGCCGCCTTGACCTCGGTGGCCGTGGTAGCCCGCGGCTGCGGAAAGTCGGCGAAGCACTCGATGACGAAGTCATAACGTGCCAACAGCTCGTTGGCGCCGAGGCTGAGTGCTGGGTAGGGCTTTTGAGGAATCGAGGCGCGTCCCGACCGTACCCATTTGACCGGCTTGCGTTTGACGATGTTGGTGGAGAGCTGGCGGACGGCGTCCTTCTCCCCCTCCTTCGTCGGCTCCTTGAACTCGACCTTGATGTCGAGATTGTCCGCGTTGCACGGCTTCTGCGCGGCGAAGGGGCAACAGGCTTTGCCGCTGTTGACGGGCTGCTGGGCGACTGTGGCGGGCTGACCCATTATGCTTCCTCCGTGGCGTCGGCTTCGTCGACTTGGGGTGGCACGCCCTCGTCGCGGAACATGTCTTCGTAGACCAGCACGTCGTCGATCGAGAGCCCACGCTCTCGACACGCCGAGACCAGGCGGCGAACCTTGCCGACCGGCGCGACGTCGTACGCGATCGCGTCACGCACCCAGTCCTCGCGATCTGCGGCGTCCACCCCCAGCACCAAGAAGAGCAGCATGGTCTGCGCTGCCTCGGGCTGCATGATGATGCCGTATTGCTCGCAGACCGCGAGCGCTCTCTTCACCCAGCTCGTGAGCGCGCTCCGCTCGGCGGGCGCACGCTCGGGGTAGGTCTCTCGGATGTAGTCCACCATCATGGCGGAGAAGCGCTCCCGCGCCTTGTTGGCGAAGTGCTCCATCTGCTCCGGCTTGATGCGCAGCACTACGACGCCCCTCGCTGCTCTCCCGCGGGGGGCGTGAGGACCAATGGCGTCTCGTCCTCGTTCTCGACCCACATTCGCTCCATGCCGTGCACCAATTCGGCGCGTTGCCTGGGCGTGGCGATGGAGTAGAACTCGCGCATCACGCGCGGATCGTAGAAGCGGAAATACATGCGCTCGTGCTTCGCGTCGTCGAGCACCATCAGGAAGCGGCGCAGGTGGCGCCGAACCTCCTTGGGGTGCTCGTTCGAGCGAAAGAACACGCCCCAGCCGCGGCCCCAACCGCCGAGGAGGAGCCGTCGCACCAGGTCCGAGCCCTGCGCGAAGCGCACCAAGTAGGGAGCGACGTCGTCCAGCACGCGGCCCTCGAGGCCCTCGTACAGGTTCTGGTGATCGTCGATCGACTCCTCGAGCTGCCGCAGCACGCGCTCGGCGCGCGCCGCGTCCATCACGGCGTAGAGGGCACCATCGGCCGGGCCGAGCTCCTTCTGCAGCGCGTCGAGCCGCGCGAGCCTTTCCGGCGTGGGAAGCTCGTCGGTGGGCGGGGTGAAGGACTCGAGGAAGAGACGGAACGTGGTGCTGCCGGCGACGATGAAGCTGGCGTGCTCGACCGTGCCCTGCGGCCTCAGATCGCCATTGATGTAGGTGCCGTTGGGGGTCGCGAGGTCGCGCACGATCGCGCGCTTGCCGCTGAACCAGATCGAGAAATGCGCGGGGCTCAGCCTGGCGTCTTCCACGACGTGGTCGGCGCCCTCGCCCCGGCCGAAGACCACCTGCTCACCAGGCGTCAGCACGAACTTCTTGAAGGCGCGCGGCCCCCACTGCACCTGGACGATGCCCCGCCGCGTGGGCGGCGAGAGCCGCTCCGCGTGGTTCTTCTGGGGGGGCGAGGCGGTCATGACCATTTGGCCAACATGAACTCGCGGCGCCTGTCCGAGCTGACGACGTTCCTGACGAACAAGCCGAGGTCGAAGTCCTCCTCCTCGGCCATCGTGAGGTCGAACTCCATCGGCGGGTTGACGGGGTTCGGATAGGAGAGGCGCAAGAGGACGTCGCCGCCAGCGTCTTTGGAGCGACAGAGGCGCAACGTCCGGAGCTCTTCTCCTGCGAGCTCCACCTGCAGATCGTCGCTGAGCTCGACGGGATCCTTGTCGGCAGAGAGCCGCAGCTTGCCGGCAGAGGCGTAGAACACCACCTCGGCGTCGCCCAGCTTGCCGAAATAGCCGTGTTCGCGAGGCGGTGCGCCCCCGCTCGGAGGCGGCGTCTCGCGCAGCTCGAGCGTGTCGGTGTCGAGCTCTCCCCAGCGCGCCATCGACGAAAAGTTGCGCACCATCAGCTTCATCACAGGCCTCCGAGGATGCCCGCGACCTTCTCCGTGGCCGCGCTGGAGACTTGCTCCTTGACCTTGTCGATGATCGGCCCGAGCAAGCTCCTCGCTTCTTCGCTCTCGATCACCTTGCCGACGGCGGCGTCGACCACCTCGCCGGAGATCTCGCCGATCTTCTCCGGGAGCTTGCCGACGGCCGCGGCTTTGGTGAGCCCGGCCATCGTCTCGCTGCCGGTCGCGTCCTTGACGATGTCTGCCGCGATGTCGCCGCCCATGCCACGCAACGTCTCGCCCACGTTGTCCTCGACCGCCGCGCGGATCAGCGCGCGCGCGCGTGGGTCTTCGATGACTTGCTCGCTCAGCTGGTCGACCAAGTCGCCCTTGATCTCGCCGAGCTTCTCCTTGAAGTTGCCGCTGGCCGCTGCCTCGATCAGATCGCGAGCGTTTTTGCCCTTCTCGCTCATCAACCACTCGACCTCGGGGCCGAGCGCGGGGCCGAACTTCTCCTTGTTGCGCTGGTAGACGAACGCCGCCAGGTCCGCGTGGCTCTCGATCTCTGCGCCGTAGTGCTCGGCGATCGATTTGCGCGCAGCGACGGCCCAGTTCGCGACGCTCTGCTCGCCATCGCCACGCGCCAGCATCTGCTCGGCGACCGGCTTGATGGTCTTGATCAGGTGCTCGATCTCTTTGCGTTTCTCGGGAGGGACGACCTTGTCGATCTTCTCCTTGATCTCCTTGAGGATCTCCTTGCCCTTCTCCGTCAGCGACGTGGCTGCGTCGGCGGGGGGCGCGTTGGGCGGCGGCGCTTGCTTCTGCTCCTTCTGCTCAGCCTGCTTCTTCGCCTTCTCACACTCTTCGCAGAAGGGCGTGCCCGAGGCCGCAGCACCCTTCAACGTGGAGCCTTGACCCGACTCGCCGATGATCACGGTGGGGCAGCCGGCGACGATCACACCTCCGTGCACCGTGGAGTCGCCGATGCGCGCGGCCATCTTGTTGTTGACCAGCACGGTGGGTGAGCCCTTGGCGATCTTGTCGATCGCCGGCACGCAGATCAGGCTGTCGCCCACACGCCCCTGAGGCATGTAGCCGGTGATGACGTTGGGGCTGCCCGAGATCTCCGGGCCGCCCACGTGAGGGACGGGCCCGGGGTTGACCATCGGGCAGGTGTGCATGTCGCTGATGCGGGCTGCGGGAGGCATCGATCAGTCCTTGATGTCCTCGGAGTTGTCCTTGGGCAGGGCCTCTTCGGCGTCCTTCGGCTCGGTGGGCTTGGAGCCCGAGCCGCTGCCTGGGGAGCCTCCGCTGTTGATCTTGACCAGGATGCCGACGATGTCGATGCCGCCCGGGTGAATCTTGAGGTGGCCGCCCGCGGCCTTGATGGTGAGCTCCATGCCGGCCTCCATCACCACCTTGCTCCCGGCCTTGAGGTGAATCTCCTTGCCCGCATCGAGCGCGTGCTTGTTGCCGATCTTCTCTTGCTGGTCCACGCCCACCGTCAGCGATGTGGACTTGTCGATCTTCTGCATGCGGTCGCCTTTGACGTGCAGGTGATCGTCCTCGAGGATCAGCTCCTTCTTGATCTTCTTCACGATCAGGTGCTGATTCTCCAGCACCGTGCGCCAATGGTGCTTCTCGATGCGGTGCACCGTGTTGCGCTGGACGAGGTGGTGCTCGTCGCGCTGGGCGCGCATGTAGATGAGCTCCTTGCCCTGCTTGTCTTCCAGCTGGATCTCGTTGTAGCCGCCGTTGGTGGGCGAGCTGTTGGTCTTCCAGCCGCTGATGGTCTTGCGCTCGGGCAGCTTGTACGGGACAGGGTTCAGCGCGTTGAACACGCGGCCGGTGATGATCGGGTCGTCGGGGTCGCCGTCCAAGAAGCTGACCAGCACCTCTTGGTTGATGCG
This sequence comes from uncultured Polyangiaceae bacterium, assembly GCA_964641275.1. Lineage (GTDB taxonomy): Bacteria > Myxococcota_A > Polyangia > Polyangiales > Polyangiaceae > Xiheicaenibacterium. The sequence goes on from CAZXMG010000003.1 coordinate 88,126, forward strand.
GGGGATGTTGACCATGCCGAAGTGGGGACCGCCCCAGCCTTGATTGACCCGCATCCAGATCGAGCTCTCGTCGTTCTCCTTGCCTTCGCGGTCCCAGGGGAACTGCACGCGCACGCGACCGAACTCGTCGACGTGAATCTCTTGCCCCGGCGGGCCGACCACCTTGGCGCTCTGCACGCCGTAGACCTTTGGCTTCGGCGTCACGTGTTGCGGGCGATACGGCTCGCTCTTGAAGACGGCGCGGCCCTCCATCTCCCACTTGCCGTCGTGGGTGCCACGCAGGTGAAAGCTGCGGATCATGAGCGGCTTGGCGACCGCGTCATGGGGGTGATTCTCGATCGAGAAGTGTGTGCCGGGGCCGAAGTTGATCACGTTCGTCTCGAACTCGACCGTGCGCTTGCCGACCCGCTCACCATCCAGGCCTTGCTGCGCGTGGCGCTGTCCCAGGCCCGGATCGTGCCGGTAGGCGCCCTTGTCGTCGGCCGTGGGGGTGTCGCCGCCGGCCTTGCCCTCGGCTAGGAAGCTGCCGGGCGTGTAGATGTAGTGCTCGTATTTGTTCTCGGGCGCAGGGGCCTTGCCGGCCTCGCCGAACATACGCTGCGCGGGGTGGCGCATGTCGTAGTCGATCAGGTGGCGCGCGCCAGGTCGGACCTCGTGAGACAGCCGCACGCGCGTGACGAAGTCGCGTTGTGCAGCCTCCGTCGGGTTGTCCTCATAGGTGACGGCGGGGTGCTCCCGCACCGGGCTCTCCACCAGCTTGTCGCTCAGCACGAGCTCGGTCGTGCCGTCGGTGTCGTTGAGCACGTAGGCGATGCCGGCTTCTTCCAGCAGGCGCGAGAAGAAGTTGAGGTCGGTCTCGCCGTATTGGCTCTTGTACTCGAGCTTCGGGTAGCTGCCGCGATCGATCTCCCACTTGGGGGTGATGTTCCACTCTGCGAGCAGCTTGTCCAAGATGTCGGGGATGGAAAGCCGCTGGTAGATGCGGTGGTTGGTGCGGTGCCCCGCCAGCCACAGGTTGGGCATCAAGCGCAGCAGGTACGTGGAGCGCACGCTGGTGCCGTCTCGGTCGGGCAGCATGCCCTGCACCTGTTCGATGTAACTGCACACGCCCGCCCAGCTGCGCTTCGACACCTTGGACAGCACGTAGCCCGTGTCCACCTTGAAGCTCGCACCCTGGCCGACGACGGTCTCGAGATCGATGGCGTGGTCCTCCGCGACCACCAACAGATCCACCGAAAACAGTCCCGAGATCGACTCGTGGACGCTGAAGCGACGGACATCGAACGGCGAGCCAATGGCAGTGGTGAGGTCCAACGTCGGCATGCGAGCCCTCCAAATCTAGTCTCCGATGCTACGCGTGACCCTCGCGCGCGCCGCTCGAAAAAAGCGCAGACCCACACAAGTCACGGGGGCGGAGTTTCACCTCTGCCCACAGCACCCCCGACAGGTTGGCGCGCCCGGGACCGGACGTAGCCACGTCCACCTCCTGCCGGGATCCAGCGTCAGCGGACGACGCGAGCAATCGCGACCAGCTTGAGCGCGGCGGCGTGCGACTCGTATTGGTCGGCCTGGAAGTGAGCCTCCACCAACATGCGCGCACGCAGTCGCCGGAACAGAGGCAGCTTCTTGCTCACGGCCTCGGGCAGGTAGGTCGGGATGCCGGTGCTGCTTCCGCCGAAGAAGAACAGACTTCGGAGGTGGGGCTCGCCGAACACCGGCCGCTTTTGGTAGGCCCTGCGCTCGAGCAGGGCGCGCTCCGTCTGGTCATCCAGGTAGGTCGGGGGCACCGGCCGGCTGGTTGCCAGAAAGGCGTCGCGAACCTTGGTCGTCATCGCTGAGGCCACGTCCGGCGCCGCCACCAGCCCGGGCGTCGAAAGGAAATGGGTGGCTCCGTCGACCGTCTTCTTGAGCTCCTCGTCCGTCGGGGCAAACGGAGCCGCCGCCGAGAGGGTGGCCTTGAGCGTCTCGATCTCATCGAAGTCGAAGCGCACCTCACCCAACAAGAGCAGCAGCTGCGCGGCGAATCGACCGTCCGAACGGACAGCGTCGAGCAGCGCCTTGTCGACGCTGTCCTGCCCGCTCGGGGCGCCGCGGGCCAACACCTCGTACACCTCGCGGCGGTCCTCCATCTCTGCGGGCTCTTCGGCCAGGCCGGGCTCGTCGATCTCGGGGTCGAACGGCCCTTGCTCGAGCTGATCCAAGAGCTTCTTCCACTCGGGCTTGCGGCGTACGCGCGCCGCGGCCTCGGGGTTGAACCACAAGAGCTGCAGCACGTCGCCCTCGATGCGTCGCGGCGCGAGGCCGGCGGAGCCCGCCGCGACCCGCGGGTCTGCGGCCGCGTTCGACGCGCTGGTGATGCCGCCGAGCGCGGCCGCGCCGCTGTGGGTGACGACGGCAGGAGGCTGCACTTGCACGGCCGGAGCGCCCACCGCCCCCCAGCCGTCTGCGCTGGGCTTGGCGTACGCAGACGTCGCCGCGACCACGCCGGGTTGTGCGGCGGCGACCGCAGGCACCGACAGGGGAACCTGGGGCGGCAGCGGCATCGGTTGGGACGGCGCTGGCGGCGGCACCACGGACGCCGGCGTAGAGAACGCCGGGGTGGGCGCGGGCGGCGCTGGGTACCCGCCGAACGAGCTCGCCCACGCGGGGCTCGCTTTGCCCTGATCTCCGAACGGCAGCGCGTCCGCGATCTGCTGGGTCCCGGTGGGGACCGAGGGAGCGATCTTGGTGGGTGGGTTGTCGCTGTCGGCGAACGGGAGCGCGCCGCGCGGAGCCTTGCGCTCCGCGGCACGCCCGATGTTCTGAAACGGCAGCGCCCCACCCGCCGAAGGTCGCGGATCTCGCGTGGGCGCGGAGCTGCGTTCGAGCGGGGGGCTCGCCGGCAGCGCGAACCCGGCGGGGAGGCCGCCGCCATCGGAGGTCACGTCCATCGCGTCGAGCATGGTCTCGCGACCTGGCGCGGCGTGCTCGACGGTGCGCCAGCTCTGGCGTGGGCGCTCCGCGGAGGCGGTCACGCGATACGTCTCTTGCGGGTGCTCGAGCGCGAAATGACCGCGCCAGCTCAGAGTGACCAGCGAGCGATCGGTGTCGATCCAGAGCGTGTCCGGCCGCATCGCCGGTCGCTCCTTGCCGCCGCGCCGATCGACCGTGACGCGGGCCTTGATGCCGGGGAGCTTGCACGCGAGCACCGCGTGGTCTCGGTGCAAGTTCTCCAACAAAAGGGCTCCATCCTCTGGGATCGCGTCGATCTGCTGGTCGGGAGGCGCGACGTTGAAGAACCCCAGATCCGCGCCCTCCGGCAAGGGCTCGTTCATCCACGTGCGCGCGAGCAAACCCGCCCGCGCGCCGGCTCTGTCGCCTCTTCCGGGCCAGCTCGGCGCGATCGGTCCAAAGCCGATCGGAGCTGGTAGGCGGCCAAGCTCCTCGCCTTTGCCGACCGGGGTGATGTTGGGCAGCGGCGTGCGCCCATACGCGTCGCGGCTGCCCGCGCGCACGCCGACGGGGTTCCACGTGCCCGGGCCGCCGGCTGCGCGCTCGTACACCACGGGCATCCGGGCGAAGCGCGGCCCCTGGTACACGGTCCCGTCGCCGCCGACGGTGCGATCGGTCACCACCTCCACGGACTTGTCGATGGACTCGAACGCGAGCCGCGCCACCAGCGAGCGCACGGCCTTGCCCTGAGGGGCGAACGCGGAGCCGACCAACACCACGTCCGCCTTGGGCTTGGAGGGAACCACGTCGCTCGCCAGCGAGAGGCTGCGGTTCTCGTCGTCGTCCCAGAAGCTGTCGCTCGTGGCGATCGCCTCGTGCGCGGAGGCGAGCTTCAGATCGTTGGGGGCGAGCGTGAACGTGGCCTTGCACACCACCGTCACGAGCCAGGCCTGCGGACGCGGCTGCCAAAGCAACGTGGACAGGGGCAGCTCCACACGTTCATCCATTCGGCGCCCCGACGATAGCAGATGGAGCGCTACGACTGGTCGCTCGCTTTGTCCGGGGCGGGCCACAGCACTTGGAAGCCCGCCCCGAGCAGCTTGCCGTCTGCCAGCTCCACCAGCGCGCCGTAGCGGCACTTCTCCACCAGCACCCCAGCCCTGCCTCGATCCGAGCCTTGCTCCACCAGCACGCTCTGCCCTTCTGTCAGCGCCGCGAACACCAGCACGTGCTCACGCGCGCGGAGCAGGTGCTGGGGCGGATCACGGAGCGCGGGAGCGAGCTCGCTCCGCTGCGTGCGCTTGACCAGGCCACGCTCGAAGTACACGTCGATCTGCTCGCCGACAGCAGCCAACACCAGCCCCACCCGCGTCGGATCCTTCACTGGGCACACGGCCTCGCCGAGCGGCCAAGATGGCGGATCCGCTACGCGGCCGCCGAGTCGCTCACGTATTTCGGCGGCGCTCGGAGGCTGCGCGCGATCCGTGACCCTCTGCGTGAGCGGCAGGAACAGCTTGCGAGCCACGTCAGTTGCGGTCCGAGAACGGGTTGAAGGGGGCCACGGTGGCAGCGGGCTTCGCAGTCGTGTTGGGTGGCGCCGTCGGCGCGGGCGTCGCAGTGGGGGGGAAAGGCCGCGGCCGGGGGACGGTCGCGCCGCTCGCGCTCGGGCCGCTCGCGGGAAGGGGCGCGCTGGCGCTGGCGGTGGCCGCCAAACCGCTGCGGACCTCGGCGGCCTGGGCGGGCAGTGACGGCCGCGGTCGAGCGGCTGCGGGTGAGGCATCGCTGCGCTCGACCACGCTGCGCACGCCACGCTGGGCCAGGACGCGGCTCTCCGCACCGCGCGCCCGCCCGTAGGCCGCCACCGCCAACGTCACCAACACGACACACACGACGGCCAGAAGCCCCACCCCCAGCTTGGCCAGCCGCGCGCGGCGTCCGCGATCGAAGCGCAGCGTGCCGTGTCGCGGATCGTCGTGCGCCACCGGTGGCGAGGTGGCTGTGTCCGGGCGCAGCGCGCCTTGCAGGATGCGGGAGCAACGCGCGGCGATGTGCGCGCCCTCGGCGCCGCCCAATGGAGCCAACGCGTTGGCTAGCGCTGCCGCATCGACGAAGCGATCGTCGGGGCGCTTGGCCAGCGCGCGCGCCACGATCGCGTCGAGCTCGGCCGGAACGCCGGGGACCAAGCTCGACAGCGCGGGAGGGTCTGCCTCGAGCACCTGCGCGGTGATGTGCGTCAGGGTGTTGCCGCCGAACGCCGGCCGACCTGCGACCAGCTCGTACAAGATCGCGCCCAGCGACCACACGTCTGCGCGTGCGTCGACCGTGCGTGACGACCGGATCTGTTCGGGGGCCATGTACAGCGGCGTCCCCATCGCGACCATCGTCTGCGTCTGCACCGCGATCGACGGATCGTCGGCCAGGACGCCTTTCACGATGCCGAAGTCCAGAATCTTCAGCAGTGGGCTGCCGTCGGGGCGCGACGCGACGAACAGGTTCGAGGGCTTCAGATCGCGGTGCACCATGCCGTTGGCGTGCACCTCGGAGATGCCCTCGCAGGCCTGCAGGATGTACAGCGCGGCCGTCTCGAGAGGCATCGGCCCCTCGTCCATCACGCGCTCGAGGTCCGAGCCGAGCAGAAGCTCCATCACCAAGAACGGGCGCCGGTCGTGCTCACCCACGTCCAGGATGCGCACGCTGTGCTCTCCGCGCACGCTGGCGTACGCCCGCGCCTCCTGCGTGAAGCGCCCGACCGCCTCGCGATTCTCGGCGTGTCTCTCGTGCAAGATCTTGAGCGCGACCCGCTGCGCGTGACCGAGGTGCTTGGCCTCGACCACCACCCCCATGCCGCCCTTGCCGATCGCGCGGGTGACCTCGTACTTGGACGCGATCACGTCCCCCACGCGGATCTCGCCTGGCTCACGCCCGCGCAACGTGAAGCGGCGGGTAGGCTCTGTGTCGACCGAGGCCATCGGGGCCCGTGCAGTGTATCAGGCGCCGCTGGCAGCGTCTTCGAGCGGAGGCAGCGCGTCCGGGCTCAACCCCGGCGAGACCAGGTAGATCTCCTGCGTCGGCGGGTAGACATCGGTGGACTCCTCGATCTTGGCCTGGCCAGACCCGAGCTCGCGCGTGGTGAGCAGGCGCCGCAGCGAAAGCCCGCGCTTGCCCCGTTGCTTCACGCGGAACTCGCCCTCGGGCAGGGCGCGCGTGCGCTCGAGCTTGCGCGAGAACTTGAGAATGCCTTTCGTCTCGGTGGCGAGCGACACGTCTACTCGGCGCTCTTTGCCGTAGAGCTCGAAGCGCATGATGCCCCCATCGGTGCGAGCGCTGACGACCACGGCGAAGTCGAACGGGTTCGATAGCCGCAGATCGAGCACGGGGTACGACACGGTCGCGTCGAGCCCCGGACGGATGTAGGCGCTCGGCCGGGAGTGGTTGCGCCGCTCGATGACCTCGAGCCCGGCGAACAGCGACGCTGCGTACAAGGTGCTGGCGACCTGGCAAGCACCGCCCCCGATGCCCTCGCGCATCTCGCCCTTGTAGATCTCGGGCGCGGGGTAGAAGCCATTGTCGACCGTGCGCGGGCCTACGGTCTCGTTGAAGCTCACCGTCTCGCCGGGCATCAGCACCAAACCGTGGAGCTGCCCCGCGGCGCGCGCGATGTTGGCGTTGCGACCTGGCGCGCCCCCGAAGCGGGTTTCGAACGAAGCGATGAGCTTGCTCACGTCCGCGTTGCGCACCCGCTCCTCGGTCGACAGGGGCTCCCAGGCGAAGGAGGACACCTCGAGCTCGGCCGCGCCGCTCCGTGCGGTCTCCTCCAACGCTTCGGCGGTGGCGAACACGTCGACGTAGCGGCCCACCTCGTGGCGCGTGGTCTCGTCTGTCTTGCGCTCGCTGTCGATCCGGCGCCGTGCTGCGCGAGGCCGATGGTCGAGCTCGTCCTTGAGGCTGGCCAGCACGCTGGCGAGGGGCACCTCGGGCAGCGACATCGGTAGCTCGAGCTCGAGCGTGCGACCCGGTGGCGCGGCGACGATCCTGCTCTTGAGCTGGTCCTTGTCCACCTGCGCGCCGAGCGATCGCAACGTGTGCGCGCCCAGATCACGACCGGAGGCGCGCAGGCGCAGGGGCCGGTCGAGCAGGGAGGCCTCGGCACGAGCGATCAAATCCTCTGCCGACTCCCCCGGCGCGCGGGTCAGCCCCTGCACGGTGACGGTCGCTGGGCCGAGCGGCGCGGGGGCGTGACTCCGGTCGAGCGCCCACCCCGCCGCGACCCACAGAGGGGCGAGCAGGCTGCTGATCACCAGGGGGACGAGTCGCTTGCGCATGGCCATCCAAGGGAACGCCGAACCGCGTCGGCGCATTCTACCGGAATGGGCTCGTACGTGCGGCGTTCGCTGAGCGCGCAGGCCCACCTCTGCTCACCTGCACCCTCTGGCTGGAAAGGAAGCTCTCGCCCGCGATCCAGCGAAGGAATCTGAGCGGACTCGAGCTGCGAGCGAAGGCCCCGCGCGAAGCGCGAAGCGGAGAACCGAGTCTAGCGCCCGATGGCCTGTCGGTAGACCCAGCCTTTGCCCTTCTTGGACTCGACCAGGTACCAGTCGTCCTTCTGCTCGAGCAGCTTCACGCGCGTGCCCTGCGGAAGCTTGGCCACGATCTTGCCGTCCTTCGGGGTGTCGCGCAGGTTGGCGCGCTCGTTGGTCACGGTCGCGCGCCCGAGGCCTTCGTCCTCTTTCTCGGCGGCCTCTTCGGGGGTGCCCGCCGCGGGAGGTGGCGCCTCGCCCGGCGGATAGAACGACAGCTTGTAGGCGATCGAGTAGCGCGGGTGGGTGTGGCCGAGCTTGTCGAGCTCCAGGCCCTTCAGCCGCTCGGCCGCGCAGCTGATGACGCCGCGCAAGGTGTCCGAGGGGATCTTGGTCTTTCGCTTCTCGCCTTCGACCGTGACCTCGCTCTTGTCGAAGTTGACGGCCAGAATCAGCGTCAGCTCTCCCTTCAGCCCCAGCGCGGCAGGGCACGTGGACAGCTCTGTCAGCCTGGAGGTCGCGAGCTTGTCGAAGGCGAGCTTGCCGCACTCCTCGAGCTTGTCGCCCTTCTTGTTCTTGCAGCTCTGGATGACACCAGCGGCCACGACCACCGCCTGCCGGTTGGAGGGGCCCTGCTCGGGCTCACCCGCCGGCTCTTCGTCGGCGCTGCCGGCCGGCATGGCGGGTGCCTGTGCGCTCGCTTGTGGCTTGGCCGCGCTCGCGCTCGGCGCGGGGCCGCCGCCCGGCACGTCCGGGCCCACGCTGATACCGAACAGACGCGGCCAGGCCACCCCCACCGCGAAGCCGAGCAGCGCGACGATGCCCACCTTGCTGGTGAGCGCGCGATCTTGCTCGGCCGCGGGCAGGCTGACCTTCACCGGCGCCTTCGCGGTCGCGGTCATCGTGCTTTGGGGACGGGAAGACGGCGCCATCGTCGGAAGTGACAACGCGTTAGCACAGGTGCTTGTTCGTCGTGAACTTTCCCGTTTTGGGGCTCAAGGCCCTTCCACCAGGCTGATGACGCGCGCGGCCGCGGCGAGCGAGACCAGGTACGTGGCGTCGACGTCGTCTCGGCGTGCGTAGCGGATGCCCACGCCGTCCACCGTGTCACCCACGCCCAACATCAGCTTGAACTGCTTGGACGTCGTGCCGTCCCCGGCTCCGCTCTTGCGACGGGTGACCAGAGCGGTGAAGGCTGGCCGCTCGAAGCCGTGATCGGGCGCGGGGGGCCCGACCGTGAGCGCTCGAATCGCGCTCATCTGCACCAGCGCCTTGTCGAGCTCGGCGGCGCGAGCGTCGCTCCCGCCTGGGATGCGCAGCTGCCGGCCATCACGCACGAGCACGACCTTCTTGTTGCCCACGCTCAGCTCGATCTTGTCGGCGGTGCTGGTGTCCAGGTTGAACGCGTCGCGCGCCACCAAGCTGCGGTCGAAGGCCGTCTCCACCTCGCGCTTGACCAAGAACACACCCTTCTTGTGATCGACCATGGCATAGGTGCCGTCGTCGCTGCGCGCGCCCAAGAGCAGCACCACGCTCTTGGGCCGATCCTTGTGGTTGGGGTCGGCGCTGAGCTTGGCGCTGACCTTGAAGCGTGGTTCCGACAGGCCGAAGGCCGGCTCCGGCGCCTCGGCCACCCAACGGACGGCCTCGAGCGTGGCCAGGGTGGTCACGGCCGCCCCGGCGAAGCCGTCGTCCGCGCGCACCCCCGCGCCCTTGGGCTCGAGCAGCTCGTAGCCGGCATCCTTGCGCTTGAAGCGTTGCTTGTCCGCGCCCCGTTCGATGCTGAGCTCCTCCACGTCGAGCGTGGACAGCTCCAAGATGGTTTGCTCCCGCAGCAACAGGTCGCTGGGCCTGAGCGCGCTCGCGGCGCCGCTGCCGAGCAGCCACATCGTGCCGTCCTCTTTGCGCAGCACCACCTGCTCGCCCCCCGTCGCGCCCACGGCGATCTCGAGCTCTTCGCTGCGCTCGATCGGGCCGCCTCCGGGGGCGACTCCGCCTTGCGACTTCACCCGCACCGCGATCACCTCGCCGCTCGGCTTGGCCGTGCCCTGCGGGGCGCGCTTGCCGCGCGCGTCGACGATGTCCTTCAACAGCGCGTTTCCCACGTCTGCCGGGATGGTCCGCTCCTCGGGCTTGCGCACCTTGAAGCCCTCGCCGAAGCGAGCCAGATCGAGGACCTTGTCTCCCTGCTGGATCGTCAGCTCCACGATCTCGTCCACGCTGGCGCCGATCATGCCGTCGTCCTCGAAGTCCGACGCGGGCTTGAGCAGCGGGGCCGTCACCGTCTCGGGCACACACACGGCGGCGTAGCTGGGCGACGAGCGCACGACCACGACGAAGCCGGGCTTGTCGGGGCAGGCGCCACCTACGGAGAGCAGCCCCGGCTCCCCTTGCGCGGGCACCATCTTGATCTCGACGCGCGGCTTGGACGCTTGTTGGGCCTGCTCTTCGGTCAGAAACTGCTCGGCCTGCATCTTGCCGAACGCCACCAGCACGTGGTCGAGCGCCAACCCGTCGACCCGCTCGCCCACCGGACCCTCGGAGCCTGCGGCAAATCGAAAGCCGCTGCCGCGACCGCCGCCCCAAGGTGCGCGCTCGAACTTGCGCGTGCCTCCCTCGCCGCTGAGCTCGAGCCCGCTGAGCTCGGTGGATAGGTACGGCACGAACGCAGTGGAGCGCAGCTCGCTCGAGCGCATCCACAGAGCGCTCGCCAAGCTGGGCGTGATGACGAACACGCCGCGCCCCTCGACCTCGACGTAGACGCCTTCCTTGGCCGGCGTGGTGGCGCCCACCTTCAACACGAAGCCGAGCTCGCCCATGCTGAGGGTGAGCGTAGAGCTGGGCGGGCTCAGACCGAACGCAGCGCGGTCGACGCTGCCCTCGGGCACTTGGCGCGAGAAGCGGGCGTACTCCAGGGTGGACAGCAGACGATCGACGGCTTGCTCCTCTGCGGGCAGGACCTTGTCCGCGAGCTCCAGGCTCCAAGGGCGAGGGGAGACCCCCTTGGCGGGGCGCGAGAGCGCGTAGCTCTCGTCCGCGCCCTTGAGCTCGAGTCGCGTGATGTCGTCCGCGCGCCACGCGGGAATGAGGGACGTCTTGCGCGCCTCGGCTTCGCCGCTGGTGATCGTGCCGCTGTCGACCAGGAACACCACCGCGGCGGCGACGCTGGTGAGCGCCACGAGCACGATCGCCGTCGCGTGTTTGCGCACGAAGGAGCGCCGCGCGCGCGGGGCGTTCATGTCGAGCTCGACTCCTCGGACCGCGGCGCCGCCGGCAATCTGCGCCTACGCATCAGGTACATGGCGATGCCGAGCGCCGCGACCGCGCTGGGCATCGCGCCCATGATGTACCAAGCGATCTTGCTGAGCGCTTCCTCGGTGAAACGCATGCCGGCGCCGGAGAGCGGCTTGTCGGGGATGTCCAAGAAGCGTTCGTGTGCGGCCAGCCAAGAGAACGCCCCCTCGATCAGGATCGCGTTGCCGCGCAGATCGCCCGCCGACCAGTTGATGCCGAGCAGCGTGGAGGAGCCGCCCAGCACCACCACGCGAGCGCCCTTCTTGCCGCCGGCGCCCTGGCGCTCTGCGGCGACGGCGATGGTGAGCGGGCCCTTGTTGTCCTCCGGGGTGGGCGTGAGCTGTGCGTCAGGAACCTGGCGTGCCCAGTAGTCGACGACGCCGAACGACTTGGGTGAGCTCACCAAGAGCGGCTCGGGCTTCACGTCGGTCTGGAGATCCTCGAGCGAGCTGGTGATCGCGACCACCGGGGTGGTGCCTGCCTCTTCTTCTCGCAGCAGTCTCTCGGTCACCGGGTGCTGGCCTGGTTTGGCAAAGAACGCCTCGCCATTGCCGCGCGGCGGACGGCGCCCCGGATCCTGCTCGAACACCAGGTCCGCGCGGCTCTTCACGCCGGCGAGCGCCAGCAGCGGCGCGACGCCCGTGTCCACCCAGCCGGTGCGTTGCGGGTTGGGGATGGGCCAGCTGGCGATCAGCGCGTGTCCGCCACCCTCGATGAACGCCTTCATCAGCGCGACCTGGTCGCTGGGGATTGGCGCTTGAGGTGCGGCGACCACCAACACGTCGCAGTCGCCCAGCGGGTTCTTGGCCGCGTCCGCGGTGGGCTCGAACACCGTGGTGACCTCGTAATTGTTCTTCATCAGCCGCTCGCGCAGCTCGGCCATGCCCTCGGCGCCGCCCGCGTCGAGCGGCGGCTCGCCGTGCCCGGTGGTGAAGCAGATGGTCTTGCGATCGGTCGAGCGCACCAGTCGGATCGCGCTGGTGAGCGCGTACTCGAGGCGCGGTCGCGCGCGCATGTCTGCGGCGTCGTCGACAGCGATCAGGTCCTCCGCGTGGACGAAGCGGTGGCGGTCGCCGAACACCACCAGGATGGCGGCGTCGGTCATCATGTGGCCGTCGGCCTCACCGGCGAGGATGCCGTACCTCTTGCTGAGCTCGAGCAGGCGGCCCTGATCGCGGTCCGGATCGACGAACTCGACCTCGAGCTTGCCGGTGTGCGTGCGGTAGGTCTCGAGCAGCTCGCTCAGGCTGACGCCCATGGGAGACTCGCGCGAGACCAGCACGATCACGTTCACGGTGCCGTCGAGCGCCACCAAGGTGTCGATCGTTCCGTCGGAGAGAGTGAACTCTCCGCTCTTGGTCAGGTCCCAGCGCAGGAAATGTCGGGCGGAGTAGATGTTGACCAAAGTGGCCAGCACGATGGCCGCGATCAGCGAGATCGAGGCGCTGATCTTCGTGCCGAGCTCGGTGCCGCCGCGCTCCTTGGGCGAGACCGTCGGTTCGTCGCGCGCGGGCTTGGGCGCGTCGTCGCGCTCGGAGCGCTCGGGCGTTGCTTCGGCGCTTGGCCTGGCACTGGCGGGCTTCTTGCTGGGCTTCTTCTTCACCCCCATCGCCAGGACTCCACCACGCGCACCGTCGCGAACAGCGGCACGACGATGAACGACAGCCAAAACACCAGGCGGCGCGAGTCGATCAGGCCGCGCGAGACCTCGTGCATCAGCGCCGAGACCGAGATGTGCTCGCTCGCCTCGCGCACCCAGCCGTCCCCCAGGAGTTGCCCGCCGTAGCCGGCCAAGAAGATCACCATCACGAACACCGCCGCGCTGATCGCCGCGGTCAGCTGGCTGGTGGTCATCGAGCTCGCCAGTGTGCCGACCGAGAGGTACGACGCGCCGATCAGAAGCACGCCCAAGTAGGCGGTGCCGATCACGCGCCAGTCGAGCTCGCCGTAGCTCGACAGGATCACCAGGTAGAGCGCGGTGGGCGCCCACATGGCCACGAACACCACCAGCGCGGCCACGAACTTGCCGAGCACCACACCCGCCGCGCTGACCGGTGCGGTGAGCAGCGCCTCGATCGTCCCGCTCCTGCGCTCCTCGCTGAAGATGCGCATGGTCAGCACCGGGCACACCAACATCAGCGGAAAGTGGAAGAACGAGGACTGCCCGAAGAACACCTCGGCTGGGCCCATGCCGACCAGAACGTCCTGTTGCACAGCGAAGCTCTGCAGCACGAACCAGAAGAACAGCCCCTCGAGCGCGAGGAACGCGGCGGTGATGATCCACGCGGTCGGCGTGACGAACAACGCGAGCAGCTCTCGCTTCAGGATGGGCCAGAACCCGCTCACGCTTCCGCCTCCTCCTGCTCTTTGCTGGTCAGAAGCGCGAATACCTGCTCGAGCGAGGACGTGGGCACCACCTCGAGCACCCCCACGCCGGCGCTGATCAGCGCGCTCACGATCGCCTCGGTGGTGGCTTCGCCCCGCGTCTCGTCGGCGAACGGCACCACGACGCGCAGCGAGCCCGCGTCTCCCTCCGACTCCAGCGTGAGCTTGCCCGCGCCTTCCACGGCGCCCAGCGTGGACTTGACCTTGGCCAGCGCGCCGCGCACCCGCAGTCGCACCGACTTGGGACGACGCAGCGCGACCAGCTCGTCGAGCGTGCCCTGGGCGATCACCTTGCCGCGAGCGATCAGGATGCTGCGCGTGCAGGTGGCCTCCACCTCGGACAGGATGTGGGTGGAGACGAGCACCGTGTGCCGCTCCTTGAGCCGCTTGATCAACGCGCGCACGTCGCGGATCTGGTTGGGGTCGAGGCCGGCGGTCGGTTCGTCCAAGATCAACAGCGGAGGCGAGGCCACGATCGCGTCCGCCAAACCCACACGCTGGCGGTAGCCCTTGGAGAGCTGGCTGATCGGCACGCCGTGCATGTCGGCGAGGCCTGCGTCGCGCTCCGCGCGCTCCACGGCTTCCTCTCGCTCGCGGGCAGGAACGCGCTTGAGCTCGGCGCGAAAGCGCAGGTACTCGCCCACGCGCATCTCGGGGTAGAGCGGCGCCGCCTCCGGCATGTAGCCGATGGAGGCGCGGGCGGAGAGCGGGTCTTCGACCACGTCGTGGCCGTTCACGCGCACCTGGCCGCTGGTCTGGCCCAGGAAGCCGGCCAAGATGCGGAGGGTCGTGCTCTTGCCCGCGCCGTTGGGCCCCAAGAAGCCCACGACCTCGCCGGGCTCGACATGGAACGACACGCCGCGCACCGCGCGGAACGCGCCGTAGTCTTTCACCAGGTCGACTACGTCGATCATGATCGGATGCGGAAGTTCCCCTGGAAGGTGCGGCCCACGTCGTCGGCGGTCGGGTCGGTCACGATGATCTCCGGCCGCCCGTCGTGGGCGTAGATGATCACGTTTTGGCGGAACACCCGCCCGAAGGAGATCGCCTCCTCGCGATCCATGCCGTGAACGAGCCAAACCGGCTCGCGGAAGGTGCCCTCGCCTTCGCCCTCGCTGCCGACCGCGGGCTCCACCCGGTAGCAGCCCAAGATCAAGAGGTCTCGCAAGATCACGTGGCGTGCCTCGTTCACGCGCCGCGGCAGCAGCATGGAGCGCGGGTTGTAGGCGGTGAGCAGCGCGAAGCGCTTGCTGAGCACCTCCGGCAGGGCGCGCAGATCCACCGTGTTCTCGCCGTCGAGCGACACTCTCACCGGGCCGTTCGAGCTGGGCAGCTCGTACAGCGTCGAGAAGTAGCCCCGGAGCAGCGCCTGATCCATGCCCCCCTCGCTAGCAGAGCCACGCTCAGGCATGTAGTGCCGTGTCCCCCGCAGGCGCCGGGGGGGGCTTTTGTTTCTTGCGCCCGAGCCTCTCTTGTATGGTCTTGGCGGCATGCGCTCGACCCTCGTGGCCCTCGGCACGCTCCCCGCCCTGCTTGTTCTCGTCTCGGGCTGTGGCGCGACCAAACAGAACGAATGCACCGCGCTGATCGAGGTGGTGAACGCGGGCCTCAAGGATCTCGAGAACGGCCAGCAGCAAGCCAAGAACGATCCCAGCCACTCGGCCGAGGTGCGCGCCATGGCGGCGGCCATGGAGCAAGCCGCGACCAAGACTGCGGAGCTGAGCTTCACCATCCCCGAGCTGCGCGAGATCGCCCAGCGCTACCAGACCATGGCGAAGAATGTCGCCAAGTTCGCGCGCGACATCGGTGACGCGTCCGACAAGAAGGACATGGATGCCCTCGGCAAGGCCCGCACCGCTCTGAACGACGCGCTCAAGCAGGAAGACCCCATCGTGGACGACCTGAACAAGTTCTGCGCCGAGTAGACGGGGGCACCGCGACAAGAAAAACCAGGGACGCCCCCTAGTAGACGTAGGGCACGATGCGGTAGGGCACGCGCTTGCAGTACGTGGCCCAGTCGGGGCCATACTTCTTCTCGCACTCGCGGTGATCGCGTCGCTCGCGGTCGATCAACAGCGGCGCGAAGTAGATGAAGTAGAAGTAGGGCGTCACGTGCGAGAATCCGCACGGCAGGCACCAGGCCAGTGCCATGGTCAGGTCGCCCAGATAGTTGGCGTGGCGTGACAGCCCCCACCAGCCCGAGGTGAGCAGTTTGGTCCCGCGTTGGGTGGGGATGAAGCTCGCGGGCTTGCCCCAGATCACCGAGCTCGGCTGCGTACGGAAGCGGTGCTTCTGCAGGTTGGAGCTGCGGAAGATGTAATAGCCGAGCAGGTTGAGCGCGAAGATCCCCACGGCGGCCGCCACCGGCAGCTCCGGTCGGTGGTAGTAGAGGTACTGCGCCTGCAGCGAGAAATTGAACGGCATCCACACCACGAAGCCGAAGCCGAGCATGAAGCCGAAGTTCTCGTAGTTGATGTCCCAAGTGGACAGCATCGCGTCTTCGAAGAAGTAGAAGTCGGCGACGTAGATCAGGTGGAAGACCACCACGAGCGCCATCGACAAGCTGACGTTCCCGTCGCGCTCGTATTGGGCAAGGGCCATCGCCATGGTCACGATCAGCCAAGTCGTCATGCCGATCTTGGACTCGAAGAACAGCTTGAGGTCGAAGCCGCCGGTGCGCGCCCCCTTGGGCTCGCCGTCGGCGCTGGTGACCACTCCCTCGGGCGTCACCGCTTGCGCGAGAGGTTTGCCGCCGATGCGCGGGTTCAGCGCCGAGCCCATGAAGTAGTCGTAGACGAGGTTCCCCGTGCGCCGCTCTTCGCGCTCCGAGCCGAGCCCATACAAGTAGAGGAAGAGGGCGAGCGCGAACGACGCCAGGATCGACACCACCAAGAGCGGCCCGAGCTCGCGGAGCAGCTCGCTGCCCGTGATCACGCCGGCGCGGACCAGGAGCGCCATCACACCCAGCGAGATCCACATGGAGAGAAAGCCGTTCAGCTTGTACTCGAGCGTGATGCCGTCGTGAGCTTTGAGGCCTTTGGCCGTCTTGCCGGGCAGCACCAGCTGGAGCATGACTTGGAACGAGAGCCAGGCCGCGAAGTAGCCCAAGGCTCGCAAGCTGGGGGCGGGCAACGCGCGCAGCACCTCGGGGGTGGGCAGCACCAGCGCTCCGCTGTGGTGGTGGATCGACAGCCACAGGTAGAGCGAGAGCAGCGGCAGCGTGATCATCATCACGAGGCCACCCACGGGCCCGCCGAACGCCCACTCGTGTTTCTCCGCTGCCGGCTTGGGCTCGCTCACGATCGCGGCGCAGGCTATAGCAAACCCTGGGCAGTCTGTCGCAAACTGTGTTCGTCATGCAGCCGGAAGCCGAGCCGAAACGCGTCCTGGTGGTAGAGGACGACCCCAGCATCGCCATGGGCCTGGAGATGAACCTGAGCGCGGAGGGGTACCGCGTCGATGTCGCTGGTGACGGCGAGGAGGGGCTGCGCCTGGCGCGCGGCGGAGCCGACCTCCTGGTGCTGGACGTGATGCTCCCGAAGATGAACGGCTTCGAGCTGGTCAAGACCTTGCGCAACGAGGGCAACCACGTGCCGGTGATCATGCTGAGCGCCCGCGGAGCCGAGATGGACAAGGTGATGGGGCTCGAGCTCGGCGCGGAGGACTACATCACCAAGCCGTTCGGCCTCGCCGAGCTGCTCGCCCGGGTGAAGGCCGTGTTGCGACGAGATGCCATCGCTCGGCGGGGACCGAGCCAGGTCAAGATCGGCGACGTCGTGATCGACCCGGGCTCGCGCGAGGTGCGTCGGCGAGGCGAGCTGATCGAGCTGACCGCGACCGAGTTCGACGTGCTCGCTTGTCTCGTGCTGGCCGAGGGGCGGGTGTTGTCGCGCGACCAAATCCAGTCGCGCGTGTGGGGCCCTTCACACCATGGAACGCCGCGCACGATCGACAACTTCATCCTGCAGCTGCGCACCAAGCTCGAGGATGATCCGCAGGCACCTCGCTGGATCGTGACGGTTCGCGGCGTCGGCTACCGCTTCGTCAACGGCAAGTGAGCTCGCGAGTCAGGTGCCCTTGGCGGTGAGCGTCTTGGGGCCTTCGGGCAGGAGCGCGTCGGTCACGGGGCGTCTGATCGGCAAGAGCAGGGAGAACGTGCTGCCGCTGCCAGGCGCGCTGTCGACCTCGACCTTGCCGCTGTGCGCGCGCAGCACGTACTGCACGATCGCGAGCCCGAGGCCGGAGCCCTCCTGGTTGCGGCGGAGCTTGTCGTCGACGCGATAGAACTTGAGGAAGATGCGCTTGTGCTCGCGGCGCTCGATGCCGCGGCCGTTGTCCTTGACCGCGATGCGCATGCGATTGTCTTCGACGGTGGCGGTGACGGTGATCTCTCGCGGCGAGCCGCCGTACTTGTACGCGTTCGACAGCAGGTTCACGAGCGCGTCCACGATCGCCGGCCGGTCGCACACCACAGCGGGCAGGTCGTCCGCGACTGCGGTGTGCACCTCGACGTCTCGGCGCGTGCGCGTGGGCTCGAACGTGTTGATCGCCTCCTCGACCAGCTCTCCCACGGCGTGCGGAGCCAGCTCGAAGTGGCGCATTCCGCTCTCCATGCGACCCCAATCGAGCAGGCGATCGATCAGGTGCTGCAGGCGCACACCCTCGCGGTCGAGCGCCTCGATGCAGCGGTCCTCCGTCGCGCGGTCGCCGCGGCGTAGCTTCAGCGTCTCCGTGAACATGCGGATCGACGTGAGCGGCGTCCGGAGCTCGTGGCTCACCTTGGAGACGAAGTCGGCTTGCAGCTCGGACACGTTGCGCTCTTTGCGCACGAACATCCAGACCAGGATCACGCCGGTCACCAGCGTGCCGGTGAAGGTCACGATCAAGATGCCCATCAGCAGGTTGAACTGGCGTTCGCCGAACACGAGCAGCAGCACGCCCACGGACAACAGCAGCAGCGCCGGCACGATCCCCAGGTACAGGAGCAAGAGGACGATGCGCCGGTAGCCCATGGCTCAGCGCTCGATCCGATCCAGCACGAGCGCTTGCGGCGCTGGCGAGTCTCCCACGCGGAAGGCGGCCGCCACGCGCGCGGCCGGGGCGGCGCTCGCGTCGCGTACGTGGCACGTTGCCAAGACCTCGCCACGTGCCACGGCGTCGCCAGGCTTCTTGGCGAGCGTGATGCCGACCAGGTGGTCCACGGCTTGGTCGGCGCGCGTGCGGCCGGCCCCCATGCTGACCGCCGAGAGACCGAGCTCGAGCGCGTCGATCTCGCTCACGAAGCCGTCTTCTTCGGCGGTGATCTCGACCGCGACGGGCGCGTCGCCGAGCAGGCTCGGCTGCGCGACCACCTTGGCGTCGCCGCCGTGGGCAGCGACCAGCCTGGCCATCACCTCCAACGCGCGCCCGCTCGAGATCGCCTGCTCCAGCTTGCGCGTGGCTTCCTCCGCGTCCTTCGCCACCTGGCCGAGCAGCAACATCTCCACCGCCAAGGCCATGGTGCACGCGTACAGGTCCGGGGGCGCTTTGCCGTGCAAGAGCTCGATCGCCTCGCGTGTCTCATTGGCGTTGCCGATGGTGCGCCCGAGCGGCGCGTCCATGCGGGTCAACAGCGCCACCACGCGTTTGCCCGCCTGGGTGCCCACGCGCACCAGCGCGCTCGCGAGGGTGCGGGCATCGTCGAGGTTCTTCATGAACGCCCCGCGGCCGACCTTCACGTCGAGCACCAAACCATCGATGCCCTCGGCCAGCTTCTTCGAGAGGATGCTCGCCACGATCAACGGCACGGACTCGACCGTGGCCGTGACGTCGCGCAGCGCGTAAATGCGCTTGTCTGCGGGAGCGATGCGCGCCGTCTGCCCGATCATGGACGTGCCGACGTCGCGCACGATCTCGCTGAAGCGCTCGGTGGAGAGGTCGACCCGAAAGCCGGGGATCGCCTCGAGCTTGTCGAGCGTGCCCCCGGTGTGGCCAAGCCCGCGCCCCGAGACCATGGGCACGGGAACGCCACAGGCCGCCACCAGCGGCGCGAGGCAGATCGAGACCTTGTCGCCCACGCCACCGGTGGAGTGTTTGTCGACCTTCACGCCCGGCACGTTGGACAAGTCGAGCACGTCCCCCGAGCGCAACATCGCCATCGTGAGCGCGACCGTCTCGCTGTCGGACATGCCGCGAAAGAACACCGCCATCAGCCAGGCGCTCAGCTGGTAGTCGCTCAGCTCACCGCTGGTGAAGCTGTGGATGAGTCGTGCGATGTCGCCGTCCGTGTGGGAGCGACCGTCGCGTTTGTCGGCGATCAGCTCGACCAGGCTCTTGTTCACGCGCCCAGGGTACAGGAACTCGCTACAGGCGTGGGTCGCTGCTGAAGCAGCAGCGGAAGCCGGTGTCGTAGAACTTGAACTCGTCGTCCACCTTGTAGAATGTGAAGTTGCAGGCAGCGCCCGACTCGGCCTCGGAGTTGAACGCGCCGCCCATGATGGTGTAGGTCGAGCTGCTGGTCGTGGTGCGCGTGATCTCGCGCAGGTTGCCGGTGAGGTCGAACAGCCGACCGCCCACGCCCGACGGGTTGCCGCTCAGCCCCTCCCAGGGGGAGAAGCAGTTCTGCAAGAGGGGGGAAGCGGTGGGCAACAGGCCGTCCTGATCACCGGCGACCATGGTGTCGAAGTCGAAGCTCAACCCCAGGTTGCAGAATTTGGTGCCCGCGGTGAAGCCCGTGGTGCAGCCCGGTGCCGCCGGCGAGTAACCCCACGTGCAGTTCGCGCCGGGTGCAGGTTGCACCAAGCAGGCGTCTCGCCACTGCGTCTCGGTGCAGACGTTGCCACCCATGGCCTGGCAGGTCTGCAGCACCTCTTCGGGGGTGACGTTGAACCAGGGCAGCCGGTCTGCCTCGGAGCACGAGGGCGTCTCGTCGAACGTCACGCCGGGTGGACCCGCGCTCCAATAGCCGTTCCCGCTGCCTGGCGTGGCCAAGCCCGCATTGGGACGGCTGGCTTCGTATTGGTAGATCCACAGGTTGGCGGCGCCGACCTTGATCACGTCCGGCTGGTAGAAGAACGACGCGTTGGTGCCCTTGGCCGAGAAGGGCTCGTCGGCCACGCCGTCGCAGTCGTTGTCCTTGCCGTCGCACAGCTCGGTGCAGCCGCCAGGCAAGGTGCTGCAGTTGGCCTGGACCGCGCTGCACACCGTGGCGCTCGGGCCATTGCAGACCTTGGTGCCGGTCGTGCGGCACTCGCCATGCGACACCGGCAGCCCGTCATCGCTTGCGCAAGGATCGCCGAAGTCGGGCACGTTCTCGTTGAGCAGGCCATCGCAGTCGTTGTCGAGCCCGTCGCACACCTCTGGGGTGCTGGCGCAGCACGCGGCGCCAGAGCACACGCCCGGCGCGCACACGCCGGTCGGGAAGTCGCATTGCCAAGCGCCGCTCACGCACGTGACCGCCACTTGCGCATTGCACTCGGCGGCGCTGGCTGCGGGGCTGACGCCGCACACCTGCTTGGGCGAAGGTGCGAGCACCATCTCGTCCACTTGGCCATCGCAGTCGTCGTCCACCGCGTTGCAGGCCTCTTGCGCGGACAGGAACGTGCAGGCGTACTCGCAGGTGCCGTTGCCATCGAGGTCGTAATGACCAGGCAAGCACGTGGGGGGCTGGCAGGTGCCGCCCACACACGCCGAGAACGAGAACACCGCTCCCAGATTGCAGTTGTTGCCGCAGGAGCCGCAGTTGGCGGTGTCCGTCAGCAGGTTCGGCTGGTTGGTGAGCACGCCGTCGCAGTTGGCGTCGACGTTGCAGCCGTCGGTCGGGCCCGTGGGGCCGACCGAGCCGATGCACTGCACCGTCCCGCCGACGCAGGCCTTGTTGCCAGCCATACACGGGCTCGTCGCGCCGACGGGCGGCGGCAAGGGCACGTTGCAGGTGCCCACTGCGTCCGCGGGCGGCGTGGCGCCGGTGAGATCGATGGCGCCGTCGCAGTTGTCGTCTTGGCCGTTGCAGGTCTCGGTTCCGGGGTTGATGGCGCCCACGCAGGTCAGCGTGCCCGAGAGGCACTGCTCGGTGCCGAAGGTGCAGGGGAAAATGTTGCTGACACCACACGAGCCGCCCGCGTCCGAGGGCGTGTCGTCGACCTGGCCGTCGCAGTCGTCGTCGGCGCTGTTGCACACCTCGAGCACGTCGTCCTCTTCCAGCACCATCGGTCCAGTGCAGGTCACTTGGCCGTTGATGCACTGGGTGAACCCCTGGTGCAGCACGGTGGCGCAGATGCCGTCGGGGTCGCCGAAGCACGGCACGTTGATCGCCGGATCCATGGACAAGTCGTCGGCCGCGTCGATCAGACCGTCGCAGTCGTTGTCGATCTGGTCGCCACACACCTCCACGCCGGTCGGCTCGCACTGGTACTCGCAGCCGGTGGCGTAGCTGCCGTCGAGGTCGACCCAGTCCGGCGTGCCGTCGGCGTCATCGTCGTCGCACGCGCTGATCTGGCACTCGGTGTTGACCTCGTCGCACACCGGGTTCATGTCCAGATGGACGCAGGTGCCGGTGCCGTGGCCGACATTGCAGATCGAGCCGCACTTGCCGCAGTTGTTCTCGTCTCCACACAGGTCGACGTCCTCGTCGATGTCGCCGTCGCAGTCGTCGTCCTTGGCGTCGCAGACCACGTCCAGCGTGGGGTGGATCTGGTTGCAGAACTCGCAGGTCGTGGGATCGCCGTCGAGCTCGAAGTAGCTGTCCGCACACTCGCCGTCGCACAAGCCGGGGACCTCACCCGGCATCGCGCTCGGCGCGCAGGTGATGGTGGCCGGATCGAAGTTGAGCAGGCTCGTGAAGCAGTTGTTGTCGCACGTGCCGCAGGTCGTCGGGTCGGTGTAGTCGATGCCGGCGATGTCATCGACCGTGCCATTGCAGTCGTTGTCGACTTGATCGCAGATCTCGAGGCCGCCGTTCGTCTGTGTGCACGGTCCTCCGGCACCTTCGCCCCCGCCGCCGGTCATGAACTGGCCCGAGCCACCGACGGGAAAGGGGTTGTCGCCGCCTTCTCCCCCGTTGCCGCCGCTCGGGCTGTCCCCGCCTCCGCCGCAGTTGGCGAAGCAGAACGCCTGGGTGTCGCAGGCCGTGAGCACCAGCGCAAAGCCCGCGAGGCTGAGCGCGGTGAGGAGGGTGGACGCTTGCCTCATCGACCCACCTCCTCACCGTCCGTCCGACGCTTGGCGCGGCGGCGTCCGAGCGTGAGCGCCATCGCAGCGAAGAGGGCTGCCCAACCAGCCGCGTTCGGCTCGCTGGAGCTGGCCGCCCTGCATGCGCAGCCGCCGCCGCCCGTCGCCAGGCCCCACACGCGGTCGTCCGCAGGGCCGCTCGAGCTCGAGCCGCCTTCGGCGTTGCCAGCTCCTTCGCCGCTGCCCGCACCTTCGCCCTGACCGCCAGCGCCCCCGGCCCCGCCGCCGCCTTGGCTGGTGCCCGCGACGCACTCGCCGTCCTGACAGACTTGCTCGTCGGGGCAGATCACGCCGTCACACGGGCAGTTGCCGCAGGTGCCCGTGAACGGGTCGCAGCAGCCGCCGCCCGGACACGAGTCGACCGTGCACAGGTTGGGCACACACGTGGGCGGGTCTTGGTCGAGGTCACACACGTCCGTGGCGGGGCACGGCGGATTGCAATCGTCCACGCACACGCCGTCGACGCACTCTTGCGTGCTGGGGCAGTCGACCTCCGCGCAGGAGCCCACGCACTCGAAGGTCGTGAAGTCCTCCGACGGTTTGCACACCTGATCCGGCGGGCAAGAGTCTTCCTGGCAGGGGTTGGTCACGCAGTCGCCCAAGTCGGAGCAGGCTTGGCCGCAAGTCGGGCAACCGAGGTTGAAGCAGTTGTCGGCCACACACTGGCCAGCGTCGGGGCCGATGTTCGTGCACACCAGCGGGCTCTCGCAGGTCACGCCGAAGCATGGGGCCTGACAGCCGTTCTGGCCCTTGCACACGCACTCTGGCACGGGCGCGCAATCCACACCCTCGGTGCCGGGGGGGCCGCACAGGATGTTCCCGCTGCCGTCCGTGACGGTCTTGGTCGCGCAGTTCTGGCAGTTGTCGGCGAGGCAGTATTCGCCCAGCGGCTGGCCGGTCTCGCTGGAGTTCACGGTGACGCAGACCTGACCCGAGGGGCAGGGGAACTCGCCGGAGCTGCACGGCTTCGCGCACTGGCAGGCGCCGCGGGCCTCGACGCAGTCGGCGCCAGCGCCACACAGCGGGGGGGTGTCGTTGGGGTTCTCGTTGTCGACCACGCCATTGCAGTCGTTGTCACTGCAGTCGCACTGCTCGACCTGCGGTCCTTGGCCGTTCAGGCAGGCGAACTGCCCGTTGACGCAGGCCCAGGCGCCTTCGGTGCAGGCGCCCTCGTCGGTGCCGCAGGCCTCGCCCAGGGCGGCGTCGGGTGGCGGGAACGGGTTGTCCGTGCCATCCAAGCCGTCGGGGGCCGCGCCGGCCTCGTCGGGGGTCCCGTCGCAGTCGTTGTCGAGGCCGTCGCACACCTCCGGCGAGGGGCCGACGCCGCCCACGCAGACCAGGCCTCCCATGCCATCGCATTGGAAATTGCCCGGCATACACGGCGCGAAGCTGCGGTCTCCGGGGTAGGCGACGGTGTCGTAGACCGGGGTGCAAGCGCCACCGATCGGCAGGCCGTTGTCCGGCACGCCGTCGCAGTTGTCGTCGATGCCGTTGCAGACCTCGGGGTCCCCCGGCACGTCGTTGATGCAGTCGAGCACCCCCCCCGTGCACGCGATCACACCCTGTTGGCAGGGCCCTGTGCAGTCGATCATGCCGGTCATGCACGGCGGAGCGTCGATGCCGCACGGATTGCCCTCGGTCGGGAACGAGCCGTCGTCGGGGGTGCCATCGCAGTCGTTGTCGACCCCGTCACACACCTCGGTCGCGGGCTCGGTGCCGCCTTGGCATTGCCAGCCCAGGGCTCCGCCACAAACCAGCGTGCCGTTGTTGCATGGGGCGCTGAGCGTGCCGGTGCCGAAGCAGGTGCCACCCGGAGGGGGGCACCAGCTGAGCGCGCCGTGGGTGCAGCATGCGCCGGGGTTGTCCCAGCAGCCGGTCTGCCCGGGCAAGGGAGCATCGGTCAGAGGCGTCTCGTCGGTCTGACCGTCGCAGTCGTTGTCGACACCATCGCAGATCTCTGGATCAGGCGGGTTTCCGCCCTGGCACACCAGCGCGCCGAGGACGCAGGCGGTGGTGCCTGGCGTGCACGGCGGGAAGTTCACGCCGCAGCTCTGACCCACGCCGAACGGCGTCTCGTCCACCGTGCCGTCGCAGTCGTTGTCGATGCCGTCGCAGATCTCGGCGCTCGGCCCGATGAAGCCCTGGCAGCTCCCATTGCATGGCTGCTGCCCGAGCACACATTGGCTGGTGCCGCCATAGACGAGGCCCGGCGGCGTGCCTGCGGGCACACACTGGGCCGGCGCGACGTTGTCGTCCACGATCGTGTCGCAGTCGTTGTCGACGCCGTCGCAGATCTCGGTCTGCGGGCTGTTGTTGCACGGGTTGGGACCATTGCCCGGGATGCACCCGCCGGCCGGGACGGCGACCGGCGCGTCACAGGTGATCTGTCCGACGCAGTTGGGCGGCGTCGTCAAGCCGCACGCGACCGGGAGGATGCCGTCGTCGGTCAGGCCGTCGCAGTCGTTGTCGCAGCCGTCACACACCTCGGGGCTGGGGACACAGCTGCCGCAGACACCGCCGTTGTCCGCCACGCCGTCGCAGTCGTCATCGGCGCTGTTGCAGGTCTCCGGCAGCGGACAGTGCAGCGGCATGCCACACTTGTTCGCGGCCTCGTCGATGCCGGCGACGCAGTTGTTGTCGATGTCGTCACACTGGTCGCCCGGGTCGTAGCAGAGCCACTCCGCGGGGACCGTCTGCTGGCCCGGCGTGGTGCAGGGCAGCAGCGTCACGTCACCATCGGGAGGCGAGGTGTTGAGCGAGTCGACGTAGTCTTGGAGGCACTGCGCGCGCTCGGCGGGGAGGCTCCACGAGCAGCAGGTCTGCTGCGTGTTGCAGTAATGGACGTAGCCTTCGTCGATGCAGTTGTTGCAGTTGTTGTCGACGTTGTCGCACACCTCGGGCTGGATCGAACCGGCGATGATCTCGCTCAGCGCCAGCGCCAGCTCCGTCTCGTTGTTGGCCAAGAAGCTGACGGCGGAGTTGTTGGCGGAGTTGCCGTCGTCGCCTGCGTCGGCGATGTCGTCGGTGTTGGCCTGACTGCCGCCGGCGAAGTTGATCACGTGGGTCTTCACGCGCCAGAAGATGCTGTCCTTGGTGAAGCCGGCGTACAGATCGGCGGCCGCGTCCACGGCGGCGGCCTGCGTGTCACACGTCTCGTCGCCGTCGGTGAGCAGGATCACGTTCAACGACCGGCACGGTCGCTCGCCGTTAGCCTCCGAAGTGAGCGGCGAGGTGAGGGTCGCACCGCCGGGAACTGGCGTCGGCGGCACCCACTGGTTGGAGTAGTAGCGAAACGCGTCGCGCAAGATGCCGTTCATGGGGGTGCAACCGTCGGCGAAGATCTCGCGGCTGTCGGCGCACGTGCCGTCGACCCAACCCAACAAATCGCTGACGTTGCTGGTCGGGAAGCCGATGTCCTGCAGCATCGGCACCACGATGTTGGCTCCGGCGCGCGTGGACGAGGTGCCGTTCGGGCTGGGCTCGGGCCCGCAGCCGACGTTCCCGACGCAGTTGCTCGGCGAGGCCCCCGTGAACTCGCTGTACGTGCAGGAGCCGAAGTTGCACACGCCTCCGGAGTTGCTGCAGCCTGACTGGCGACGCGCGTAGGTGGCGAGGCCGAAGTTCACTTGCCCCGAGTAGGCCAGCACCGTGTTGCGAACGGCGCAGCGCGCGTGCGCGCGGCGGTCGGTGCCGAAGTTCGTGGTGCCGACGAAGCAGCTGGTCGTGCTCCCGACGTTGGCGGTCATCGAGCCCGAGGTGTCGACCGCCAGCAAGAAGTATGGCTTCGCCGGCGCAGGCCAGTCGGCCGGGTCCATGCTGCTGCAATCTTGCGCCTCGGCTGGATGGCTGAGCGCTGCGACGGCGGCGACGACGCCCAACCCGATGGTCAGTCTGCGGATCATCGACATGCGAGTCCTCGTGGGGCTGCTCGGAAGAAAGAAGCCGGCAGGCAACAACTCAGAAGACCATGAAGTCATGACGTCGAGCAAGTGCCGGGCGCGATGGGTTCTCCACGCCGATCGTTCGATCGGATCAGGGAGCCTCTGGTTCAATCCCAAACTCGCCGCGCTTCGTTCCGGTGGCTGCTGCCGTAGCGGAAGGCCCGGGCGATGAGGGCACAAACCCGCTATTGTCGCCGCCGCAGAAGCCATGAGCTCGCGGCGCACACCTCCAGAGACGCTGAGGCCGACCTCGTCGACCAATCTCCCACAACGTGGTGCAACCTCGGAGCGGCCGACGGCTCCGAGCGTGCCGCCGCCCGGCTCGAACCGGCGCGGTCGCCCGCGCGGTCCATTCACGCAAGCGCGCCGCCTCGAGAGCTTGCGAAGCTTGCTGTTGCGCCACCCGAAGGGGCTCACCATCTACCAGCTCGGCGCGGAGCTCGGCGTCACGCCGCGCTCGCTTCGCCGCTACTTGGTCGAGGTCAAGCGTGAGCTCGAGCTCACCAGCCACACGCCCAAGCCCGGCGGGCCTGCGCTGTGGCGGCTCGCCCCGGGGGAGGCTGCGCGCAAAGTGGAGGTGCGCCGCACGCAAGCCTACGCGCTGCTCGCGGCGCGCCGTCTGTTCGAGCCCATGCGCGGCTCGGCGCTGTACGAGGAGATCCATCTCGCGTCGGAGAAGTTGCTCGGCGTCGCGCGGCGCCCGGGCCGGGGGCCCAACGCAGGTGTCGCGGACGCGCGCCTCGAGGAGCGCTTCCTCTACTTGCCGTTCGCGCCCAAGGACTACGGCGCGCGCACCGAAGAGCTCGACGACGTGTTCCAAGCGGTGGCCGATCTGAGGCCACTGTCATGCTCCTACCGGCGTCCCAAGGATGGGCGAGAGGAGCGCATCGAGATCCATCCGTACGCCATGGTGCTGTACAAAGACGCCATCTATTGCGTGGGGCATCACGTGGGCAAGGGCGAGGTGCGCACCTTCTTGCTCGATCGCATGCGAGACACCGACTGTGCGGTGCACGATCGCTTCGAGCTGCCGGACAGCTTTCGTATCGAGGACTACTTCCAGGGGCAGTTCGGCATCTGGCACGGTGGCAAGCCGCAAGACGTGGTGATCGACTTCGACGGGCGGGTGCGCGAGTACGTCGAGACACGACGCATTCACCCGAGCCAATCGTTGAGCTCGCTCGCCGACGGCAGCATTCGGCTGACCATGACCATTGGCGATCTGACCGAGGTCACCACCTGGGTGCTCGGCTTCGGCGAGACCGCGAAGGTGCTCGAGCCCGCCGAGCTGCGGGAGCGGGTGCGGAGGGAGCTTGCGAACGCGCTGCGCCGCTACGAGGACGTCGAGCCGGCCCCTTCACCGCCGGTCGCCAAAGCGAAGCGCGTTGCCAAGCGCAGTCGCTGACGCCACCG
The DNA here is from genome assembly GCA_964641275.1 of uncultured Polyangiaceae bacterium. GTDB lineage: Bacteria > Myxococcota_A > Polyangia > Polyangiales > Polyangiaceae > Xiheicaenibacterium. Next base: position 115,814 of record CAZXMG010000003.1, read on the forward strand.
CTACCGCGGGCGCGCTTTGGCCGCCGCAATGGCCTCGTCGACCATGGGCTGGTGCTGAGCGGGATCGGCCCAGCGCGCGCGCCCCTCCTCGCCCAATCGATCGATGGGATCGAAGTAGAGGAAGTATTGGCCCGGCTTCACGCTGGGCGCGGCGTACACGCTGATCCCGGTCGCCCGGTCGTAGTGCTCGTACGAGTGGCACACGCGTTTGCCGCCGCCGCCCGGAGCGTCGACCACGAACGTGGGCGTATTGAAGCCAGCGGTGGAGCCGCGCACGTACTTCTCGATCTCGATCGCCGTGTCGACGGTGGTGCGCAGATCTTCGGCGCCCTGCACCATGTCGTGCACATAGACGTAGTAAGGGTGGACGTGCACGTCGCCGAGGCGCTTGACCAAGAGGCGCATGGTCTCCCTCTCGTCGTTGACGTGGCGGATCATCACGGACTGATTGCGCACAGTGATGCCTCGCTCGAACAGCTTGAGCATGGCGTCACGAGTGATGCCGGTGATCTCGTTGGGGTGGTTGAAATGGGTGTGCAGCACCACCTCCTTGTGGCGCTTGCGGCCCAAGTCGACCACGTGGGTGACGGCGTCGAGCCAATCGGTGTCCGTCAGGATCTTTTGGGGCATGACGGCCGGGCCCTTGGTGGCGATGCGAATGCGGCGCACGTTGTCCAGGCTGATCAAGGTCTCGCCGATGTGGCGCAGCTGGTCCGGGCGGAGCTGGTAGGCGTCGCCCCCGCTGACCACGATGTCTTCGAGCTCGGGGCGCTCGGAGATGTATTGGAACGCCTTGGCCCAGCGCTCGGCGTCGACGCGCAGGTTGACCTTGTCCACCGACTCGGTGTCGTTGCCCACGGCGTACGACCGCGTGCAGAAGCGGCAATACACCGGACAAGTGTCGAGCGGCAGGAACAGCGCCTTGTCCACGTAGCGGTGGGTCAGCCCGGGGACGGGGGCATCCTCCTGTTCGTGCAGCGAGTCCAGCCCGAGCTTGGGGTGATCGGGCAGCATGCGCGAGCCGACAGGGATGAACTGCGTGCGCAGCGGATCCCGGTACGGATCGTTCCAGTCGATCAGGCTCATCACGTAGGGCGAGACACGCACGCTCATGGGCGCGCGCGCGAAACCCTCGGTCGCGTCTTGGATGAAGGCCTCGGAGGCCAGCCCTTGCAGCGCCTCGAGCAGCTTGTCCGGGCGGGTGATCGACTTCTTGGCCTGCCAATGATGGTCCAGGAACTGCTCGTCGCTGATGTCCTTGTAGGCGGGGATGCGCCGGAAGTCCGGCACTTCGAGCAGCTCCTTGTGCACCAGCGCGTCGCGCCCCGCCGGAGGCTTCAGGTGCTTGATCGCCTCGGGGTCGGACTTCTTGCTCAGGCTGACGACGCTGCTGCTCATGGGGGGCTCGTACTCGGCTAAAGGTCGGAGCGGTAGGGGAGGCGCACTTGCGACGCGGCAACCACGTCGTTGCTTTGCCGGTAGGCGGCGTAGTAGGTGCGCACGCGCACGACGTAATCCTGCGTCTCGGGGTAGTTGGGGATGCCGCCGGCGCGCTCCACGGCGCCTTCCCCGGCGTTGTAGGCGGCGACGGTCAGATCCAAATCACCGTTGAACAAGTTGGCCAAGATCCGCAGGTAGCGCACGCCGCCGAAGATGTTCTCCCGCGGGTCGAAGGCGTCACGCACCAGCATGCGCGCGGCCGTCTCTGGCATCAGCTGCATCAAGCCCATGGCGCCCGCGCTGGACACCGCCCGCGGATCGTAGTCGCTCTCCACCTTCACCACGGCGCGCACCAGCTCCTCCGGGATTTGGTACAGCGTGGCGGCTTGTCGGATCCACTTGTCGTAGCGGGTGAACCGCTCGGGCGAGCGGTCGCTGGGCGGCACGGCTTTGCCGGTGAAGCGGCTGCCTTTCGTGCGCTTGCTGCTCCCCTTCATGTAGAGCGAGTAGCGCCCATCTCCCTTGGCGGTGGTGCTGAAGTGCACCGTGCCGTCCTTGTCCACGTAGCTGTAGATGTCGGCGGCTGCGGGGGGAGGCGTGAGCGCGCCGAAGGCCGAGATCACGAGCGCGCCGAGTCCGGCGCGGAGCAGGGTGCGGGTCGTCGGGCGGGGCAGGGGCATGACGGGTCTACGTATCGTAGCGGACGAGCGGGCGAGAGGAGCAAGCTCACGCAGGTTGCTCGCGTCCGCGACGCTTCGTTGTTATGACGTGCCCGTGGGAGCTTGGCCATGGACCCCTCGCAGATCGCCCTGATCGCCGTGGCAGCGTTGTTCGGCGGCTACCTGCTGGTGCAGGTGCGGCCGGCGCTGGGGCCGCGCGGTCGAGCGCTGATGGGGGAGATGCGCGCGCTCCGCAAGAAGGCGGCCGAGGCCAAGAGCCCCGAGGAGCGCGGGCGCGCCTTGGCCGAGGCGGGCAAGGTGGCGGCCAAGGCTCGGCGCTGGGTGGCTGCGAGCGGACTGTTCCTGCGCGGCTTGCGGGCCGACCCCACCTCGATCGTGGTGGTGGAGTCGATGCTCGAAGCGCTGGCGCCCCGGCCCAGGTTGCTGGCTTCCATGCTGGAGCGGCGGCTGTCGCAGTTGGGCGACTCGGCGCCCGAGCGGCGCGTGTTCGTGGCGATGGCCAAGCCGCTCTCGCGGCTGTACCGCGGCCCGCTGCGGCGGCGCCTGCCGGCGACCCTGCTCGAGCGACTGATCGCCCACGAGGAAGCCAAGCTCAGCGGGGTATGACCCGCGCTGGCGCGGGGTCGGGCGGGAACAGCTCGGTGGGCAGCCCGCCGGCCTGGGAGATCGCGAGCGTATCCATCAAGATCGCGACCGTCACGTGCACCAAGAAGCCGGAGTAGATGCTCTTGGTGCGCATCGACAGCGAACCGAGCGCGATGCCCGCCACGACGGCTCCGCAGGTCTCCAAGTAGGGCTTGCCGAAGTGGATCATGCAATACGGCACACACATGGCGAAGATCGCCCCCGACCCGAGCGACCGCCGCAGTCCGTTCAACCAGAACCCGCGGAAGAACATCTCGAGGCCGAAGAACTGCAGCACGTACATCGACTCCCAGACCAAGAGGTCGACCCAGGAGCGCGAGCACTTCTTGTAAAACGGGTAGTAGCTGCCGAAGTCCGGCTGACCCGCGACGATGAACACCGCCGGCACCACCACCAGCAAGCACAACGCGTAGATCCAGATGTGCGAGGACAGGCCCTTCAACCGGAGGCCCATGTCGAGCAGCGAGTCCTTGGGAAAGAAGATCTTCCAAAGGCCGAAGGGGATCACCGTGTAGCCGAGCATGCGCGTGATCGTCCACCACGTGAGGCCATACAGCTCCCCGTACTTCTTGAGCGACACATGCTCACCCCAGCCGAACGGCAAGAGTGTCGGGTCGAGCTCCACCTCGCGCAGCCACGGCCGGATGTGCGCCGTGTAGAAGTCCCGGTCGTAGTACCACTGCAACGTCAGCACCACCGCCGTGATCACGAACAGCACCAGCGGGCGCCGATCGATTTCGCCCGTCGCAAGCGTGTGCCGCTGATGCTCGAGCGCCTCCACGTCGAGCTCGCGCCAGGTGCGTCTGAAGAACAGGTAGACCAGCGGCACCACCAGCAAGAAGCCGAGCAGCGGCAGCGCCATGTGGGTCAGCGTGGCGCCGAGCTCGGGAGCTGGCGGTGCGGGTGGCGCGCCCGCCGGCAGCGGGACCGGCGCCGGCCCGGAGGGGCCGGCCATCGCCGCGGCGAAGTAGGTTGTGAGCGACTCGCTCACGAGCGAGGCAGCGGGCTCGCCGCCAGATCCGCGGCTCGGCGCAGGCGACGCGCGCAAGCCTGTTTGCCGAGGATGGCCGCAACCTCGAACAGACCGGGCGAAGCGCTGCGGCCGCTGAGCGCGACGCGCACCGCCTGCGCGACCTCTTTGAGCTCGAGCGAGCGCGAACCGAGCCACGCACCGAAGGCCGCCTCCAGCGGCTCCTTCTCGAAGGGCTCGACCGCGTCGAACGTGTCCGCGACGGCGCGGAGCAGCTCGGCCTTCTCCGGCAACAAGAACTTCTTGGCGGCCTTGTCGTCGAGCACGGGCTCCTCACGGAAGAAGTAGTCCATCAGCTCGGCCGCGTCGGCCCAGGTCTGGCCGCGCTCCCGGATCAACGGCAACACCTGTTTCAGCTTGCCCTCGTCCACGACCAGGCCGCGCGCCTGCAAGAACGGCCTCACGCCAGCGGCGTACTCGTCGTCGCTGATCAGCGCGCGCTGCTTGAGGTGCTCGAAGGTCACGGCCGCGAGCTTCTTCTGGTCGAACTTCCCGTCACCCTTGCCGCAGCGCTCCCAGTCGAACTTCTCGATCAGGTCGGGCAAGCTGAAGATCTCCTCGTCGCCGAACGACCAACCGAAGCGGACCAGGTAGTTGAGCAGCGCCGAGGGCGGTACGCCCTTGTCGCGGTACTCGCCCACGCTCACGGCGCCGTGACGCTTGGAGAGCTTGGCGCCATCGGGCGCGAGCATCATCGGCAAGTGCGCGAACGCCGGCCGCGGGTAGCCCAGCGCTTCGTACAGCAAGATCTGCGGCGGCGTGTTGATCATGTGGTCGCGCCCGCGGGCGACCAGCGTGATGCCCATGGTGATGTCGTCGACCACGGCGCCGAAGTTGTAGAGCGGCACCCCATCTTGCCGGACGAGCACCGCGTCCTGTTGCGCGGAGTTGGGCGTCGTCACCTCTCCGAAGACCATGTCCTGGTAGGTCACGCTCCCGGCCTCCGGAGCCCGCATGCGGATCACGAACGGCTTGTCGCCCGCGCTGGTGCGCCCGCGACAGGTGCCCGGGTAACGAAACTGCGCCTTGGGATCCTGCTTTTTGAGCGCCTCGCGCTGCTGGTCCAGCTCTTCCTTGGTGCAGGTGCAGCGGTACGCGGCGCCACGCGCGATCAGCTTCTCGACGAACTCTTGGTAGATGCCCAGCCGTTCCATCTGCCGGTAGGGGCCGTGCGCTCCACCCGCGTCCGGGCCCTCGTCCCAAGAGAGCCCTAGCCAGCGCATGCTCTCGAGGATGATGCGCTCGTTCTCAGGGGTGCTTCGCTCCTGATCCGTGTCCTCGATGCGCAGCACGAACGTGCCGCCCGTCTTCCTGGCCCACAGCCAGTTGAACAGGGCGGTCCGCACACCGCCGATGTGGAGGTACCCAGTGGGGGAGGGAGCAAAGCGCACGCGGGGCTTGGCAGCCGTCATCGTGCGGCGGCTTCTACCACGCCTTTGCGGGCGGGGCTCGCTCTGCTATGAGCCCCTCCCTCTCTGCCGCGCGAGTCAGCTCGCGCAACCTCGAAAGGACTGCCATCATGAGCACCAAGAAAGCCCCGGCCAAGAAGTCTCCTCTCGCGATCGTGAACGAAAAGTTCGGCGGCAAGGCCAAGCTGGTCGAGGCCGTCACCGCGTTCACCTCGGAGGATCTGTGGCTCGGCCGGACGAACAAGGATCGCGGCGGCGACAAGGGCCTCGACCACGTGTCGAACGCCAAGCTGCTCCGCTTGCACGCGGTGTTCAGCGCGGTCAAAGACAAGTTCGGTACCCGTGACAAGCTGATCGGCGCCATCCTGGAGCTGGAGAAGCGCGTCAAGGACGAGGGGTACAAGAAGCGCCTGTCCGGGCACCCGGTGCCGCGTCTGTTCGACCAGTACAAGAGCGCTGAGAAACGCGCCAAGGCGAAGGCCAGCGCAGCCGCGGCCAAGAAGTGAGCGAGGCCACGCGGCGCGAGCCTCTTCGGCCGCGCCGCGGCCCCTCGTGGTGGCGCCAGACGTGGCTGGTCGCCCGCAAGGATTTGCAGATCGAGCTCGCCACGGGCGAGATCGTGACCACCACGGGCTTCTTCGCGGTGCTGGTCGCGGTGATGGCGTCGCTCGCTTTTTTCGCCGGAGAAGACTCGCGGCGCGACGTCGCGCCCGGCGTGATCTGGGTGAGCGTGGCCTTCTCGAGCATCCTGGCGCTGTCGCGCACGTGGCAGCGCGAGCGCGACGACGGCGCCATGCGCGGCCTGTTGGTGTCGCCCGTCGCGCGGAACGCGGTGTTCGCAGGCAAGGCGCTGGGCGTCGCGGTGTTCTTGCTCGCCGTGCAGGCCATCGTGTTGCCCGTCACCGCGCTCCTGTTCGCGATCGATCTGACGACCCTGGGCGCGCCGCTGGCTTTGCTGCTGCTCGCCGCCACCCCGGGCATCGCGGCGAGCGGCACGCTGTTCGGGGCCATGACGATCCGCACCAAGGCTCGCGATTTGGTGTTGGCCAGCGTGATGCTGCCGCTCCTGTCTCCCAGTCTGCTGGCCGGCGTGGCGGGCACGCGCGCCGCCATCATGGGGACACCGCTCGCGGAGCTGGGGGACTACTTTGCGCTGCTCGGGCTGTTCGGCTTCGTGTTCACGGCGGGCGGCCTGGGCTTGTTCGACGCGGTGGTCGAGGGCTGACCCGTAGAACTTCTGGCGTCGGTCGACGTCGAACGCGCTGCCAGTGGGGTGGTGTCACGCTCCCCCTGTTCAGCGCGATGCAACAGTGGCAAAGAACCGCTTCGCCCGACCCTGTCGGCTGGAGAAAACCATGAGATCGAAGTACCTGCTCGCCCCCGTTCTGTCCCTCTCCCTCCTCGGCTTGCTCCCCGTGCTGTCCGGCTGCGACAGCCTGAAAGAGAAGCTCGGCATGGAGGCGAAGAAGGAAGAGAAGTCCGACGACAAGAAGAAGAAGAAGGACAAGGACGACGAGGAAGAGGGCGACGACGACAAGAAGGCCGAAGGGGCCGCCTCTGGCACCGCCTCCGCCCAACCCGCAGCGGGCGGCGGCAGCAGCGCTCCGGCCAACTTGCCCGGCGCCACCAAGAGCGCCTCGCATTTGCCCGGTGATTGTGAGGTCGCCATCAGCTTCAACCTGGGCAAGGTGCTCGGGCATCCGTCGTTCTCCAAAGAGGTCGTGCCGGCGCTGGAAGAGGCGCTGAAGAAGGCCACCAGCAACGGTCCGGACGGCGCCAAGGCCGACGCGTTCCTGAAGGAGACCGGCATCGGCGTGAAGACGTTCACCGACATGGCGATGTGCCTGAAGGACGTGGATGCGGGGGACCCGACGTTCGCGTTCGCGCTCGCCGGCGACCTCAAGGCCGACGTGCTCATCCCCGCGCTCGAGAAGGCCGACAGCTCGGTCAGCTCCAAGATCAAGGACATCGATGGTCGCAAGGCCATCAGCGACAGCGAGGTGGTCATGGGCCAGCTCGCTGATGGCTCGGTCGCGGCTGCCAAGACCGAGGATCTGTTCAAGTCGATGGCCGCCACCAACGACAACGCGGTGAGCAAGTACAAGCTCGACACGGGCAAAGAGCTCTCGTTCAGCGTGTCCGAGGCGCTGCTCACCAAGTCCATGGCCGGCGGAGGCGCGGGCGCGCCCCCGGAGCTCAAGAGCGTGAAGAGCCTGAGCGGAGCGCTGGATCTGGCTGGTGGCAAAATCGCGCTCCGCGTGGGAACGGGCAGCGCCGATGAGGCCAAGAAGCTCGAGAGCATGTTCAACCTGATGAAGACCGAGCTGGGCAGCCAGATGGCCGGCGCACCGCCGGGCACCGCCGAGATCCTGAAGGGCGCGACCACCAAGATCGACGGCAACGACCTGGTGGTCGAGTCCACGTTCCCCACCACCACGGTCGACTCGCTGGCCACGCTGATGGCCCAAGGAATCAAGTCCGAAGCTGACAAGATCAAGCTGCCCTCGGGCGGCGCGGACCCTGCCAAGCCCGCGGACCCGAAGGCAGCGGCCGCGCCGCCGCCGGCCAAGACGGCCGCAGCCCCGCCGCCGCCGGCGAAGACGGTGGCCGCGCCGCCGCCGCCGCCCAAGACGGCCGCTCCGCCGCCCAAGGCGCCGCCGCCGCCGCCGAAGCCGAAGGAGCGCACCAAGCGCTGATCGAGTAGACTCGCCCGTCGTGGATCACGACGACGCGTCCGCCATCCTCGCCCGCAGAGCCGCGTTCATCGCCGCGGCTCTCGCGGGCGTCTTGCACTCAGGGTGCGGCGAGGTCGTCGTGCAGGGCGGCGGAGGTGCGGGCGGCGGCGAGGTGGGGGGCGAGGGCGGAGCTCCGCCGCAGCCATGCCTGGAGGCGCCGCTCGGTGGCGGTGGCGCGGGTGGCCGCGCGCAGCCCTGTTTGGGCGCGCCGTTGGGTGGCGGGGGCCAGGGCGGCTCGTAGAAACGGAGCGAGAGAATGTTGCATTGGTCCCTCGCGGGCGCAGCCATTGGGGTGATCTGCCTGCTGATGTTGTTTCTTTACAACCGCCGCCTGGGCGTCTCGACCGGGTTCGAGAGCGCGTGCGCCACCCTGGTGAAGGCGCCGTACTTTCGGCGCGAAGAGCTGGCGTCCTCCCACCGCTGGCGTCTTTCGCTGCTGTTCGGGCTGTTGTGCGGCGGGTTGTTGTCGTCCTGGATTTCCGGCGGTTTTCGGCCGCCCTGGGGCCTCGGCGCCTGGTTCGAGGCGGAGGTCAGTGGCCACATGGCCGTCAAAGCCGCGTGGATGTTCGCGGGCGGCGTGCTGGTGGGCTTGGGCACGCGCATCGCGGGCGGCTGCACCTCTGGTCACGGCATCTTTGGGGTCGCCAACTTCGAGCGCTCGAGCCTGATCGCCACGCTGGCCTTCATGGCGGCTGGGGTGGCGACGACGCAGCTGCTCGTGCGCGTGGTGTTCGCGTGAAAGGGCTGGTCGCGGAGGCGGGATTCTTCGGGCTCTCGGTCTTGTTCGGGCTGGTCCTCAGCCAGAGCGGAGCGGCCGACTTCGAGCAGATCCAACAGATGTTCTTGTTCGAGAGCTTTCAGCTTTACGGCATCATCGGCACCGCCGTGGCGGTGGTGGCGCCGGGGTTGCTCCTGCTGAAGCGCTACGGCAAGACCGCGACCGGCGCGCCGATCGCGATCAAGCCCAAGCCGCTGCACCGCGGCAACCTCGTCGGCGGCTTGCTGTTCGGCGTGGGTTGGGCGGTGACGGGCATGTGCCCGGGGCCGATCCTGGTCAACCTGGGCGAAGGCAAGCTGTTCGCGGTGTTCGCGCTCCTCGGTACGTTGCTGGGAACGACGGTGCTCGGGCTCGGTTACGCCGGGTTCTCGCGCTGGCTGGGCCTGCCCAAGCTGTCGCCCGGCGACGGCTGATCGATTTTTTGCGATCAAGGCGAGGACGTGCGGAGATTGACCTACGGACTCTCTTGCCCTCCGCTTTCGTCCACCCGTCGAGGTCGACATGTCTGCTCGCTTGTTGCTGACTCAGTTTCTCTCGAGGGGGAGCGCGCTCGTCGCGCTGCTCGTGCTGCTCGTGGGCTGCCGAACGGAGCTCATCGGCCAGTTTGGTGGTGGGGGCGAGGGCGGCGAGGGGGGAGCAGGCGCCCAGGGTGGTGGGGATCCGTGCGAGTGCGAGACGGGCTGCTGCACTCCCGGCACCTGCGAGCCTGGCGGCGCGGACGAAGCCTGCGGTCAGGCGGGCGAAGCGTGTGTCGATTGCAGCGCGACGGGGCAAGTGTGTCAGCTCGCCACGCGGTCGTGTGTCGGGGCGTGCTCGTGTGGCAACTTGGTGTGTGAGCCCGAGTGTGGCGAGGACCAGCTCAGCTGCGCCACCGATTGCAGCTGCGCGAGCGGAGCGGTCTGCGGCGACGGGGCGTGTCAGTCCGAGTGCGGCGAGGACGTGTTCACCTGCGCACCGGATTGCGCGGAGTGCACCTGCGGCGACTTCGTGTGCGACCCGAGCTGCGGCGAGAACCAGTTCAGCTGCCCGGACGACTGCGGCTTTTGCCAGTGTGGCGACTTCGTGTGCGACCCGAGCTGCGGCGAGAACCAGTTCAGCTGCCCGAACGACTGCGACTTTTGCCAGTGTGGCGACTTCTTCTGCGACCCGAGCTGCGGCGAAGATCAGTTCAGCTGCCCGAACGACTGCGGCTTCTGTGAGTGCGGCGATTTCTTCTGCGACTTCCGGTGTGGCGAGAACGAGTTCAACTGCGCGAATGACTGCGGCGGCTGCATTTGTGGGGACTTCATCTGCAATCCAGGCTGCGGCGAGAACCAGTTCAGTTGTCCGAACGATTGTGGCTTCTGCAACTGCGGCGATTTCTTCTGTGACGTAGCCTGCGGCGAGAGTCAGTTCACCTGCCCCAACGACTGCGGCTTCTGCAGCTGTGGGGACTTCGTGTGCGATCCGGCGTGCGGCGAGAACCAGTTCAGCTGCCCGTTCGACTGCGGCGGCGGCTGCCTGTGCGGCGACGGATCGTGCAACGCGGCGTGCGGTGAGAACCCGCTGTCGTGCCCCGCCGATTGCCAGCTCCCCTGCCTGTGCGGCAACGGCAGCTGCCAGCCGGCGTGTGGCGAGAGCGGCTCGACCTGCCCGTTCGACTGCCCTGCACAGTGCCAGTGCGGCAACGGTCTTTGCCAGCCCGAGTGCGGCGAGTCGTCGTTCACCTGCGGCGACTGTCCGGTGGTGCCGTGCGCTCACGACAAGTGCATCACCGGCGTCGCGCTCGACGAGCAATGTGACCCGTGCGTGGCGGCGATCTGCGCGGTCGATCCGTTCTGCTGCGAGAGCAGCTGGGACGGGCTCTGCCAGCAAGAGGTGGGCTCGGTCTGCGGCCAGGTCTGCCCTGGCACCTGCCAATGCGGCAACGCCCAATGCCAGCCGATCTGCGGCGAGACTCAGTTCACTTGCCCGGCGGACTGCGGCGCGGCGTGCGCGTGTGGCAATGGCGTCTGCCAGCCAGCGTGCGGTGAGAACCAGTTCAGCTGCCCGTTCGACTGTGGCTCGGTCTGCCAGTGTGGCGACTTTTTCTGCGACCCCGGGTGCGGCGAGACGCAGTTCAGCTGCCCCAACGATTGTGGCGGCGGCTGCTTCTGCGGCGACTTCGTGTGCAACCCCGCTTGCGGCGAGACGCAGTTCACCTGCCCCAACGACTGTGGCGGCGGCTGCTTCTGCGGCGACTTCGTGTGCAACCCCGCTTGCGGTGAGAACCAGTTCAGCTGCCCGAACGACTGCGCCTTCTGCCAGTGCGGGGACTTCTTCTGCGATCCAGGCTGCGGTGAGAACCAGTTCAGCTGCCCGACCGACTGCGGGGCGGGCTGCTTCTGCGGCAACTTCGCGTGCGAGCCGTTCTGCGGTGAGAACCAGTTCAGCTGCCCGAACGATTGCGGGGGGGGCTGCTTCTGCGGCAACTTCGCGTGCGAGCCGTTCTGCGGTGAGAACCAGTTCAGCTGCCCGAACGACTGTGGCTTCTGTGTCTGCGGCGACTTCTTCTGCAACCCAGCCTGCGGTGAGAACCAGTTCAGCTGCCCGAACGACTGCGGCATTCTGCCTGGCGACGACGGCGCTTGAGGGGGCCAACGCGAAAGAGTTGGCCCGCCATCGCGGGCCGTGCGAAGGCTTCGTCACCCTAACGGCTCCGCACCCGCGTGACAGCGCGTCTCGGGAGAGGCGACGGCGCGGGCCGCGGGCCGGTGTGGGTCGCCTCGCCTCAGCGACCGCCTGCGAGATCGTGCATCACCGCGCGCGCGGCCCGTTCTCCAGCGGCGATCAGCGACTCGGGCTCGAAGCTCGCGCCGGTGCACTCCCCGACCGCGTAGAGTCTCGGGCCGGCTCGCCCCTCCGCGTCCACCTCCAGCGGGTAGCCGCCGCCCTGGCGAGTGGCCCTTCCCCCTGCCTGGACGCCGAGCTCGAAGGCTGGCGCAGGCGGCAGCGCGCACGCCACTACCTGACAGCGCAGCTCGTCGCCGGAGGCGAGCACCACCGCCTTGACCTGCGTCCCGCCGCGGAACGCGACCAGGTCGGACGCAGCGACCCGCTGGAGGAGTCGTGAGCCGAGCGTGCGCTCCAGCTGGTCGGCCAACGAGCCCTCGCCTGCGATCACGGCGGGCCGCGTGGGCACAATCCCTCGGGTTGCCAGCTCGAGCACGGCACGCACGCTCATGACTCCAGGCAGGTCGTTGCCAGAGACCAGTGGTGGGGTAGCGTGGGCGCCGGTCGCCAGCACGAGCGCCCGCGGCACGTACAGCTCGCTCCCGTCGCGCGTCACCGACAGCACCTGGCCCTGGTGCACCGCGACCGCGCTGGCGCCGATCCGGGCGCGCGTGCCGAGATCGCCAGCGAGCTTCGCCACACGCTCAGGCGCCGCCAACAGCGCGCTGCCTCCGAGCGCGGACGCCTCGTCGAGCAACACCACGTCACGCCCCTGTCGAGCCAGCTCGCAAGCGCAGCCGAGCCCACTCGCGCCCCCGCCAACCACCAGCACTTCGAGCTCGCGCCGCGCGGCTGGCTGCGGAGCGCGCTGGTGATCAGGCAGCCGTCCCACGCCCGCGAGCTGACGTGCGAACGACTGCATCAGCGAGCCCACCGCCGGCACGCCCGCGAGCAAGTGGTGGTGATCGATGCCCTGGGGGAAGAACCAGTCCGTCAGGCGCAGGAGGTCGGTGTTGCGTCCGCCGATCACGTTCTGAACGCTCAGCACCTCGCCCCCGCGGGCCGGCTCCAAGCAGCTCATCACGTTCGGCACGCCATCGACGCGTAGCAAGCAGCCGTCACAGTCGCCGCGAAGGCAGAAGGCGCCGCGGGGACGGTGAAGCTTGGGGCTCCGCGCCAGCGCGGTCTCGCCGGCCGCGAGCAAGGAGACTGCCAGCGGTTCGCCACGCTCTGCGGCGATCGTTCGCCGCTCGAAGCGAAACGTCACCTCGTCGCGAATGGGGCGCGTGCGCTCGAACATCGGCGCCGCGAGGGTACGAGGCGATGCCTCGGGCCAGCAAGCGCGCGTTCTGGTAGCCTGCGCCGGCATGCGCTTGGGAGTGATCGGGCCCTGTCTGGACGAGGTCGTCGCGTTGGCGAACGCCGCGCACGTTCTGCTCGATCAGACCAAGGTGGAGCGCGTGCTCTACCTGGGCAAGGACGACGCGCTCGATCGGGTGGTGGCCTCGTGGGCGCACGACATCGTGGGGTCGAACCCCAGCGAGTCGGTGGTGTTCGAGCGCGCGGCGCGCAGCTGTGTCAACGCGTCACCGGAGGAGATCGAGCTGTTCGTCGCGTCGGAGCGCGCGCGACGCAGGCTGCGCATCCTCACCACGGTGCCCGCGCCCCCCGGGCGCACCATCGAGCTGTTCGACGGACGTATCGCGGTGTTCGTCTACGACAAGGCCCTGCTCGACGAGGACGACATCGCGGGCGCGAGCGTGCTGGTGTTCGGCAAATCGGACAAGGCCCTCGCGCACCGCGTGGGCTCGCGCACCTTCGTCACCCCGGGCCGCCTCGCGCCCGAGACGCGTTGTGGCGTGGCAGTGATCGACGACGAGGGCGGCAACGGCATCCAGATCGACTTCCTGGACAAGGAGACCGGCGTGGTGCTGAGCAGCGAGCGGATCGAGGGCCGCGTGCGGGCCCAAGGCAAGCTCAAGGTGCAGGGACCCTCAGGCTCGTGAGCGCAGAGGCTGAGGGGCGACTGCGCGTTGGAGTGTTCGGTGGCAGCTTCAATCCTCCGCACGTCGCGCACGTGCTGGCCGCCCAGTACGCCCTGCTCGTAGCGCCCATCGATCGCGTGCTCGTGGTGCCCGTGTTTCAACACCCGTTCGCGAAAGAGCTGGCATCCTTCGAGCAACGGCTGACCATGTGCCGGCTGGCCTTCGCGGATCTCGAGCGGGTCGAGGTGAGCGATCTCGAGCGTCGGCTTGGAGGCGAGAGCAAGACCTTGCGCACGCTCGAGCACCTCGCGGCCGCGCAGCCGGACTGGCAACTTCGACTGCTGATCGGCGCGGACGTGGTGGCAGATCTGCCCAAGTGGCACCGTTTCGATCGCATCGCGGAGTTGGCTCCGCCGTTCGTGTTCGCCCGTCGCGGCAGTAGAGACAACCCTGGCCCCGCTGTCCTGCCCGAGGTGTCTTCGACCGAGGTGCGTGAGCTGTTCGCACAGAAGGACGCAGCGGGGCTGCGAGCGCTGGTGCCGCGCGCCGTGCTCGCTTTTGCCGAGCGCGAGCGGCTCTACGGCGAGCGGCCCGCGTGAGAACGCGCGTCGCCGTCGTGGGGCGGGGCAAGCTGGGGCGGGCGCTCGCGCGCGCGATCCGGAGCCAAGGGAGCGCCGTCGTGACGCTCTCTGCGCGCGCGGTGTTGCGAGGGAGGCGGCTGCCTGCGCGCGTCGACCTGCTCGTGGTCGCCTCGCGCGATGGGCAGGTGCCGGCGGTGGCGGCGGCGCTGGCCTCGGCGCCGCTGCCGCGAGCGGCCGTGCACGTCGCGGGAGCGCTGCCTCAAGAGGCGCTCTCGCCACTGGCAGCGCTGGGCGTTTCGATCGGCGTCTTGCACCCTGCGATCTCGGTGGCGAACGGCGTCGTGCCGGAGCTGGCGGGGGCGGCGGCGACCGTGAGCGGCGATCCGCTCGCGGTGCGACTTGCGAGCACGTTGGGTCGCGCCTTGGGCTTGCGTGTGCTCTCCGCCAAGCGCCTGGATCGGCCCCTTTACCATGCGGCTTGCGCGCTGCTCGCGAACGGCGCGGCGGCGCTTGCGTGGTCCGCCGCGGAGATGTTCGAGGCGGCTGGGCTCTCGCCGCGCGCCTCACGCCACCTGGCCGTCCCGCTGCTCGGCAGCGTGGTGAGAAATCTCTCGCACGTCGGGCTGCCCGGAGGCCTGACGGGCCCGGTACGGCGGGGCGACGTCGACACCCTGCGGCTGCACCTTGCGGCAGTCGAGCGCGCGGCCCCTGGCTGGCGCCCGCTGCTCGCGCAGGTGTTGCTGGCCCAGTTGCCCATGGCGCGCGCGTTGGGGGAGGCACCCGCTGGCACTCTGAGCAGGATCGCGGCGCTCGCGGCAGCCGCGCCCAAACGTCAGCGGAAGCCACGCAAGCGGCCCTGATATCCTTTGAGCGCGTGTCGCGTCTTGTGGGTATTGCGGCGCCTGAGCGCCTGGGATACGCAGAAATGGTCGTATGCTCGCGCGAAAGCCAGGTGCCCAGCTCGCGAGTGACCTCTCCGCGGAGGTCACGGCGCCGCAGGCCTCCCGGGCTCCCTCGGAAGCTGATGGCTTCGAGGCGCTGGACCTCTGGTTGACGAGCGCGGCTGCTGCAGGCTCCTTCGCGGTGGTGGTCGCCGATCCGGCGGCGCTGGAGTCGGTCGCTGACCACGTGGCGCGCCGCCTTGCTCTGCCGCTGCACGCGGGTGCCTCCGACTCGCTGTTGCACGTCGCGCGGCACAGCTCCACGCAAGCCGCGCTCGGCTTTCGGCTCGCGCTTGCCTCGCTGGCGTCGCTTCCACGCGAGGCGGGCTCTGTTCGTGGGGCAGCGCTCGCGCTGGTGCACGACGAGACGCCGGCGGCGGCTCACACGGCGCGCGATTTGGCGCTGCGTCTGCTCGAGTCGTCCACGAGACAAGACGTGGGCGGCGTGGTGGTCGTCGATGACAGCCCCGGACGTTTCGCACAGTCGGTGGCCCACGAGCTCGACGGCCACGCGCGCCGCTGCTGCGACGTGTCGGAGGGCGAGAGCGGTCCCACGCACGCGCCGGTCGTGTGGGTCGTCCCGAAAGACCACGCGTCGGTTGCGCGCGCTACCTGGGCCCACCGCTTCGAGGTCTCCTCCGAGCTGAGCCGTGACGGTCGCCGCCGTTGGTGGTCGGCGCTGTCGTCGCGCCCGCCCCGCGAGCTGCTCGAGGAGCAGTCGTTCGCGCGCATCGAGCTGAGCAGCAGCTGGTGGTCCGGCGCGCGCGTGCTGGCGCGCCAGGTCGCGAAGAGTGGTGCACTGCACGGGCCGTCCAGCAGCGAGCTCGCGCCTGCCGCCAGGCTGCTGCTCGCAGCCGCGAGGCCCTGGCCGCTCTCGCGTCTCGGTGCACTGGGCCTCTCCCTCGCGGATGTGGACGAGCTCGTCGAGCTCGGACGCGGCGAGCTGCTCGGAGACCAGCTGGTGATGCGCGCGGACGCGCGCGCCGCGGGCGGGCCGAGCCTCTCGCCCGTCGAGCTCGAGCGCGTGGTGTCGGCGCTGGTCTCGGTGTTTCCCGGTGATCCGTGGGCCAGCATGCGCGCCGCCGAGCTTGCGCTCTCCGCCGGCGATCAGCGTCAAGGCGACGATCTTGCGCTCGCTGCCATCAAGACCGCAGTGGACCCCGATGCGCGTGCCGACTGTTGGGCGCGCTTCATGGCCGCCCGCGATCGCTCCTCTCCCTCGGCGGCCAGCTTGCTGCCGTTCGTGGATGCTGCATTGCGCGGGGGTGAAGGGGAGCTCGCCCTCAAGCTCGCGCGCGAGGCCCATGCGCTCGCGAGCGCCGCCGCGGGCGATCGCCGCCACACGTCGCAGAGCTTGCTGGCCATGGGTCGCGCCTTCGCCGCCACGGGCGATCACTCCTCGGCGGTGCTCACGCTCGAGCGCGTCGTCGGCGACGTCTCGGAGCTCGACGAGGAGTGCACCCGCATCCGTGCACGCGCGTGGGTCGAGCTCGCCGAGGTGCGTTACTTCGCCAGCGATCTGGCGCGGGCAAGAAGCGCGGCCGAGCAAGGGCTCGCGCTCGCCTGCGGCACCCACTTCGCGGACGTCTCGATCGATGCTCGCAACGTGCTCGGCAAGCTGCTGCTGGCAGAGGCGAAGTTCGACGAGGCGGAGCAACACTTCTCGCGCGACTGCTGCGAGGCGTCGCTCGCTGGGCTGCCGATGGCGGAGCTGCGGGCCCGGGTCAACCGCGCGATCGCTTGCATGTCGCTCGGCCGACGCGCCGAAGCGCAGGGCATGCTCGAGACGGTGCTCGAAGACGCCGACGAACAGGCCGAGCCCAAGGCGCAAGGTATCGCGCTGATCAACCTGGCGGCGCTCGCGATCCTCGATCACCGCTACGGCGACGCGCTCGAGCTGTCGGAGCGGGCGGTCGAGCTGCTGCGCCGGATCGGAGACAGGGTCAGCCTGGCGCGCTGCGTGGCCAACCTGGCCGAGCTGCGCGTGCGAGTGGGCCTGGTCAACGAGGCTGTGCAGGCCGTCCGCTTCGGCTCGCGCATCTTCCGCGGCGGCGCCCCCGCGGAGCAGGCCGCGCAGTTCGCCTTGATCCTGGGCCGCGCGGCGTTGGCGCGCGGAGACTCCGCCGCCGCCCATCAGCACGTCGTGCAGGCACTGGCGTCGCTCGGCACCCATCTCGAGGCGTGTGTGCAGGCCACATCGCCGGCCGATGGCGCCTTGTCCCTCGGCCCCGTGCGCGAGCACGTGAGCGAGGCGCTGCGCGTCGCCGCGCGGGCCGCGCTCGACGATGGGGACGTGGAGCGCACGTCCCAACTGATCGAAGCCGCCGCGCGCGAACGTGCCCCGGCGCGCGCCCGCGCAGATCTCGCGGTGCTGCGCGCGCAGCTTGCCCGCGCGCGCGGGGAAGACGGCCTGCTCGCGAGCTCACAGGCGCTCGCGGCCGCGCGCGACGCGGACGACGACGAGCTCCTGCGCGAGGCTCACGTGCTCTTGTACAGGCAGGCTGCCAGCAGCGGCGATGCGGCTGAGGCGCGTCGTCAGCTCGCGGCCGCGGCCGTCGTGCGAGACCGCGTGAGCGCGGGGCTGCCGAGCGAGCTGCGCGCTGCGTTCGCTGCTCGTGCCGACGTCGCGTGGCTGAGCCAAGAGCTCGCTGCGGTGAGCGCTGCGCAAGACGCTCCCGCGCCCTGGTCGTGCGCCCCCTCGAGCCCGCCGTCCACGCCGCCTTCCTCCTTGGGCCGCGCGCCGAGCCAGCCTCCCAGCGTCGCTGGCGTCCACACTCCTGGTGGGCAGGCCGCGCGCCGCATCGTGGGCGAGGACGCGGGCGTTCGCTCGTTGCTCAACGCTGTGCGCAAGATCGGCCCTTCCGACACCACGGTGCTGATCCACGGCGAGAGCGGCACCGGCAAGGAGCTGGTGGCCGAGGCGCTGCACGAAGCGAGCGGCCGACGCGCTGGTCCGTTGGTCAAGGTCAACTGCGCCGCGCTGGTCGAGACGCTGCTCTTGAGCGAGCTGTTCGGGCACGAGAAGGGCGCGTTCACGGGCGCCGCGGGTCGTCGTCGCGGCCGCTTCGAGGCAGCCGATGGCGGCACCTTGTTCCTCGACGAGATCGGCGACATTTCTCCGCGCACGCAGGTCGCCCTGCTGCGCGTGCTGCAGGAGCGCACCTTCGAGCGTGTCGGCGGCTCGAGCTCGATCCGCTGCAACGTCCGCGTGGTGTGTGCGACGCACCGCGACCTGAAGGCCATGGTGCAGCGCGGAGAGTTCCGCGAAGATCTCTACTACCGGCTGTGCGGTGTGGTGATCGAGGTCCCGGCGCTGCGCGCTCGTTTGAGTGACCTCGGGCCGATCGCGGACGCGTTGCTGCTGCGCGTGGCTCAGGAGCGCGGCGGACCTGTCAAATCTCTATCGCCGCGTGCTCTGCGCGCCCTACGTGCGCACACCTGGCCGGGCAATGTGCGAGAGCTCGAGAACGCCTTGCGAGCCGCCAGCTTGTTCGCCGAGGGCGACCAGCTCGAGCCCTCTGATTTTGCGGAGAACGTCGAGTCTTTGCGGCACGTGGCGGACACGATCGACACGCTCCCAGTGTCCAGCGTCACTCCCTCGACCCTGCGCCGTGGCCCGTCCGACTCCGGTCCGGTCTCGGTGGGCGCTGAGCCTGTCGTTGGCACGGAATCTGCTTCGTCCTTCGCCGTGAGCGCCCGCCCGTCAGCCGATTGTCTCCTGCCGGCCAACGATCCTGGCGGTGCCGGGGCGGACGCGAGCGCCCCCGCCTCGTCGCCCTCGGCGGTCGCGTACGCGTCCGTGCGCTCGGGCGTGAGCCTGCACGACCTCAAGCGTCTGATCGAACGAGATTGCATCGCCCGCGCCCTGGGCGACGCGGGTGGGAACATCACGAAGGCGGCAACGCTTCTGGGAATGAAGCGGCCGCGGCTGTCGCAGCTGGTCAAGCAGTACGGCCTCGGCGAGGGCTCCATGGACGCAAGTGACAACGGCGCAAGTGACAACGGCGACGACGCCGCGGAGGAGGAATAGCCATGTCGGTGTGGAGTGAGTTGTGGTCGACTCGAGCCTTGTCACGCGGGGTCTCACGCGTCTTTGGCTTTGGGGCCGCGCTGCTCTCTTTGGCGCTGCTGCCGTTGGCGAGCGGCTGCGTTCCCACCGAGGAGTCCGGCTGGGAGGACGATGAAGCGGAGCTCACCGACGACGTGAGCGAGGCGCTGCTCGAGGACGAGTTGGCGCTCGAAGAAGGCGAGCTCGAGGGCGACGACGACGCGGACTCGCTGGAGCTCGACAGCCTGATCGACGTGCGGCGTGTGGCCGGCACGGTGGCTCCGGGCGAGGACAAAGCGTTCGGTGCGCCAGGCGGTGAAGGCAGCGACCCGAGCCCCCAACCCTGGGTGCCCGACGAGGACGACGAAAACGAAACCAGCTCGAGCTCGACGCCGAGCCAGAACAACCACTGATCGGGAGGGGGCTGAACGGCCCCCTCTTCGTTTCCAGCTGCTGGGCGTGGCGTGGCGCGGTTGGCGTTGGGGCTCGGCCCGGGCCGCCGACTGATAGAGTGAGCGCGTGCTGTACGAGCTGCGCACGCGCACGGCGGTGGTCTGTGGCGCTTTGGCCATCGCCATCGCCGCGTCGGTGCTCTTGCGCGGGCGGCCGCGCCGGGTGCACCTGTACTTCAGCGCGTTCGCGGCGACGCTGGGCTTCTGGTACCTGGCCCAGTCGTTCTACGGCTTCTTCCAAGCCAAGATCTGGCAGCGTTCGACGGGGCTCTTGGCCGTGCTCCTGCCGGTGTTGGCGATCGGGGTGTTCGAGGCGATGGTGCCGCGCGAACGACCTGGTCGCTCGACCGTGTCACGCGTCGCCACCGTGATCTCGATCGCGCTCCTGGTCACGCAGCTCACCGAGCTTCACGACTCGGCCTTCGCGCGGACGGGCATCTTCATCTACGTGTTCGTGTTCATCACCGCGGGTCTGTACGCGCTCGGGCAGCGCGGCGCGCGCAGCTCGTCACGCGCCACGCAGCGGCGCGTGCGGTTCCTGGTGGTGGTGGGCGCGCTGGCGGGCTTCGCGACGATCGTCGACTTCCTGTGGTTCTTGAACCTGCGCACTCCTCCGGTGGGCGCAGTGTTCTCGATCCTGTTCGTGTTCGCGCTGTCGCAGGCGCTGGAGAGCAAGCGATTGCTCGACTTGTCCGAGATGTTGGGCCGGCTGACGGTGGCGGCGGCGGTCGCGTTCCTGATCGCCTTCATCTTCTACGTCCTGCTCACCTTCATGGGCACGTTCAACACCATGTATTTGAACGCCGTGCTCGCGGCCACCGTGCTGCTCGTGCTGTACGAGCCGCTGCAAGCGCGCGTCGAAGAGCAGATTCGCAAGTTCTTCTTCCGCGAGCGCTTCGATCTCGAGGGAGCGCTGGCCGAGGCGCGCCGCAAGCTCGTGCACACGCTCGAAATCCAAGAGATGGCGCAGATCGTGGTCGCAGCGCTGGAGCGCTCGCGGCGCGTGACGGCGGCCGGCCTCTACCTTCGCGATCAAGAGGGCACTGGCTTCGACCTGATCGGATCGATGGGGGAGGGCGTGCCCGCCCGCATCGAGCTCGCCACCGCGCGTGTGCTGCTCGATCGCCTCGAGCAAGGTGGCCTCTTGCTGGGCAACGTGGCCGAGGAGGTGGAGGCGCGCGCAGCGGTGGGTGATCGCTTCGAGGCCGGCGAGGCCATGCTCAGCGCGGCCGAGGTGCTGCGGGTGCTCAAGACCGGTGCGCTGGTCGCGATCCGCGACAACCAGCGCGAGATCGTGGGCCTCTTGGCGCTCACCGACGAGCGCGCCAGCGATGCCATCTCCCCCGAGGAGATCGGCCTGATCGAGCAGCTAGCGACGCAGATCGGCGTGGTGGTGGAGAACTCGCGCAGCTACCAGCAGATGAAGGAGCGCGACCGGCTGGCGCTCTT
The DNA here is from genome assembly GCA_964641275.1 of uncultured Polyangiaceae bacterium. Lineage (GTDB taxonomy): Bacteria > Myxococcota_A > Polyangia > Polyangiales > Polyangiaceae > Xiheicaenibacterium. The sequence goes on from CAZXMG010000003.1 coordinate 136,678, forward strand.
GGGCCAGATGGCGGCGGGCTTGGCGCACGAGATCAGAAACCCGCTCGGCGCCATCAAGGGCGCGGCGCAGCTGCTCGCCGACCCTGCTCCGGGACGCGAGGCGGACCCGGCAGAGAAGGAGTTCCTCGGCATCATCCTGGAGGAGGTCGAGCGGTTGAACCGCGTGGTGGGCTCGGTGTTGGACCTGGCCCGGCCGGGCGACAGCTCGGTCGTGCCAGTGGACGTGAACGCCGTCGCCCGTCGCACGCTGCAGGTGCTGAGCGCGGAGCCCACGCCCGACGTCGAGGTCGCGCTGACGCTCTTGCCGGATCTGCCACGCGTCGCGATCGATCCCGAGCAGCTCCGTCAAGTGTTGATGAACCTGATCCAGAACGCCATCCAGGCCATTGGCCACCACGGCAAGGTGCAGGTCTCCACGCGTGTGCGCTTCGGTCGGGGCACTCGCTCGGGCAAGGAGAATCCTGGCGCGTTCGTGGAGATCACCGTGGCCGACACGGGGCCAGGCATCTCCGAGAAGACGTTGGAGAAGCTGTTCTTGCCCTTCTTCACGACCAAAGAGAAGGGCACCGGGCTCGGGCTCGCGATCAGTCAGCGCATCGTGCAGGGCGCGGGGGGGCGCATCGAGGTGAAGAGCTACGAGGGCAAAGGCAGCACCTTCACCGTCGTCTTGCCGGCCGCGGAGGGCAACATCGGAACCCCCACGCCCGCGCCCGTCCTGGCCGATCCGCGGCTCGACTCCGCCGAGGGCTGACCCGCTACGCCAGACTCCGCTAAGCTCCCGCACCCATGAACCGAACCTTCGTTGCCTCTGCTCTCTTGGCCGTGCTGTCCGCCTGCGCCAAGCCGATGGACGTCCCGCTCGCCGACATCCCCAAGCTCGCCTCGTTGCCCGAGGTGATGCAGGGCTTCGAGACGGTAGCGGGCAGGCACTGGAGCCAGGCAGGCGACAGCTCCTTCAACGACGCAGAGTTCGCTGCGCTCAAGGAGGACGCTGGCAAGATCGGCGCCCTCACCGAGCGGGCCAAGAACTTCTCGCGCGGGCCCAACTTCGACAAACACGTGGGCACCATGACGTCGCTCAGCGCCGCGCTCGCCACCGCCTCCGACGCCAAAGACGGCGCTGCCGCGGGCAAGGCCATCGCCGACATGAAGGCCACCTGCAAGGCCTGCCACGCCGAGACGCGCTGATGACCTCCGAGGCCTCGCTGCGCGCCCCGCGGGGCGCTTACGCTCGGCAGCTCGCCGCGTGGCTGTGCCTGCTCGCGGCGCCATCGTCGGCGTGTGGCGATGACGCCTCGCCTACGGGCGGGAGCGGCGGCGCTGGCGGCGAGGCGGGGCAAGCTCAAGGCGGCGAGGGTGGTGTCGGCGCCGCGGGTGGACAAGGGGGGGACGGCGGAGCCGGAGCCAGCGGTGGCAACGGAGGCGCCGATCCTGTCGGCGGCGCCGGCGGCGGCGCTCCCGGCACCATCAGCGCGTATTTCACGGCGGTGGTGCTCGGCGGCAACTGCCAGCCCATCGTCGGGCCGGATCCGTTGAGCGGCGGCTACCTCACCGGCTACATGAACGACACGGATCAGCCTGCTTCGCTCGACATCGTCGAGAACACGCTCCGGCTGGACAACGGCAGCGAGGAGCTGGTCTGGACGTTCGACGTGTTGCCCTCGACCACCGGCGTGATCCCCGCCAACAGCGCCGCTGCGGGTGACCACAACAAGGTCGACGGGTCTGGCTCGGGTTCGCCGAGCAACCTCGATCTGTGCAGCTTCTGCAACGGGCCGGCCACGCTCACCGTGACGTTCTCCGACGGGAGCGAGATCTTCTACGACCTCGGGACACTTCCTTGCGCGTTCTGAGGCGAGCCAGCTGCGTGCTCAGTCGTTCTGCATCAGCCCGCGGATGCGGCCGCTCGGGTCGACGTGAATGCTCCACGCGGCGGGCTCCTTCGGCAACCCAGGCATCGTCATCATCTCGCCAGTGAGCGCGACGGCGAAGCCCGCGCCTGCGGACAGCCGCACCTCGCGCACCTGAATGGCGAAGCCTTTGGGCCGTCCCGGTCGCGTGGGATCGTCGCTCAGCGACAGCTGCGTTTTGGCGATGCACACCGGAAGCTCGGCGCCGCCCTGGGCCGTGATGCGTGCCAGGTCCTTCTCGGCCCGCGGCGTGAAGTCGACGCGGTCGGCGCCGTAGTACAGCTTGGCCACCTTCTCGATCTTGAGCGAGAGCGCGTCGCCGAGCTCGTACGAGTAGTGCGGGGCGGGGGGCGACGCGTCCGTCCCCTTGCAGATTTCCACCACCGCGCGCGCGAGCTCGAGCGCGCCCTCGCCGCCGTTCGCGAACCCGGTGGAGACCACCACGCGGGCGCCCAGCTTGAGCGTCTCGCGCTCGAGCTCGGCGACCTCGTCGTCGCTGTCATTGGGGAACCTGTTGATCGCCACGACCGTCGGAAGGCCGAGGGTCTTGGCGGTGGACAGGTGGTGGAGCAGGTGCTCGCTGCCCCGGCGCAACGCCTCGCTGTTGGGTTGGCTGGCTTGTTTCACCGGCGCGCCGCCGTGCATCTTGAGCGCGCGCAAGGTGGCCACCAACACCAACATGCGTGGCCACTTGCCCATCGCGCGGCACTTGATGTCCAGGAACTTCTCACCGCCCAGATCGAAGCCGAAGCCAGCCTCGGTGATCACGTAGTCGCCCAGCGAAAGTCCAAGCTCCGTCGCGACGATCGAGTTGCAGCCGTGTGCGATGTTGGCAAAGGGGCCTGCGTGGACCAGCGCTGGCCCTCCCTCGAGCGTCTGCACCAAGTTGGGCAGCAGCGCGTCGCGCAGCACCGCGGCCATGGCGCGGGCCGCCTGGAGGTCATGGGCGGTCACGGGGGCGCCGCTCTCGCTGCTGCCAACCACGATGCGGCCGAGCCGCTGCTCCAGGTCGGCTTGGTCTTTGGCCATGGCGAGCACGGCCATGATCTCGCTCGCGGCGGTGATGTCGAAGCGATCCTGACGAGGCACCCCGTCGGCCTTGCCGCCCAGGCCCAGGACCACGTTGCGAAGCGCGCGGTCGTTCATGTCGAGCGCGCGCGCCCAGGTCACGGTTCGAGGATCGAGCCGGCCCTTGTCGCCGAAGGAGTGGCGAAAGTGGATGGCGTTGTCGACCAGGGCCGAGAGTAGGTTGTTGGCCGAGGTGATCGCGTGGAGGTCACCGGTGAAGTGGAGGTTGATGTCGTCCGCGGGGTGCAAGCTGGCCTTGCCGCCGCCGGTACCTCCGCCCTTCACACCGAACACCGGCCCCAGCGACGGCTCGCGCAGGCAGGTGATCACGTTCTCGCCGAGACGGCGCAGACCCATCGCCAAGCCGATCGAGGTGGTGGTCTTGCCCTCCCCGGCGGGCGTGGGATTGATGGCGCTCACCAGCACCAACCGGCCTGCCGCACGCTTGCCCGGCGGCAATGCTGCCACGTCGATCTTGGCCTTGGCTCGGCCGTAGGGGATGACCGCAGAGGATGGCAGGCCAAGCTCCGCTGCGAGGTCGGCGATCGGGCGAGTCTCGAACGAGCGCGTCATGGCGCCGAGGGTAGCGCCGGCTCTATTCGACGACGAGGTAGTTCTGCGCCATCAGCCGCAGCAGCACCTCGGCCGTATCCAGGTCCGTGGCCGGGCTCTTGTTCAAGATCGTGGCCACGTGGCCGAAGTTGATGGCGAGCTGCAGCACGTCGAGCTCGACCGGCTTCAGGCTCTTGAGCGGAGCTTGCAGCGGGTGCACCAGGAGCACGCGCGAGTCGAGGTCGGGCAGCTTGTGTCGCAGGTTGTTGAGCTCGTCGATCTGGCGCAGACCCTCCATCAGGATCTCTTGCACCGAGGCGTCGATCTCGCCCTCGATCGGCGACTCGTCGTACGGCTCGAGCGAGAAGGTGCCCGTCGTCCAGGTGAGGATTCGGTACACGCTCTTCAGCGGCGGCACCTCTTCGAGGTCGTTGATCGACGCGTGCACGATGCTGCCTTTGCGCATCACGATCTTGCCGACGTCGTCGTCGGACTGCACCACCAGGATGCCGCTCTTCTTGGAAGTGCCGAGCAGCTGCAACAAGTCGGGCAGCGGGATCTCGTCGATCGCGCCGGACATGGTCTTGCCAGGCTGGTTGCGGTTCTGCTCGCCGGTGGTGCGGCGCACCGCGCCGTTGGAGGAGTCGGCTACCACCAGCTTGAGGATGCTGGTGCCGATCAACACGCGGTCGCCCTCCTTCAAGTTGGCGCGGCGGATCTTCTCACCGTTGACGAACGTCCCGTTCGTCGAGCCGAGATCTTCGATGGTGATGTCGGCGTCCGAGCAGGCGATGCGCGCGTGGCGCCGGGAGACCATGTCTTCGACCAGCACCATGTCGAGATCGCTCGACCGGCCGATGATGATCTCCTTGTTCTCGCCCAGCGGAAACTCGCCCCCTTGGTACTTCCCCGAAATGAAGCGCAGGGCTAGCTGGCTCAGGGGAACCCTGGGAGGTTGATGATCCATCGTCACGCGGGCTAGGGGGAGAGAGGTGGGAATGCACCCAGAGTGAAGCAGAGAAGCGCGCAGCTCGAAGATAGAGCCGAAGCGGAACGAGAGTAGTTTCTCTCTTGGCCCAGGGTCAAGTTGGCGCTCGGTCGGGGCGCAGTTCTCCGCCGGCGCTTGATCATCCGCCTATCGAAGTGGGGCGATTCCATGCATCTTGGGGGGCATGGAAACAGGTGACCCCCTGGGCCTTCACCGCGTGCTTCCCGAAGGCGACGAAACGCTGCCTTTGCCGCTGCCACAGCGCGCCGCCCGACTCGACAACGACCCCGACAAGCTGTTCGAGAGCGAGATCCTGGTCGACGTCGAGACGCTCAACATCGATGCTGCCAGCTTCCGTCAGATGGAGGAGGCCTCCGGAGGCGAGTCCACCAAGGTCGGTGAGCTGGTGCTTGCCACTGTCGCGAAACGCGGCAAGCAGCACAATCCGGTCACCGGCTCCGGGGGCATGCTCGTGGGCAAGGTCAAGCGTGTGGGCGAGCTGGTGAACGAGCGCGGGGTGAAGGTGGGCGACCGCATCGCCACGCTGGCGTCGCTCTCGCTCACTCCGCTCAAGCTCACACGCGTGATTGCGGTCCGCCCGGCGAGCGCCCAGGTCGACGTGGAAGGAACGGCGGTGGTGTTCGCCACGGCACCCTTTGCCAAGATGCCGAGCGACTTGCCGCTGCGCCTCGCTCTCGCTGCCATGGATGTGGCGGGCGCAGCGCCGCAAGTGAAGCGCCTGGCCAAGCCGGGCGACACGGTCGTGATCCTGGGAGCTGGCGGAAAGAGCGGCCTGCTCTGTGCCGTCGAGGCGCGCGCGCAGGTCGGCAAGCGCGGCAAGGTGATCGGCCTCGAGAGCCATGCCCCCTACGCCAAGGAGCTTCAGAGCTTCGGCATCTGCGATGCGGTGTTGGAGGTGGATGCGCGCGACGCGGTGGCGGTGCGAGACCGCGTCGCCGAGCTCACCATGGGCGAGTGTGCGGACCTGACCATCTCCTGTGTCAACGCGCCGGGTTGCGAGATGGCGGCCATCTGCGCCACCAAAGATCGAGGCAAGGTCTACTTCTTCGCCATGAGCACGTCGTTCACCGCCTGTGCGTTGGGCGCGGAGGGCATCGGCGCCGACGTCGACCTGTTCATCGGCAATGGCTTCTGCGAAGGTCATGCGGAGCACACGCTCGAGTTGCTCCGCACAGACAACCGCCTACGCTCGCTGTTCGAGCGTCGCTACGTTTGAAGGAAGGGTGCGTCATGGATCGAAGGCTTCTGTTGGGGATGGTCCTCACCGCGTCGGCGTCGCTCGGCTGTGAGCAGCTCGGCTTGGGCGACAAGAAATCGTCCAAGAAGAAGAAGGACGACGACGACGAGGACGAGGACGACAAGAAGAAGAAAAAGAAGAAGAAGAAGGACGAGGACGAGGAGGACGAGGAGAAGTCCGAGAAGTCCGAGAAGAAGTCCGAGAAGTCGGAGAAATCAGAGAAGCCGGCAGAGAAGCCGTCGGAGACCAGCGCGCTGCCCGCGAAGTACACGGCCTACAAGTCGGCCTCGGGCGGTTACGAGATCATGATGCCGGGTACGCCGACGCTGAAGGAATCCAAGGAGTCGGACGGCAGCACGACCTTCAAGGCCACCGCCGGCAGCGGCGACACCGAGCTCGCCGTCTGGCATCGTGAGATCCCGGGGGGCGGCAACCTCGAGGCGGCCAAGGACTCGCTTTCGAAGAGCTTCCTCGACGTGAAGGTCAAACCCATCAAAGTGGCCGACAAACATGCCGGTTACGACGTGTCGGGCAAGGAGCCCAAGAGCGGCCTCTTCTTCTACGACCGCATCTTCTCGGTGGGCAGCCGGTTCTTTCAGCTCATCGCGGTCGGTGTGCCCGAGCCCGAGGCCGTGGCTTGGGTGAGCTCCTTCAAGCTCACGGGCGCCTGACCCGTCGGATAGTCGCGCGCCCGTGAGGTCCCGGTCTGCTACGCTGAGCATGTGGCAAGCGAGGACCAGGGCAAGCAGACCCGCTTCGATCCGAGGCGCCGAGCGGCCAAGCTCGCCGCGCTGCGCCGCCGCCAGGTGCTCGACGAGCTCTCGCTGAGCGCGACCGAGCGACTGGCGCAAGCCGACGAGCTGTTGTCGCTCTCGTGGGCGCTCAGCGGGCGACCTTCAGACATCGCACCGCGCAAACGCAGGACTGCAACATCGGCGTGAGCGCGCGCGACTCGCTGCCAGAGGCCGTGGCGCGCCTCGCGCGGTTCGCGGAAGCGTGTGGGCGACCCTACACGTTGGTGGGTGGGGCGGCGATCATCGCGCGGGTCTTCGTGCGCGCGACCAAGGACGTCGACCTCTTGATGAGCTGCGGTGCAGCGGACGCGCTGTCGCTCCTGAAGATCGCGGAGCGCTGCGGCTACAGCTGGGAGCCTGCAGACGAAGAAGACTTCGAAGAAGCAGGCTTGCTGCGGCTTTGGGGGCCGCCCTCGCGCCGCGAAGGGCTTGGGCTCGACCTGATGCTGACCAGCTCGGCGTTCGACGAAGAGGTGGTGCGGCGTGGGACGTTGGTGGACGTGCTCGGCCACCCGGTGCGTGTAGCCACGATTGAGGACCTGCTGCTCATGAAGCTCGACGCCAACCGTCCAGTCGACCTCGAGGATGTGATCGCGATCAAGGACGGCTGCGCCGCGACGCTGGACCGCACCTACTTGCAGTCGCAGGCGGACGCGCTGGGAGCGGAGGTGCGAAGGCGTCTCGACCTGCTGCTCGGCGCGACTTGAACCACAAAGCAGCGAGCCCCGCGCATCTTTCGAGGGCGGGGCTCAGCCACGTCAGGGGACTACGACTCGGTCAGTCGTAGATGCCCTTCATCGACGCGTCCGCCATGCGGAAGTCACGCATCGACTGGCGCATGAACGCGGGCAGCGACTTGTACTTCTCGATCGCATTGCAGGCGCGGTTCGAGGTGCAGGTGCAGCCGCTGGAGTCCGCCGCGTTGCAGATCTGACCGTTGCCCGGCCCATCGGGGCTGACGCGCGGGTCGAACTTGATCCACGGCGAGCCGTCGGCCTTGAGCGTCGGGATGTACCACGAGGCGTAGGTGCCCGTGAACTCCGTGCCCTCGTAGGCGGCGCGCATCAGATCGTTGGCGTACTCCAGGATGCGGGCGCCGACGCCGCGCTGCACCGTCTTGCCGAAGATCTGCTCGGTGCCGTAGGTGCGAGCGACGTAGATGCGACCGTCGGGGAGGTGCAGCTCGATGCGGTTGTCGAACTCCGGATCGGTGTCTGCACCGATCTCCCAGATACCCATCATGTCGATCCAGTTCGTCTTCTGGTTCTCCGGCAAGTAGATGAGCGTCTGGGCGATCAGGAACTTCCACTCCTCCCAGTCCACCTGCGCCTCGACCACCGTGGTGGCGGCTGGCGCGAGCGGGTTGAGCGGGGTGGGGTTGATCGTGCCCGTCTGCGTGGCCTCGCACACGGTGCCGGTGGGGCAGCCGTACACGGAGCAGACGATGCCGTTCTCACCCGGGAAGCAGACCTCGGGTTGGGGAGTCCACCAGCTGGTGGCGGCGATGCCGAGCTCGGGGAAGCCGTCGCTGTCCAAGATCGGGTTCGGGCGCTGCGTGGGCTGCGCGGGCGGGTTCGCGGCGATGCGAGCGCCCTTGATGAAGTCGTCACCGGTCAGGTTGTTCGCCAAGAAGCGGCGGTACCCATCCGGGAACATGTCAGCCATCGACACGCTGCGGTAGCGAGGATCGGTGAAGTCCGTCAGCGAGTCGCTGATGAAGTTGTCCACCGACTCGGTGAGCAGGAACGGGGCGTACACCTTGTCGTAGTACGAGCCCGCGTTGATCTGGTAGTCGCGGTCGAACTCGCCGTTGCCATCGCCCAAGCGGTTCTCGACCAGCTTCGCGCCCTTCAGCACCTGGCCGAACTTGCCGGTGGCGCCGTCGAACAAGTAGAAGTCGCTGCCCGTCTCCTCGTCCGGGTTCTCGAACAGCGAGTGGACCGAGCGCCAGACCATGTCTTGCTGGGTCAGACCGGCGGCGCCGAGCGGCGTCTGCCAGTTGTCGTAGGCGTAGTGACCACCGGTCTCCGGGCGCTGGAACTGCCAGGTGAAGTGATCGAACGCCACGCCCGAGGCGAGCAGGTTGTCCGGGAAGAAGAGGTTCGCGTAGAACGGCCAGGACGCGTTGAAGTCCACGCCGAGCTGCGCGAAGAACTCGCGGTAGATGTTGTTGAACAGGCCGAGACCCTTCGCGCCGTCGCGCATCTTCTCGTTGTACCGACCCAAGATGCGGTTGGCCTGCGTGCGAACGCTGAAGCTCGTGCGCTGGCGGCGGTAGTTGTCGAAGATGTGACGAGTCTCCTGCTCCGTGATCAGGAAGTTGAAGAGCTCGTACGGGTCGGCGCCGTTGTCGTGACGGTAGACCGAGAGGTTGCCCAAGTCGGCCCAGCTGTCCGTCGCGAAGCCGTAGGGCACACGCAGACGATCATGCTGGTCGACCGTGGCAGACCGCTTCAAGCCGCCGTAGAAGCCAGCGTTGGCCGTCTCGTTCGGGGTCGCGCCGCGCATGCGGTGGTACGGCATGTACGAGACCGCGGGGGTCTTGCAGCGGGTCGCCGTGCCGTTTTGGGTGACGATCAAGCCGTCCACCAGAGAGTCCCAGTTGCCCAGGCGCTCGTCCCAGTTCTTGGGCTGGAAGGCGGCCGGGTCGACCTCGGCGCAGTCGCTGATCAGCTCGAGCTGCTCCTGCAGCCCGGTGTAGTGCATGCTGTCGCCACCCTTCTTCACGTACTGGTAGCCGACGATGCCGCCGAACGTGTCGGAGATGTTGAGCAGGGTGTCGTTGTTCGCGCCCTTGACGCCGTTCTTCAGGTCCGCGTGCACGGCGACCGACTGGCCGTAGAACATGCGCGCAGCCGCGAAGTCGTAGGCGCCGAGGCCGAGCATGTCTTGCGACAGCTCACCCGGGTAGTCCATGACGCTGGAGTGGTGCCACATCCAGATCAGGTTGTCGGACTCGGTCTGGGTGGGCGGGTCGAAGTAACGCGGCCCGACGCAGTTCTCGCCGTCCGGTGAGACGTCGTCGCACTCGGTGGTCAGGGTGCCGTCCTTGGTGCGGAGCTGCCAGTACTGCGGGCGGAACCCGAAGGCGAAGTAGCTCGACACGAAGTTGTGACGGTGACCGATCGAGTGACCCATCTCGTGGATCATGACCGAGTACTCGTAGCGCTGAACCAAGTACTGGCGCATCTTCTCGGCGCGTGCGAGCTGCACGTCCTTGGAGTCGGCCGGGTTGAACGGCTCGAACTTGCGCTGCAGCACCTCGCCCAGGGCGGCGTAGGTGTTGGGGGCCGGGTTCATGATGTGGTCGTCGTCCAGGATGCAATGACCGCGCGCGGCCAGGCCGAGCTCGCGGGCTTGCCGCATGTCGCGGTGCACCTGGGGGTTGAGCGTGCGCAGGATCGACGAGCTCGCCAGGTAGGGGCTGCCGAGCGAGCCGGCGGTACCCTCGTTCTGGGCGGCCTTGATCTCGGCCTGGTTCAAGCCGCCGAGCTGCATCATGGCGTCGTTGATCAGCGCGGCCTCGGTGGGCGTGTTCTGCGCAGCCATGCGGCGTGCGTCGGTGTACGGACGGTTCACGCTGATGGTGTTGGCGTCGGCCTTGATCTTCGAGGCGTGCTGCTTGAAGAACTCGCGCGACTTCGCCACGATCTGCGGGTCGAGCACGTCCTCCTTGCGGCGCGAGGCGGCCTCGTCGGCGTCCACGTGCGGGACGCCGTTGTCGAAGGTGCGCCCGTCGACCGCCGCGAACTTGCGACGCTCGACCGTGTGCCGGTCCATGGTGCCGAGCGCGCCCTTGCCGCTGGCAGCGTCCGCTGCCCGGGCCCAGTCACGCACGTAGGTGCCGTCGGTGATCTCGTCGGTGTCGATCTCGCCGTTGATGTAGCGGATCGTGTCGATGTGACCCTGGGTAGCCAGGTCGGTCACGTGCGACCAGACGTTGACGCTGGCGTGGATCTTCTCGCCGGTGCGCGGGTCGTCTGCGTCCACCATGATGCCCCACGGGGAGGGCGTCTGCGGCGTGCGGATGACGTTGACCTGGTGGAAGCGAATGTCACCCATGCGGGCGAAGAAGCCGTTGTTGCAGGTCTCGAGCACGGCCTGGTCGACGGTCGCGGCGCTGTCGTGCTCGGCCTGCCAGGCGGCGTCGCAGTCGGCGGACGTGATGTCGGCCGGCAGCACGGCGCGCTTGTCGGCAGCCTTGCCCTTGTCGCTCATCAGACGCTGGATGTCTTGCACACACAGCGGGTTGTCCGTCGCTTCGACCGGGCCGTGGCACAAGGTCACCATCTCGCCCATCTTGGCGATGCTGATGACGCCGGCCGAGTAGCCGCGAGCGTTGCCGATCGAGTCGGCTTGGCCGTCGCAATATGCGATGCGGTCTTCGGTCCAAGCACCGGCAGGCCCCTCGTTCGCCCATGCGCCGATGGTCGAGCGGCAGTCGTCGACCTCACGCGCGAGCGCGATGGCGTCCTCGTTCTCGTTCTGCTGGCCGGTGTACATCGGGAACTGGCCCTGGCAGCTGGTCTCGGCCGTGGCCAAGTCCGTGCCGGAGCCGGTCTGCGTCGCGATGCACTCGGACAGCTGGGCCGTCCGCACCGCGGTGCGCATGGCCACGTCCCACTCGTGCGACGCCCACTCCGTGCCGATGTAGTGGCCGGTGTTGGAGCCCTTGGTGAAGTGCCACACGACCGGAGCGGGCGTGCGCTTCGCGTAGGGCAGCGTGCACTTCTGCTTGAACTTGTCGCACTGCGAGCCCGCGCCGAACTCGGCCGTGACGGCCTCGCACTCGTCCGCGGTGCCGTTGCCCACGATCTCGTCGTCGTCCACGGAGAGGCCACGGCACGACGCGACGTCGTTGCCGCAGTCACGCGTCGGGTCTTCTCCCGGAAGCGTCTTCTCCGAGGTGTAGCAGGGCATCTCGCACTCGCCCGGGAAGTCCGCGCTCGGGACCCAGCCGGACGGGCACTCGTTGCCGCTCTGGGGCAAGTACGCGTGGTGCTTCTCCCAGATGTTGTAGCGGGCCGCGAAGCGGTGCCAGTTGTCGTCGACGATGCCGTAGTTGCGGGCGTAGCCGAAGCGCTCACCGTAGAAGATGCCGAACTGGGTGAACTTGTCACCGCTCCAGTCCACGGGCTCGTAGTCGCTCGCCTCGACGCGGCGGAACGCCATGCGCAGGGTGATCTCGGTCGGGTTGCAGTTGCCGAACGGCCACGACCCGCCCAAGAAGTCGTTGGGCAAGAAGCAGGCGGGGAACGAGTCGATGCCCCAGCCGAAGTGGGAGAGGTCGATCAGGCCCGGGGTGGCGAACGCCTTGGTGGTGACGTCGAAATAGCCCTGGTCGGTCGCGAAGTGGGGAGCGTCCGGGTGGGCCGGGTCGGTCACGTAGTACGAGAGCGGCTCGTAGGTCACGCCGCCGTACACGCCGAGCAGCGACAGCGTGTCGAAGTCGTAGGCGTCCACGTTGAGGTTGCGCGACCAGTCGACGCGGAAGTACTCCCGCTCGTCCCACACGCGATCGCTGGTGTTCTCCACGATCACGTTGCCCTCTTCACCCGTGGTCGGGTTGTAGTCCCGGCGGATGTCGAAGTGGCTGATGATCGGGAACGCGTAGGCCAGCTGGCCGTCGATGCTGGAAGGGCCGTCGCCGTGGCTGTCCGCGTTCTCGATGCGGTTGTAGACGATGCGGCCGAGCAGCAGGTCTTCGGTGATCTCCCACTTGATGACGGTGGGGTTCTGCGCGTACGTCGACGTGAACAGGCCGTCGGTCGCGGCGCCGTAACCGACGTCAGTGATGACCACACGGGCGTAGAACGCCGGGTCGTCGCTGGTGTCCTCGAAGTCTTCTCCCACGAAGAAAGACTTCGCGAGGGTGTTGGCTTGTACCCGGTTGATGGGCTCGCGCTCTTCAGCGCAACCCACGGCTCCACCGGCGGCGAGGCCGATGGCCCCGATCAGTACCGCCCGCGTCCACATTCTCATCGGTTGGTCCTCCTTCAAACTGCGTCGGCTCGTGAGAGGGAAGCTCCCTCGGGCCGAAAGTGTTGTGCCTGCGGCGTGGCCGCCTTCTCAGCTGTTCGAGCGACGCTGCGCGCCCGAGCGTTTCCTAACGGTGTCACTGCGGAAAACTGGGCCGCTACTCGCGCGGCGTGCGATGAACAGAAAAGGATCGCGCCAACTATGCAGGTCTTGTGCCGAATGCTCCGGAATGGAGCTAGGTGGCTTGTTTCGTTGGCTTTTGTCTGCCTGAGGCCCCACCTGCTCGCGCGCGTGGTCCCCTGGCCTCGTTAAGTTCGTGACTCCGCTGTTGCCGAGCCACAGCCCGACAAGCGAGCGCTCCTACCACGGACCACACGGCAGGTGAAGGGGGCTTGCTGGGCGTGATCTTTTGTGAGCTATGGTGGCGCCATGCTTCGCTCCGCCGTCGCTCTCTTGCCTGTCGGCTTGCTCGCGCTGGGCGCCATGACGCCGCTTCTGTCTGGCTGCCCCGCCAACGCGTGCTTCCTCGAGATCTGCAACGGCAAGAACTGCCGCTGCTCGATCTCCTCGTGTGCCGAGGGTGCCGAGTACGACACGCGCCGGAACAAGTGCCGCTGCAGCAAGGGCTTCTTCGACATCGCCGGCCAGTGCCTGACCCAGAGCAAGGCCAACGAGTACTGTGGCCCTGGTTACGCGTGGGCGGGCCAACCCAATGGGCGGGGCGGCTGCGTGAAGCTCAGCTGCCGGCCTGGCGACACCATGGACGAGCGTACCGGTTGGTGCATCCCGAAGGAGCAGGTGGCCGCGCAGACCGGCGTGCAGCTCGGCCAAGGGCAGAAGCTCGGCTGCACGAAAGGCGAGGTGTTGGTCGTCAACGGCGGCCAGGCCGCGTGCGTCCCGCAGGCGCAAGCTTGCGCCAAGGATGAGGTGTGGACCGGTCAAGCCTGCGCCAAGACCCAGCCGTGTGGCACGGGCGAAGCGTTCGACGCGACGCTCGGTCGTTGCGTGCCCTACGCCGCCGGCGGCGGGAACGAGTTCGTCGTCAACGTGCAGCAGTGGGCGTACACCACCTACGGCCCGCCCAACGGCGCGGGCACGCCGTCCTTCTGCGGCTCGTTCGCCAAGAAGCCGCTCTCGTTCGGCATCGGGCCGGGCGGCGGCGCGCTGGTGCGCGTCACGGTGAACCTGAGCTTCCCCGGAGGCGAGGTCGCGCGTGGCACGTCCACCAGCTCCTCCGTGTACGACGGCAGCGGCAACGCCGTCCCGCCGACCGGCGCCGCCGAGGTGCAAGCGTCGGTGCAGTCGAACCTCAACACGCTGGTGCAAGGCGGCGGTCGCGCCAGCGCAGAGAGCGCGACCACCACCGTGAAGTGCTCCGTGCTGAACGGCAGCAAGCCCAGCGTCGTGCCCGAAGAAGTGGGCGGGTTTTAGCGGAGAAAGGGGCTAGCCTGGGGCAGATGACGGCCTCTTCAGAGCTCCGCGTCGGGCACGTGATCGAAGGACGCTGGGAGGTCGTGCGCACGATCGAAGCCGGCGGCATGGGCGCGCTGTACGAGGTGTTCCACCGAGGCACCCACAAGAAGGCCGCGCTCAAGGTGATGCACAAGGATCTGCTGGGCAACGCCGAGATGCGGCAACGCTTCCGGCAGGAGATGATGGTCACCGCGTCGATCGACAGCGACTACATCGTGGGCGTGTTCGACGGCGGCACGGACAGCGCGAGCGGCGTGCCCTTCTTGGTGATGGAGCTCCTGCGCGGCGCGGACTTGTTCAGCGAGCTCGCTCGGCGCGGGCCGCTCCCGAGCGAGGTGGCGCTGGTGTACCTCCGCCACGTCGCGTTGGGCTTGGCCAAGGCGCATGACGAGGGCATCGTGCACCGCGATCTCAAGCCCGAGAACCTGTTCTTGACCCAGCGCGAGGACGGCACCCCCTGCGTCAAGATCGTCGACTTCGGCATCGCCAAGATCGCGCACGAGAGCTTGGGCGCCGCCGAGACCACGCGTGCCCTGGGCACTCCCGTGTACATGGCCCCGGAGCAGATCCGCGGCGACCCGATGATCGGCACGCGCGCCGACCTGTATGCGCTCGGGCATGTGGCCTACACGCTGCTCACGGGCGCATCGTACTGGTCGGTGGAGCACGCTCAGCTCTCTACCGTGTACGGCCTCTTGCTCGCCATCGCCGCCGGCGCCAAGCAGCCGCCCAGCCTGCGCGCGCTGGACCGCGGCGTGGTGCTACCTGGCGGCTTCGATGCTTGGTTCGCGCGCGCGACCGCGCTCGATCCTGCTCTACGCTTCGAGTCCGCAGTGGAGATGATCGACGCGCTCGCCACGGTGCTCGCGGCCGATGACGCGCCGCCCACCACCCGCCAAGACCCTCCGGCGTTCTAGCGCTTGAGCGTGGTGCGGCCGCGGCCTCGGGCGGCGCCCGCGAGCTTCACGCACTGCACGATCTTATCGTCCTCGATCTTGAAGTTGTGCGCGGCGAAGTGCACCTTGGCGAAGTCGACGTGCAGGCCGTCGGCCTCCCAGCTCGCGAGCAACGGCTTGTCGTCGACCTCGGTCCAGATCTCTTGGCAGCTGGTGCGCGCCTTGGGATCGAAGGGAACGGTGGCGCCTGGTCGCATCTTCTCCTCCACGAGGTAGCTGCTCTCGCTGGGGCCCACGCGCAAGATGAAGCGCGCCTCGCCCGCGGCGTAGTCGGCAGGCGCGAGCTGCTTGGGGTCGACCACCCGAAACTCGACCTTGTCTCCCACGCGCACGGCGTCGAACTCGGTGCCGGCTTCGCTCTTCCATTTGCCTTCCAGGCGCGCGAGCGGATCGATCTTGGGGGGCGCGCTGGCGCTCGGCGCGGCGTCCGAGCTCGAGATCGTGGTCGCCGACGGTTCGAGCGCGCTCGAGCTCGCTTTGGCTGGTTTGCTCTTGCTGCCGCTCGAGCTCGTGAAGCCGCCAAGCGCGTAGATGCCCGCGCCCGCGCCGGCGAGCACGATCAAGCCGAGCAGCGCGAACAGCCACGCGCGGCTCGGCTTGGAGGCCGTTGGCGGCGCGACGGACCCCGAGCGGGTGCCGTCGATGGTCTGCGCCGCAGCGGGCGGCTTGTCTTGCGGCGCCTCGGGGTCTGACGGCGGCGGCACGCCCACCGACGAAGGCTTCAGCGCGGCCGAGGCAGCGCGGGTGGGCAGCGGCCCGACGTGCTCGTCGATCGCAGCCAAGAACTCCTCGCAGCTGGAGTAGCGATCCTCGCGCTTCTTGGCGCATGCGCGCTCGAGCACCTCGTCGATCCAAGCAGGCACGTCTTTGCGCTCGGCGCTGATCTTGGGCAGCGGCTCTTCCACGTGCAGCCGCATGATCTCGTAGCTCGACTCGGCGGTGAACGGCACGCGCCCGCTGAGCAGCTCGAACAACAGGATGCCGAGCGAGTAAATGTCCAAGCGCTTGTCCAGGTCGCGCTTGCCCTGCACCTGCTCCGGCGACATGTACCAGAGCGATCCGATCACGCCCTTGGTGTTGCCTTGGCCCACGCGCGCCTGCTGCTCCGGTTTGGCGATGCCGAAGTCGGTCACTTTGGCGACGCCGTCCTTCTTGCGCACGAGCACGTTGGCCGGCTTGAGATCGCGGTGGATGACGCCGTCGCGGTGCGCGGCGGCTACGCCCGCGAGCACCTGCCGGAAGATGTCGATCGCCACCGGAAACGCGACCTTCTCGCCGTTCTGCTTGTGCCGCTTGATGGTGCGATCGAGGCTCTCGCCCTCGATGTACTGCATCACCAGCCACAGGCCCGTGTCGTCGGTGACGACCGCGTTCAGGTGCACCACGTTGGGGTGATCGATGCGCGCGAGCGTGCGGCCCTCGGCCATGGTGCGATCGCGCACGTCGCGGCGGTGCACGAGCTCCGGGCGCACCGCTTTGAGGACGATCTCGACGCCGGTGTGGATGTCTTCGGCCAGGTACACGACGCCCATGCCGCCCTCGCCGAGCACGCGCACGATCGAGTACTTCTTGTCGATCACCGTGCCCGCGGGCAGCGTGCGCGGCACGTTCGGCGCGGCGCCGTCCACGCCTGCCTCTGGCAGCGGCCCGCTCGAGGGCTCGGTCTGCGTCGGCGGCGGCTTGGCGAAGACTTGCGCGGCCGGCTCCCCAGGCGCGGTCTTCTCGACCGGCGCAGCGAGCCGCGCCCCACATTGAGTGCACCACTCGTCGTCGAGCGAGGTGTGCGCGTGACCGCAGCTGGGGCAGATCGACCCGCCCGCCACGTGCGTCAGGTCCAGTGCCCGGCGCGCAACGCGGCGGAGTCGATCGGCTTGACCTTGGGCGCGAGCGCCTCGCGGAAAGTGCGTTCGTCGTCGTCGTCGAGCACGGCCTCGCCGAAGCCCGACGCCACTTCCATGGCCGTGGCCAGGATGCGCAAGAACTGCTGCAGGCTGGAGGCGCACAGCACGGGCTTGAACGAGTCGGTGCCGGTCATGGCCGTGAAGATGGGGCAGTCGCCCTCGGCGTCGAGCTTGGACACGTCCAGAAAGTAGGGATCTCCCAGGAGCGAGCTGCGCGCCACGATCAGCCAGCTCTTGCGCCAGTTGGGGTTCTGCGGGCCGCCGTTCACCAGCGTGCCGTCGTCCGCCAGGGCATAGCCTTTCTGCTCGTCGTACAGCTTGGACGCGGGGATGAAGCGCACGCGCTCGAGCGGCGTCACCGTCTCGACGTCGACCGGGTCTTGCTCGGCCAAGAAGGACCGGTAGCGAGCCGGCACTTTCAACGTCTTGCGTAGACGCTCGATCTCCTGGGCGTCGGCTTGCCCAAACTGCATGGGGATCTTGCGCTGCTCGAATGCGCTCTTCAGCGCGGCGACCGCCTCGGCCAGGTCACTGTCCACCGAAGTGTTCCTCGATTGAAGGCCGCCGGCATGTGCCGGCTGAGCGTTAACCGAGACGGCATACTCGCGTTTCTCGCGGGCGGGGACTCAATTCGACCGGCTCGTGGCCAGTTTCTCCTCGTCAGGGTTTCTTCTTCTTTTTCTCTCTGGGATTGTGCGCCGAGACCAGGCCCAGGTAGTCCACCACGGCGTCGCCGTCCGGGGGCTGTGGCGCCGATGGCGTCTTTTGGATGGTCTCGATCATGCCGACCAGCTCACTGGCGGCAGCAGACCGGCGAGAGGCGAGCAGCTCGCTCAGGGCTCGCTCGAGCTCTGGTGTGCGCCGGCCCGTCAGGTGGCCGCGACGCGCGAGGTCGACGTAGCTGCGGGCGAGCGCGGAGCGCTCGAAGTTGTGCACCAGCACCAGGTTGCTGGCGATCGACAAAACCGCCTCGGGTGGCAGGCGTCCGTCCTCGAACAACACCAACGCGGCTTGCAGGTAGTTGTAGAACGGCACCACACGCGAGCCGAACACGCGAAACTCGCCCGGTGAGCTCTGGCGTTCCAGGTGGATGAGCACCCGCTCCACGACCACGCCCTTCTCGGCGTAGGCCGCATACCGTTGCGCCTCGCGGATGGAGTCGTCGTACGCGCCGCCTCGGCGCAGCACCTCTCCAAGCAGCTCGGGGCCCACTTGGCCGCGAAGCACGTCGCCGTACAGGCAATACACGAACGCGTCGGCCTCGGCGTCGTCGCCGAGGAGCACCTCCCGCACCAGGGAGGCACCATGGCCTGCGCTCGAAAGCTCGCAGCGCCCACGGAGGAGCGCGGGCAGCTTGTACCCGAGCTGCCCGCGCAGCGCACGAAAGCGCAGTCGCAGGAGGTTCTGAAGATTGGGCTTGAGCGTGAGCGAGGCGAAGCGGACGCCGTCGAGCCGCAGCTTCTCGATGATTCGTGAGCGCAGCTGCTCGGGGCTGCCGCTCAGGATGTGTGTCTCGACGCCGGCCCTGCCCAGCTCCCTGAGCAGCGCGGCCGCACCCGGCACGGTGCGCTTCTGGTCCGGCCGTTCGATGGCCGTGCGCAGCAGATCGCGCGCGGTGTCGAAGTCCGTGCGCAGGTAGGTCTTGTCGAGATCCCAGCGCGCCACGAAGGGCGCGTGAGCGGGCGGCGGAACGTCAGCGCGCATCGACAAGGCCCGGAACGATCTACGGAATCGCCCAGTCCTTGCGGGCGCGCTCGAGCGAGTCGACCAGGTCGACCAACAGCTCGTCCTTGGCCAGGTGGATGGCCTCGCGCAGGAACTTGCGCGCTTCGATCGGGCGGGCGCGCTCCTTGGCGGTGAAGGCCAGCGCGCCGAGCACCTGCACCCGATCCGAGCCGGTTGGGCCGGCCAGATCGAGCGCCTCGTGCAAGACGCCGTTGGCATCGCCATGGTTGCCCGCCCGCGCGAGCGCCTCGCCCAGCTTGCGGCTGAAGATCAGCACCGCGCGCACCGGATCGTCGATGTCGCCGCGGAACAGCTCGCGCCGCGCCAAATCGAGCGCGCGGCGCAGCGCGATCACCGAGCCGTTGAGATCTCCGCGCGCCGAAGCCCGGTTGGCGATGGTCTCGAGCAACATCAGCGCCTCGAACGAGTTTTGTGCGTGATAGGCGTGCAGCGCCAGCACCTCTGCCGGCAGATCGCGGCCGGCGCTGTCTGCGCCGGCGGCCTCGTGCAGCTCGCGCTTCACGCCGGCTGGGATGGTGGCCATCACCACGTCGCGGATCAGCGGGTGCGAGCAGGAGATGGCGCGATCGGTCACCTCGATCATGCCGGCCGTGCGGAGCTCGTCGACCGCCGCGTCGGGATCGGCCACCTGCACCATCGCGAGCAGCTGGCCCGGGTCGGCCTCGTCGCCGAGCACGACCAGCGCTTGCAGCACGCGGCGCGCATCCGATTGCAGGCGCTCCATGCGCTGGGCGATCAGGTCGCCGATGCGGGCGGCGGGGGCCTTGCCGCCCTCCATCGTGAAGCGCACCAGCTGC
This sequence comes from uncultured Polyangiaceae bacterium, assembly GCA_964641275.1. Lineage (GTDB taxonomy): Bacteria > Myxococcota_A > Polyangia > Polyangiales > Polyangiaceae > Xiheicaenibacterium. The sequence goes on from CAZXMG010000003.1 coordinate 156,100, forward strand.
TCGATGTACATCGGCGAGACGGTCTTGGCCGCGGCGCCGTTCTCGCTCGGTGTGGGGGCCATGCCTTTGGCGAGCGACTGCGCGATCGAGAGCGGCAGCCCGCCGAGCACCCGCTCCGGTCCGCCCCAGCCGGGATCGAACTCCGGTGGATGGGTGCCGACCAGCAGCATGCCCACGAGCGGCGGCTCTTGGATCACGTCGACGAAGGCGTTGCGGCTGGCGCCGTCGATCGCTTGCAGGTCTTCCACCGCCAGGATCACGCGGTGCTTTTGCGCGGTGCGCGCGGCTCGGGCCATCGCCCAACGCAGCGCTTCGGCCGCGATGAAGCGCCGGTCGCTGAGGCTCAGCTCCTCGTGGTTGGTCTCCCAGGCCGGGGGGGGCGGATCGGCCTTGGCGTTGGTCGGCGAAAAGATCTCCTCCAGGCCGCGGCGCGCTTCGGGGGTCGCGCTGGTCCAGTCGTTGGGCACTCCGCCGGAGGGGGGCAGATCGCCGAGGCCGATGATCGCCTTCTTCAGTGCGTAGTAGCCGACGTCGGCAGACCACGGATCTGGCCCGGCTTCGACCACCAGATCGCCCGACTCCGCCGCGATGCGCAGGAACTGACGGAGCAGCCGGGTCTTGCCCACGCCGTGGTCGCCCACGATGCGTGCGGTCGTGACCCACGAGCCCACCTCGAAACGGCACACGTCGAGCCAATCGAGATCTTCTTCACGCCCCGTGAACGGCAGCGGCAAGCGCGGGACGGCGGCGAGCTTGTCGGCCGCTGCCGGCGCTTGCTGCGGCGAGATCCGCGCGCCGCAGTCGCCGCAGAACTTCTGGCCGAGCGGCACGAGCGCGTTGCACGACGAGCAGTGGGTACCGTGATCGGTGATGCCCCAGCCGTTGTCCGACTTGTCCTTGCCGGACGCGCGATCCATCGCCACCAGCGCGGCCTTGAGCGCCGCGCTGTACTCGTCCGCGCTCTGGTAGCGGTCGGCGGGGTTCTTGGCGAGCGCCTTGAGCACCACGTCGACGAGTGGCTGCGGAATGTTGCGGTCCGGTGCGACCTTGTTCGGATCTGCGGGCGGTTGCGACAGGTGCATGAGCACCACCTGCGTCGGCGACTCGGCCTCGAACGGCAAGCGGCCGGTGAGCAGCTGGTACATGACCACGCCGCAAGCGTAGAGATCGCTGCGCGCGTCGATCGGGTCTCCGCGGCCCTGCTCGGGCGCCATGTAGTCGGGGGTGCCGCACACCAAGCCGGGGCTCGTGATGTTGGAGTTGGCTTCGCGCATCTTGGCCAAGCCGAAGTCCAGCACCTTCACGAAGTCGCCGCCGCTGCGCATCGGCTCGAGCACGATGTTCTCGGGCTTGAGGTCGCGGTGGATGATGTCCAGATGGTGGGCTTCGGCGAGCGCGGCCATCACCTGGCAGAGCACGTCGACGATGCGCGGGAAGGCGAGCAGGCCGTCCTCGTAAGTGACCCGCGCGAGATCTCTGCCGCGCAGGAACTCCATCACCAGGTAGAGCTGGCCACCGTTGCGGCCGAAGTCGATCACGCCCACCGAGTTCGGGTGGTTCAAGCGCGAGGCGGCGCGCGCCTCGGTGATGAAGCGCGCCGACGCGCTCTCGTCGCCGAGCAGGTGAGGGTGCACGATCTTCACCGCGACGGTGCGCCCCAAGATCTTCTGCTCGGCGCGGTACACGCGGCCCATGCCGCCGACCCCGACGAGCTCGAGGATGACGTACCCACCGGGCAAGGTGGTGCCGATCAACGGGTCGTCGGTCTTGCTCTGGAGCTCTGCGACGGGGAACCCGCACACCGGACAGAACTTGTGCGACGTCTCACAGACGTGTTCGCACTGTGGACAAACCACCTCGGCCACGGCCGCAAGCTATCACCGATTGCGCCGCTGCACACGGCCTTCGCCGAGGGGCGCCGTCAACGCGCAGCGCCAGAAGCGAACAAGGCCGCGACGGCACCTGCGTCGAGGCCCGCCTGTTCGAGGATGACGCGGGTGTGCTCGCCCTGGGCGGGTGGCGGGGTGGCGTCCGCCACCTGCGCGGGGCTGACCGGCGTCTTCAGCTGCGGCAGGCGATCCGCGCCCAGCTCGAAGAACACGCCCCGCGCGCGCAGGTGAGGGTCAGCCTTGAGATCAGCCATGGCCAACACCGGCTCGATCGGCACGTCGTTCGCGGCGGCGTACTCGCCCCACTCGGCGACGGTGCGCGAGCGCACGATCTCGGCAACTCTCTGTTTCAGATCCACCTGGTGCGGGCCCTGCACCAGATCGCTCATCTGGGGCGAGAGGCCGAAGCTCGCCGCGAAGGCGAGCCAGAACTTGGGCTCCAGCGCCGCCAAGGTGATGAAGCCCCCATCCTTGGCCTGATAGACCTGGTAGGGAGCGATACCGCCCGTGAGCTGCTCGTCTCCTCGTTCACGCGGAGCCTCGCACAGCGCCGGTCCCAAGCTCGTGAGCGCGAACGGCAACGTGCCCTCCGACAGCGCGATGTCGAGCCACGCCCCTTCACCCGTGCGGTCGCGGTGGCGCAGTGCCGCAAGGATCGCGGTGACGCTCCACAAGCTGCCGCTGATGTCGGCGAGCTGAAAGCCAGGCACCTGCGGCGCGCCGCCGGTCGGACCTTGCGCGTCGAGCAGGCCGGCGCGCGCGAGGTAGTTCAGATCGTGGCCAGCCCGTTGCGCGAGCGGCCCGGTCTGCCCGTAGCCGGAGAGCGAGCACACGATCAGCCGCGGGTGCTGCTCGCGGAGCGCCTCCGGGGAGAGGCCCAAACGCGCCAACACACCAGGGCGGAACTGCTCGAACAGCACGTCGTAGCTCGCGATCATGGCTGCGAGCGCGCGGCGTCCGTCCTCCGACTTGAGGTCGAGCACGGCGCTGCGTTTGCCGCGGTTCAGCATGGCGAACGCGACGTTCTGGCCGGCTACCTGCGGCGGCATGTGCCGCAGGTAGTCTCCCTGGCCAGGGTCTTCGATCTTGTCGACCGTAGCTCCCAGATCCGCGAGCACCAGCGTCGCGAAAGGTCCTGGCAGCAGACGCGACAGGTCGAGGACCCGTATGTCCGACAGCGGACGCGCGGAGCTCACTTCAGCTGGAACAGCTTCTTCAGCTTCATCGCCAACATCTGGTTGCCCTTGACCTTCAGCTTGCCGCCGAAGAAGAGGGTCATGCCGTTGGCGTCCGGGTTCTCGTACAGCTTCTGGAAGTCGTCCGAGCTGATCTCGAGCGAGCAGTCGGCGCCACCAGGGTTGCCGGCGGCAGACGACGGGCCCGAAGCGGTCAGGTCGATGAACCACTCACCGCCGCCGTCGCCCGTGATCGTGAACTGGTACTTCGCGCCGATCTCCTTGGCGGCGTCCTTGTTCTTGTCCAAGGCAGCAGGGATCTCGGTATTGAACAGGTTCTGGATATCGACGGCCATTTTCGCCTCCACGGCGCGCGTTGGCCCCACGGTGTGGCCCCGCACCTCGGCGCCGAGTTATCGCCGAACCGGTCACGGTGCAAGCTTCGTGTGCGAAATAGTTTGTGGCGCTGGGACGAGCCCACCTTCGGGCTCGCTGCCTGGAGCCGGGGGCGGTAAGCGGTCCAGCGTGTTCAAGAAAGTTCTGATCGCCAATCGCGGTGAGATCGCCGTGCGCATCACGCGCACGCTGCGCGAGATGGGCATCCGATCGGTCGCCGTCCACAGCGACGCCGATCGCGCAGCGCTGCACGTGCGTTACGCCGACGAGGCGCTCGCGATCGGTCCGGCCCCGTCGCGCGAGAGCTACCTGGACTTCGAGCGCGTGCTCGGCGCGGCCAAGCGCTCGGGCGCCGACGCGATCCACCCGGGTTACGGCTTCCTGAGCGAGAACGCAGATTTTCGAGAGGCCTGCGATCACGCTGGCATCGCCTTCATCGGACCCCCCGCGAGCGCCATGCGCGCCATGGGCTCCAAGACGGCGGCCCGCGCCAAGATGGTCGAGGCGGGGGTGCCCGTCACGCCGGGTGGCAACGCGAACAGCGACGCCGAGGCGCTCGAGACCGCCGCGCGTGTCGGCTACCCGGTGCTGCTCAAGGCTGCGATGGGTGGCGGCGGCAAGGGCATGCGCTTGGTGCACGAGGCGTCGGAGCTGCCCACTGCGCTCGAGCGCGCACGCAGCGAGGCGCTGCGCGCATTCGGCAGCGACCTGGTCTACATCGAGAAGGCGATCATCAACCCGCGCCACGTCGAGATCCAGGTGCTCGGCGACAAACACGGCAACATGGTGCACCTGTTCGAGCGCGACTGCTCGATCCAGCGCCGCCACCAGAAGGTCGTCGAAGAGACTCCATGCCCAGTGGCGACGCCGGAGCTGATCGCGCGGATGGGCGAGGTGGCGGTGAAGGGTGCGCTCAGCGTGGGCTACTTCTCTGCCGGCACGTTCGAGTTCCTGCTGGCTCCGGATGGCAGCTTCTACTTCTTGGAGATGAACACGCGCCTGCAGGTGGAGCACCCGATCACCGAGTGGGTCACCGGCTTCGACCTGGTGCGCGAGATGGTGCGGGTGGAGAGCGGCGAGCGCCGCGACTACCAGCAGAGCGCCATCACGCGCCGCGGCGCCAGCATCGAGTGCCGCGTGTACGCCGAGGATCCGCAGACCGGGTTCTTGCCCAGCCCGGGCACGATCGAGGCCCTGCGAGCGCCGAGCGGTCCGTTCGTGCGCGACGACAGCGGCTACTACTCCGGCGCCGAGGTGCCCAGCCACTACGACCCGCAGATCTCCAAGCTCAGCGTGTGGGCACCGACGCGCGCTGAAGCCATCGATCGCATGAAGCGCGCGCTCGGCGAGTACGTGGTCACCGGCATCCGCACCAACCTCGCGTTCCACCAGAAGCTGGTGGAAAATCCCGAGTTCCGAGCGGGCAAGTACGACACTGGGTTCATCGAGCGCCACCGCGCCACGCTGCTCGGCTACGCCGACGTGCCCGAGCAAGACGAGGCCGCCGTGGCCGCAGCGATCGCGCTCGCGGTGCACAAGGAGTCGCGCGAGCCCCGCTTCGAGTCGAGCCCCAGCGCCGAGCAAGCTGCGCCCTGGGTGCTGCAGCACCGCGCACGTGTGCTTGCCTAGTCCGTCCGAAGGGCGGCCAGAAGATATCGAGGGGGCAGGACCAGACTTGTGGCTTGTCGCGGTGATCGTCACGACCTCCACCTGCGAGCGCCAGCGAGGGTCGTGATGAGCACCGCGACAAAACCTAGGGACGCCCCCTAGCGTTATTGCGGGTGGCCGCTCTTGACCTGGCGCGTGCTGGCGCGCGGCGCTTGGTCGAGGGCGGCGCGCAGCGGCACGACGAACATGCCCTCGAGGGCGGCGCGCTGCTCGCGCGGCGGCGGATCGGAGGCGGTGGCTTGGCGCAAGCGCTGATCGCGGATCGCGCGCACGTCCAGGTCGGGGTCGCCGATGCGCGGGTCCTCGGTGGCCTGCGCGTCGAACAGCGCTGAGCCGAGCAACGACACCAGCACCACCTCGACCCCGCTCTGACGCACCCAGGTGCCCTGGTACAGCGTGACGGCGCTGCCGAACGACTCCTGGAACAGGATCGATCGCCACTCCAGGGGCCGGCTCAGATCGAAGGTGTGGTCCTTCACGAACAGGCGCTGCCCGTCGAGCACCAACGGCGCGCCGTGTTGGTCCGAGAGCAAGATTCGGTCGAAGCAGCTCGCGTCCCGCTCCGCGAGCTCGGCCACCAGCCGCGCGAACACTGCCGGGGAGAGCTCGGTCGGCCCGCCGTCCGGCGCGATCGCTGCGAGCGCCTCGTCGTCGTTGCCCAGCACCGTCGAGCGCAGGAACAGGTTGCCCAGCGTCGCGCGCTCGGCCAGCGACACCTCGGTGCCGAACAGCATGGTGCCGGCCTCGCTGGTGATGACCGCGACCAGCCGGTCGCGCGCTCCGCTCGACAGCAGCGTGAGCCCGAAGCGCCCGCCGAGCGGCAACGACATGGGCAGCGACACGCGCTCCCCGCGCCCGCGCTCGAGATCGAAGGTGGTCTCCTTGAGCACCAAGCTGCGGCGCGGGGGGATCTCTGTCGCGCGCTCGGCCAGGACTGGCCGCGCCTTGCGCCGGTGCCGCAGCCAAACGCCCCCCGCGATCACCCCCAACGCGAACGGCAACGCGGTGCGCAGCCACAGGGATCGACCGAGCGCGACCGCGAGCAGCGCGCCCAACAAAAGCGCGCCGATCGCGACGCTCCCCCACAGCGCGGGGCGGCGCCGTGCGGGCGCGAGCGTGGGATCAATCACCGGGAACGAGTGCCGCGCGGGCTCGGCCTCCAGCACTTGGGCGGGGGGCGCTGCGCGAGGTGGAACGGAGCTCACCATCTTCGGCGCAGGCGCGCGCAGATCTGCGGAGCCGGTCGACTCCTGAGCGGAGAGCGCGGAAGGGTCTCCCCCTCCGTCCAGCTCGCGATTGCCTCTTCCTAACCCGCTCGAATGGGCCAAGCCGCCTCCGATTGGACCTCTCGGCAGGTTAGCACCCGTCCGCACTTATGGAAGTGATGCTTTTGGCTCTCGGCAGACCCACGCTTCTTTGGCGGCTTCGAGGGGCTCGCTACGCGCCCGTGCGGGCGCTTACGCTCGCCGCCGCGGCTCGAGCCTCAGTTGCAAGGGGGGCTGCACATGTCGTCCACGTAGCTGATGCAGACCGAGTCCCACTCGGTGTCGCAGCAGTACGGGTCCTCCGTGCAGATGGCCGCGACGCAGTCGTTGCAGGAGGCGTCGAGCGGATCGCCGAGCACACACTCGTCGTGGCAGGTGGGGCCAGGGCCAGGGCCAGGGCCGCCCGTGCCGCCGCAGCCGCCGCTGCAATACTGGTCGGCCTCGCCCACGCAGACGTCGTCCCACTGGTTGTCGCAGCAGTACGGGTCGATGGCGCACACGTCGGCGGCGCACGAGTCACACGAGGGGTCGAGCGCCGAGCCCGCCGTGCACGCGTCGTGGCTGCACGAGCCGCTGCCGCCGGTGGTGCCGCCGATGCCGCACTCGTAGATCATGCCCGGGCAGGGGGCGCACACGCCGTAGCCGCCTGCGACCGGCTCGCAGTACATGTGGATGGCGTGGTCACTGGGCCCAAAGATCTGGTCCATGAGCAGCGCCGTCGCGAGGCTACCGATCGGGCCGAATGCGTCGCCCGCGACCTGGTCGATGTCGATCGGCTGGCAGTCCGCATCGACCTGGCAGGGCACGCACACGCCGCACGAGGTCTCGCCGATGCTGACCGACGCGCACGAGTTCATGCCGTACTCGAGGTTGGCGTCGTCGATCGAGTCGATGCCGGTCATGTCGCGCAGCATCTTGCCGACGTTCAGCGTGATGCCCACGCCCGCGCAGTCTCCGTCGTCGGAGCAGGTGTTGGTCACCTGGTTCCAGGGGGCCGGCAGCACCAGCGCCGAGGTGCCGAGATCCGAGCAGCCCGCCGCGGTCACGCCGCAGGTGCCGGCTCCGCCGTTGATGGGCTGGTTGCAGTTGGTGTTGCCCGCGCCGCAGCCCGAGCAGTCGGCGTCGGAGGTGCAGGTGCCGTCGCCATCGCTGCCACACACCTCCAAACAGGTCCCTTGCGGCGAGCAGGTCTGACCGCCGGGGCAAGGCGAGGTGGGCGAGCACTCCGCGCAGCGATGCGCGTTGCAGGCGTGGGCCGGCGCGCTCGGGCCGCCACACGAGGCACAATCAGCGTCGACGGTGCAGTCGGCGGGGCACTCCGCGGAGCAGCTGTTCGCGATGCACAAGTCGGTGGTCTGGCACGCGCTGGTGTCGCTCGAGGTGCACGCCACGCACTGGCTGGTGGCGGTGTCGCAGATCTGGTGCAGCGGGTCGCAGGCCAGGCAGTCCGCGTTGCTGGCGCAACCGATGGTCGGGGTGCCGTGGTCGTCGGTGGGGCAGGTGAGGCCCTCCGGCACGCAGTTGCCCCAGCTCGAGCACTCTTCGCCCTCCTCGCAGCCGGTGCCGGTGTCCGCGTTGCAGGCCACGCAGCGCCCTTCGTCCACCAGACAGGAGTTGCGACCGTCGGAGCAGCCGCCGCAGTGCTCGTCCGCCGAGCAGTTGTGGAGCAGGCAGATCTCCGACACCGTCTCGGGCGAGACCTCGTCGGACGGGGGCCCCGCGATCGGGTCGCTCGAGGCGCAGCCAGTCAGGATCAGCCCGAGACAGCCAACGAGTCCGAGGGTGCGCGTCGCGTTCATGCCTTCTCCAAAGCAGGAGTCGCGCCAATGTCGCACCTCCAACGACAGGCGAATTTTGCGGCAATTCAGCCCTGGTCCACCGTGCGTCCCGCCGCAGGTAGGTCCAGGTGGGGCCAACGATATGGATCGCGTCGGATCCATGTCGAGCTTGGCCCGGCTGCTCGAAGCTTGGTAGCGAACGAGGCATGTGGCTGCCTGCCAAGCTCGCTCACACCACGCTGGGGGACATCTTCGGCCTGCTCCATCGGCACGGCGCCAGCGGCGTGCTCGGCATCGTCGACCCGCGCGGAGAGGAGCACCAGGTGGTGTGGCGCTCGGGGCTCCCGCGCTCGGTCGCCAGCGAAGGTCCGCGCTTGGGCCAGCTGCTCGAGGCAGCGCGGGGCATCGACGCGCGCCAGGTCGCGAGCGCGATCGCGCAGCAACGCGCCGGCGACCCCCGGCTGTTCGGCGAGATCATCGCCGAGCGAGGCGTCGACTTCGGGTTGGTCGTGGCGCGCGTGAAGCAGCAAGCGAAGCAACGTCTGGAGCAGCTGTTCGGGTTGGCGGACGGGCGGCTCAGCTTTCGGGCGGCGCTGTTCGCCGACGTGATCGATCCGGCCTGGATGCGCTCCGCCGAGCTTTCGGCGCCGCTCGCGCCGGAGGACTTCTTGCACGGACGCCGACGCAACAAGCCGCGTCCGCGCGACGAGCGGGACGAGCGCGCGAGCGCGCTGCGCCTGTTCGGCCTGACCGAGCGCGCGACGCCGCAGGAGATCCGCACCGCCTTCCGCGCCAAGGTGCTCGAGCTGCACCCCGACCTGGCCGCCGAGCGCGATCGCGACGCACGAACGCGTGAGCTGGCGCGGCTCTCCGCGGCCTACCAGCGGCTGACCAGCTGAGTGACCCAGGCGCCGCGCTTCAGCCGCATCGCTGGAGGCTTGCGCGTGGGAGGTGACTTCTTCACGCGGCGAGGGTGGGCGGTCGCGCGGAGCGACGCGGAGCAGCCCCGCGGCCTGGTCGACCAGCTCTCGGCGCTGGCTCACCCCAAACTCGACGTCGCGGCGGTCCACCCAGACCTGCGTTGGTTCTTCGAGCGCACGGCTGACCTCGAGACGCTGGCGCTGAGTCGCTGGTGCTTCCCGTTCAACCTCGTGTGGCCGCTGTTGCGGCTTCTGTTCTTGGTGATGGGGCAGCTGGTGTTGCCGGTGAGGCGGGCTCGCTTCTCCACCCAAGTGCTCGCGCTCGACACCGCTCGTGATGGACGCCCCGATGCGCGGGCCGTGGTGCGACGACGTGCGGAGGACGGGAGCGTGTTCCAGGTGGTCGCCTACGCCACGTGGGAGCGCGGCGGGACCCGTCTGATGAGCGCCGCGTTCCCTCTGCCCGGCGCTCAGCTCGCCGGCTTCTTGCGGCTCGATCCCCTCGCCGCCGATGAGCGAGGCAGGCTCGCGGTGGCGCTCCGTTCCCGGGCGGGGGACGGCGACGACGCGGGCATCTGGCTCGTCTTCGGCGCAGCAGGACCGCGCCCGAAGAGCGTCCGACTCCCGCTGTCCGAGGAGCTCGAGCTGTGGCCGCCGGCCCACCCGAACGCGCCGGTGTTCCCCGGGGCGCTCCCGCAGGCTCCGCTCATCGTCGGCGTTCATCGCCAGTCGTTGTGGGGCATGACGGTGGTCACGCACCACTACGCGATGTGGCCCCTGGTCACTCCGCGCGCGGATCGGCGCTCCAGGGGGCTAAGCTCCGCGGATGCCCCCGACGCACGACCACGGGAGTGACTGGCCGTTCACCGTTTCTGCCGAGACCCGCGTGATCACGACGACGCGTGTGCTCGAGGGCTTGGAGCCGATTCGGCTGGTCGTCCACGAGGACGACGAGGAGGGTGGCTGGCAGCTCCTGTGTGCGACCACGAACCGGACCGAGGATGGCCGGCCCGGGTGCTTCGGCTGCATGGTGAAGCAGGATCCCTCCCTGATCGAGCTCGCGGATCTGGCGGTCGGCTGGCAGGCGCGCCGCGCGGACGCCAGCGCGGTGTGGGAAAGACAGCGGCCCAAACCGGTCGAGGAGGTCGTCCGCGAGACCATCGCGAGTGAAGGGTTTCAGCTGTTGTTCCAACCGCCGGAACGTCCGATCTGGGCGTACACGATCGGGCTCGCACAGAGCGTGGGCCAGCCCGACGTGATCGTGATCGGGCTTCCACCTCAGGTGATGCACGCGATGGTGAGGACGCTGGCGAACATGGCGCTGGCTGGCGCAGAGCTCCGCCACGGGCTCCGCACCGACGACGTCCTGCAGGGGATGCCATGCGAGCTGCGCGCGGTGGACCCCGCATGGCTCGACGTGATGTTCATGCACGCGCGCGCCGTCTATGGCGAGCGGCCGTTCTCCGGCCTGCAGTGCGTTTGGCCGGACAAGCAGGGCCGGCTGCCACACGAAGACGGCTTCGACGAGGCGCTGCGCCGTCGCCAACCTCAGCTCGAGAACGCGGATGCGGACAAGGCCGGGTTGGTGCCGCTGTTGAAGGCGCTCGGCCGCCTTTGAGCACGCTCCGAGTCAGGGACGCGGCGCGCTGCGGCTCTGCTCGCGCTCGAGCACGTGGCTCACGATGTAGGCAGCGACCTCCGTGGGCGTGGTGCCGGGACCGAAGCCGGCGTCGAAGCCGAGCGAGCGGGCGAGCTTGTTGTCGATGCGCGGACCGCCGAACAGCAGCAGCACACGATCGCGGTAACCTTGCTCGGTGATGAGCTCGACCAGCGCGCGGCCGTTGTCTTTGTGACAGTCGCGCTGGGTGATGATCTGCGAGACCAGGATGACGTCGGCGCCGAGCGCTCGCGCGCGCAGAGAGAGCTCGCTGTTCTCGACTTGCGCCCCGAGGTTGTGCGCATCGAACGCCTTGTAGCTCTCCAGGCCTTTCTCGCCGCGGAAGCCCTTGTAGTTCAGGATCGCGTCGATGCCGACGGTGTGCGCGTCGCTGCCGGTGCAGGCGCCCACCACCACGATCTTGCGACCCAGGGTCTTGGCCAAGGCCTCGATCTCCTCGCGCCCGAGCGACTGCCCGCCAAGCTCCTCGACGTGGATGGCCGACACGTCCACGGAGTGGCGCGAGTGCCCGTAGGCGACGAAGTAGGAGTGCTGCTGGGACACTTGCTCCATCGTCACGATCAGCGGGTTCGAGAGGCCGTGCGCCTCGGCGAAGCGTTTGCCCGCCTCGCGTGCCTTGTCTCCCGGCAAGATGGCCAGCGTGAACGACAGCTGCACCATGCCGTCGCCCTCGCGGTCGCCGTACGCGCGCAGGTGCTCGCTCATTGGGCTCCTCCTTCGAGCGCGTCGAGCAGCGGGTTGGTGTAGCGCGCGTCGCGCTCGGCCACGCCGGTGTACCCCTTGCCCCCGGTTCGCGCGCGCTTCACGTCGGCGAACACGCCCTCACCGATCGCCGTCCAGATCGACTTCCCCTCCACCTCGGTCAAGAGCTCCAGCGACTTGTCCAAAATCTCCCTCGCCCGCGTCGACACCAGACCGTCCTTCTTCCACTCGAACTCGTCGGCGAAGTGGCGTGCGGTGCCGAAGATGTACTTGGCGCTCTTCAGGGACAGGTATCGATCCATCAACAGCGGGGTGTGGATCGCTTCGCTGAACATGCCGAGCAGCTCGATCGACTGGTTGGTGAGCACGCCGACCAGGTTGAACATCGCGTCGTGCACGTGGCTGTGGAAGATGTCACCGGTCTTGTGTTTGGTCGGTGGCATCCACTTGATCGGGTGCTTGTCGAAGATCTGCCGGATGAGCTGGGCCTGCGCCACCTCGAGCAGGAAGCTGTCCTCGATCCACGGGTCGATCTCGTAGGCGTGCCCCAAGCCCATCTGCTCTTCGGCCAGGCCGGCGCGCTTGGCGAACGCCTCGTTGATGAACTGGGAGGCGAGCACGGTGTGGGCGCGCTCCACCGCGTCTGCGGTGGTGAGGTAGTTGTCTTCGCCGGTGTTGATCACGATGCCGCTGCGCGCGATCACGCGGCGCGAGAAGTACTGATCGATGAACGTGCGCACCATGTTGATGTCGCGGAACAAGATGCCGTACATCGCGTCGTTGAGCAGCATGTCGAGCCGCTCGACCGCGGCCATCCACGCGATCTCGCTCATGCACAAGCCGCTCGAGTAGTTGGTCTGCTGCACGTAGCGGCCTAGATCTTTGCCGATCTCGTCCAGCGCTGCGCGGATGATCTTGAAGTTCTCTTGGGTGGCGAAGGTGCCGCCAAAGCCCTCGGTCGTGGCGCCTTCGGGCACGTAGTCCAGCAGCGACTGCGCGGTGGCGCGGATGACGGCGACGATGTCAGCCCCGGCGAAGGCAGCGGCCTTGGCCTGGGTCGCGTCGTCGTAGATGTTGCCGGTGGCGACGATCACGTACTTCTGGGGGGCGTCTCCGCTCGTGAGCCCGGCGCGGAGGGCGCGTCGCTCTTGCGCCGCGTCATCGATGCGCGCGAGCGCGGCGCGGGTGGGGGCCGCGAGCGCGGCGCGGATGGCCTCGAGGTCGTCCGCGTCCGAAGGAGCCGCGAGCTGTTCGGCGAAGGCGAGCGACTCCGCGGCCTGCTGGACGGAGCTTGCTCCAGCGGCGAGGGATCGGCCCAGGAAATACGCGACGCCCAGCCCGATGAAGCCGAGCTTGTGCAGCCGCTCGACGAGCGCGTTGGCGAGCGGGGTGCCCTCGGCGTCCGCGCCCGTGACGCCGTAGGCTCGGGCGACGGTACGCTCCACGCCCACGCTGGTGTGCGCGTCGATGGTGCGCTGCACGTCGCTGGCGATGCTGGCCGCCAGCGCGCGGCAGCGCTCGACCTTGCTGCTGTCCACTTCGAGCCGGGCCATCCTCGCGTCTTAGTACGCACTCGGCGGCGCCGAAAGCCCGTGCACCGCAAGAAGCGCTGGACAAGAGCGCCCGAGGAAGCATCATGCGCCGCCATGTACGTCGCGCTTTTTCGTGCTTTGCCGCTCGTTCTGGCCCTCGTCGGGTGTGACGCTCCGGTCGATGCCGCGCCTGGCCCCTCGGCCTCCACCGCGGGCAGCGGAGCCGCCACCGCCGCGGCCAGCGGCGAGGTGGTGTTCGACCCCAAGAACCCACCCCCCGGTTGGATCAACTGCCACCGCAATCACTGCCACCACCAAGACGGTCGCGTCGCCTCGTACGCGCAGGTGATGCAGGAGATCGGCGCCACGCGCATGGTCGGGGGCGAGGCTCCCAAGGCTGCGCCCGCCGCTCCTTCCGACGTGGCGGCACCGCCCGCGGACGCAGAGGTGAGCCCGACCGGGGTCGCCTCCAAGGTGATGAAGAAGGGAGAGGGGACGACCAAGCCGGGGCCCGAGAGCGTGGTCACCGTGCACTACACGGGTTGGACCACCGACGGAAAGTCGTTCGACAGCTCGATCCCACGCGGTCGGCCGGCTTCGTTCCCGTTGAACAAGGTCATCCCGGGCTGGACCGAGGGCCTGCAGTTGATGGTGGAGGGCGAAGAGCGGCGCTTCTGGATCCCCGAGCCGATGGCGTACAAGGGCGCTCCAGGAAAGCCCGCCGGCATGCTCGTGTTCGACGTCGAGCTGATCTCGATCAAGTAGCTAGTCCTCTCGGGGGCTGTCGCCAGCCCCCGCCCCAACGCGGGTAAACCGCGCTTGGGGCCCCACCCAAGACGCTACGCGCGGGCCCCCTCCGCGCTTGTTTTCTTACTAGCGCATGTCGCGCGCGCTGGGGCGAGCCAGACCGCGAGCCGTCAGCCACGCGAGGGCCGCGGCGCCGAGCGCCATGGCGAGCACCGCCGGGAGCACCCGGCCCAGCAGCGAGGCCGCGCCCGGCTCGCGGAACGAGAAGCTCGGCATCGCGGTGTAGTCGGCGGCGCCGAGCCGCTCGCCGCGCTCGATGCGCGGGTGAAAGAAGCCCTCGAGCTCGGTCTGGAACCCGGCGACTTGCTGCTGGAAGGCGCGGTTGCGTGCGGCACCGCTGCCGGCCAAGTCGACCAGCGCCTCGTGCATCGCGATCGCGGGCGAGGCGAAGCGCAGCCGGTCGACCAAGCGCTCCCTGGCCTGGCGGCGAGCCTCGAACTCGGCGCGCACTGGCTCGAGCTGCTGCTCGAGCCGACGATCGACCTCGATCGCGCGCCGCCCGAGCTGCGGCGCGTCGATGCTCTTGCCGTGGTCGCCGGCCAGATCGCTGGCGGTCGCTTCGGCCTCGCGCGCAGCGTCGCGCGCCAGGTTGAGCAGCTCCGCGCGCGAGGGGCTGGGCGAGAGGGTGTCGACTGCGACCCCGAGCAGACCAGGCACGACGAACAGGAGCGCGAGCCACAGGCCAATCAGCGACAGCGCGTTGGTGCTGGCCGAGCGGCCCCACGCGTCCACGGCCATCGCGAGCGCGAACCAAAACGTGGTGTAGCCCAGCAGGCAAGCGGCGAGCAGGAGCGTCGGCAGGCCGGCCCCCGACAGCGAGTGACTGGTCACGAGCGGCGGGAGCACGCCGATCACGAGCGCGGCGACCAGCACCACCAGGGCGCGGGCGAGCGCCTTGCCGAACACGAACGAGGTGAGCGTCACGGGTTGCGAAAGAACCAGGGCCAGCGTGCCTCGCTCGCGCTCGCCGGAGGAGAGGTCGTAGCTCAACGCGATCACCACCAGCGGCAGCAAAAACACGAGCACGAACGCGAGGTCGAACGCGCCCGAGGCGCGGCGCGACGGGCTCGAGCCGTCGTCCGTGGTGCTGTCGGTCGCGCGCGTGGCGGTGGTCACCCGTTCGAGCTGAGGGAGCACGTCCCGCTGACCCACGGCCAGCGTGCCGAGCGGCGCCTGCGGGAGCGCAGCTACGCGAGGCAACAGCTCGGTGCTGACGCGATGGGGGTCGCCTGCGTCGGCGCCGGCGCGCGGCGATTCTCCGCGTGACAGGGCGAGCGCCTCGTCGGCGAGGGAGGCCCGCGCCGCCGCTTCATGCGCGAGGGCGCGTTGGATGCTGCGCTGCTCGAACCGCGCGAACGTCGCGCCTGCGACGGTGGCGTAGGCCGCGACGGCGAAGAGCACGGAGAGCAGCGCCCACAGGCCGCGATCGCGCCACAGGCTCTTTTGCTCGACCAAGAACACGAGCCACCACGCGCGCTTCATACCACCCGGAGGCGCGCCGCGCCGCGGTAGGCCCAGGCTGCGGCGACCAGCAGCCAAAGGCCCAGCGCCGCCAGGCTGAGCCGCTGGTGCCTGAGCACCCACGTCGCGCCCGGCGATTGGTACTCGAAGGGTGGCGCCTGCTCCCACACCTCGCGCCCGGCGCGGTAGTCCCACCCGAGCGCGCCGCCACGCGAGGCGAACGCTTGATTGAGCGAGTCGACCAGCGCGCGCCGGTGTGCCTCTGCGCGCTCTGCGAAGTGTTGGTGGTGAGCGAGGTCGGTGCCGGCGAAAGCGCGCGACAGGTTGCGCATGGCGACCATGGGCGAGAGCGATCCGAACAAGGCCGCCACGCGTTCCTGGCGCGCGAGCGCGCGCGCGTGCTCAGCGAAGTGGTGATCGATCACTTCGTTCTCGAACGTGGCCTCGGCGGCGAGCTCGATGCCCGCCAAGAGCGATGCGTCCATCAGCGTCTCCGCCCCCGCGAAGCCTTGCGCCTCCAGCATCTGCTCGGCGATTTCTCCCACGCGATCCTCTCTGGGAGCGCCCCCGGGCAGGCCCTCGGCCAAGCTCTGCTTGACCGCTTCACTGACCGCTGCGTGCGACGGCGCGGGGGCGACCAGGGCCGCCGCGTCGGCGGCCGCGCGGGGCAACACCTGCGTCGTGAGCACCCACACGCCGAGCAACGCGACCAGCGCCCCGCGCGACGACTGCGCTTGGGCCGAGATGGCCAGGGTGAGGAACACGAACGTGAGCGCATAGGCGGCGTAGCTCCCGAACAAGCCGAGCAGTCTGGCCCCATCAATGCTCGTGTGAGCCTCCACCGCAAAAGCCGCCAGCGTGATCGCGAGCGCTCCTGGGACGAGCACGGTCGCCATGGCGAGCACCAGCGCG
Source organism: uncultured Polyangiaceae bacterium (assembly GCA_964641275.1). Lineage (GTDB taxonomy): Bacteria > Myxococcota_A > Polyangia > Polyangiales > Polyangiaceae > Xiheicaenibacterium. The sequence continues at coordinate 172,283 of CAZXMG010000003.1, forward strand.
ATCACCTTGCCAGCGAACAAGAAGCGAGGCTGCACCCCCAGGCTGAGCAGCTGGCGCAACGTCCCGCGCTCACGCTCGGCGGTCCAGGCCGCGAAGCCCAGCGCGATGGTCAGCACCGGCACGAGCAGCTGCAGCACCGCCGCCACGCTCAGCCCACCGAAACGTGAGAGGCCCGTGCCGTCGAGCGCTTGCGCGCCGGTGACATCGTTGCGCCTGTGCGCTTCGAGCTTGAGCGACGAGCCCACGAACGGCTCGATGCCAGGGTCGACGAAGCGCAAGGGGCCCCGCGGCTTGAACACGTGCGTGCCGTAGTGCGCGGCGACGTGCGGGTTCTTGTCGTCCTGGGCGCGCCAGTGCTCTTCTGCACCGTGCTGCGCGGCCTCTCTTTCGGCGGTGAGCACCCGCGCCTGGCCCACGCCGAAGGCGAGCGCTACCGCCAAGAGGCCGAGCGCTACCAGCAGCGCCGCGCGGAACCGCCCGTCGCGAGCGATCTCCCACAGCTCCTTTTGGATCAGCGCCTTCAGCATGGTCAGTCGTGCATGTGCTCGAGATAGACGCGCTCGAGATCGCTGTGACTGATCTCGGCCATGGACATGGACATGGCGAGCTCACCGCGCTTCATGATGCCCACGCGGTCGCCCACCTCCTTGGAGCGGAAGATGTCGTGCGTGGCCATCAACACCGCCACGCCTTCGTCGCGCACGCGCTTGAGCAGGTCGGAAAACTCGTTCGAGGCCTTGGGATCCAGCCCGCTGGTGGGCTCGTCGAGCAGCAGCACCTTGGCTTGTTTGGCCATGGCCAGGGCGATGCCGACCTTCTGCCGCATGCCTTTGGAGTACTCCCGCACGCGGCGGTCGGCGGCCTCTCGCGGGAGCCCCGCCCGGGTCAACGTGTCGTACAGCTGCGCGCGGCTCATGTCGTCACGCCCCGCGAGCGTGGCGAAGAACGACAGGTTCTCCCAGCCCGTGAGGTTGGGGTAGAGCATCACGTTCTCGGGGATGTAGGTGAGTGCGCGCTTGGTCTCGAGCGCGTGGCTGGTGACGCGCTTGCCGCAGATCTTCGCCTCGCCCGCCGTGGGCTCGAGGAAGCCGAGGAACAGCTGGATGGTCGTGGTCTTGCCGGCACCGTTGGCGCCCAGCAAGCAGAACACCTCGCCGGGCGCGACCGTCAGATCGAGCCCCTTGAGGGCCACCAGCGAGCCGAAATGTTTCGAGAGGCCCACCGCTTCGAGCACGGGCGGAGAGTTAGCTGGAGGTGTGGACCCGGGCAAGTCGATCCGACGCAGTTTCGCGCGCGCGCTAAGATGAGATCCATGGCGCCGCCGGCTTCGCTCCGTGTGCAGGCCTTGGCGCGACGCCTGGCCGGCCACCCCAACTGCCAGGAGCTGACCGGCTACGCGGCTTGGCTCGACGCGCGCATCTTGGAGTGGGGCCAGTTCGTCTCGCAACGCGAGCTCTCGGAGAACGAGCGCACCCACGGCCTGTCGGTGCTCGCCAACATGCGTCGTGATTTCAACGCGCTGCTGGTCGAGGCGGACCAGCACGCCGGCCCCAGCCGCTCGCCGGGCACGCAGTTCGGGACCGCGCTCGATCAGCTCGAGGACAGCGAGATCGCCGCCATCTCGGACATCTTGGGGCTGCCTTTCGAGCCGCGCTATCGGCCGGCGTTCGAGGTGAAGGCAGCCGAGTACCTGGAGCAAGACGCCGTGTTCGTCGAGATCACCGAGCAAGAGGGCTTCGTGGACCAGCCGATCTTGTTCGCCGACGAGCGGCACGGCGCCGTGGTGCTCACCTACTCGGGCTCGCTCTTGCTCATCTCGGCCCCGCTCACCCCTTACGACGTGGTGCGCCGCTACATCTACCAGAGCATCTACGCTTCGCCGGTGCCGGTGGAGGCGCCGGTGCGTCTGCTGGAGCCCGTGACACGCAACCAAGCCGTGGTTGGCACCAAGCTCCGCACCTCCCCGGTTCGCAAGATCCGCGTCGCTCGACGCCTACCCAAGAGCTGGGAGGAGCAACGTGACGCGTTCCTCAAGTTCCATCGCACCATGCGCGGGGCGCTGACCCCCCAACACGTGGACGCCGCGACCGCCGCTGCGCCGCGCAAGGCCATGGCCCAGTGCCAAGTGATGGACAGCGCCGATCTGTTCGACCGCGCGCGAGCGCTGGCACGCCTCGCCGCGCCGATCCCCGCGGCCGCGGCGCCAGCGCAAGCCGCCCCAGCGCCGAGCGCCATGCCGAGCGTCTTCGTCCAGGCCCTGCGAGCGGAGCGGCAGCGGGCCCAGCACAAGCAGCAGGAGGAGGCGGCGCGCGCCGAGCTGCGGGCTCAGATCGCGCGCCTGGTGGAGGCGGCGACCAGCGGCGTCGACCACGCGCTCGAGGCCGAGATCCTTGGTCAAAACGTGTATTTGCAGCGGCTGGTTGCAGAGTCGGGGGCGTTGAACGAGAGCCCGACGCGCGTGCGCAGAATCGAGATCGCCGACGGCGCCTCGGTCTCGATCGAACGAGGCGTGCTCGTGATCACCCGCGCTGAGCAGGCCCCGGAGCGCGTGGAGGGCGGACACTTCGGTCCGCAAGAGATCGTGCAAGGGGCGCCGCTCGTGGTGCTGGGCAGAGACGGCGGCATCGTGGCCGTGTTGGGCAACGTCAGCCGCTACCAGCGCTGAGTCTCAGGCCACGCGCGAGCGGTGCGTGTGAGGCGCGATCTCGAAGCTGACGCCGCTCGAGCGGCTGCACACGCGGCAGTGGCGCTCGCTCGCTTGTTTGGCGAAGTGCGCCGCGTCGCACGTGTCGCACACGGTCAGGTCCGTCACGAAGCTGTCGGGTCGCATCATGTAGTCTGCAGCCACGAGCGACATCACCCGATCGCCCAGCCGCATGCGCGCGCGGTCCACCGGCATCCAGCCGGGTTGGCCGTACAGGTCTTGGAACGGCAGCACCCAGCCCTCGATGTGAGCCTGCATCGACAAGTGCATGCCGACCTCTGGCTGGGCGAGCGCCCGCAGGCCCCGAGCAACGCGGGACTTCGCCTCGTCGACCAGCTCCGTCAGGCTGCTGGGGTCGATCGTCCCCGGCGTCCGCGCGCCGCTCGTGCGCGGCAGCACGGCGTACGCGTAGGACCCGCGCAGCCACTCGGCGAGCGCGCGTTTGGTCCCGCTGGGCGCGACCTCTGCCAAGAAGCCCAGGTAGCTCGAGCGCGCAGCCGCCGCGACCTCGCTCGCATCCACGGACAGCCTCAGCTGGGTCTGGGCGATTTCGAGGGCGGGTTGAAACGAGTCCATACCGCACGGAGCGGCACCGCCCGCGAGGGTCTGAACCCACAAAAAGCCGCGAAGCTACGTTCTCACCCGTCTCATGCTGAGACGCCTCGTCCGCCCGTAGGTGGCCGAGGATCTCGCGGGGCGCGACTCAGGGCGGCTTGGGTGACGACGCGCTCGGCGCCGGCGTCGCGGCGCTGGGCGCGGCTGACGCAGAAGCCGGCGGCGGAGCCGAGGGCGCAGGCTCGGCGGGCGTGAGCTTCAGGTGAGGTACTTGCTCGGTCTTGCCGATCACCTCCTTGAGGAAGCCCTTTTGACCCCAGGCCGCGCCATGGCAGTGCTTGCACTTCAGCTTCTCGCCGTTCTCGAGCACGAAGCGGTTGGTCATCACCGTCGTCATCCACTCGACCGTCCACGGGATGTCACGCGGCGTGCCGAGGAACTTGGCGGCTGGTTTGCCGTGTTTGTCGACGTGGCAGCTGGCGCAGGTCATGGGCTGGCCGTCGGCGCGCTTCAGGCTGCGCATGAAGGTCTGGTCCATCCACAGCGCCGTCTCCTTGTTCTTCGTCATCGGCGGGTAGTCGAAGCTCTTGCCGTCGGGCTTGGTCTGATGACAGTGCCCGCACTTGACGCCCAGGTCGTCGGCGATGCCCGCCATCGTCAAGAACATCTCCTGCTCGCAGCGCACGTCGCGCAGCGGCCCGTCGTACTTGCGCCACGGCGGCGGGCTGTCGACGCAGGCGTCGACGAGCTTCTTGGCAGGCGGGTTGCCCGCGGGCTTGGGCGGCTCGCTCGCCTGCGGACACCCCGCAAGGAGCAACGCGCCGAGCGGGGCGAGGACAGCGCGGGACCAGGAGCGAACGACCACCTGGGGCGCGACGATAGCGACGATCGCGATCGCCAGAAAGGGGATCTTGGTCAGTCGTCTCGCGGCGCGGGCTCGACGCGCGCGAACAGCTGCCCGTCCGACAGGCGAATCTCGATGCGCTCACCCGGCGGCGCCTCGTCCGGCCGGGTGAGGATGTGGCGGTCGCGGCTGCGACGGGCGATGGCGTAGCCGCGCCCCAGCACCGCGAGCGGCGAGAGCGCGTCGAGGCGCGCGGCGCGGTCTGCCAGCTCGGTCCTGGCCTCGCCGAGCGCGCGCTCCATGCTGGCCGACACGCGCGCGAGCAGCGGACTGATCGGACCCGAACGCGCCGCGAGCGTCCGTCGCATCGCTCGCTCCAAGCGACTCGTGAGTGGGCCGAGCTCGCCCTGCGCGCGTGCCAGCACTGCCGCCGGGTGCCGCGCCGAGAGCCTGCGCGAGAGCCGGGTCACCGTGTGTCGCTTGTCGGTGAGCGAGCTCTGCGCGGCGAGCGTGAGCTCCGAGCAGAGCACGTCGATGTGCTGCGAGCGCTCGCTCAGCGCGCGCGTCAGCGCTCGCTCCATGCGCGCCTGGTGCTGGCGGAGCTCGGCCAACCGCGCGGCTGCGTCGGGCACGGCCAGCTCGGCCGCTTGAGAAGGCGTGCTCGCCCGTACGTCCGCAGCGAGATCGACCAGCGTCAGGTCGGTCTCGTGACCGACAGCCGTCACGACCGGCACCCGGCACGCGGCTACCGCACGCACCAACGCTTCGTCGTTGAACGCCGCCAGGTCGTCTTGCGAGCCGCCGCCGCGGCCCAACACGATGGTGTCTACCTCGGGGTGTTTGGCGCAAAGGCGCAGCGCCCTGGCCAGCGCCTCGCCCGCGCCCGCGCCCTGCACCGGTGCCGTCACCAAGATGAAGCGCACGCGCGCGCGCCTCCACGCCACCTTGACGATGTCGTGAAGCGCCGCTCCCTGCCCGCTGGTCACCAGCCCTATCGCCCGCGGCTCGCGCGGCAAGCGGCGCTTGCGCTCGGGCGCGAACAAGCCCTCGGCCGCAAGCTTCGTCTTGAGCTTCTCGAGCGCCTCGAGCAGCGCACCGCGGCCGGCGACGCGCGCGCCTTCCACCACCATCTGCACGCGCCCGCGCGGCGCCCAGAAGGTCACGCGGCCGTTCAGCACCAGGCGCGCCCCTTCGGCCAGGAGCTTCTTCGCGCGCACCGGCGCGGTGCGGTACATCACGCAGTCGATGGCCGCCTCCTCCTCTTCGTCGCGCAGCGTGAAGTAGGCGTGGCCGCTGTCAGGCAGCTTGAGGCCCACGATCTCCCCGAAGGCGGCGAGCCCAGCGGTGCCGGTCTCGAGCTCGCTCTTGAGCAGCCGCCCCAGCTGCCCCACGCTGAGCACGCGCTCCGCCGGCGCGTCGCGCGCGGGCGTGCTGGCCTCGCGAAACAGATCTCCCTGAGGCTTTTTGGGCGCCATCAGCGGACGCCCAAGTACCGCTCCAACCGGGGCCCGGACGCGCGAAAGACACGCGGCATGATGCGCACGAGCCCCGGGCGCAAGATCTTGCCGAGCGTGCGGGGGTCGGCTGCGAGCACCCAGTCGATGCGGGTGTGGCCTCCCTCGTCGTGGAAGCGAAAGTCCTCCACGATGGCGCGTGCCATCGGCGTGGACGCCTCGGTCATGGTGAAGGCGAAGCGCCGCTCCGGCTCCCAGGCGACGAACCGCTCGCGGTACGCGCCGAGACCATGCAGCGCGACCTCGCGCTCACTGCCCACTCCCGAGGTGGCCGAGCCGAGCCAGCGGGCGCGGAACATCAGCGGGAACCAGCGCGTCCAGCTGCTCGCGTCGGCGAAGGCCTCGAACACGCGTGCAGGGGTGGCGCGAATCGTGGCCGAGTCGCTGACACGCAGCGGCGCGGAGTCGGCGAAGGAGAGCGGTTGCGGCTCCAGGCGGAAGAGCATGCGCGCCAAGGTAGCGGCTGCCCGCCTCGTCGGCGAGCGTAGCGCGCAGCGCAAGCGAGCCCAGGCAAAGTCTCGCGCGATCTGCTCTACTTCTGTCATGCACGCGCGTCGCTGGTGGTGGCTCGTCGGAGCGCTGGTCGGGTGCCGAGACACGGAAGATCGCGCCGACAAGGAGCCTCCGATCGTGGCGACGGTGGCCCCGGGCGCGCCGAAGAGCGCGGCGCCTTGCACCAGCGCGGTGACACCTCCGCCGAAGCTGGGCACCACCAAGGTGAAGGTGCGCGGGTACACGGCCAGCGTGGACGGCGTGCGCTTCTTCCTCGAGCCCAAAGGCGCGGGCAAGGCGCCATTCGAGGTCGAGGCCGCGTCGCTGCCCATGCAATCGCTGCTGGTGAGCGCGTTCGAGAGCAAGAGCGAAATCGAGGTGGCGGTGGATCCTTCGGGCTGCGTGCCCAGAGTGATGTTCCTGCGCGCACCCTAGGCGCCTTGTGGCGGGACTACCGGCCGGCCGATCCCACCACGGGTGTGGGAGGGGCACGATCGATCCCGCGAGGTGCGGGATCCAGGCGGGAGTCGCACCCGCAACCTCGATGTTGTTGGAGGCCCTCACTGCGAGCTGCCCAAGTGAGCCGATCCTGACGGCCGAGCGCGCGCAGGCTGACGTCAGGAGGACTTCCGGAGTGGCGTCCGTCTGGCGAGTGCGACTATACGGAGCCTCCCCATGCGACCGCTTTTGGTGACTAGCGCGCTGCCGTACGCCAACGGCCACATCCACATCGGCCACCTGCTCGAGTACATCCAGACCGACATCTGGGTTCGTGCCCAGCGCATGGCCGGCCGGCGCGTCGTCTACATCTGCGCCGACGACACGCACGGCACCGCCATCATGTTGCGCGCGCGGCAGGAGCAGCGCAGCGAGGAGCAGGTGATCGCGGCGATGAGCGAGGCGCACCAGCAGGATTTCGCGCGCTTCGAGGTCGAGTTCGACCATTACGGCAGCACTCATTCCGAGGAGAACCGCGAGCTCGCCGCCGAGATCTGGCGCGCGATGCGCCACCACGGGCTGGTCAAGAGCAAGCAGGTCGAGCAGCTGTTCGACGAGTCCGAGCAGCTCTTCTTGGCAGATCGTTTCGTGAAGGGCACCTGCCCCAAGTGCCAATCGCCCGGCCAATACGGCGACAACTGCGACAAGTGTGGCGCGACCTACGCGGCCACGGAGCTCAAGGATCCGATCAGCACGCTGAGCGGCAAGCCGCCGGTGCTGCGCACGGCCGAGCACCTGCTCGTGGGCATCGAGCCGGAGCGGCCCTGGCTCACCGAGTGGACGCAGTCCGAGGGCCGCATGCCGCGCGAGATTGCCAACTACTTGATGGGCTTCTTTCTGGACAAGCCGCTCCACGACTGGGACGTGTCGCGCCCGGCGCCGTACTTTGGCTTCGAGATCCCGGATGCGCCGGGCCATTTCTTCTATGTGTGGTTCGACGCGCCGATCGGCTACCTGGCGGCGACCAAGCAGTGGTGCCAGCGGACTGGCGAGTCGTTCGAAAGCTGGTGGCGCGGCGACGCGGCGGACGTCGTGCACGTGATCGGCAAGGACATCGTCAAGTTCCACACGCTGTTCTGGCCGGTGATGCTGAAGCTCGCTGGCTTCACGCTGCCGAAGCGCGTGCAGGTGCACGGCTTCCTCACCGTGAACGGCGAGAAGATGGCGAAGAGCAAGGGCACCTTCGTGCTCGGCTCCACCTACCTGGAGCACCTCGATCCCGCCTACCTCCGCTACTACTACGGCAGCAAGCTGAGCCCCAAGGTCGAGGATCTCGATCTCAACCTGGAGGAGCTCGCCTCCAAGGTGAGCGGCGAGCTGGTGAACAAGGTGGTGAACCTGGCCAGCCGCAGCTCGCGCTTCTTGGCCAAGACGGGCTTCAGCGCCCCGTACCCGGACGACGGCGGGTTGTTCGCTGCGGCAGCGGCGGCCAAGGGCGAGATCGCCGAGGCGTACGAGAGCTGGGACTTCGCGCGGGTGACGCGCCTGGTGATGGCGCTCGCCGACCGCGCCAACGAGTTCGTCGATCGCGCGCAGCCCTGGGCGCTGGCCAAGCAGCCGGGCAAAGAAGAAGAGGTGCAGCGCGCCTGCTCGATCGCGCTCAACCTGTTTCGCCAGCTGGTGATCTACCTCGCGCCGATCGTGCCCAGCTTGGCGCGCGGCAGCGCGAAGCTGCTGGCCAGCCCGCTCGACACCTTCGAGGCTGCGAGCACCCCGCTCGCCGGCGTGCCGGTGGGCAGCTACGAGCACCTGATGAAACGAGTCGACCCGGAGGCCATCAAGAAGATGATCGATCAGAGCAAACCCGAGCCCGACGCTGCCCCTGTCGCGGCGCCGGATCCCGGTCCGACGCCGGCCGCGGTCGACGACGGCGCGGCGCTGGAGAAGGAGCCGCTCGCGGCGACCTGCAGCATCGACGACTTCACCAAGGTCGACCTGCGTGTCGCGCGTATCGTCTCGGCCGAGGCCGTGCCCGAGGCCAAGAAGTTGCTCAAGCTCACCGTCTCGTTGGGCGGGGACGCCAAACGCACGGTGTTTGCGGGCATCAAGGCGTACTACAAGCCCGAGGATCTGGTTGGGCGCCTCGTGATCGTGTGCGCCAACCTCGCGCCGCGGCAGATGAAGTTCGGCCTGAGCGAAGGCATGGTGCTGGCCGCCGGGGCCGAGGGCGAGGCGTTCTTGCTCAGCCCGGACAGCGGCGCCAAGGCCGGCCAGCGCGTGCACTGAAGGAGACCGCGAAATGGGAGCGCTCGACGGCCGCGTTGCGATCATCACGGGAGCGGGTGGCGGCATCGGGCGCGCCGAGGCGCTGTTGTTCGCCAAGGAGGGCGCCAAGGTCGTGGTCAACGACGCGGGCGTGGCGCGCGACGGCAGCGCCTCCGGGCAGCCGCTGGCACAAGCGGTCGTGGACGAGATCCGCGCGGCCGGAGGCACCGCCGTGGTGAGCACCGATCGGGTCGAGACCGAGGCGTCGGCCGCCGCGATCATCAAGACGGCGGTGGACGCGTTCGGGCGCCTGGATGTGTTGGTCAACAACGCCGGCATCTTGCGCGACAGGACGCTGCTCAAGCTCGATCTGGAGGCGTTCCGCGCGGTGATCGACGTGCACTTGGTGGGCACCTTCTTGTGCTCTCAGGCAGCGGCGCGGCAGCTCGTGATGCAGGGCGAAGGCGGTCGCATCGTCAACACCACCAGTGTTTCCGGGTTGCTCGGCAACTTCGGGCAAGCCAACTACGCCGCGGCCAAGGCGGGCGTGTACGGCCTCACGCGCACGCTGGCGATCGAGCTGCAGAAGCACAAGATCTTCGTGAACGCGCTCGCCCCCATCGCCAAGACGCGGATGACGGAGGACCTGCCCATGTTCCAGACCACCCGCTCGCTCACGCCCGAGCACGTTGCGCCGGCGGCGCTGTTCCTCGCATCCGAGCTTTCCGCGCAGCGCACCGGCTTCGTCTTGGCGGTCGCCGGCGCGCAGATGTACGGGTTCAAGCTGATTCAGACCTCAGGGAAGTTCAAAGAAGGTGACGAGCCGTGGACCGCCCAGGAGATCGCCGACAGCTGGGACGCGATCATGAAGGGCTGAGCCGGCGGGCCGTGGCCCCGGGCGCGTTGCTGGAGGCGGTCTCGGGTGATAGCGTGGAACGGCGCGCCACCGGTGTGACGTGCCCTTCCGCGCATGACCCGTGACGCACCCATCCCGCTGTTTCTCTGGGCCTGCGCGGCGCTGGTTGTGCATGCCGTCGGGGGCGGGGGAGCGAAACGCGTCGTCGAGGTCGAGGAAGACCACGCGCGCCAGCGCGCCGAGATCCGCGAAATGGTGCGCGGGGTGCAGCGCGAGTTCGGCGTGATCGAGCTGGAAATCCCCAAGGACGCCGACAAGAAGAAGGACGAGGATCCAGAGAAGGTCGAGGTCGAGCCGCTCACCTTCTTGGAGGTGTTCCGCGACTCGCTGCTCGACAGTGCGTTGCTCGCTGCTGGATTGGAGAGCGACTCCAAGAAAGAGGAGCCGCTCGCCGAGGCAGAAAAGCCCAAGCCCGAGCCGCCCAAACCGGCGGAGGAGCTGGCGGCCAAGCCTGATCCTGCGGAAGAGAAGCCTCCGGAGGAGAAGAAGGAAGAGGACAAGCCCAAAGACTTGGTCAAGCCGGCCGAGCTCGTGATCGTGAAAGACAATCGGATTTCGATCCGGCAGATCACGGAGAAGGATCAGCCAGACAACCCCAACGCGCCGCGCTTGGCCGACCAGGCCGCGCACGTGCTGGAGGAGACGCAGTCCAAAGATCGCTCCACCGATCAGGTCAGCAAGAACCCCTCGCCCGGCTCCAACCAGCGTGGGCCCGAGAACCAAGAGGGCAACGGCGAGCAGCACAAGATCGCGCAGGCGGAGGAGAAGCCGGGCGAGGACAAGCGTGCGCCGGGAGAGAGCTCACCGCACTCGCGCGACCACCAGCACAACGAGCCCACGCCTCCCGCGCAGGCCAGCGCAAACCAAGGCGGCGGGGCCGGTCGGCCGGGAGCTTCGTCACCGGGCGGCGCAGCGGCCAACGACGCGTCGCCGTCACGCGCGGTGGTCGGAGCTCCTGGCGGGCGGGGCCCGTTTGCGCCCGACACGTTCAACAGCGAGAACGGGTTCAGCGAAGAGATCCCGGAAGAGGCTCCGGGCGGCGACGGCGTCTCCAACACACCCGGGCAGATGTTGGCGGCGCGCCCGGGTGTGTTCGTGCCGATCGCGCCCAAGTCCCTCGGCTTGGGCGTGAAGGGTGGCCCGGGTGGGCCGCTCAACCTGTCGTGGCAGGGCTTCGTGAAGGCCGTCGGTGAAGAGCAGCTCGACAAGCAGCGTGCCGCCATCGGCAAGTCGATCCGAAGCCAGCGTCCAGGGCAGTTCGACACCAACAAGTTCGCGCGCTGGTTGCCGGACATCGAGAACTACGACCCGTCGGTGAAGCTCGGCGACTCCACCCAGCTGAACGCCGCGCATTCGCCGTTCGCCTCGTACCTGTCCACCATCCACAACGCGATCCACCCCGTGTTCGCCGAGGAGTTTTTGCCCTCGCTGAACAAGCTCGGCAAGGCTCATGAGCTCAACGAAGAGCTCGTGGCGCACGTGGAGATCATCCTGACCAAGGACGAGGGCAAGGTGGTGCGCATGGGCATCACCAAGAACAGCGGCAGCACCGTGTTCGACGCAGCCGCGCTGGAGGCGATCGATCGCAAGCAACCGTTCGGGGCGGCGCCCGCCGGCATCGAGTCGGCCGACGGTCACGTGTACCTTCACTGGGAGTTCCACCGCGACCCGGTGGACGCCTGCTCGACCCGCAACGCCACCCCGCTCAAGGTGCTGCACCCCAAGCCGATCGTGAAGAACCTGCCGAGCAAGAAGCCCCTGCTCAAGCCGCTCAAGCCGGGCGAAGCGCCCGACGCCTCGGGCCCGCTGGTACCGATGCGCAAGCCCACGGGCGCGGCCAAGCCGACCAAGTCCAAATGACCGCAAGCTCCCTGGATCGGGGCGGGGCAGGGGAGACACCCGGCCCGGCGCCCGAACCGCGCGACGAAGATCGCGAGGTCGAGGCCGCGGCGGCGGCGCCGAGCTCCGCAGAACGGCCTTCCCACACCCAGGCGGTCTCTCCCGCGTTGGTCCTGCTGCTCCCGCTCGCGACCTTCTCGCTGTGCACGATGGTGCTGGCGCGCGCGCTCGTGCCCGCGCTGAGGGGCTGGAAGGTGGGGCTGAGCCGTGTGATCGACGTGCTCGACGTGGTCGCGGCCACGCTCAGCCAGTTGCTCGCGCTGGCGTTGATCTTGGGCGTGGGCGCGCAGCTCTTGCTCTTGCTCCGCAGCCGCGCGCACGCCGCGCTGCGCATGGTGGGCGTGTTTGCCGGCGTGATGGCGGCGTTCGCGGCGTTGACCACGATCGGTATTCCGCGCTTGCCGGCCGTGGTCCACGGCGTGGTCGCCGGCTGCGCCTGTGTGGTGGCGCTGGTGTTCGGCGCCGACGCCACGCGAAGGGCCGGGGCGGTCGGCTTGGTGCCTGTGTCGGTCGGCCTCGCAGCCGCGCTGCGGGGAGCCGGCGCGTTCTTGGCGGAGCGGGCGCAGGTGGAGAGCCGCGACACCGAGAGCGTCGCCGCCGCGTTCCACATGGCGCAAGTGTTGTCCACGCTGGCGCTCGGGCTGGTGGTGGTGGCGATCGTGGTCGCGCTGGTCTCGTCGGCGGGGCTCGATCGGCGCCGAGCCAGGGTGGGGGTGCCCGTAGTCCTGCTGTTTGCGGCGCTCGTCAGCTGGAAGGTGACCGCGAGCGTGAACGACCTGGAGCCCGCATGGGGGGTGCTGCTGCGCCGCTTCGGTCAGCAGCTGTTGACCCGACCGTCCCCGCTCGTCGATCCGGTGGTCCCCGTGTTCGTCGCCGCCGCCGTGCCCGCGGCCGCCGCGCTGGTGCTGCTGCTGTCGCGACGAGCGCCACGTGTGGGGGCGGCGCTATGTTTGATCCTGCTCACCGGGGCCTCCGCCGAAGTCCCGTTGCTCGGGCTCGGACTCCTGCTCGGCGCGCTCGGCTTGGCCTTGGATCGCCGGGACCCCCACGGCGTCCTGGCAGCGCTAGAGCGGTCCGAGGCGGACAGACGATAGGGCTTTACGCCCGGCTTGGCCGACTCTACCAATCCGCCGAGAGACCATGCAAAGAGCGCCCGGCCTCAGCAGCACCCTCCCCAGCGGCACCCTCCCCGAGCCGGAGCGCCCGGCCGCGCGGGCGCTGAGCCTGCGCGACCTGTGGTCGCTCACGAAGCCGCGCATCACCTTCATGGTGGTGTTCACCACCTTCGGTGGGTACTGGCTGGCAGCCCGCTTCTTCGGGCTGAACCCGTTCGGCTCGGTGTTGTTGCCGTTGCTCGCCGGCACGGCGCTGGTCGTGGGCGGCGCCAACGCGCTCAACATGTACCTCGAGCGCGACACCGACCAGCTGATGACGCGGACTCGCGTGCGCCCGCTGCCAGCGGGCCGCATGGAGCCGCATGTGGCGCTGTGGGTTGGTCTGCTGCTTTCGGCGGCGGCGTTGCCGTTGCTCACGCTGTTCGTGGACCCGATGACGGGCCTGTTGGGCGCTGTTGCGCTCGTCAGCTACGTGGCGGTCTACACTCCGCTGAAGCGCAAGACGCCGACGGCCTTGTTGATCGGCGCCGTCCCGGGCGCCATCCCTCCCCTCATGGGTTGGTCGGCGGCGCGTGGGACGCTCGACGCGCCCGGCATCATCCTGTTCGGCATCATGTTCTTCTGGCAGGTGCCACACTTCCTGGCGATCGCGACGTTCCGCAAAGAGGAGTATCGACGCGCGGGGATGGCCGTCTTGCCGGTGGTGCACGGCGATCGCGTCACGCGTCACCACATCGTGCGCTACACGGTGGCGTTGGTGCTCGCCAGCATCCTGCTCTTGCCCTACGGCATCGGCGGGCGCGCCTACGCGGCGACGGCGCTGATCTTGGGGCTCGCGTTCTTTGCAGTTGGCGCGTGGGGCCTTCGTCGCAGCGCGGGCGTCAAGTGGGCGCGCACGTTGTTCGTCACCTCCATGGTGTACCTGACCGGCATCTTCATCGCGTTGCCGGCCGGCAGCGAGGTGACGCCGTTCGCCAGCGCGGCGCGTGCCGCCGTCGCCTCCCGCTAGTGCGCCGTCGCGTCCGCTCTCGGCTGCTACCGGCGCTCGCCGCTCTGGCGGCGTGTTGGCAAGTCGGCTGCGATCCTGCGAGCGCTCGGAACCAGGGCGAATCCTCGTCGGCGGTTTCTGGGCTGCGCGTCTCGGCGCCCGCCATGGATATCGCCCTGCCGGATTTTGCGCTGACAGATCAGCAAGGCCGCAGCGTCAGACGCGCGGATCTCGAGGGCAAGGTGTGGGTCGCCAGCTTCTTCTTCACCAGCTGCCCGGTGGTGTGCCCCGAGCTCATCGAGCGCAAAGCCAAGCTCAAGGACGAGCTGCTCGCGATCGACGACGTCCGCTTCGTGTCGGTCAGCGTGGATGCGGAGAACGACACGCCCGAGAAGATGACGGCCTTTGCCGCTAAACACGGAGCGGCACACGAGCGTTGGTCGTTCCTCACGGGGGAGCCCAAGAAGGTGGACGAGCTGGTGTTCAGCGGCTTCAAGATGGCCTTGCAGAAAGGCGGCGCCGCGCCCGGTGGCGGGGCTATCGCCATCTCCCACGCCGAGCGCTTCGCCGTGGTCGATCGCCGCGCTCACATCCGCGCCGTGTTCGACTCCGACGACGCAGGCCGGCAGGCGCTCGCCGCCCGCGTGCGCGAGCTGGTCGCCGAACGCTGAGCGCGCGCGCTCAGGGGCTCCGTGCCTCGTCGAGCGCTTGGACGATCGCGTAGAAGCGCCGGTTGGATTCGTGATCGAGCTGTGCCTGGCTGGAGTCCGAGACCTCGTGCTGCTTGCCGGCGATCCACAACGTGATCGACCGGAACCCGTAGTGGGGCGAAGTGCCGGGAGACGCGCGGCGCTGTCGCAGCCCGCAGAACTGCTCGTCGCGGATCTTGCGGTACAGAAGATCGAGCTTGGCTGCGCTGACCTGCGTGCAAGGCGCCGTGACGTGCGCAGCCGGATCGGCCGGGCACGGCGTGCCCTCTCCGTGGAGCTCGACGCCCTCCCAGCGCGTCGGTGCGCCGTGAGGGACCACATGCCGCAGGAAGCGCGCGCTGAAGCTCTTGGGGCGTTGCACGGGCAGCGCGCAGCCGACTGCGGGTGCCGCCGGCTCGCGTGGCTCGAGCGTCGGCGCGGTCACGGTCGGCTCGTGGGGTTGCTCGCTCGCGGGAGCAGGGCTCGCACGCACCGACGAGATCTCGGTCGGCGTGGTCGCGTCCGCGCTGGCGTGCGCCACACTCGGGGAGGGGGTGGGCACTTCCGCCCGCTCCCGCTCACAGCCCCAGGCTAGGAGGCACAAGAGCGGCCCGACCCGCGCGCTGGTCATCGTTGGATGCTGAGCCGGGTCATCATTTTTTGCAGCCCAAATCGACTGAGACCGAGCAGCTTGGCGGCTTGGGTCTGGTTGCCGCGCGTGCGCGAGAGCGCCTCGCGCACCAGCGTCACCTCCAGTGCGTCGATCCTCTTCTTCACGTCGAGCCCGAGCTGCCCGTCCTCCGCGGCGCCGGGCTCCCCCAGCGACAGGTGCTCGACGTCGATCACGCCGTCCGAGAGCACGAGCGCGCGACGGATTTCGTTCTCCAGTTGTCGCACGTTGCCTGGCCACGGCGCCGCCTCGAGCTTTTGCATCGCCGCGCGCGTCACGCGCGCCTTGCCGCCCGGAGCGTGTTTGCCCAAGAAGTGAGCGACGAGCAGCGAGACGTCGCCTGGCCGCTCGCGCAAGGAGGGCACGCGCAGCGTGAGCACGCTCAGGCGGTAGAACAGGTCCTCCCGGAACTCACGCGCCTGCACCATCTTGGGCAGATCGCGATGGGTGGCCGCAATCAGCCGGACATCGACCTTGTGGCCGCGGTCACTGCCCAACGGGTGCACCTCGCCATCCTCCAGGATACGCAGCAACTTGGTCTGCATCGGCGGCCGCATCTCGCCGATCTCGTCCAAGAACAGCGTGCCGCGATCCGCGCTCTCGAACAGACCCAGGCGGGTGCGGTCGGCGCCGGTGAACGCTCCGCGCACATGCCCGAACAGCGTCGACTCGAGCAGCGTATCGGGGATGGCGCTGACGTTCTCCGACACGAATGGTCGGGGGGCGCGCGCGCCCGCCGCGTGGATCGCACGCGCGAACAGCTCCTTGCCCGTGCCAGACTCTCCGAGCAGCAGCACGGGTAGCGCGGTGTGCGCGGCGCGCTCTGCGATGGCGAGCGCGCGCGCGATGGCCTCGCTCTCTCCGATCAACGACGCGAACGCGGCGCTCTTGTGCGCGCCCTTCTGCTGCGACAGCGTGCGCTCCACCAGCTCGAGCCTCGCATCGCGATCCTCGAGCGCCTGCGCCAGCGCCCGTCGTTCGCGCTCCGCGCGCCGCGAAAGCCGCTTGAGCCGGGCTTGCCACAGGGCTCGTTGCACCATCGCCGCGGCCAGCGTCGCGACCGTGCGCACCCAGGCTAGCTCTCGAGGGCCAAAGGCGCCTCGCCGCACGCGATCGTCCAGGTAGACGACCCCGAGCGCCTCTCCGCCGGTCACCAGCGGCACCGCGAGGACGCTGCGCAGACGCAGCGCGTGCACGCTTGCGATCTGGTCTGGCAGCTCGCCCGCAGCGTCGACGGCGACGACCGGCTCGAGGGCGCCGAGGGCTCGCTCCGCGAGCGACATGGACAGCGCGCGTTGGTCCGCCGTGAGATCCTGCTGCCCGAGGTTGCGCCCCACGCGTGGCACCAGCCGCCCATCTGGCGCGCGCAGCAGCAGCAGCCCGCGTTCGACGCCGGTCCACGTCACCAGCGCGTCGACCACCCCGCGCAGCAGGTCCTTGAGATCGGTCCGCGACGACAGGCTCCGGACCAGCTTTTCGAGCTGCTCCGTCTGGCCGGGTGGATCCTCGGCGGCGCGACCCAACCGTCCAGCGTCCCGCACCCAGCTCACGCGGTCGAGCGAGCTCGCGAACCTCCCGGCGCGACGCTCGAGGAGCTCGGCCTCGCGGGCCAGCGCGCGCGTGAGCCGCAGCGCCGCTTCGCTCAGTCCCCGCTCCCGTGCGCGCAGGAGCGCGGCGGCGAAGGCTCGCCCACGCACGGTGAGAGGCGCAGCCACCTCGATCGCGCGCAGCACACACGAGACGCCTTGCTCGACGGTCTGATCGGAGCTCGATCGCGCGTCGTTCAGACGCGCGGTCCACCACTCCAGCGCGGCGGTCGTGGCGGCGGCTGACGGGGCCGTTGCAGCGCGGTCGAGGCGCGTGACGGCGTCGTGCTCGAGGTCGTCCCACGCGAGGCAGCGGGCGGCCCAGCGCAGCTCGTCCTCCGGGTGTGCGGCGAGCGCGTGGCGGGCGGCAAGCGCGTGTCCACGCGCATCCTCGTCGCTCGTGTCTGCTTGCAGCAAGTGGGCGTAGCCGAGCGCCCGGTCGTCGCCGCCCACTCGTGCGGCGTGTTCGGCGTCGCTCGCGAGGCGCGTCGCTTCTGCGCGGTCGCCCGCGGTCGCGTGGGCGGCCGCGGCGTTGAGCAGCGCGCGTGCGCCGAGCAGCGGCCGGCCCAGATGACGCCACAGCAGCTCGGCGCGCAGACTCGCGCTGATCGCTTCCTCGAGGTGACCGAGATCGGCAGCAGCTGCGCCAAGACCGGTGAGATACGACGCCTCCTCGACCAGCGCCGAGGCTTGCCGCGCCTGGAGCGCGGCCTCGGAGAAGGCGATCCGGGCGCGCTCGGCGTTCACCGCCGCCCAACCGAAGCCGCGGGCTCCTAACAACCGCGCCCGCTCCTCGGCGTCGGCAGGGAGCGCCGCCGCCTGCTCGAGCACGCCGTCGGCCTCGGCGTGTCGACCGAGCGCGATGAGCGCCAGCGCGCCCACCTCGCAGGTCGCAGGGCTGTCGGCGCTGCCAGTCAGCTCGAGCGCCCGCTCGGCGCTGCCTTCGTCGAGCGCGAGCCTTGCCAGACAAGCACGCGCACGTGCTGGAGGGTGCTCGGGGGCGAGCGCGATCGCCCGCTCGGCCATGGAGCGCGCCGCCTCACGCTGCCCGGCGCGCCGCAGGGTCTCGGCGCACGCTGCCAGTGTCAGGGCGTCGGGCAAAGTGGAGACGCGCGGAACGAGCGCCAGAGCGCGGCCCAGCTCACCGCGCAGTCGGAGCGCTCCGATCGCCTCGACCACGATCGAGCTGGGCCAGGACACGTCGCCCTCCACCTGGGCGAGCGCTTGCTCCGACACGGGTGCCCGCAACAGCGCCGCCGCGAGCAGCGCCGCGTCGTTCACGCGATCTGCGCCGCGCGCCCTCGGCTCGGCGAGCTCGACGCGACCCGAGTCGGTCAGGGCGCTCGAGAACATCGCCAGCGTCAGCGCGTGGGCCGGCACGCGCGTCAGCGAGCGCTCGAACGCGGTCAGCACCGCGCGCTCGCCAGCCGCGGTCAGCGTTGCGAGCGGCCACGACAGCGCGCTGACCCCCACCACGTCGACGATCAGCGCAGACAGGGCCCGCGCGCCCAGCGGCTCGACCGCGGTCGCGGCAGCGGATGCAGGGGCGAGCTCGGCGATGGCGGTCCCCCACTCGAGCAGTGCCGCGAGCCAGGGGTGCGCGTCGCCCGGCAGGTGGCCAGGTCGCGCCAACGTCGACCCTCGGGCGCGGTGGTAGCGCGCTCGTGCGCGTCTCAGCTCGTGCGCGCTGCCGCGCGGCTCTGGCTCGGCGCGCAGTCGGTCCGCCACCCACGCGGCAGAGGGCCGCGCTTCGGGCGTCGAGGCCAGCAAAGGTGGGAGCAGCTCCGCCCAGATGCCCGCGAACGTGCGCGTTCTTGCGTGCTCGAGCGGGCGAGCCTCTCGGCGAAGTGAGCCATCCAAGACCTCGGCTAGCAGCAGCCCGAGCGCGAGCACGTCCCGGGCTCGCCCATCTCCGAGGTCTCGGTCCCCGAGCGCCAGATAGCGCGGCGTGGCGCCCTGCGGAGTGCGTTGCTCGAGCGGCGCCGAAAGCCCGAGATCGATCAACGTCGCACCGCTTTCGGTGATCACGACGTTGGCGGGTTTGACGTCGCCATGTGCGATGCCGGCGTCGTGCAGGGCCGCGAGCGATGAGGCCAGCGCGTGGCCGAGGCGCGCCGGATCCGGGGTGTTTGCCAGGTCGAGCTGGTTTCCGGAGGGGGCGGTCGAGAGCAGTCCAGGCCGTCCTAGGCCGCGCGCGACCCCGAACGCAGCCGCTCCGTCGAGCTCGAGCCATCCGACGCCGAGCGGCGTGGCGATGGCGCCCACGCTGGCAACGTGGGCGCGCGCCTCGTGGGCCAGTGTCGCGGCGCGAGAGGCGTCGTGACCGAGCTTGAGCAGGGCCTCGGCGCCACCCGGGAGCCGGACTCGAAACACCTCCGCGGTGTCTCCTTGCCCGATGCGCTCGAGCCCCTCGAGATGTTCGGGCCAGATCGGGCTTGCCAACTGGGAGTCCGACATCCTGGCCAAATTAGAGCCAAAAACTGGCTAGCTGCAAACCAA
Organism: uncultured Polyangiaceae bacterium; assembly: GCA_964641275.1. GTDB lineage: Bacteria > Myxococcota_A > Polyangia > Polyangiales > Polyangiaceae > Xiheicaenibacterium. Next base: position 191,457 of record CAZXMG010000003.1, read on the forward strand.
GTTGGCGCCCAGGGGGCCAGCTCAGTCGCAGGGCGCGCCAACCGCGATCCACGCGGAGAGCGCCACGGCATCTTCGAGCGACATCGCCGTTGGCTCCGGCGCCCCCGTCTGTTGGTCGAGCAGCTCGAAGGCGGGCATCGGGGCTCCCTGAATCCAATCTCGGAGCCGGCCGGTCTCTCCTGGCTCGAGCGAGTCTTGCAGGTAGTCGCCGCGAGCGAGCACCTTGTACAGCAGGTAGCTCAGGCCCGGGTTGTTGGGCTCGATCACGGCCATGCCTGCGCCAAATGCTGCTGGCCTGGTGGCTTCCGAGTCGCCCTGGTTGCCCAGCGCCCTTCGGTGTGCGGTCCGGCCGATCGCGTCAGGGAGATCGCGCTTGAGGAACGAGAGGTTGGCGGGTGGGGGGCCGGATGTTCCGGAGGTGTGGCAGGTCTGGCAGACGGGCTTGAGCAACGTGTCGATGTCGTCGCAGGTCGGCGCGTCCGCGACGCTGAGCGGTGCCTCCAGCTCGGGCACGGGAGCCGGCCGCGGATCCGTCTCGAAGGTTCGGAACGTGACCACCACTGGCTCCGCGAGGCCCACCTCGTCGAACGCGCGGTAACCAAAGTCGAGGCCGTCTCGCGGGGCGAACAAGGTGAGCTTGTAGAGCGTGTCGGGGGCGAGCGGCTCGTCCAGAAAGAGCGTCGCCGACCTCGTCACCGGATCGTACGTAGGCGTGAGGAACAAGCCCTCGAGGCAATACTCGCTGCCCGGCACGTCCGCCTGATCGCTCTGGAAGCACTGCGCTTGGCGAATGACGGTGCGTGGATCCAGGTAGCGGTCGAAATGCACGCGGATCGAGGTCGTGACCAGCGCACGCGTGCTGCCGTCGGCGCTCGCCTCGACGCGCACCTCGGCCATCTCGTCCGCATCGAACGAACTGACCTCGACGCGTGCACGTGGCGCAGGCGCGTCTTCCTGGTAAGGCGGCGAGTCGACATCACACGCTGACAGGAGCGCCAGCGCGGTCAGGAGCGAGGCTCGCCTCAGCTCTCGGCGTAGAGCATCAGCTGCTCTTTGACGACCTTGTCGCTGATCCCGGTGGACAGGTGCTCCTTCAAGCAGTCGGCGAGCGTGATCAACATCTCGTCGACGCCCTTGTCCTCGATCAGCTTGGCCAGGAGCTGACGGGCCTCTTTGCCGTCGTCCTCGCGAAGGAAGCCCCTCACTTGCTCCAGTGAGATCTCGCCTTGGAAGTCCAAGTACATGTTCTCTAGGAGGTACCGAATGAGCTCCTTCACGCTTGCTCTCCTTCGCCCCTGGGGGGTCCCAAGGCCGGCTATGGCTATACCGGGCCGATGTGGGACAAGGCAAGCAATGCGAGGGCTTGCGGGTCATTTTTTGGAACACTCCGCGGTTGCGTGGCAAACCAAGCATGGCCTCGGGTTCTGCTTGGCGGCAGCGCTGCAGCGGTCCAGGAAGCCGCTGGGGTGCGGGTTCACGCCGCCGCCGCCGCCGAGCCCCTTGGTCGCGTGGCAGCTCGCGCAGTCGCGCTCGGAGTGGCAGGCGACGCACTGGTTGAGGTTGCGCTGGGCCTCCCACGCGTGGTGATTGGCGCCTCGGGGCGTCCCTGACCACTCGGAGGGTGGAGGATGGAAGCTGGCGCCGCTCGGTCGGTTCAAGACCGGCCCGTCCCGGGCGACACCCACGCGACGGTGGCAATCGCCACAGAAGGAGACCTGCTGATGACAGCTGGTGCAGCGCGGATTGTCCAGGCGCGCGGCCGCTGTGTGCATGTTGATCCAGTCGTTGGGGTGGACCTTGCGGCTTCGCACCTTGCCGTCATGGCAGTCGGCGCAGTCCTCCTCCTTGTGGCAGTTGGCGCAGAAGGCGCTGTCGGCTGCCGCCACGGTCTTGTGGCGGTCGATCCAGCCGGGGGTGTGCCCGGCCATGTGCAGCCAATCTGGCGGCAACAGCTCGCCCGTGGCGAACGTCTGCAGCAGCTTGCCGCTGGGCTCGGTGAGGTGGCACGTGACGCACGCGCCCTTGGCTTCGCCGCGGGCAGGCGTGGGCATGGCGTGACACTTGAGGCAGCCGGCCATGCGCGGCAGCTGATCGCGCGTCGCCAGCTCGAGCTCCTCGACCTGGCCGTGGCACTGGGCGCACTGGATGTTCCGCTCCAGGTGCTTCTTGTGGTTCATGTGCAGGTTCGGCGCGGGGATCACCAAGCGCGCGACGCGCCCACCCACACCAGGGTTTTCGCCCAGGTGGCAGAACGCACACTGGCCGTTCTCTTCCTTGCCTGCCGTGACCTTGGTGCGGTCGCTGTGGTCCACGTCGTGGCAAGCGTCGCAACTCGCCTCCGGTTTGGGCAGCAGCGTGTCGCTGGACAGCTCGCTGCCGTATGCGGCGGCGTGGCAGGATTTGCAGGAGAGCTTGAGGTCCTTGACGTGTTTTTTGTGGTTGAAGCGGATGGTCAGCGACTGCGGCGGGAAGATCTTGTCGCTCGGCACCGGGCTCTCGTGCGAGCCCGGAGGCATCCAGGCCAGCGGAACCTCTGCGTGGTTGGGCATCGGCGACAAGCCGGAGGTGTACTTGGGCGCTGGTGGTGTCGCGGGGGCGGCGCTATCGGCCGCCGCGAGCGGGGCCAGGATTGCGGCGACGAACGCGCTCAGCGCTGCGATGGCCAGCAACATGCCCGCGGTGAGTCGTTGCTTGCGCATCAGCGGACACCCCAGTGCACGTCCAGCCTGCCGACCACCCGGAAGCGATGGCCCACGCGCTCGTTGATGTCGTGCTCGAACTCGGCGCTGACCTTGGTCAAGTCGAGCGGCTTGATGGCGGCGGCAGCGACCCAACCGAACGTGAGCACGTGCGCGTCTTCTTCTTCGCGAGCGAGCGGGTTGCCGAAGTCGAACAGCGACAAGCGTCCCCCGACCGAGTACCGCCCGCCCGCGAAGATCTTCTCGCCGGAGACGTCCGCGCCTCCTCGGTGGCCACGCTCGCCGTACTGCAGCATGCCGCGCGCCTCGAGGCGCCCGAGCGGGTGGCGAAAACGCGCTGCCAGTTGCCCGAGACCATCGAGCGTGTAGATCGCCGGGCGATTCTCCTCCGTTCGATAACTTCCGGAGAACACAGTCACTTCGTCCCCGGAGTTGGGGGCATTGGGGGTGGGATCGACCAGCTGCGTCGCGTCCCCCGAGGGATCGGTGACGAGCCCACGCGCCTTGCAATCTTCAGGCAGGCCCGAGGCGACACACTGCAGTCCGCCATACTCTTCTGGGTCACCCTCGGTCTCCCAAAGTCGCACGCCGCCCTGTGCAGACATGTCGATGTGCTTCGTGAAGCGCGCCTCGACACGTCCTGTCGCGGTGGTGGTGGGGTTGATGGTGAACCAGTTGAAGATCGAGTCTGCGTCGAACGTCGGCCGGTAGTGGTCCGCGTCCAGGCCCACCGTCACGCGGTCGCCCAGGTAGGCCTCGATCCCGCCATAGGCGGTGGAGAACATCTGGTTGTAGAGGTCGTAGGCCAGGCCGCCCTTCACGCCGCCGAGATCCGTCTTGTTCACCGTCGCGGCGCCGCCGATCTTGTCGCTCGAGATGCGCAAGCCCTCGACCGTGGGGTAGCCGCCCGCGGGATCCTCGAACTGGCGCGTGAACGCCTCGCCGGTGTTGTACACGCGACGGTAGTGCACGCGCGCGTGCAACCAGTTGGGCCCGGCCGTCTCGAGCGCGGCGCCGAACGCAGGCGCGTAGCTCGCGAACTGGTACGACGGGTAGTCGCTCGAACGAGGGCCGCCGTCTTGGTCGAAGCCGGGGCGCGCACCGCGCCACACCCCCTGCGCCTCGTAGCGCGACGTGGAGACGGCGAGCCCGCCGCGCTGCTCGAAGCCACCGTACAGCTCCACGTCGAAGAACGTAGGGGTTTGCAGTCGCAGCAACCCGCCATCGAACGACCACCAGCCCAGCACGTCGGAGACCAGCTGGCGGCCGGCGCGAAAGGTGAACCAACCGTCTGCGACGTTGGTGCCTTCCACGTAGGCCAACATCAGATCGAAGCGGGCGGTGCTCAGGCCGGGGGCGAAGCGGGCGCCCCCGCTCAGCTCGTAGTTGGTCTCGGCGTCGACGAGGTCCGCGGGGAGGTGCTGCCCAAGACCGAAGTCGGCGTCGACGCGCAGCATCACCCGCACGCGGTAGTCGGCTTCCCCGGGAGCGAACTTGCCCTGCAGGTGGTTCACGCTGAAGCCAAGCGTCTGCAGGAAGCGACGGCGCTCGATCTCGTAGCCCCACGGGCTACCCACCTCGTAGGCCTGCGCCGCCGTGCTCCCCCACACCTCGAAGTCGGCTGCGCTGGCGGGCTCGGGGGAGGACGCTCCACACGCGAGCACGACAGCAGCAAGAGCTCCTCGGCCGCGTGACACGGGCTGCATGGTCAACGACTTTCGCCCGAGGTGTCAATCGCGCGGCCGCGCCGCTCGCGATCAGCGCCGCTTGAAGCCGCCGTCTGGCTGCAGCCGGAAGTCGGACACGTCTTCCATCGACTGCGCCACGCCGCCCACGAGCTCTTCGGGGAGCTTCCACTCTTTGAGCACGAAGCCCTCGCAGATCTTGTTCTTGATCCGCACCGACTCCTCTTGCTCGAGCAGCTTCGCCAGCGCCACGCAGCTCTCGCGGCGCCCTTGCGCGAACGTGGTCTGAACCGCGTGGAAACGCACGGTCTCGTTCACGTCGTCCAGGAACCGCTCCACCGCGAGGCGCACCTCGTCTCCGGAGACGTCCTCCAACGCGGCGACGACCTGCAGCTTGGGCTCGACGTTGCGCGAGTACTCGGTGTCGAAGCTCTCGGCCAGCTCCAACAGCTCCTTCTTGTAGGCGTCCGGGCTGAGGATCGCTTGCAGCATGCGCAAGGGCCAGGTCAAGACCTCTGCCTTGGCGCAGAACGCCAGAATGGCTGGTACGACGGGCTCGCCGACCTTGACGATCGCGTCGAACGCGGCCTCTTTCTCCTCCTGGTCGGTGATGGAGGGGTCGATCGCGAAGGTGAAGCGCTTGAGCAGCGCCTCCGCAGCTTCGGCGGTCTGCATCTCGGCGAGGAGCCGAATCGCTTCGCCGCGATCGTACGCCTGAGCGCGCTTGTCGCCGACGACCTTGGCGTGGCCGGCCACCTTCTTCGAGAAGGTGGATGCGGCGGGCGGGGGCACGGAGCCCTTCTTGAGAAAATCGAAGATTCCCATGAGCACTGGGCCACCGCCTGCGGGCTGGCCCTCCTTCCGAGTGGAGCGCCGAGCATGGTGACGCGCCCGGTCCGACGCAAGCCCTTCGCCCCATGAGCGAGCAAAAGAACGGCCCGGCACTCGCGAGAGGCCGGGCCGCGAAAGCTGACGTGGGGTCAGCTCAGCCGCGCGTCAGTCGGAGACCTCGAGATCCGGAAAGCGGAACATGAAGTTCACGGTCAACATGCTGTTGAACTTGAACTCGCGGTCCTTGCCATTCACGGCGTTGTCAGGGAATTCGCCGTCCGGGTCGGCGCCGAAGTTGTCGAACCCAGACGTGTTCCACTCGAAGGGAAGGGCGCGGAACTCAGCGCCGAACCCGAAGATCTTGGTCGGGTAGAAGTTCAATCCGGCACCGAACGTGGGTGCCACTGCGACGCGGCTCCCGAGCGCGAAGCTCGCTTGATCGTTGCACTTGAGGTCGATCGGGTTGCCGTCGCCGTCTTGGCCACACTCGACGCGCTCCTGCAGCCCGACGATCGCAGGACCTGCGAAGAAATGCACGTCGGTGTCGACGAACAGCACCGAGAACAACGACAGCTTGCCGCGGAACGGAATGAAGTGCACCTCGGGGGCGACCACCCATTGCATCCTCGCGAGTTGGTCGTCGGCCATGTTCCCGCGCGTGAGGTTGACCGCGGTCAGACGACACTCTTCGCTCGAGCCGTTGCCGTCGCAGTTTCGTTCGTCGACGGCTTTCTCTTGCAACTGGTCGGTGAGGCCGGTCGTGTACTGGATGCCGTAACCGCCCCACACCGCGACGCCGAACCAGTCGGTGAAGTGGTAGGCGGCGCGCAGGCCGGGCATGATCGTTCGCTGGTACTCGTCGAGCAGCGTGAACGAGACGTTGGGCGTGATCTCGAAGCGCCCGTCGCGGTGCAGGCGCAGCTTCCGCACGGCCGGAGCGCCCGCGAGCGGACCGGTCAGCTGAATCTCCTGCGCGTTCGCTTCACGCTCGCACAGCATCGTGGCGCCGATGGTGGCGATCGCCGCGGCGGACAGAAGCAGCTTGTTCGTGAGTCTGGTGGTGAAGCTCAGTTTGTCGTCCCGCATCGCCGCGCTGGTCGCCTCAGGCAAGTGGCCATGGTTGCGTGTCATGGGGGTCCTCACTTCGGCAGCCGGTATTCCCACGTCGGCGGGAGGAAGATCGAGACGCCGAGCTGAGCCTGCACGTTGTTCGTCCAGCTCACGTCCGGTGCCAGCCAAGTGTCAGGGTTTTGCGCGTTCGGCACGCCGTTCGCGTCCAAGCCCGAGGCGATCTGCTGGTTCTCCAGCTCGTCGGGGAAGATGTAGTCGCGCATCTCGGCGGTGACCGCGAACCAGCGGTTGAAGAAGATGCGCAAGCCGCCACCCACGTTGAACGAGACCTTCGGCTTCCAATCGAAGGTGCGGTTGTCGGGGTCGACGACGGCGATGGGGCGCGTGCTGATCGCGCCTACGCCACCCAAGAGGTAGATGTCGTAGTGAAAAATGAAGTCGCCGAACCCTGCGAACTTGCCGTAGATGGGCACGTACAAGAAGTTCGCGTTGGCGTTCCACTGGTACTCGGTGATCGACTGCCCGATGCGGGCCGCGCGGCTCGTCTGGAAATTGAAGCTCGACGGGCTGTTGAAGTAGAAGTTGCCGTTCAAACCGACGCCAATGACGTTGGTGATGTAGAAGTTGGTCTGCAGGCCGATCGCGGGGTGGCTGACGAACTGGTCGTTCAGGCCCAAGCCCACATACGGGTTCAGCTCGAAGCGCAGCCGACGGAGCGCGTAGATCTGCTGCACGGCGTAGACCTCGCGCTCGCGCTCACGCGCCGCCGCCTTCTCGAGGTCGACCGACTTGCAGGCGTCCGGGTCGATCGCGCACAGCTCACTGAGGCCACCCTCGGTGCCACCAGTCTCGGAGCCACCACCTTCGGTGCCGCCTTCGCCGCCGCCTTCGGTGCCGCCCTCGCCGCCCGGCTGACCCTCGCCTCCAGGTTGAGCTTCGCCGCCGGGCTGGCCTTCGCCGCCCTTTGGTTGCTCCTGGCCAGCGGCTGGCTTGTCGCCTGCCTTTTCGGGTTGTTTGGGCTGGGCCGCTGCCGTGTGCGGCAGCCCCAACAGCGCGGCCGCAACGAGTAGCCCCACGCAAGCCTGGTTCATCGCATCCCTTCCGCTCCGAGGCGCGAGGCGCCTCTTTCCTTGCGAGACCGAACCGAGCCATTCACCTGGTCTGCGCGAGCTCCTTTTGGGCAGGGGCGCGGCAGACTGGACCCGTCGAGGTCCACGCTCGGTTGAGCGTGTGAACAGCGCAAACTGACGCGTTCGAGGTACTGCCATCCCGACCGCCAACCGCCCGGTGGGGATGAGGGGGGCCAAGATACTGCGCGGCCTACCCGGAAAACAACCGATGCTTTCAACCGCGTTGCGACTGACGCCCGGCGGGTGAGGAGCTCGCCGTTGCGGGCGCCCCAGCCTGAAAGCCCACTGGCTTTGGGGGTTGGGACCGCTGCGCGCGCGTCTGCGAGGCCTAAGTTATTGAAATGAATACTGAAATTTGCCTAGTACGAACTGCGGTGGCGACTATATCACGCCGGAAATTCCACAATCAACCCCCGAGTGTGGGCTCGGTCGCTTGGGCGACGCGCTTCACGCCGCGCGATCCGCCGTCTCCGTGGCGGACCCGAGCAGCGCCTCCACGAACTCCTCGGCGTCGAAGTCGCGCAGGTCTTCTGCACGCTCGCCCACGCCGATGTACCGAACGGGCACCTCGTGCTCTGCGCAGATGCCGAGGATGACACCTCCCTTGGCGGTGCCATCGAGCTTGGTCAGCACGATGCCGCTCAGGGGAAGGGCCTCCTTGAACAGGGCTGCTTGTTGCGTGGCGTTCTGCCCGTTGGTGGCGTCGAGCACCAACAGCGTCTCGTGTGGCGAGCCGTCGAGCGCCTTGCCCATCGTGCGTGCAATCTTCTTCAGCTCGTCCATCAAGTTGGTCTTGGTGTGGAGTCGCCCGGCCGTGTCGGCCAGCACCACGTCCGCGCCGATCTCTTTGGCCTTCTGGATCGCGTCGAAGATGACAGCGCCTGCATTGGCTCCCTCAGCGCCAGTGACGATCTCACAGCCGGCACGCTTGGCCCACACGCCCAACTGCTGCACCGCCGCGGCGCGGAACGTGTCTCCTGCTGCGAGCACCACCTTCTTGTTCTGCGCGACGAGCCGGGTGGCGAGCTTGCCGATGGTGGTGGTTTTGCCAACGCCGTTGACGCCCACCACCATCACCACGGTCGGCTTGTGGCCGAGCACGATGCCGCCACCGCCGAGGTCGAGAATTTCGGAAGCTTTCGTCCGCAACGCCTCCCAGACTTTGGCCTCGTCCTTGAGCTCGCCCTTGTCGAGCTGGCCCTTGATGTTCTCCACCAACAGGCTGGTGGTCTTCACGCCCACGTCGCTCGTGAGCAGCACTTCCTCGATCTCTTCGGCGATGCGTGGATCGATCTCCTTGCGGCCACCAATCAGGGCCTTCAAGCGACCGAAGAAGCCCTCGGACTCCCGAGCCTTGGCGAGCCCGCGGCGCAAGCCGGCGACGTCCTTCGTGCGCTTGCTCGTGGGCGCGACGCTCGTGGGACGGGGCGGCTTGGCGCTCGGCGCGGCAACGACAGGGATCGCCTCGGGCTCGTCGTCGTCGTCGTCGACTCGTGGCGGGCGGGGCGAAGCATCGGCTCCCTCGGGCTCAGGGGGGGCTACCTTGGGCGTTGTCTTGGCGGCGGGCTTGGGCTCCGAGCTCTTGGGCTCGACGCTTTTGGCCGGGGCCTTGGCGAGCGGAGCCACGTCTGGCTTGGCCTTCGGCAGCGGCGCCGGCTTCTCGGTCTCCGGCAACTCCGCGTCTGCGGGCTTGCGCAGGAAGAAGAACCAGACCAGCCCAAGAAGGGCCAGGCCCACCACGACGTAAATGAGGTTGTCCACGGGGCTCCTTCTGAACCGAGTGGGCCGACTATATGGATCGGTTCGCTCTCAGGCAACGAGGCACGTCGCTTGGCAGCGCAATCTTGCCTTGACGAGAAGTTTCACGCGCCCTGGCCAGGCTCCGGGCGCGGACGCCCGGCGGGGGCTGGCCCCTGGGGCTCCGTCGACACGATCTGACGCTCCACCTCGCGCGTCACGTCGTCGGCGCCGAACGCCGCTCGCTCCAGGTCCGAGGCCCAAGTCTCCACGCCGTCGGCGCCGCTGCGCGCCGCCACGCGTCGGACATGGCCTGGTGTGGGCTCCTTGGCCGAGTCGAACGGCGTGCCACGCACGCGCGCCCAACGCACGAGGCGGTCGAGCAACGCGCGCCGACGCGTGACGAGCGCCACGCGTAGCACCGACGGCGCCGGCAACGGCTGCTCGAACGTCGCGTGCAGCACGCCTTCCACGATCAAGCGCGCGTCCTTGGGGCTGTCCGCCAAATCCAAGGTGAACTTGCCCTCCTCGTCCGTCACCGCCCGCGCGATCTCCCCGCTGCCGTCGAACGACGGGACGACCACCCTGAGCTCGGCGCCAGCGATCGCGTAGCCGTCGTGCGCATCCGCGACGGCGCCGCGCCAGCCGCGCAGACCCGATGGGCGATCGAGCACCAAGAGCTCCGGCCGTCCGGAGGGTGGGGGAGGGAGGACGGAGTCGCGCTTCTCGCTCTTGGGCGCTCGCCTCCACTTGGCGACGATCCATGCTGCCAGCGACAATCCGATCGCTGCCAGGATGCCTTGTCGGATCGGGCTGGGGCCCGCCACCGCCACCGTGACCGTCTGCTCGGGGCCGGCCTGCCAAAAGGGCGAGGAAGGCACGTAGCGCAGCGTGATCGGCACCGTTCCCCCGGCGCCCCCCGGGAAGGTGACCACCAGCTTGGCTCGCCCGTCTTCCACACGTGCCGCCCCGACAGCATCGACGCCGAGCGTGGCCTCGACGATGCCTCCATCGACCGCGCCGAACGGGCTGCCCACCTCCACGTCGATGGTGAGGCCGGCGTCTGGCTCCCCTTCCACGCGCTCCGGCGCCGTGATGATCGCCCTGGCGGTGCGGGTGATCGCTACGCTCGTCTTGGAGGCGGAGAGCTGCTTGTCGCCGGCGAACTCGGCGCGCAGCTCACCATTTCCCGGCGGGCCCAGCTGGTTGGGCTTGAGCTCGAAGCGGGCCCTGCCGTCGCCTCCGGTGGTGGCCGTGGCCAGCGCTCCGCCGCGCTCGTCGAGCAGGTTGAGCGGGAGGCCTTCGCGTTTGGTGGACGGAATCAGCAGCCGCGTGGCGTCCAGGCGCGAGATGCGCACCGAGACCGTGATCACGTGGGAGTCCTTGTCCAGATCGAGCGTGCTGGGCGCGGACTCGAAGCGCAGCGAGGTCTCGGCGCGCTGCTCGTTCTCGGGGACCGGCGTGGCGCTCTCCTCCATCGCCTCGAAATGGTTGTTGCCCGCGAACGAGGCGCGCAGCTTCATCCCGGTGAAGCGCCCGGGCGCGATCACGCAGAAGTCGCCGCGCTCGTCCGTGGTCACGGTGTACGACGTGCGCTCGTGACGGATGGTGTTGCGGCTCTGGTCCAAGGCGCAGGTGCGGTGAGGCTCGAGCGCGACCGGCTTGCCGTCTTGGCCCAGCGCCTCGATCTTGATCGACACCCGGCCGAGGCTGGCGCCCATTTCATCGGAGATGGTGCCGCGGACGACGACCTCCGTGGGTCGTTCGAGCGCGACCAGGTCGAGCTCGCTGCCCCCCCGCACGCGCAGAGGCACGGCACTGGCGTCTCGCGCGGCGAACCACAGCAGCGAGAAGAGCAACATCGCCGGCCAGGCGCGCCCAGGTCTTGGCCGCCGCCAGGCCTCGGCTTTGGCTTTCCGCCGGCTCGCGCGCATCGCGCGCAACGTAGCCCAGCCTGCCGCCTTGCGCGAGAGGGTGGCAGCTCCGCCCACCGTCCTTTGTCGGCGCGTGAAGGTTCCGTCGGGTGCGCCGTCGAAAGCTATGCTCGGTGCCGGATGTTCCGGTCCCGGGCTCCCTGTCGCAGCGCCCCTCGATCCCGCCTCCGGTCGCGTCCGGAGCGTCGAGGCGGCGCTGCTTTCGTGTATGGTGACAGAAAGATGCTGCCTCGGCTCGAGTCCCGCTTCCTCGCCGCGCTAGCGCTGCTGGTCGGCCTCTGGCTCACGCCCACGAGCGCGTTCGCCGGAAAGGTCGATGACCTCGCCAAGCAGTTGGCATCCGACGACTTCCGCGTGCGGACCCAAGCGGCGCTCGCGCTCGGCGCGACCTTCGACAACGGTGCAGTCAAGCCGCTGTGTGGCGCGCTCGGGGACGCGAACCAGACGGTGAAGCTGGCCGTGATCGCCGGCCTCGGCAAGCTCGGCAGGGACGACGGCGCGAGGTGCCTCCGGACCGCTCGGGGCAAGGAGAAGGACGCCACCATCACGGCCGCGATCGACAAATCGCTGGAAAAGATCACGCTCGGTGGAGACCCGCCCCCGCCCGGCGCCTCGGCGAAGTGGTACGTCGCCGTGCAGGTCACCAACAAAACGGGCCGTCCCAACCTCGAGGTCGAGGGCCTGGTTCGCAAGGCGATGCAAGAGAAGCTGCTGGCAAACTCCGCCTGTGCGATGGCGCCGCGCAACGAGACCAACCAGCAAGCCACCGACGTCACCAAGAACCGCAAGCTCAAGGGCTACCTGCTGATGGCGAGCGTGGAGCCGTTCGCGTACGGCGGCGGCAACCTCACCGTCCAGCTCAAGGTGACCATGTGGACGTACCCGGACCGCGCGCTCAAGGCGGAGTTTGGCCCCAAGCTCACCCAGCAGGGCACCCCCAAGACGGATCTCGAGGGCGAGAGCCTGCTGGTGAAAATGGCCTCGCAGACCTCGGTGGACAACTTCGTCAAGGTGGCGACCTCGCTGTGATTGACGGCCGCCGCGCGCCGACACTTGGCCCGTGCGCCCCGGACTCCCGTACGATCACCGGTTCAGAGGACGACGATGGCTGAAGGCGAGAGCAACCAGGGCCGACCGAAGTACAAGCGCAGCGCCAAGAACTACCTCTTGGACGCGCACTTTCAGCTCAAATACACCGGCTTTCTGGTGGCGATCACGCTGGTGCTGTCGCTCGCGCTGGGCGCGCTGGTGTACCTCGCGTCGGAGAGCGTGCTCGAGCAGACGCGCGACACCGTCGAGCAGGGCAAGGCCACGGTGGCGCAGTTCGAGGCCACGGTCTCGCGTGGCCAGACCGTGATCGAAGAGAGCGACAAGGTCAGCCAGGTGGTCGGCACCCAGCTCGACTGCGCGTACTGCGGCGAGGAGTACGCGCCGATGCGCGAGAGCTTCAAGAAGGACGCAGCCGCACAAGCCGCGAAGCTGCGCGACGAGCAGACCAAGCTCGTCGCTGACAAGAAGGCGATCGACGAGCGAAGCTTCGAGCTCGAGACCGAGCTCGGCAAGGCGATGATGCGTCAGAAGCAGCTGCTCACGGCGCTCGGCGCGGTGCTGCTGATTTTGGTGCTTGCCATCGGTGTGGCCGGCATCATCTTCACGCACAAGATCGCCGGGCCGATCTTCAAGATGAAGCGCCTGTTCCGCCAGATCGGCGAGGGCAAGCTGCTGCTCCGCGAGAAGCTGCGCAAGGGCGACGAGCTGGTGCACTTCTTCGAAGCGTTCGAGGGGATGGTCACCCAGCTACGCGAGAAGCAGAAGCGGGAGATCGTCGAGGTCGACGCGATCATCGCGTCGCTCGAGGCCAGCAAGGTCGAGGGAGACGGGCTCGACAAGCTGAAGAAGCTGCGCGGCGAGATGCAGGACCACCTCGAGCCGTAACATCCGCCTCGGATCAGAACGCGGCCGGCACGTGCTCGCACGTCGGCAAACCCGCCTCGAAGGACACGGTGACGATGTCGAAGCGCATGCGCTCGACGCTGGGATCGCGCTGAAACCGCGCTCGCCATAGCCGTTCCCCCGCGCGGCGCACGCGCTGGCGTTTGCGCCAGTCGATCGAGTCCATGGCGCGCACCCACGCACCCTCGGAGCGGGTGCGCACCTCCACTACGGCGATCAGCTCTCGCTTTCGCACCACCAGGTCGAGCTCCAGGCGACCCATACGCAAGTTGCGCGCAAGCACGACGAAGCCGCTGGTCTCCAAGAAGGAGGCTGCGGCTTCTTCTGCTCGTTTGCCGAGCGCGTGGCGCGGGTCCATGTGAGCCCCAGCCCACCGTCACGCAGACCCGAAGCGTGCGACCTCAGTCTCCGCCGGAGGCCGCCTTGATGCCTTCGCAGTTGTCGCCCTTGCGCCCGACGATCTCGCCGCACGCCGGCGCCGCCTCTGCGACCTCGACCTTGCCGTCGACCACGATCGGGTCGTCGTTCTTCACGCAGTACTTGCCGGTGAGCTGCTTGTCACCCAGGCCGACGTCAGGCCGAACCTCGGCGCACTGAAAGCCATCGGGGCACTCGCAGAAGTTGAAGTTCTCGTCCTCGGGCTGGCCCTCGGCGACGCCGCAGCGGCAGGAGCAATACACCGAGTTCGCGGCGTCGCGCAGACCGCTCGCGTTGCACTGCCCGCACACTTCGGCGGCGACGGGCGTGTCCGTGCCGGGGACGCAGCAGTCCTTGCCGGTGTTGAACGCTTCGTCCTTGGTGCCGTCTTGGCAGTTGTTTTTGGCGTGGCACACGTAGAGCTTGCACTGCTTGCTGTCGCCGTCGCACACGAAGCCCTCGGGGCAGGTGCCCTCGCCGCACTCGCAGAAGCCCTCCGCGTTGCAGGCCGTTCCGCCGTAGGCCTCGCACTCACCGTTCCCCGCGCAGGCGGGGGCGAAGGTCGACGACTCGACGCAGGTCTCGCCCTCGCCGTCGCACGCAGCGTCGGGGCCGCCGCAAGGCGTCTTCGCCGGTTGGCCCAAGGGGCAGCTCACGCGGCCTTGGAAGTGGTTCACCAGACAGATTCGGCTCTCGCACTGGAACGAGCGCGACTCGATGTTCTCTTGGGAGACCTTGAAGCCCGCGAACGTGCCTTGGTACTCGTCCTCCGGGATGCACGGGTCGCCGATGCCGCCGGTCTGGCACGAGGCTGGGAAGAAGCCGATCGCGGCCACGCCGCCGACGGCGACAGCCGCGCGCAGCCCCACGATCAGCGTGGCACGCGCAGAGGAAGTGCGCGGCGACCGAGAGGCATTTTGGTTGGTGGATCGAGTCATTCTGGGGAGCTCCTACGGCACGAACCGATGGTGAACGTGCGGGACCAGGGGCACAGCGACTGCTCCGGGCCACAGCTTTGGGTATCTGTGGTCGCTAAGAGGCCGGGACATTACCCAATCCGCGATCGGACCGTCAACTGCGTCCCGCGTCCAGCTGGTGAATGTCTCCCGCCCGCGGATCGCACGGCCCAGGCCTGACGCCGACAGCTCGCACGTTCTCGCACTGCGCGCACCTCGTCGCATCCCCGAATCGCCGTTGACACGAGGTTTCGCTGCTGGGTACCATGCGCCGTCGTCCTAGGTCTTTGCAATTTTTGCTTGTCTTTTCGGGACCCTAGCGCCTTTCGCCGGCACGCCGGTGGCCTCTTCCGCTCGGAGTGGCGCTTCGAGCCACCGTCACTCGCTTGCATCGAGTGAACGGGCTCGCCTGCTGCGGGCGCTCGCCGCCCCAACATTTCGATCCTCTCGCGGTCCAACTTCTCCGCTCACTCACCAAGGAAACGAAGATGCGCATTCGCCTGCCCAGCCTCAAGAGCTTCGGACTCGTGGCAGCACTCGCCTCCGGCCTCGCGCTGGCGAGCCCGCCCTCGGACGCGCTCGCTCAACCCAAGAAGGGTGACGAGAAGGCCGCGCCGAAGAAGGACGACAAGGCGCCCAAGAAGGGCGAAGTGCTCGATCTCGACGAGGAGGAGGGCAAGGACCCGAAGAAGGCTGCCGCCCCGGAGGAGACGCCGGTGCCCGGCCAGATGACCGAAGAGGCCGCGCAAGCCAAGCGCCTGTTCGACAACAGCAAGTGGCAGGAGGCCGCGCTCGCGCTCAAGCGCGTCGTGGCGGGTGAGACCGGCGACGACGAAGGCAACAAGCAGATCGCGCAGTACCAGCTGGCGATCGCGCTCTACAACCTCAAGTTCTACCAGGCAAGCTACGGGATCTTCTCGGATATCGCGGGCAGGCCCAGCCACAACAAGTTCAAAGAGACGCTGCTCTGGCTGGCGCGTTTGGCGATTCAGCTGCCCGAGCCCGCGGACATCGTCGAGCGCGTCGGCAAGTACGACCGCGAAGAGCTCGAGCGCTTCAACAACGCGCAGCAGAAGAACCTGTACTGGCAGCTGAACTACCTGCTCGGTCGCTACAACTACCGCGCCCGCAGCTACGACGAGGCGATCGACCTGTTCGGCAAGGTGGACAAGAAGTCGCCGTACTTCGTGCAGGCGAAGTTCTTCGAGGGCATCACGCACGTGCAGAAGCGCGAGTCGGTGCCCGCCGTGAAGGCGTTCCAAGCCATCATCGACGCGCTGCCGGACGCCGAAGGCGTGGAGGACAAGGCGCGCATGCAGGACTTGGCGCACCTGTCGATGGCGCGCACCTACTACTCGGCTTCCGTGCGGCTGGACGAGTCCGGCGTTCCGAAGATCGATCCCAAGAAGCTGTCCGCGGCGGTCAAGTATTGGAACCGCGTCGACGTCGCCAGCGAGTACTGGCTCGACGCTCTGTTCGAGGAGTCGTGGGCCTACTTCATGGCCGGCGATTACCCGCGCGCGCTCGGCAACATCCACACCATCGAAGCGCCCTACTTCCCGAACTCTTTCTACCCGGAAGCCAAGGTGCTCGACGCCGTCATCTCCTTCACCATCTGCCAGTACGAGGACGCGACCACGACCGTCGCGCAGATGAAGAAGAAGTACGAGCCCATCCGCAAGGAGCTCACCGCCATCCTGGACAAGTACAAGGGCGACGAGACGGGCCAGCAGTTCTTCCAGTTCCTGAAGGACGTGCGCGACGACAAGGCCAAGCTCAGCAAAGAGGTGAAGCCGGTCGTCGACAACGCGCTGAGCGATCGTCAGCTGCTGCGCAACATCGAGTACGTGAAGTTGCTCGACAAGGAGGCCGCGTTGTTCAAGGCGCAGCCGGCGAGCTTCCGCGACTCCGACCTCGGTGCGGACATCACCGACGCGCTCGATCTCGCGCGCGAGCTGGCCATCCGCAACGCGGGCACGTTGGCCAAGGATCGCTACGAGCGCTACCTGGAGGAGCTCAACGAGCACCTTCGGAACTCGCAGAAGATCCTGATCGACATCGTCAACGCCGAGCGCAACAAGCTCGACGAGAAGGTGCTGAAGGGCCAGGTCTCGAAGGAGGACACCGACGTGTACGGCGTGGTCTCTCCGGACGAGGAGCACGTGCTCTGGCCGTTCGACGGGGAGTATTGGCGTGACGAGCTCGGCTTCTACCGCCAGGTCGTCGTGTCCAAGTGCGGCAAGAAGTAAGCTCCTCGAGGGGCTGGGCTCCACGGGGGGGCGGGGTGCTCCGCGCACCCGGGGGCGGCACGAGCGCCGTCCCCACGCTGAGATGATGCGACGATAGCGATTGATCCAAGGCCGCGCTCCTGGAGCGCGTCTCAGGTGACGGAGACGAATGATGAACCAGTCGAAGTTCAAGACACGGGCCTTTCGGTTCGTCGCGGGTGTAGCGGCGGCGTCCGGCGTGCTCGCGATGGGGGCAGCTTCCGTGCGCACTGCGGACGCGCAGGAGTGCATCTCCGCGGGGGCCAAGACCGCGCTTTCGGAGTGCCCGCAAGGCACGCTCAAAGCCTCGAGCGCCAAGAAGCCACAGGTGAGCTTCAGCACGGCGCCGTCGGCGGTCAGCTTGAAGAAGCGGGATGACCAGACCAAGCCGACCAACCCCACGGACATGGCCAACGCGGCCCAGCGCGACGAGCGCCGAGCCAAGATGCAGAAGAAGTCCAAGCAGCTGCTCGTCACCGAGGTGCAGGGCTTGGAGTCGCTCTTCGCCGACACGAAGAAGAACAGCCCCGACCGGCCGAAGCTGGCCCGGCGCTTGGCCGAAGGCTACGTCGAGCTCGAAGCGGCGGCCTTCCGCGAGCAAACCGAGGCGGAGATTCGCGCACAAGACGCGAAACGAAAGAAGAACGACGACGTCGCCAAGAAGGAGACCGACTCGGCCAACAAGTCGAAGCAGGTCGTCGCGGCCGCGCGCAAGAGCGCGATCAAGTACTACACCCTGCTGAAGGACAACTACTCCAAGTGGTGTTTGTCCCCGAACGCGCAGGACCCGACCAAGTCGACGGGCTGCGGCGACGAGGTGCTCTACTACCTGGCCTACGAGTACGAGCAGGCCAAAGACTTCGACAACGCCCGCAAGGTGTACTTCGAGCTCACGGACAACTGGAAGACGTCCAAGTACCGGCCCAACGCTTACCTGGCGTTCGGCGAGCTCTTCTTCCAGGAGGCGCAGTCCGATCCCAGCAAGTGGGGCTTCGCTCAGCAGTCGTACGAAGAGGTCATCAAGTCACCTCCGCCTGACAACAAGGTGTACGGCTACGCGCTGTACAAGCTCGGCTACGTGCACTGGAACCTGGGCGAGTACGAGAAAGCCGTCGACTCCTTCAAGAAGGTCATCGACTACGGCGTGAAGTTCTCCAACCTGCCGAACGCGTCGCAGCTGTCGAACTCGGCCCGCCGCGACATCATCCCGGTGTACGCGCTGTGGGGCGACCCCAAGAAGGCCTACACGTTCTTCAAGCCGATCTCGGGCGACTCGGGCCAGGACAACGACAAGACCTACAAGATGATGGATGACCTCGGTATCAACTACCTCGATACCGGTCACTACGACGAGGGCATCGCGCTGTACACCGACCTCATGGGTCGCGACAGCGGTCCGAAGTGGTGCGAGTACCACGGCCATATCGCCGAGGCGACGCTGGCCAAGAAGTCCGGCGACAAGGACGCCATCGTCAAGGTGTTGAACAAGCAGTTCGAGGTGTTCAAGACCTTTGGTGGTGGCGGCTCACCGCAAGACACCAAGACCAAGTGCGGAAACATCACCGCCGGTATCTCCACCGAGACGGCGATGGCGTGGCACCTCGAGGCCGTCGGCTCCGGCGGCGTGCGTGGCACCGGCGACGCCAAGACCATGAAGCTCGCCGCCGAGCTCTACCAAAAGGTCGTCGACAACTTCCAGCAGTCCGACTTCGCCAAGTTCACCTTCCCGCGCATCATCAAGGAGGATTGGCCGGACATCATGAAGATCAAGTACGCGATGGCGGACTTGCTCTACTTCCAGAAGGACTGGGCCAAGTGCGGTCCGGCCTTCGACTCGGTGGTCGCTGAAGACCCCAAGGGTCCGAACGCAGCCGAGGCCGCCTACGCGTCCGTGCTTTGCTACCAGAACATCTACACCGAGCGGCACAAGGGCGGCGAAGACCGCAAGGGCACGGGCCAGCTCCCCGGCAACGACAAGGACAAGAAGGCTCCCGCGGTCGACAAGGAGAAGTTCAAGGCCAAGGAGTTCACGCCCGACCAGAAGGGCATGATCACCGCCTTCAACCGCTACGTCTGCTACATCCAGCCAGACAAGTCGAACAAGGAGGCGATGGACCAGTTCGTGGAGGTCAAGTACGCGCGCGCTCGCACGTACTTCGAGTCTCGTCGTTGGGAGGAAGCCGCGCTCGGCTTCCGCGACGTGGCTCTGAACCACGCCGACCGTGAGGTCGGGATCTTCGCCGCGCAGCTGTATCTCGAGTCGCTCAACATCCTCGGGACCCACTCCGAGCGTTCCTCTTGCTTCGAGGACATCGGCAAGGACGTGCCCGAGTTCATCAAGCTCTACTGCGAGGGTGGCAAGAAGACGCAGAACGAAGAGCAGTGCGGCATCCTGTTCCGCATCCAGCGCGACATCGAGCGTCTGCGCGCCGAGGCGCTGATCAAAGAGGCCGACAAGAACCCCGGCGCGAACATCGAGAAGTACCGCACCGCCGCGCAGCTCTACATGGACCTTTGGGAGAAGTACGGCAAAGAGCCGTGCGAGAAGGGCCAGACCGAGGCCTGCGCTCGCAACGACGAGGTGCTCTACAACGCGTCTCGCGCCTTCCAGTCCGCGCGCCTCCTGATGAAGAGCATCGCGGTCAAGAAGATCCTCATCAACCCCAAGTACAACCTGCACAAGACCGAGTCGGCGAAGAAAGCCGTGTACGAGATCGGCGGAAACTTCCAGGCCATCGCCGTGTACGACGAGGCGGCCAGCTGGTTCGAGCGCTTCGCCGAGGAGAACCCCAAGGACCCCAAGGCACCGCAGGCTCTCAGCGACGCCGTCGTGCTGCGCTTGGGCTTGGGTCAGCAAGACCAAGCGATCAAGAACTCGGACAACTTCCAGAAGCAGTTCGCGAGCAAGGCGCAGCAGGCCGCTCAGATCGCCTTCGCGATCGGCGCCTACTACGTCGACAAGGAGGACTGGGGCAACGCTCGCAAGAACCTCACCGGCGCGATGGGCAAGATCGACAAGAACGCCACGATCGACGTCCAGCTGCAGGCGCACGCGATGTTGGCGCGCACGTACAACCAGCTCAACAACAAGACGCAAGCGCGCACCGAGTACGACAAGGTCCGCAACTCCTGGAAGGACCCCGCCGCGATCGTGGCCAAGGTGCAGGAGACGGCGAAGGCAGCAGGCGAGGGCGAGGCGCAAGCCAACCGTCGCTTGGGCAAGATGCTCGAGGCGGTGGGTGAGGCGTACTTCTTCCTCGCCGAGGAGAAGAAGATCGCGGTCGATAAGATCGCGTTCCCCGAATACAAGGGCTCCGGCGAGAAGAAGGACGTCGAGGCCTTCGTGAACCAGAAGGTCGCCGACTGGCAGAAGAAGAAGCGCAGCGCGATCGAGGACGCCGACAAGGAGTACCAGAAGATCCTGGGTCTGCAGCCGGTGCCGCCCCCGCGTTGGGTCATCGCCGCCGGCTCGCGCGTCGGCCAGATGAAGGGCCGCTTCGTGGCCGAGTTCCGCGCCGCTCCCATCCCGAAGGATTGGAAGCAGAACGGACCGAGCCCGTTCGGTGACCTCTTGTGGGAGGAGATCCGCGGCGCCTACTACGCCAAGCTCGATGAGGTGAGCGAAGGGGACAAGCAGGCAGCCAAGGCCGCCTACAAGACCTGCCTCGACCTGTCGGTCAAGCACCAGTACTTCGATGAGTTCTCGCGCACCTGCGAGGCCTGGCTCTCGAAGACCTACCCGGCCGAGTACCACTTGATCGACGAGTTCCGCAGCTCGCCGAACCGGCTCGGCACTGGTCTCAACGAGCGCGCCGTGCCGGTGAACATGGACGGCTCGAGCGTGGTGACCGTGCTCGCCGACGACAAGGCCGACGCACCTCCGCCCGCGTCCGACAAAAAGGACGACAAGGGCAGTGGCGCTGCAGCTCCGGCAAAGGGTGGCAGCAAGGAAGACGACGCGCTCAACAAGGCGAAGAAGCAATGAGAGGGCAACGCACCATGAAGCTCATCGGCAACCTCGCCCTGGCGGTCGCGCTCGCGTTCGCAGCCGGCTGCGACGGCAGCGACGATCCCGCCAAGGACCCGAGCAAGATCAAGGGCCCCGTCGACCCTTACGGCAACCCCATCAACGCCGAGGCCGCTGCGCTCTACAAGCAGGGCCTCGACGAGATGGACCGCTTGGACAAGCAGGCCAACGGTTGGACCACCGAGACCTGCAACAAGGTCGCCGAGCTGTTTCTTAGCTCTGCGGGCAAGCAAGACAAGTTCTTCGCGCCTGCGATCTACAACGCGGGCGCGGCCTATCACCGCTGCAACAACTTCGCTGAAGCGCGCAAGCGCTACAAGGAGGTGCTCGACAACGACGCCAAGTTCCACCGCGCCCGCGTTCAGCTCGCGCGCTTCGACCTGGCGGACTCGAACGACACCGCCGCCGACAAGGCGATGGGGGAGTTCGAGAAGGCGATCGCCGACTCCGAGTTCCAGAACGCCGAGGCGTTGGTCGAGCTCGCGCGTCTGCAGATGCGTCGCAACAACAACGCCTCCGACAAGGACGGGGCGAACGACTTCGAGCGCGCCAAGAAGAACCTGCAGCGCGCGCTCGCCGTCGACGACGCCTACATGCCGGCGTTCAATCAGCTGGCGCTCTACTACTTCGAGCGCGCCAAGCAGAACGCAGGACAGAAGAACAACAAGGCCGTGCGCGGCGCCAAGCGCTCCAAGCTGGACACGCAGGCGATCGACCTGGCGCTCTTGGTGGCCACGCAGGGCATCCGCAAGAACCCGAACTACGCCTCCCTGCACAACACCGCGGGGCTGATCTTCGTGGAGACCGGCGACCTCAACAACGCCGTGGTGCGTTTCGGGACGGCGCGCCAGCTCGACGCCAATTTCTTCGAGGCCCACATGAACTTCGCGGCCGTGAACATGCTGTTCCGCGGGTTCAGCAAGGCGGAGGACGCGTATCGCAGCGCCGTGAAGCTGAAGCCGAACGACTATGACGCCCACCTCGGCTTGGCCCTCGCCCTGCGCGGCCAGATCGACACCGCCCCCGACGGCGACAAGAAGATGGCAGAAGCCGAGGCGCTGATCGCGAAGGCGAAGACCTTGGATGCAGCTCGCCCCGAGGCTTACTTCAACCACGCCATCCTGGTCCAGGAGTACAAGGCCAAGGCCAGCGGCGAAGCAGGCAACAAGGCCCTCGAGGAGGCGATTGGGTTGTTCCAGGAGTTCGTCAAGAAAGCCCAGGGCAAACCCGAGTTCGCCGACGCGGTCGAGGATGTGAACGCGGTGCCGACCAAGCCCGACAAGGACTGCCTGGGCGCCAAGGGCAAGGCCGACAAGGCCTGCAAGCGTGGTCGAATCGTCGATATCAAGGAGATCATCGACTTCAACCGCCAGAGCGCCGCGGAGCAAAAGAAGCTCGCGGAGGAGGCCAAGACCAAGGCCGCCATGGAAGAGGCCGAAACCGCGGCCTCGGGCGACGCAGCTCCCAAGCAATGAGGGCGGAGCCCTGATGAAGTGCCGCGCGTGGCGCGCCGCGCCTCGCCTCCCGCCAGGGGGCAGGCACGCGCCGCGCCAACGCATCAAACTTCTTGGGAACCTGGTGAACAACCGAGTGTCTGCCTGCTTGGGTCGACACAGTTGATTGACGAAACTTTCTCCTCTCCGTACGATATCACTGGAACTGAGCTCACCACCGCGGGCCCTGTGAGCAGCGCAACTGGCTGTTCTCACTGCTTGTGGAGTGGGCGTAAGGAGCTGTCATGAAGAAGTCGACCCGGAAGTTCATGCTGTTTGCGATGGTGGTCGGCGCCGGAGCGCTGTTCAGCTCTTCGGCTTTGGCACAGGACGTCAAGTCCACGGACTCGGACGGCGGCTACGGCTACGAGTTCTCGGACGATCCGCTCAACGCCGGTGGCTTCGGCCCCAACGACGCGACGATTCGCGTTCGCCCGGGTCCGGTCCGCACGACGCTGATTCGTCCCCGCACCTCCTTCGTGAACGAGATGTTGAAGTCGGTCGAGAATCTCTAGGTCCGGTTCCAGCGAACGGTCGTCTCACCACCCACCGAACGGGCAGGTGAGCCCAAGGCTCGGTCTCAACCAGCCTAGCTGGAGCGTCAGGCGCTG
The DNA here is from genome assembly GCA_964641275.1 of uncultured Polyangiaceae bacterium. Lineage (GTDB taxonomy): Bacteria > Myxococcota_A > Polyangia > Polyangiales > Polyangiaceae > Xiheicaenibacterium. Next base: position 214,268 of record CAZXMG010000003.1, read on the forward strand.
CACGAAGACGAAGGGCTCCAGTTAGGGAAGGCTAGGAAAATGGAAGGGAAGCAGAAAATCGCGCTCACTTTCGGCCTCTATCAGAACGAGGCTCTGGTTCGCCGAGAAACGGTGACCCAGGACATCGTGAAGATTGGCAAGGACGCGAAGAGCCACCTTCGTGTCGAGGACGAGCTGGCGTCGCGCATGCACGCCGTGATCGAGGTCGGCGCAGGGCCCGACGACATCACGCTGATCGACCTCGGGAATGAGCCGGGCACGTTGGTGAACGGTGCTCGCGTGAACAAGTGCAAGATCGGGGTCGGCGATCAAATCCAGATCGGCGGCACCAAGATTGTGCTCGAGCGAGCCGAACCGGTTGCCGTCGCGGCGGCCGCGCCTGCGTCGGCGCCCCCGCCTTCGCAGCCTCCGGCGCCTGCGGCCACGGCGCCCACGGGCGTGACCGGAGGGAACCCGTTCGCTCAGGCGGCGAACCCGTTCGGTGGCGGAGCAGAGTCGAACCCGTTCGGTGGCGCTGCAGCGGCGAACCCGTTTGCAGCGGCGGCGAGCCCGTTCGGCGACCCATTCGGTGGGGCGAACGCGTTTGCGCCCGCGCCCGCCGTGGATGAGGTTCCGGCCGATGCGCCCGAGGGCTCCTACACCTACACGATGCTGAAGGCGGGGCCGCCAGTCGCTGCAGAAGAGGTCGAGAGCTCCGCGACCAGCGTCGAGGTGATGGTGCTGTGGGACACCTCGGTGCTCCACGTCGCGCACTTGACCCCGCCTCGTCCGTTCTACGTGGGTGAAGAGGAGAGCAGCAACGTTCGCTGCGACTACTTCGTGCCCGCGGAGAAGCTCGGCACGACGCGTGCGCCGATCGTGCTCGCCAACGCGAGCTCGGTCAACGTCGTGCTGCTGCCTCGGTCCACGGGCACCATCGAGATCGGTGGGCAGACGATGAGCATCCAAGATGCCATCGCAGGGGGCCGCACGCAGCCTTGTGCGGAGCTCTCTGGGGCGCATCAGATGCAGCTGCCGATCGGCGGCAAGGCCAAGATCATCCTCGACAACGGGCTGACCTTCCAGGTCTCGGCCGTGCATGCGGGTCGAAAGGTCGCCGGACACCTCGCGCTCGCGGCGGCTCCGGTGGCGTTCTTCGGTCTGTCGAGCGTCGTTCACGGCGGCTTGCTCGCCGCCATGTTCTTCTTCATGCCGGCCCTCAGCAGCACCGAGGACGGTGCGATGTCGGACGACCAGAAGTACCTGCTCAGCCAGATGCTCAAGGCCGCGGCCGAGAAGGAGATGGAGGAGAAGGAGACCGAGATGGTCACCGAGACCAACGCCGACAACAAGGAAGGCGGCACTGGCACTCGGGCGAAGGGCGAGGAAGGCTCGATGGGTAACCCCAACAGCGCCGCCGCCAACAAGCGTTTCGCGATCAAGGGGCCGCAGAACAACCCCGACCCGCATTTGGCACGCCTCGCGGCGCTCCGTGATGCGCAAGAGTTCGGCATGATCGGCCTCTTGAACTCGGGTGCTGGTGGCGATCCCGATGCGCCGACGGCGCCCTGGGGTCGTGAGGATTCGCTCGGCCAGGACGCGGTGTCGGCGCGCGGCAACATGTGGGGCGACGAGATCGGCGACGCGTTCGGCGCAGGTGGTCTCGGCCTGTCGGGCATCGGTGAAGGTGGCGGCGGTCGCGGCGAGGGCATCGGCCTCGGCAACATCGGCACCATCGGTCACGGCGCCGGCACCGGCACCGGCCAGGGCTTCGGCAGCGGCTCCGGGCGACTGGGCGGCGCTCACCGAACCAAGCCGCCGCAGGTCCGCATGGGCGCCACCAGCGTGAGCGGACGCCTGCCGCCCGAGGTCATCCAGCGCATCGTGCGCCAGAACTTCGGTCGCTTCCGTCTGTGTTACGAGAACGGTCTGCGCAGCAACCCCAACCTCACGGGCACCGTGTCGGTGAGCTTCGTCATCGGGCGTGACGGCTCGGTGGGCAGCGTGGGTGGAGGTGGTAGCTTGCCGGACTCAGGTGTCGTGTCCTGCGTCACCAAGGCGTTCTACGGCCTGTCCTTCCCGCAGCCCGAGGGCGGCGTCGTGAAGGTGACGTACCCGATCGCGTTCTCGCCCGGCAGCTGAGCTCTGCTTTTCCGATTCAACCGGCAAGCGGTTGAAACTTCGCAGGAGCACCGCCTTCGGCGGCGGAGCTCGGCGGGAGGGTCCGAACCAAGGTTCGGGCCCTCTTGCCGTTTGTGCGACGTGGATGCCCGCCGCTGGGCCGCGTTCGGGTGCCTGTGCAGACGGCGCCGGAGAATCGGGTCCTAACCCTGGACTTCGTAGGCGCTCCCCCCCTATCCTCGCGAGCCGTTGCCTCGAATTCATCTGGCTTGCCAGGTGGATCCGGCGACACGACTCGACGGGCTCGTCATTTTCGGCCTAGCCGAAAGCGCTCAAGCCCCTGTCATCTCGCGCCTGTCGCGCTGCGAGAGCTCGGATGCAAACCCTGGGAAAGAGAGACCCATTTCGATGAAGCTCGGCCAGTTGTTGCTCGCCGCGTCGCTGCTGATCCCGACGCTCGCTGGATGCAACCGCAACAAGCAGGACGCGATCTTGCTCGCAAACGAGGCGGAGAAGGCGCGCAAGGGAGACAAGGACACAGCCATCGCGAAGCTGGAGGAAGCGGCGCGTCTCGACCCTGACAGCCACGCGATTTGGTACAAGCTCGCGACCGTTCACGAGGAGAAGGAAGATTGGCCCAAGATGGCCGAGGCGCTCGGAAACGCCATCTCCGCGGACGAGAAGAACACCCAAGACGGGACGTGGGCGAACTACCACGCCAAGCGCGGCTATGCGCTCGAGATGCAGGCCAAGAAGAAGCTCATCAAGTACGACGAGGCCAAGGGCCCGTACGAGAAGTGCATCGAGGCGGACGAGAATTACGCCGACTGTTACCACCAGCTCGGCAACGTCATGTTGTGGATGGACGACGAGCAGAAGGCGCTCGAGAACTACACCAAGGCGATCGAGCACGACCCCTCGCAGCTCCGCTACTACGGCCCCCTCGCCGAGCTCTACATCAACCTCAACTACATGAAGGAGGCTGAAGAGGTGCTCAAGGAGGCGCAGACGCGCGCCGCCCCGAACGACAAGGGCCTGTGGTTGATCCACACGATGATGTCGGACGTGCTCGTGTCCAAGGGTGATTTGAACGGCGCCGTCCGCGAGCTCGAGGCTGCCAAGGCGATCAACACGGGCGAAGGCCCCGAGCAGATCTACACCCTGTACAACTTGGGTGCGCTCTACGCGCGGCTCAACCCGCCGCGCAAGCAGGACGCCACGGACATGCTGAAGGGCTTCGTGATGCGGATCTGCAAAGGTCAAAAGGCGGCGCAGTTCGCGAGCGAGTGCGAGAGCGCACGCACGATCCTCACCAAGCAGCTCAATGCCACCATCCAGTGAACGGCCCAGCCACGGGCCCCCGCAGCTAGCAGCAATCTTCGCTTACGTTCTCACGCACTTGTTCTGAGCCGCGACGCGCGGCGATTGGCTTACGTCGGAATTGTTGTTTGATTCACCTGGCAAGCCAGGCGAATTGTTCTTTGATTCACCTGGCAAGCCAGGCGAATTGGCTTCTGATTCAACTGGCAAGCCAGTTGAAGTCTTTCGGGCCGCCACCGGGCGACCCGAGTTGTGCACCGCCGGAGTGTTCCGGCGGTGAGAGCACGGTCCGCGAGCCTCGCGGATCTGGAAACGAACGGCACACGTGAAGGCCTAGGGATCCATGGATCTTGCGCAACGGCTGAATCTTCTCGAATCGGTTCACGACTGGAGCTCGCTGGCAGAGGAGCTCGAGCGAGCTCTCGCCAGCGAGACGAGCGCCTCCACCAAGGCAGCGCTCTTCCTGAAGTTGGGCCGCCTGCTCGACGAGCGCTTCCTGCAGGGCGTGAAGGCGCTGAAGCATTTCCAGGACGCGTTCAAGCAGGACGCGACCTTGGTCGAGGCGCTGGAGAACGCGCGCGGAATCTATTGGGAGCTGGGCAAGACCCCGATGGTGCAGAAGCTGCTCGACATCGAGCTGCGCAACGCCGCGGACAGCCCCGAGACCGTCGCCAAGCTGATCGAGCTCGGCGACGTGCTCACGGACGCCGGCGATCTCGAGCGCGCCATGGCCACCTACGCGAAGGCGCTGGGTGCGTCGGGCGGCGAGAGCGATGACGCGCGGGCCGGCCTCGCAGACAGCCAAATCGACGCGGACAGCTGGGTCGGCTACGTGGGTGAGCTGCTGGCCAACGCGCAGCAAGAGCCTGCGCCCCAAGCGTGTCGCTTGTACCTGCGCGCGGCGCGGATCGCGCGCCGCTTCGGCTCGAGCGAGGCCGAGGGACTGTTCGGCAAAGCGTACGAGGCGCATCCGCTCGACCGCCAAGCAGGCTGCGTGTTCGAGGGGCTGGTCGTCGGGGCGGACCGAGGCGCGCAGCTCGAAGCGATGCAACGTGAGTACATCGATGGGCTCACGCAGCGTGGTCGTGCGCAGGCCGCGTTCAGGTTCGGCGCTCGCTGGGCCACCCGTCACCAGAACCTGGAGGTCGGCGCCAAGTTCCTCGAAGAGGCGCTGGTGCAGGATCCCCACCGCGACGCCGCGTTGAGCTTCTTGCGAGAGCTCTATGGCAGCCGCGACGGCAACTGGGATCGCGCGCTCGGCGTGGCCGAGAAGGCCGCCAGCGTCAAAGATCCGTCTCCCTTCGCGGTCGCCCAAGCGGGGCTCATTGCCTGGCGCCAGCTGGGCAACTTGCTCCGCGCGCGCGGGTGGTTCGAGAAGCTCGCCGCATCCAGCCCCGATCATCCGGCGCTGGCGGCGTACGAGACCCAGATCGGCGAATCGTTGCGCGGTGGAGCGCCGTCGGATGGCGGCGAAGACGTGCAGGTCAGCGAGCCGCCGGCGCCTGCCGAGCCCGAGGCGCACGCCGAGCCCGAAGAGCCCGCCGAGCCTGAAGCGCACGCCGAGCCTGAAGCGCACGCCGACCCTGAAGCGCACGCCGACCCTGAAGCGCACGCCGAGCCCGCAGCGCCCGTCGAGCCTGAAGCGCCCGCCGAGCCTGAAGCGCACGCCGAGGCTGAGGCGCCCGCCGAGCCCGAGGCGCCTGCTGAGCCCGAAGCGCACGACGAGCCCGCGCCTGCCGCTGCGGCGCAACCGGAACCTCCCCCGGCGCCAGAGCCCGCGTCCGCGGCGCCTGCACCGAAGGCGGCGCCCGCCGCCGCGCCCAAGGCAGCCGCAGGCCCTGCGGACCCGGCCAAGATCGCGGAGCTCCGCCAGAAGCTCGAGAAGCTCCAGGCGGCCAAGCGGATGACGGAGTACGTCAAGACGCTGGTCGAGCTGGCCGACATGGTCGACGACGCCGACGAGAAGATGGCGTTGTTCCTGGAGGCTGCCGACCTCTACACGAACAAGTTCCCCAACGCAGCCGAGGCGGTCAAATGCTTCGAGGCCGTGCTCGCCATCGACGAGAGCAACGAGACTGCGATTCAGCACCTGCGCACGACGTACGAGAAGCGACGTGACTGGGAGAAGTTGATCGGCTTGATGAAGCGCGAGGCCCAGGCCCTCCCGTTCGGTGCCGAACGCAGCGAGAAGTTTCTGGAGATCGCCAAGCTCGCGAACGAGCGCGTCAAGAAGCCGGATGTCTGCATCGAGCTCTGGGCCGAGGTGCTCGAGAACGACGCCGAGAACGCGGAGGCGCTGGCCGCACTCGCGGGGTTGTACGAGCGCTCGAAGGAGTGGGAGAAGCTGGCCGACGTGCTCGAGCGCCAGGCCGAGGTGAGCCACGACGCCGCGACCCAAGAGCAGATCCACAAGAAGCTTGGTCAGCTGTACGGCGATCGTCTGAACAACGACGAGAAGGCGGTCGAGGCGTGGCGCAAGCTGCTCGCGATCAACCCCAACGATCGGACCGCCCAGGAAGCGCTCAAGAAGAAGTATCTGGCGCTCGGCATGTGGGACGATCTGGAGGTCTTCTACGCCGAGAGCGGCAAATGGGACGAGTTCATCCGCTTGCTCGAGGCGCAAGAGGCCAAGGAGACCGACGAAGGCGCCAAGATCGGGCTGTTGGTCAAGACCGCACAGCTGTGGGTGACGCAGAAGGGCAAGCTCGACCGTGCCGCACGCGCGTATGAGAAGGTGCTCGCGCTCGACGGTGCCCACCTGGGCGCGGCCGAGGCGCTCATCCCGATCTACCAGCAGTCCAACAACCCCAAGGGGTTGGCCAGCGCGATCGAGGTCAAGCTCAAGAGCGAGGTCGAAGGGGAGGAGCGCCTGGCGCTGCTGCGTGAAGTCGCGGCGCTGTACGAGACCAAGCTGAAGGAGCCGGAGCGCGCGTTCGAGCGTTACCTCGCCGCCTTCGAGTTGGCGCCGACGGATGAACGCTGCGTGGAGGACGTCGAGCGAGCTGCGCGCACCACCTCCGGCTGGGAGTCGTTGATCGCTTCGTACAAGAAGGCGATCGCGGAGGCCGAAGCAGGCGGCGACAGCGAGCTGGCGATCACCCTGGGTCTGAGGCTCGGCCGCGTGTTGGTCGACGAGGTGAATCGCATCGACCAGGCGCTGGAACAGTTCGGCGCCGTGTACGAGCGCGACAGCGAGAACGCCGACGCCATCCAGGCCTTGGAGCGCCTCTACCGCCAGACCGGCCGCCACGAGGATCTGCTCAAGATCTTCGAGAAGAAGCGGGACCTGGCGAGCGACAGCGAGGCCCGCCGAGCAATCCTGTTCCAGATCGCCAATTTGTACGTCGGCGAGCTCAACAACCCGCGCGCGGCGGTGGACACCTACCGCTCCGTGCTCGAAGAGTCGGAGCATGATCCGGAGGCGCTGCGCGCGCTCGACGGGCTCTACCTCAAGCTCGAGGATTGGGAGCCGTACGTCGAGATCCTGCGAGCTCGCATCGATCTCGACAACCCCGAAGAGCTCTTGATCGACCTCAAGTACCGACTCGGTTCCACGCTCGAGAAACACTTGGGGGATGCCGCGGGCGCCCTGGAGAACTACCGCGAGATCCTCTTCCTCGATCCGGGCAACGACGCGGCGCGCGTCGCGCTCGAGAGCTTGCTCGAGAACAAGGACCTGCGCGCGGAGACCGCGTCGATCTTGCAGGAGATCTACGAGAGCCGGGGCGACTGGCCCAAGCTGCTCGGCACGCTGGAGATCCTGGCGGAGAGCGAGACCGACTCTGCTCGACGCGTAGCGCTCCTGCGCAAGGTGGCGCGCGTGGCTGCGGACAACCTGGAGGATCTGGCCAAGGCGATCGACGCACAGGCACGTGCGCTGCGCGAAGATCCGGCTGGGGCGGAAGCGCTGGCTGAGCTCGAGGCGTTCGCGCAGCAGGCGCAGGCGTGGGATCAGCTCGAGCAGATCTTGTCGAGCATCGCGGAGAGCCTGGACGATCCGCAGCTCGCCCGCTCCTACTGGATGCGCCTCGCCAGCATCGACGAGCGGTTGGGCAAGGTGGACGAGGCCGCCCAGCGCTACGCCAAGGTGCTCGACATCGACGCGTCGGACCAGGAGGCGCTGGCCTCGATGGATGCGCTCTACCGGCGAACCGAGCGCTGGGAGGATCTGATCGGCGTGTTCCGCCGGCGCATCGACCTGGCCGAGGACTTCGCTGCGCGCGAGGAGCTCTACGCGCAGATGGCGACCGTGTACGAGGAGAAGCTCGCACGTCCGGACGACGCGATCGCCGCGTACCGCAGCGTGCTGGCGCTGGAGGCGACCAGCATGTTGGCGCTGACGGCGCTCGACGGCCTGTTCATTCGCCAGAGCCGCTGGGAGGAGCTGGCCGAGAACCTCGAGGCGCAGCTGCAGCTGGCCGAGACCGAGGAGCAGCAGACGCGGCTGATGTTGCGCCTCGGCGACCTGCGCGAGAGCAAGATGGGGCAGATCGAGAACTCGATCGACATCTATCGCGAGGTGTTGGAGCGCGAGCCGGACAACGGTCCCGCGCTCTCGGCGCTCGAGCGACTGGGTCAGACGCCCGAGCACGAGCTCGGCATCAGCGAAATCCTCGAGCCGCTCTACCGTCAAAGCGGGGACTGGCAGAAGTTGGTGGGGGTGTACGAGGTGCAGGTTCGTCGCAGCGACGATCCGTCGCGCCGCGTCGAGCTTCTGCACCAGATCGCGGCGTTGTACGAGGACGCTGGCGGTGACCCCGACTCGGCCTTCTCGTCGCTCGCTCGTGCCTTGGCCGAAGACCCGACGTCGGAGGAGACCAAGAGCGGCCTCGACCGACTCGCGCGCGCCACGGACCGCTACGCGGACCTGGCGAAGGTGTTCGAGGAGCGCGCGCTCGCGCAGCTGGCAGGCTCGGAGAGCGAGGACCCCGAGGCGACGAGCGTCAGCGACCCCACCGTGGCCGTCGACCTGTTCACGATGGCAGCCCGTGTGCACGAGGGCGATCTGGGGCAGGCAGAGCAAGCGATCGCGCTCTATCGCAAGGTGCTGGAGATCGATCCGCACAACCTGCCGGGCGCCGAAGCGCTCGAGCGCATCTTCCGCGGTGCGGAGCGCTACGCCGAGCTGAGCGAGGTGCTGCAGGCCAAGGCGGACATCTTGGACGGCCTGCCCGAGAAGAAGGCAGCGCTGTTCCAGGCCGCGGCGATCGAGGAGGACGTCCTCGATCGGCACGAGGCAGCCGTCGCCGTGTACCGCAAGGTGCTCGAGCTCGACAACGAGGAGCTGCGCGCCATCGACTCGCTGATCAAGCTGTACCTCGGCAAGTCGCGCTGGTCCGACCTGCTCAGCGTGTACACGCAGAAGGCGGACCTGGTCCAGGACGCCGAAGAGAAGAAGAACATCTATTACCAGGTGGGCGCGGTCTACGAGCGCGAGCTCAACGACGTGCCGCAGGCGATCGACACGTACAGCCGCGTGCTCGAGATCGATCCCGCGGACATTCAGGCGTTGTCGCGCTTGGACGTGCTGTATCAGGTGGCTCAGAACTGGCCCGAGCTGCTCACCGTGTTGCAGCAAGAGTCCGAGCTGGCAGCCGACGCGATGGAGTCGATCAGCTACCAGTATCGCATCGCGGAGCTGTACGAGAAGCGCCTGGACGATTTGCCGCGCGCGATCGAGCTGTACCGCGACCTGTTGCAGCAGATGCCCGATCACGGCCCCACGCTCACCGCGCTCGAAGGGATCAAGAACGGCGAGAAGGAAGCGCTCGCCGCGGCCTTGGTGCTCGAGCCGATCTACGACGCCACGGGGGAGTGGAAGCAACTCGTCAGCGTGCTCGAGGTTCAGGTGCGCTTCGCCGAGGACAACTTCGGCAAGATCGATCTGCTCCACCGCATCGCGCGGCTGGAAGAGGAGATGCTCACCGATCACAACGCTGCGTTCGCTGTGTACGCACGGGCGGTCTCGTTGGACGTGACCAACGAGGAGTCGCTCACCGCGTTCGAGCGCTTGGCGATGGCCGTGGGCAAGTGGGCCGAGGTGGCCAGCCTGTACGACAGCGAGCTCTCCAAGCTGCGCGCCGAGCAGCCGGAGCGCTTCGTGGAGCTCGGCCTGCGCCTGGCCCAGATCTTCGAAACTCAGCTCGAAGACGTCGACAACGCCATCGCGCGGTATCGCGCCGTGTTGGAGGCCGATGCCGAGAACTGGCAGGCCATCAGCTCGCTCGATCGGCTGCTGACGATGATGGAGCGGTGGCAGGAGTTGGTGCCGGTGCTCGCACGTGAGGCCGAGGTCGGCCACACGCCCGACGACATCCTGAACTTCAAGTACCGCTTGGGCCAGGTGCACCAGCACAAGCTGGCTGATCTGCCCTCGGCCATTCAGAGCTACCGCGAGGTGTTGGCGGCCGCACCGGAGCACGTAGAGACGCTCGAGGCGCTCGAGGGATTGTTCGCGTCGGGGGTGCACCAGCTCGAGATCGGAGAGATCCTGGAGCCGCTGTACCAGACCTCTGGCGACTGGCAGAAGCTCAGCGACGTGCTGGAGGCGGAGCTCGCGCACAAGAAGGAGCGCGACGATCGCCTGCAGGCGTACTACCGCATCGCCGAGCTCCAGGAAGAGAAGCTCATCTCTTCCGATGGTGCGCTGGGTGTGTATGTGCGTGCCTTGAAAGAGGCACCCAGCGACGAGAAGACACTGGACGAGTGCGAGCGGCTGGCGGCGTCTTGCGACGGCGGCTGGGAGACCTTGGCCAACGCGTACGCGGACGTGCTCGAGCTGCACGCGGACAAGACCATCCAGGCCGCGATCGGCAAGCGACTGGCGCGCCTGTACGAAGAGGAGCTGGGCGACATCAACCACGCCGAGCAGACGTATCGCTACGTGCTGGGAGTCGACCCGCTCGACCTCGACGCGTTGACGCAGCTCGACCGCATCTACACTTCGCTGGAGCAGTGGGCCGAGCTGGCGCAGGTGCTCGAGCAACGCATCACTGCCACGAAAGAGGAGATGGACCTGGTCGAGCTCCACTTGCGGCTCGGCGAGGTGTACGAGGACCGGCTTCGTGGTGAGGACGGCGTTGGCCAGCTGGACGACGCCACGCGCGTGTACAAGCGCGTGTTCGACGAGCTCGACCCGGCCAACGAGGCTGCCATCGCCGCGCTCGAGCGCATCTACAACCAGCGCGCGCAATGGCCCGAGCTGCGCGGGGTGCTGGAGCGCCAGCTGGAGCACGCCGCCGGCGACAGCGAGGGCGCGGACGTGCGCGCCAAGCTCGCCAACGTGCTGGCGGAGCGGCTGGGCGACATGCCGCGTGCCGTCACCACCTGGAAAGAAGTGCTCGAGCTACGCGGCGACGATCCGGAGGCACTGCACGGCCTCGCCAACTTGCACGAGCGTTTGGGTGAGTGGGCCGAGCTGACCGAGGTGCTGGGTCGCCACTACGACATCGCGGTGGAGCCGAGCGAGCAGGTCGCGGTGCTGCTGCGCCGTGCGCGGCTGTTCGAGACGCAGCTCTCGAAGGACGACGAGGCGCTCGAGGACTACCACCGCGTGGTCGAGATCGAGTACGACAACGCGGACGCGCTGTACGCCATCGCGGCCATCTGGCGTCGGCGGAACGAACCCGGCCAGCTGGTCGAGGCGCTGCACAAGACGGTCGACAACGCCGATCAGAAGCTCACGCCCCAGCAGCTCGTGGACCTGTTCCGCGAGCTCGGCATGACCTACGAGACCGTGCTCGCTCAGGCTTACGATGCGATCGACGCCTGGCGGCGGCTGCTCGCGGTCGACCCGAGAGACTTCGACGCCATGGCCCACCTCGAGGGCCTGCTCCGCGCCGAAGAGCGCTGGGAAGAGGTGATCGAGGTCAAGATGGGCCGCGCGCGAGCGCTGCCGGACGCGGCGGAGCAAATCCGGGAGTACCTGGAGATCGCCGCGCTGTGGGAGCAGCGCGTGGGCCAACCCGACAAGGGCACCACCGCGTTCGATGCCATCCTCGCCATCGACAACACGCACGACGAAGCGTTCTTCGCGCTCGAGAAGCTGCACTCCGCTGCCAAGCGCGGCGAGCCGCTGATCGAGCTCTACTTGGCGCGGCTCGACACGCGCGACGACGTCCACGAAAAGACGGAGATCTTGCGCAAGGTAGCGCGGGTGTTCGAGGAGGAGCTGGAGGACAAGCCCCAGGCCTTCGACGCGCTGCTCACCGCGCTCGAGATGGACATCGACGACAACGAGACGACCAAGTACCTGGAGCGCGTCACCCACGCGACCAGCAAGTGGCCCGAGCTGGTGCAGACCGTGAACCAGTGGTTGCAGGCCGAGCAGACGCCGAAGCGCAAGATCTCGCTCTGCCTGCGCTTGGCCAAGTGGTACGCGGACGACCTCACCCGGCCCGAGTACGCGGTGCCCTACTACCAGCAGGTGCACAAGCTCGATCCGAACAACGTGTCGGTGCTCCGGCAGATGGCCAACATCGTCAAGAAGAACGGTGACTTCCAGGGCCAGGGCAAGCTGCTCCACGACGCGCTCGCGAACGCCATCAACGACGTCGACCGCAAGGAGATCCTCACCGAGATCGGTGAGGTGCTGCACTTGCGCATGAGCCAGGTGGAACAGGGCATCGGCTACTACCGGCGCGCCCTGGAGGTGGACCCGCACTTCGTGCCCGCGCTCGAGCTGCTCGAGCGCATCTACGTCGAGCGTGGCCAGAACCAGGAGCTGGTCGACGTGCTCAACGCCAAGGCCAAGGGCCTGACCGATCCCGAGCAGGTCGCCAACACCAAGCTTCGCGCCGGCGGCCTGTACGAGACCACCCTGGGCAACCTCGAGCGCGCCGCGCAGTCGTATCGCGAGGTGCTCGAGGTGGACGCTGGCAACCTGCTCGCCATGCGCGGACTGGAGCGCGTGCACCAGGCGCTTTCGCAGTGGCCGGAGCTGGTCGCGGTGCTGGAGATGCAGCTCGACGTCGTGGCGACCGAGCGCGAGCGCATCGAGGCGCTGATGAAGATCGCGCGCATCCAAGAGGAGCTGTTCGTCAAGCCCGACGTCGCAGCCACCCGCTTGGAGCAGGTCGTCGAGATCGACCCCAACTTCGAGGCCGCATACGAAGGGCTCGCCCGCTGCTACCGCCAGCGCCGGCAGTGGCACGACCTGATCCAGACCTACGATCGGCACATCAACGCCACGCTCGACCGCGACAAGAAGATCGAGCTGTTCAGCGCGATGGCGTTGGTTCACTCCGACGAGCTCGAGGACGTCGAGCACGCGATCGACGCCTACAACAACGTCGTCGACATCGATCCGCAGCACATCCCCGCGCTCGAAGCGCTCGCCAAGCTGTACGAGAAACAAGGCGAGTCCGCGCGCGCCATCGACCACATGACGCGTGTCGCGGAGCTCACGACCGACGGCAAGCAGAAGGTGGAGATGTACTACCGCATCGGCCGCCAGCTCGACGAGAAGCTAGGCGACCGCATGGCGGCGCAGGAGAACTACGAACGGGCGCTCGACCTGGAGCCCTCTCACCAACCCACGCTGGCCGCGCTGCGCACGATCGCGGTCGACGCGGCGGACTGGGATCGGGCGGCTCGCTACCTCGAGTCGGAGCAGCTCGTCACCGAGTCTCCGCGCGTCCGCGCCAAGCTGCTGGTGGAGCTCGGCAAGATGCGAGACGAGATGCTGGGCGAGCACGATCTGGCCGTGCAGGCCTACGAGCTCGCGCTGCAGAGCGACAACGACAACGAGGACGCAGCGTTGCCCCTCGTCAAGGAGTACGTCGCGCAAGCCCAGTGGGAGCGCGCCGAGCCGCTGTGCGAAATGCTGGTCAAGAAGTCCGGCAAACGCGAGCGCCAGGAGCAGCACATGCTGCAAAACCTGCACGGCAAGATCCAGCAGAGCCTGAAGAACTACCAAGGCGCGCTCAAGGCCTACCAGGCTGCGAACCAGCTGGATCTGACCGACCAGGAGACGATCCGCGGGTTGGCAGAGGTCTGCTACGAGTTGGGGGATTGGCCGGGGGCGCTCACCAACTACCAGAAGGTGTTGACCGCGCTCGAGGAGCACGACACCGACCAACGCGCGCACGTCTACTTCCGCTTGGGTGGGGTCAAGCAGGCGCAGAGCCAGCCCAAGCAGGCGATCAACAACTACGAGAAGGCGCTCAGCGTCGACCCAGCGCACCGGCCCACGCTGGATGCGATGGTGGCGATCTACGAGGCGGCCAAGGATTGGCCGCAGGTGTGCCACTACCGGCGCATCATCCTGGACAACGTCTACGACGGCGAGGAGCGCTTCAAGATGCTCGTCGAGATCGGCGACATCTGGGGAGACAACGCACGGGGCAAGACGCCCAACAAGGCGATCGAGGCCTACGACGAGGCCCTCGAGCTCAAGCCGGTGGACCACGTGCTGCTGCACAAGTTGCTGCAGGTCTGCCAGGTGGCGCAGCAGTGGGAGCGCATGAACGAGACCCTGGCTCGCATCGCGGAGCTGGAGCAGAACCCGGAGCGTCGCAGCAAGTACTTCTTCACGATGGCGCAGGTTTTCCGCGACAAGCTCAGCGATCAAGAGCGAGCGGTGGAGAACTTCAACCAGGCCCTGGATCTCAACCCTGGCTACCTGGAGGCCTTCGAGCGCATCAACAAGATCCTGACCGCGCAGAAGGACTGGAAGCAGCTTGAGCGCTCCTACCGCAAGATGCTGCACCGCCTGGCGAGCTACCAGCGCGACGACGTTGGCGGGCAGAAGAAGGGCGACGTCGAGTACAACCTGTGGCACGCGCTGGGGTTGATCTTCCGCGACCGCCTTCAGGAGAAAGACAAGGCGCTCGAAGCCTTCAAGATGGCCTCACGGCTGCGGCCCGAGGACATGACCGAGCACCTGATCCTGTCCGAGCTGTACGAGGAGGCTGAGCGCTTCGACGAGGCGATCGAGGAGTACCAGTCCATCTTGCGCCTCGACCCGATGCGCGTCGACCCGTACCGCAAGCTCTACGGTCTCTACCTCACGAAGCAGCAGTACGACGAAGCTTGGTGCCTGGCGGCCGCGCTCACGTTCCTGCGCCAAGCGGGCGACGAGGAGAAGCAGTTCTACGAGGACTACCGCAGCCAAGGCTTGCCCCAGGTGAAGAGTCGCCTGGACAACGACTCGTGGGTGCGGCGCATGTTCCACGAGGACGAGAGCCTGTACTTGGCGAAGATCTTCGAGTTCATCACGCCGGCAGCGCTGCGGGCCAAGCTGGACCAGATGAAGGCAAAGAACGAGATCCCGGTGCTGGATCCGCGCTTCCGCCAGGACCCCGCCACGAGCACCATCACGTTCGCGCGCACCTTCGGGTGGGCCATCAACGTGCTGGGCCTGCCCATGCCTGCGTTGTACGTGCGGAGCGACGTGCCAGGCGCACTCTCGCACGTGCCGGTCGAGCCCGCCGCCAGCTTGGCAGGGCAGACGGTGCTGACCGGCTTCACGCCGCAGGACCTCCTGTTCATCGTGGGCAAACACGCCTCGTTCTATCGGCCGGAGCACTACATCCGCGCGCTCTTCCCGACCGTGACCGAGCTCACCGTGCTGTTCTTCGCCGGCATCAAGCTGGTCGCGCCTGAGCAGCCCGTGCCGCCGGAGCTCGCCAACCAAGTGGTGGCGACGGCGCAGTCGCTCGCTCGCTACATGCAGCCCGTGCAGCTCGAGGGGCTGAAGCTCGCCGTGCGAAAGTTCGTGCAGGACGACGTCAAGGCGAACATCAAGCGCTGGTCCCAAGCGGTGGAGCTGACCAGCACCCGCGCGGGCTTCTTGCTCTCGGGGGACCTGGAGATCGCCAAGAAGATCGTCGCGGCCGAGCCTCAGCTGCCCGGTGATCTGACGCCTCAAGAGAAGCTCAAGGAGCTGTTGGTCTTCTCGGTGAGCGACGCCTACTTCAAGCTTCGGTCACAGCTCGGCCTGGCGATCAAAGTCGCGCAGTGACGGTCGCGCGCCGAGCCTGGCTGTGCGGGCCGGGGCGGAGTCATCAGGGCTCGGTTGTGGGAGTGTGTCGCCGGTTGGCGCCTCCCGCTTCGGGCCTTGATTTTTGTTCTGTAACGAGGAGCATGGAAGGGTGACGCTCGCGCCGACCTCAGTCCGGCTGGTCGAGGGAGACGCTCGCCGCTTTGGCGAGATCGATCTCATCGCGCGGCTTGGTCACGGCGGCATGGCCGAGGTGTTCTTGGCCGCGCACAAGGCCAAGCCGAGCGAGCTGCTGGTGCTCAAGCGCCTCAAGTCCGATCTCGACGATCCCGAGCACCGCGCCATGTTCGAGGACGAGGCGCGCGTGATGCCGTTGCTCACGCACCCCAACATCGTGCGCACGGTGCAAGCGGGAGAAGAGGCGGGCCAACGCTACCTGGCCATGGAGTTCTTGGACGGGCTGCCGCTCGACCAATGCGGACCAGCGGTGTCCAAGCTCGGCGAGCGCGCCGTGCTGCACGTGGTGACGGAGCTGCTCGAGGGGCTGCACTACGCCCACGAGCTCTGCGACAAGGAGGGCAACTCTCTCGATATCGTCCACCGCGACGTGAGCCCCCACAACGTCTTCATCACCTACGAGGGCCGCGTGACGTTGGTCGACTTCGGCATCGCCAAAAGCAAGACCAAGGCGCAACACACGTCGACAGGCGTGGTGCGCGGCAAGCTCTCCTACATGGCTCCAGAGCAAGCGCTGTGCGACACGGTCGATCGGCGCGCCGATGTGTTTGCGGCAGGCGTCGTGCTGTGGGAGCTGCTCGCGGGCCGCCGCTACTGGGAGGGGCTGAGCGAGGTGCAGATCCTCAAGCGCATGACGTTCGGCGACATGCCCAAGGTCAGCGACATCGAGGCGGCGCTCTCGCCCGAGCTGCAAGCTGCGCTCGAGCGCGCGCTGGCCTCCAAGCCGGAGGAGCGGTTCGAGTCCGCCAAGGCGTTCCGCGCGGCGCTGCTCGGGTGCGTGAACACCCCGTTCAAGAGGCTGGAGCTCGGCGCCGCCGTGTCCGAGGCCGCCAGCGGCTACCGTGCGGCGCTGACGACCGTGATCGAGTCCCACCTCACCAAGGCGCGCGGCACCGGGGGGCTGCCGATGCCCGGGGCGACGGCTGAGCCGCCAGCACAGGAAGAGGTCGAGGCGCCTCGATCGAGTGGGCCAGCCACGCCGAGCGAGCGTGAGGCGCTGCCCTCGTTGGCCGAACCGCTGAACGCCGCCGATGCAAGTGCTCCAGGTTTGACCCGCACCGCTGACGGCGTCGACGCGGGCGCCGCGTTGGAGGTGAGCACGAAGAGGCCGGCGCCTAGGTCCAGCGGACGGGTCTTGGCTTTGGCGCTCGGCGGCCTGGCCGCGCTCGCGGGCGTGATCGTGGTGGCGCCGCGGCTGCTCGGTGGCGCGGCGCCCGAGACCAAGGCGCCCGTGGCCAGTGCGACCAGCGACGACAACGCTACGCGAATCCGCTTGAAGATCGACGTGCAGCCGAGCTTCGCCCGTGTGTCGATCGACGGCAGGCGTGTGGATCGCTTGCCGCTCGACGCCGAGTTTCCGCGTGACCGGCTGGGGCACACGCTGCAAGTCGAGGCCATCGGTCACGCGCCGCGCTCGCAGATCCTGGTGTTCGACAGGGATCTGGATCTGCTGGTGAAGCTGGAGCCGGTGCCGCTCGCGGACCCGATGCCGCCACCGATGGTCGCACCACAAGGCGGCTCTTCGTCTCCTCGTGTCTCGAGCAGTGGCGCTCGGCCTGCGCAGACCGAGCGGGCCGCGCCCAGCAAGAGCTCCGCCCCGGTCGGCACCGGATCGGGCGGGTTCATCAAGACCGACCCTTGGGCGACCGCCAACAAGCCCAAGTAAGCCACCCCAGCGAGCGCAGTCGCGACGCCAACACGCGCGCAAGCGAGCGGCGGGGCTGGTAGACTGGCGCGGCTTGGCCTCGAGATCTGACAGCAAGCGGCCCGCGGCGGATCCATGGGCACGAATGCGGTGCTGGGCGGCGCTCGTGCTCGGGGTGGCCTCCCTCTACCGTGCGCGCCCGGCCGTCGCGGCAGACTGTGGCGCGGCGCCTCCCGTCGCGGAGCCCACCGAAGATGCGCGCAAGGCCTACCAAGCTGCGATCGAGCTGGTCGAGGCTGGGCGGTTCGCCGAAGGGCTCGCTGGGTTTCAGCGTGCTTACGATCTGAGCCCCAGCTACGTGATCCTGTACAACATCGGCAAAGCAGCGGCCCTCTCTGGCGACCCCGCGCGCGCTCTCGCAGCGTACCGCTGTCATTTGGCGCACGGCGGTGCGGCCGTCGATCCCAAGCAGCACTCCGAGGTGAGCGCCGAGATCGACCGGCTGCGCAGCGAGGTCGGGCTGCTCGTGGTCGAGGTCGATCAGCCGGGGGCCAAGATCGAGGTCGATGGCGCGCCGGCGGGGATGTCGCCGTTGGAGGCGCCGATCGAGGTCAACCCTGGCAAGCGCCTGGTGCGCGTACGGGGTGCACGAGTCGAGTCGCGCGCGGTCGACGTGCTCAGGGGCGGCCGGTTGGTCACCAAGTTCCAGGTCGGAGTCCCCGAAGAGCCGAAGGGCCAGGCGTTTCGCTTTCCGAGCTCGGCGGTGGGGGTGAGCTGGGTGGTGGCCGGGCTCTTGGGCGTGTCCACGGCCGTCACCGGAACGCTCGCGCTGGTTGGCAGCAAGGACATCGAGGACGACACGTATTTGGGGCCCGGTCAGCTGCCCACGCAGGGCTCGGACCTCGATGACAAGGTCGAGCGCACGCGTGCGCTGGCGACTGCGACCGACGTGTTGCTCACCGGCTTCTTGATCACCGGGGCAGCAGCCGTCAGCTTCAGCATCGTGAACACCGTCAACAAGGAGAGCGCGCCCGCGGTCAAGGTGGAGGCCACCCTTGGACCCTTGGGCTTGGGCGTGCGGGGGGCGTTTCCGTGAGGCGCGCCGCCAGCAAGATCTGGTTTGCGCTGCTGCCAGCTTGCACCGTCGTGGTCGACCCCGAGGTGGGCGCGGGCATCGGCACGCCCTGCACGCTCGACGAGGAGTGCCAGGGGTCGACCTGTGAGGACGGCCTGTGTGCGGTGCGCTGCGCCGACACGAGCGGCTGCCCCGGCGGGACGTTGTGTTCGGACGGATCCTGCCAGCTCCCGCTGCTCACAGCGTACGTCTATGCCTACGACGTGGAGCAATTCGACTTCGTGCGTGCCTTCGATCTAGCGCGCCTTCAAGCCGACGAGATCGGCTACGTGACCTCTTCCACGGCGGGGCCGCTGCCGCTGGCGAGTGGCGCTGCCGACGCGGCGCGCGCGCTCATCGCCGAAGGGGCGCAGGTGTTGGTCGCGACCACGCCGTCGCACGCGCAAGCCCTGGCGACGGTGGCAGGCGAGAACCCGGAGGTGCCTGTGCTGGGCTACCGCGCGCCGAGCTCGTCCGGCCCGCTGATCTCGTTCGACGCTCGCATGTACCAGGCGTTCTACCTGGCAGGTATCGTCGCCGGGCGTACGACGCAGAGCAACCGGCTCTGCTTCGTGGCGTCAGAGGTCGAGCCGCACGTGGTCGCGTCGGTGAACGCGTTCGCGTTGGGCGCGCAACGAGAGCTCGGCGCGGCGGTGACGCTCGAGGTGCGCTGGCTGGGCGAGCCGCACGACACCCAGCCCAAGGTGAACGGCAAGTCGCGAGAGCGGGTGTTCGTGGAGGAGATGGTGGCTGCAGGTTGTGACGTGGTGACGCACTCGACCGACAACAACATCCCGCTGTTCGCGGCGCGCGACTTGTTGCTCGAGGACGACCCGCCCGAGCTTTGGGTGATCGGTGCCAACACCGCGGACGCGTGCGAAGTGTTCATGGACGTCGAGGCTCGCGACCAGGACGCGCTGACTGGGCGTTGCCGCGCAGGGACGTATTTCAACTGGGCGCCGCTGCTGACGCGAGTGTTCGATGACGTGCATCGCAGTCGAGAGATCGCAGGTCCGATTCTGGAAGGACTGCAGCTCAGCGAGTCGGACAGCGTCGTGGGCTTTCGCGCGGCGCCCGGCTTGGGGCAATCGACGTTGACGACGCTCGACGCGGTGCGCGCCGAGCTGGCTAGCGACGCTGGGGTGGGGCGGGTGTTCGCCGGTCCGCTCGAGTCGACAGGCCAGTGCGCGAGCTCCCCATGTGTGGCAGCTGGCGCGACGCTCGACGATCAGGGCCTCGCCTCGATGTGTTTCTTGGTGACCGGGATCGTCGACGAGGCCGGAGCCCCTGCGTTGGTGCCCGAGTCTGGCGGTTGCGCTCCTCCGTAACTTTCATGCAGGCCTTCGGGGGCGAAGGATCCACGCCCGGATCTGCTCTTCCTCGACGCCGTGCTGTCGAGCCAGAGCGCGCACTGCGCTCGTGACGAGGCGCACGGTGCGCTGGGCGATCTCTTGGCGAAATCGATCGTCGACCCACGGCACAGCCTCTGCCGGCTCGGGCTCGCCGCGCCTGTGGGCGAGCCCGGCTCGCAAGAGCTCGTGGAATCCGAGCTGGGCCACCATCCAGGGGGCTGGGGCGCCGCTGCGAGCCAAGCCGAGCGCCTCCACGCGGCGCGAGAGCTCCGCCAACGTGAGGTGCTCGAGCTCGTACAACGCGCCAGGGAAGGCGGTCGCGAGCTCGACGAAGAGTGCGCGCTCGGGCAGCGGCTCGCCAGCCTCTCGCGCGCGGCGCAGCCGCAGGAGCTTCTGATACTTGGCGAGCAGCGCAGCGAGCGCCGCAGGATCCGCGGTCGGACTCATCGCAAGCCTTCGGGGAACGCGATCACGTCGCCGATGCTCGCCGTGCCCAGCGCGAGCATGATCAACCGATCGATGCCGAGCGCGTTGCCTGCCGAGGGGGGCAACCCCTCTTCGAGGGCGGCGAGGAACGCCTCGTCGAGCGGGTACACGGGCAGGTTCGCCTCGGCGCGGTCGCGTTGATCGCGTTCGAATCGCCGCCGCTGCTCGCGCGGATCGCACAGCTCGCCGAAGCCGTTGCACAGCTCCAGTCCTCGAAAGTAGAGCTCGAAGCGCTCGGCGTAGCGCGGGTCGTCGGGGCACAGGCGCGCCAACGAGGCCATGTTGGCCGGGTAGCGGTGGAGGAAGATCGGCGTCTCGGTGGCTTCCAGCGCTGGCTCTACCTGATCGACCAAGAGCCTGAAGAACCGCTCTTGATCTTCGTGCGCGAGCCGCAGCATCTCGGGCTCGCTCGTCTTGGCGAAGCGCTCGAACGCGCGCGTCACGGTCAGGCGCTCGAACGGCGGCGAGATGGAGAGCGCTGGGGCGTGGCGTGCGTTCGCGAGCGCCGCCACCACCTCGGCCACGACCAGCTCCGTGTCCGCCATGACCGCATCGTAGCCGGCGAAGCTGCGGTACCACTCCAGCATGGTGAACTCGGGGTTGTGGCGGCCGCCGGCCTCGCCGCGCCGAAACGCCCGCCCTAACTGGAAGCAGCGGGGCACGCCCGCCACCAGCAAGCGCTTCATGTGGTACTCGGGCGAGGTGGTCAGGTAGCGCGCGGCGCCCTCGATCTCGAACGCAGACAAGTGCAGGTCCAAGCCTGGACACTCGACCATCGCTGGCGTCTCCACCTCGACGAAGCCGCGCTCGCGAAAGAGCCTGCGCACGTGCGTGAGCGCGTTCGCCCGCTCACGAAGCCATCGACCGACGCCGCCCTGCGCGAACCGCGCGGCGCTCGCGCCAGGCTGCCCGGCGTGGCGTTGGAGCACGGTGGCGCTGAAGATCGCCCCGCTGGCCCAGGTGCCTTCCACGACCAGCAGCTCGCCGTCCGACACGGGTTGCTGTGGCTCGAGCGAGACCGCGATCGCCGAGAAAGCGTCACACAGAAACACCTGCCCGCTGGCGCCGGTTCGAGCGCGACCACCCACTCGCACTCTGCCGTCTTGGGGCGGCAGCTCGCTCGGGCTGAGCGGCTCGCCATCGAGGTCGGCCGGCAAGACGAGCCTCGCGCTCGACTCGCTCAGTTGCCGCCGGTGCCGCCGGTGCCGCCGGCGCCGCCGCTGCCGCCTGCTCCGCCGCTGCCGCCGCTGCCGCCTGCTCCGCCTGCTCCGCCGGCTCCGCCGCTGCCACCTGCTCCGCCGCTGCCGCCCGCGCCCGAGGCGCCTGCGCCGCCGCCACCGCTCGTGGAGGTCGAGGTGGAGGTGGAGGTGGAGCTGGTGACGCCTCCGCCCGGAATGCACTCCGCCGACGAGCTTTCGCCCGAAATCGGGCAGCAGATGTCAGCGTTGCCTCCGAGCTCCAGCGAGCTCTTGCACTCCAGGCCCTCTGCGCAGTCGTCGTTGCCGTTGTCCTTGTTGCAGCGCTGCCCGTCGCCTTGCGCCGAACAAGAGAAGAAGGCAAAGCAAACGAGGAGCGCGAGCCCGCCCGACGAAGCGAAGGCCAGCGTGCGCTTGGTCCGAGGGAGAGTCGCCGTGTTCACGCCCTGGGGCTTACACGAGTTTGCCGCGGGCAGCCACGTTCCCCTGCGTTTCGGAGGGTTGGGCCGATGCGACTGGCTCACCAGCGGCACCCGAAAACGAACGCAACTGGCTTGCCAATTGAATCAAAAGCAACATTCTCGCGTGGCCTCGGCACAAGGCCCGCCGAACGGCCCTCCACGTGCCCGCTGGCGCGGAGAAATTCTTGCGTCTCGTGCCGACGGGCGCGGGAGATCCTGCCCGGCCTGGTAAGCTGCAGCCTCATGAGCGGGGCGAAAGCGACGGTGCTCCCAGAGGTCGAAGCCGAGGCGTGGGCTGTCGAGCTCGACAGTTGGGCGCTGGTGCTGGAGAAAGTGCCCGGCAAGTTGGACATCGCCGGGGCGCGCGAAGGGCGCCGCTTGGCGAGGGAGATTCGCGACATCGCGCGCGAGGTCAGGGACGCCCGCGTCTCGAACGACCACGCGAGTTTGGGCATCATGCTCGAGACGCTGGGCTCGCTGCGCGCGCGCGCCTTGAACTTGCTGCACCCGCGCTGATGGGTGCGGTCACGCTGGAGTCGCTCGGCGTGTCGCCTGCGATCCGCGAGCTGGCGGCCCCGTTCGATCCCAGCCGGTTTCGGCTGGCGCGCGCGATCCGCGTGGAGCGCGGCTTCGCGACGGTGATCCACGATGATGGCGAGCTCAGCGTGCACGTGCCCAAGGGGCTGTTGCGTACCACGGAGCAGACGCCCGTCACTGGCGATTGGCTGATGTTGGACGTGGACAAACAGGCCGTGGCGCGCGTGCTCGAGCGGCGCACAGCGGTGGTGCGCGGCGCGGCGGGTCGCCGCGAAGAGCCGCAGGTCGTGGCCGCCAACGTCGACTGGGTGTTCGTGCTGACCGGGCTCGACGGGGACTTCAACCTGCGCAGGTTGGAGCGGTACCTGGCGATCGTGGGCGACAGCGGCGCTCTGCCGGTGGTTTTCTTGACCAAGGCGGGGCTGATCCCCGACGTGAGCGTGCCGCTCGCGCTCGCGAGAGAGGTCGCCCCTGGTGTCGCGGTGCACGCCATCGACGTGATCTCGGGCATCGGGACGGACGCTCCGAGCCAGTACCTGAGGCCGGGGGTCAGCGCGGCGCTGCTCGGCAGCTCCGGCGTCGGCAAATCCACGTTCGCGAACTTCCTGCTCGGTGCGGACGTCGTGAAGACTCAAGAGGTGCGCGCGCGCGACGACCGCGGCAAACACACGACCACGCGGCGCGAGCTGTTCCTGTTGCCGCGAGGTGGCGTCGTGATCGACACACCCGGCATGCGTGAGCTGTCGCTGTGGGGTGACGCCGACGCGCTCGACGCTGCGTTTCCCGACATCGCGGAGCTGTCGCTGGGGTGTCGTTTCAGCGACTGCGGGCACCAGAAGGAGCCTGGCTGCGCTGTGCTCAAGGCCAAGGAGAGCGGCGCGCTCGAAGCCGCGCGCCTCGACAGCTACTTGGCGCTGCTGCGCGAGGTCACGGGGTTGGCCAGCAGCCGCAGGCCGCCGCGTGCGAGCGAGCGGCCATCGAAGAGACCGCCGCGCGGTCGTTGAGTGTAGGCTGCGCCGATGGCGGAGCCGACGGCTGGGGGAGGCATCTTGGGAGCGTGGTCGAGGATCCCGCTCTACCTCCGCATCGTGATCGGGTTGGTGCTGGGCGTGATCGTCGGGGTGGCGTTCGGTCCCAAGGCGCAGAGCTTGGACATCCCCGCGCGCTTGGTGCTGCGGGTGCTGGGCGCGCTGGCCCCCGTGATCGTGCTGCTCGCCGTCATCAACGCGCTGATGACGGCCGACGTTCGGGGCAAGCTCGCCGGAAAAATGGCGTCGCTGCTCGTGCTCAACACGCTCGTAGCGATCGGCGTGGGCCTATTGGTGGCGAACACGTTGCGGCCAGGGACCCACGCCTCGTTGGCGCCGCCCGACAAACCTCCGACCCTGCCGAAGGGCGACGTGATCTCGCAGCTGCTCGACAATGTGCCCGAGAGCCTGCTCAAGCCTTTGGTCGAGAACAAGGTGATCGGCGTCGTGTTGATCGCGGTGGCCGTTGGCGTGGCCGCGCGTTCGCAGACAGGTGACAAGAAGAAGCTGTTGGTGGATGGCGTCGCCGTCGCGTTCGACGTGGTGATCACGCTCCTGCATTGGACCATCGCGGTGGTCCCGCTGGCCGTGTTCGGCAAGGTCGCCAGCATCATCGGCAAGCAAGGGTTTGCGCCGTTTCGCGCGCTCGGGGTGTTCGTGTTGGCGGTGCTGCTGGCGCTCGCGCTGCAGCTCATCTGGTACCTGGTGCGCATTCGTCTGGGGTCGTGGGCGCGGCCGCTCACGGTGGTGCGTGCCATGCGCGACGCGCTGGTGATGGCCTTCTCCACCGCGAGCTCCACCGCGACCATGCCGGTCACCTACGCACGGCTGAAGGTGCTCGGGTTGCGCGAGCGCTCGGCCAGCTTGGGTGCGTTGGTCGGGTCGAACTTCAACAACGATGGCACGGCGCTGTACGAGGCCATGAGCGCACTGTTCATCGCTCAGCTGCTCGGGCACGATTTGTCGCTGACGGATCAGGTGCTGATCGTGCTCACCAGCGTGGTGGCGTCCGTAGGAGCAGCTGGTATCCCCGAGGCGGGGCTCGTGACGATGACCCTGGTGTTCACCGCCGTGCGCTTGCCGATCGAGTACATCGCGCTGCTCTTGACCGTCGACTGGTTCTTGGACCGCTGCCGAACCGCCATCAACGTCATGGGCGACGTGAACGTGGCGTGTCTGCTCGATGGGTCACAGCGCGAGCTGGCGGGCGAGGCGCCCCCTCCGGGGCTCTCTTCGAGCGCGTAGCGCGAGCGCAGCGAGCGAAAGCGCGAGCCACTGTCTCCGTTCACCTGCTCTCGGAAGGAACAGCTCAGCCGTTGGCCGCCTTGAGACGCGGCGGCTTCACGACGGGGAGCCTCCAGACCACGGCGCCACCAGACTGGGGCGGCTCGCGCAATCCGAACATGTCGAACAACTCTTGGTGCGACGAGTTCAGATCCTTCGCGCGCTCGAGCACGGTGTCGTAGGTGATGAACAGCTCTTCGCGGCAGCCGTCACCGAGCTCGCGCTTGAGCGAGAGCTCGCGCGGCGTGGTGGTGCGGCTCGCGATTTCGCGGACGTACGGCGCGAGCGCACGCACGATGGCCGCGGCGACCACTTCGGGGCGGGGCACCTCGGAGACGAGCACGCCGCCGAGCTTGGCGGTGGTCGCTTTGGTGCGGTAGGCGACCAGTCCGCCCAGCGTGGCGGTGACCCGGTTCCACAGGCGGTGGATGCCCGCGGCGTCCGCGCGGCTCAGACGCGCGCCTTCGCCGAGCGGGTAGCCGGCGCGGTCGACTCGTGTCGCGGTGACTTCGGCCGAGCCTTCGCCGCCGAACACGAACTCGATGCCCTCGGACGGGCTCTTGCTGCTCTTGCACAAGCGCATGCTGGCGCGGTCGGCCGTCAGCACGACGTGGGTGACGAACAGCTCGTCGAGCTTCACGACGGTGGGACGAGCCTTGCCGACCAAGGGCTTCTTGATCATCGAGATGGCGGCCTGCATCCCGAGCAAGCGCACCTGGGCAGGACGAGCCCACACGTGGCCGGCCGGGATGGCGACCTCGAACGCGGCCTCGAGCCCAAACGGTGTGCGGGCGTAGAGCTCTGCGCGCGTGGCGGCGCCGCCGAGGCCGGCCGTCCAGCGGATGCCCCACGCGGTCTCTGGCAGCTCGTGCGCAGAGAGGAAGGTGGACAGGGCGGGGAGGACCAAGGAGCGCGGCGCGACGCTGATGGCGGCGGCGATGCGCTGATCGCGCGCCTTGAGCACGTCGCTGCGCGCCTGATCGAGCGTCGCCCAAGCCTGCTCGCGGATCTTGGCCAACGCTCCTTCGCCCGGGTTGGAGGTCGCGCGGCTCGACCCAGGCCCCTCGCTCCCGTCCGCTGCGGGAGGAAGCACCCCGCCGCCCAGCGCGCCATCCACGCGGTGGGCCAGTGCCGAGAGCTGCGCGAGCTCGCGGGTGGCCTTGACCTCTGACTCGCGAACCACGCGGTTGCACTCGTCGACCAGCTCCTCGGCCTTGAGGATTGCAACGCAGGCGTCGGTGCCTGCGCACAAGGTGGCGAGGAAGTTCTGAGGGAGCGGGAACGGCGTGGAGTCAGCGAAGAGGTAGCGCATCGGCTTGCTTTCCGTGGTCGGAGGGGCCTCAGTTCTGCCCGGGCTGGACAGAGCAAGCGCCGTACCCACGGGGCGTGGCGGCCGAACTGTGCAAACTATGCACTTCCGGTGGAATCGATCAGCGTGACCATCCGTGGGTCCGCCGTCGCTGTAGCGGGAAGCTCAGCGCATAAGCCGGCGCGCTTGTCCTGGTGGTCGGTTGATCCACCGGGCCCGCGCGCCGAAGCGCTCCTCGTCTGCGATCAGCTCACTGGCAGCGGGCGATGTTCATGTCGTCGATGCGCCAGCCCCGCTCCCAGCCTTGACCGGAGTTCACCGTGTCATACCGGAACTCGAAGATGCCGGTCTGCCCGACCAGTCCCGCGGGCACGGTGAGGCTGATGTCGTCCCAGTCGTCGACCGCGCGGTTGGTGTTCGCCGGCCAGGGCTGACAGAACGCCACGGTGTTGTTGCCGCTGCAGTTGAACACGGGCTGGTAAGTCATGCCGCCGTCGGTGGAGACGCGGATCACCTTGGTGTCTTGCGGCACGAACATGTCGTTGCCGCCGCGATCCTGGTGCCAGCTGCGGAAGGTGAGCGTGGCAGGGATGACGGTCGGTGGCGTGCGGAACGCGGCCGTCTCGATCTCGCTCACGATGGTGGGTGGGCTCGGGTTGAACGCGCGGCTGCCGTCGTTGGCGATGTGTGGCGTCAAATGCGGATCGCTGTACACGTCGGAGCCGTTGGGGTTGGTGAAACACAAGGTCTCGTTGGGTGTGACCGTGTTCTGCGGGATGCAGTTGTTGAACACCGTCCAGTCGCCCTCGAACTGCCATCGGCTGAGGAACAGCGGATCCGGCGCCTGGATGTTGAAGCGCTGCAGATCGGGGCAGCTCTCGCAGTTTCCGGCAGAGCAATACGCGCACAGCCCTTCGGGATCGTCACATTGCTCGCAGGCCCCGCCCTCTTGGACGAGCCCCGGGAGGCACACCCCGTGCGAGTCACACTGGTCGGTGCTGCACTCGTCGCTGGTGCCGTCGTTGGTGCAAGCCATGCCCACGTTCTGCGGCACCGGCCAGCACTCGCCGCTGCCCGCGCACAAGCCCGACGAGCAGGTGCCGTCGAGCAGATCGCAGTCGGCGCTGTTCTGGCAGGCGCAGTCGGTGGCGAAGTTGAGCGCGTCGACGTACCACCCGCGCTCGAAGTTGCAGCAGCCGTCGCGGGTGTCGTACGTGAAGCGCACGAAGCCGACTTGCCCGGCGAAGCCCCCTGGCAGCGGGAGCGAGACGAAGTCCCACGCGTCGGCTGCTCGCGTCGACACCGCTTGGCAGAACACGAAGGGCGCGGTGTTGTTCTGCGGGCAGACCGCGACGTCCGTCCAGGACGAGCCGTCGAGCGAGACCGAGACCGCCTTCAGATCGTAGAAGAAGCCTTCGTCCAGGTTCCACGACAAGAACTCGAGGTTGGTGGGGAGCACCGTGGGCGGCGAGATCGCGCTGGAGACCTCGCGCTCGCTCATGTGCCAGGTGTACGGCCGCACCCGGTTGCCGTCGGACCCGAGCACGCCGTGATCGAAGGGGATCGAGTTCTCCTCGTGGTCGTCCGCCGCGGAGCTGCAGCCCGGATCGGCCAGATCGTTCAGGCCGTCGCCGTCGTCGTCGAAGCCGTTCGAGCACGCGGCGGTACCGTTGAACTCTTCGTCGGCTGCGGACGCGCACTTGGGATCGGCGGGGAAGTCGATCAGCGTGTCGCCGTCGTTGTCGACGCCGTCTTGGCAGGTCGGCGGGATGTTGCCGCTGCCCGCCATGGGTGCCTCGTAGTGGATGCCCCAGCTGCCGGTGAAGGTCCAACCGCTGGCGGCCATCGGGTGGCGGAAGGTCTTCTCGGTGGCGCGCGTGCTGCAGTCGCCGCACGTCCCGCCCGCACATGCGGCGCATGCGCCGGGGCCCGCGGGGCAGTCGTCGCAGAAGCTGCCCTCCGGCGAGACGTTGGCGACGCAGGTGCCTGCGCCGTCGCACTGGTCTTGCGGGTCGCAGTCGGTCCCAGCGGCGCCGCAGCTGGTGCCAGCGGCGAGGGGCATCGCGACGCAGGCGTTGTTCACGCAGTCGCCCATTGCGCAGTCGGTGGTGAGCGCGACGCAATCCTCGGGCATGGTGCACATCGGCGGCGCACCGCCACTGCCGCCGGCGCCGCTGCCGCCCGCCGCGCCCGCACCGCCGGTTCCGCCGGCAGCGCCCGAGCCTCCGTTGCCGGGGTTCACCTCGTCGGGCGCGTTGATGAGCGAGCAGCCGACCAAAAGCAAAGCAGCAGGGCCGAGCAGCCGAGGAGCGACACGAAGGATCGACATGGGCTCCTAGGCTACCGCAACCGCTCCCAGGCCCAAAGCCCGACGGGGCTCAGTCGACGAACCGCGACAGGGGCAGCGCGCCGCGCTTCTTGGCAGCCTTGGCGACCTTGGTCGCGAGCTCTCCGAAGGGACCATCCAACGGACCTTCTCCCGTCCAGCGCACGTCGTCGACGAGCGGCACACTGTCGGGCCCCATCTGCGAAAGCACCACCGCGCGCGTTACTGCATGGGGGGTGTTGGTCTTGCCTTTGGGCTTCTTGCCGCCGAAGTGGAGCTTCGCGAAGCTCCACGCCTCGTCGAAGTCGGCGCAGGGCGCGTCCACGATCTCGATCTGAGTGGGGCTCAGCACCGGGTCGGCCGCGCTGATTTCCTTGAGCAGCGAGCAGCGCTCGCCGGTGCGCAACAAGGCCACTCGCTCCAGACCCTGGCCCGGCTTGCCGCCCGAGATCGACACGTCGAGGCGACGGTCGCTCGCGCCAGGATCGGGGGGCTTGGGCAACCCGAACTCGGTGGGGCACAGCACGGGTCGCGACTTGGGCGCAGCGCACATCTTGTTGCGAGGGCAGTCGACGACGCCCAGCGCGAGACAGGTGCCGTCCTTGTTGCGAAACAGGTTGTCGTTGCTGGTCAACGTGTCGCGGCCGGTCTCGTCGACCGTGGTGAAGCGGATGCCCGCATCGATCGTGACGGCGTTGCGGTTCTTGCGTGGCTCGAAGGCGAGCCCGCTGAGCACCTTCTGGACGCACTCCGTGACGCCCGGTGCCTCGCTCTTGAGCTTGAGCTCGCTGCTCGCGCCCGCGGCGTCGACCGTGAGCGAGACGTCGAGCCAGAAGCCTTGGCCGAGCTCCGTGGGGGCGCAGGCCTTGATCGCGGGGAGGCTCCCCCGCAAGGTGGCCGCAAGCAACCGCTGCTCCGGGCCGAGCACACGCAAGGTCACCAGACGGACGTCGAGCGGAACGGATTTCGTGGGGGGTGGGGGAGTGGGCTCGGCGCTGCCCGAAACCCCTGGTGCTGGCCCGTCGGCTCCACCGAAGGCTTCGTACGCGGCCAACCGCGAGGGAGGAGGGCGCTGCGGCTCGGCGTCAGGCGCGCTCGCGCAGGCAGCTGCCAGCAGCGGCCACGCGAGGTGCCCGCTCACAAGGGCTCGTTCCATTCCGCAGAGCTTACTTGATCAGGCCTGTGATCTCCGGGCCGGTGTAAAACTCCTCGACCTTGGAGAGGTCGCCTTTGGCGATCGCGTAGGCCACGGCCGCGCCTGCCGCGTTGGCCGTCTCGGCGGCGGGTTTGCCGGGCACGTCCTGGCCGGTGGTGGGATCGAAGCCGCTCGTGGCCTCGTTCAAGGCGATGTTCCCGAACCAGCCCGTCTTCAGGTAGCCGTTCGACATGACGTAGATCCAGTTGGCGTTGCCGGGTGTGGAGTCCGGCCAGGCGCTGGCCTGGAGCGGAGTCTTGGGCGTGTCTCCGTGCGCCGTGAGCACCACCGAGTCGGCCAAGGTGCCCTCCGAGCAAGCGGGGTCGGGCACCGCCAGGTCATTGTAGAACGCGTTCAGCATCGAGCCCAACGCCACCACGGTGGCGCGGAGCCCGTTCATGTCGTTGAACGCCGCGTGTGGATCGCTGAAGGCGTTGTCCGTCGCACCTGGCGCCAGCGCAATCTGCACGCAGTTGGTGAGGCCCGCCTTGAACGCCTTCGCGGTCGTGATCAGCGCGCGTCCCAAGTTGCCGAGCTTGCTCTTCGCCTCTGGGCTCGCCTGCGAGGCCTGCAGCGTGTCGAGCCCGTACGCGGCGAGATCGGCTGCTTGCGGCGTGAGCTGGTTGCCGAGGTTGATGCCCACCACGCCGGCGGCGGTCTTGGTGATGTCGAGGTGCCGCTTCCAGGTGGGCAGCTTCGCGCCGTGCCGCAGCCCGACGATCGCCTTGTAGTAGGTCTCGTACAGATCGCGGTTCTCTTGCGAGTTGAGGATCAGCTGTGAAGCCGCGCTGTTGAACAGATCGACCATGCCTGCCGCGTTGGCCACGTTGGACGCCGACGGTGCGCCGGGGGCCGCGCCGAAGTTGACGGGGCCGACGCCGAGCACCGGCAACAGCGTCGGGTTGGCGCGCTGGATCGCCGCCGCCGTCGCGATCAGCGACGCGTTCGGCGCGACCACCGCGGGGCTGACGGGCGTTTGTGTGTGGGTCTCGTTGGCGCCCGCCATCATCGCCGTGACGGCGCGACCAGCCATGGGCTGGCCGTTCATCAGCCACGGCGCCTCGGGCCCGTAGAAGAACGGCTTGTCGCCGCCGACATGCGCCTGCCCCTCGCCGATGGCGTGCCACGCGAGCGAGGGATCGTTCGCCATCGCCACGGCGGGGAACGGCCAGAGCAGCTGGAACCACGCCACGCTGCCGTTGCCGCCGACGATGTGCACGGAGCGGTTGGTCGACGAGCACGCCATCTCGCCGGCCATCGCGGCGCCGCCCGTGTCGTCGACGAAGTTGAGCAGGCGCGAGCGTTCGACCGCCAGCGCCGCGCCTGCGGCGCCGAGGTAGCGGATGAAGCGTCGCCGGGACTGACCGCGGAGATCTCTTGCTTTGTAGTCGGTCATGGGGTTCTCCGTCCGGTCACTCGCAGGTGTGCGCAGCGCTGAGGAACGCTGCGACCGCGATCTGGCGCTTGCGGTTGATGTCGGTGGGCGTGCCGTCGTTCTGGCTGACCATCAGATCGCAGAGCAGCAGGTCTTCGTCGGTCGCGGGGCGTCCCATCACACAGGAGAGCGACTCGCGCACGCAGCTTCCGTCGGCTGCGTCGAACATGGGGAAGCCGACGCCGTTGATTTGGCACGCGGGAGCGCTCTCGATGTTGGCGATGATCTCGGTCGACGCCTGGACGAAAATGTCGAACAGCTTGGTCGCTCCGCTGGTGGTGTGGAAGTACGCCTCGGCCTCGCGCGCATCGAGCTTGGCTACACCCAGCGCGTCCTTGCCTTCGGCGTAGAGCTGGCCAGCGGTCTTCGGCGTGCCGGTCGCGGTCAGGTTGACCCCGCGTGACGAAAGCAGCGCGCCGAGGGCGTCGTAGCGGAGCTTGGTGCAGCCGTGCAGCCGACTCCGGATCTCGGGGGGGCCTTCGTCGGCGTGCTCCTTCAGGATCTCGAACGGATCCTTCTTGCCGCTGTTGCCCGGGTCGTTCATGTGGTCGAACTCGTTGTTGCCGCTGTTGTCGGCGCCCGTGTCCACGCCGCCGCCGAAGCCGGAGCCGGTGCCGGTGGTCGGCCCGCTCGGTCCGCCCCCCTGGCTCATCGAGCTGCCGGCGCCTGTGCCGCCCTGGCCGCTGCCTCCGGCCGACGTCGTGGGCGGGCACTCGCCGGTGGTGCCAGAGGCGCTCGAGTCGCTGCACGCGGCGAGCGCGAGGGTGAGGCCCAACAGAGTGAAGGCTGTGCGTCGCATGGCTCAGAACCTCACGAAGTCGGGGTGGAGGAAGACGGACCGCATGGTGGCCCGCAGGTTGCCGTTGGATGCCTTGAATGCGGCGACGAGCTCTTCGATGGTGACGGTGGGCACATCTGCTGCGTCGTTCACGATGTCGCCGCGCGACATCGCGAAGTTCCACACGCGAGCGACTGCGCAGCTCAGCACCTCTTCGTCCTGCGCCATGGCAACGCCCATCTCGGACAAGTTCGCGGCAGGTTGATCGAAGCGGTAACCCGTGGTCTCGCCGGGAGGCAACCAATCCCCCATCACCGCGACGGGCAGGCCCGTGACGGGGATGTTGACCGCAATGTCGGGTTGCTGCTGGCCGTTCGCATCGAAGGTGGCCCAGAGCGGCGCGCGGTGGTTCGCCGTAGCGTGGCAGTTGGCGCAGATGGCGCTCGAAGTGTCCAAGAAGTCGATGCGGCCGCCGTTGGCGAGTCCGGCGATCGAGTCGAACTCCCAGGGTGCAGTGTAGTCGCCAGCACCCATCGGCACCGGAGTGGCGGAGTACTCCGCCGGCTGCTTGCGGCAGGCGAACGTCTCCTGGAAGAAGCGCACGCGGCGGAAGGCGAGGTTGCCCTCGTAGTGCGCGAGGATGCCCGGGTTCGTCAGGATGCCGGCGGTGGGGCTCGCGTTGGTGCAGTCACCGTCGACGAAGTTCTGCCCGTCGAAGGTGGGGCAGGTGTTGCTCGTGGCGGTGAACAGATCCGTGTACGGCCGGCCCTCCACCACGATGCGCGCAGCGAACAGCGGGCCGGAGTCCAGCGTGGCGCTTCCACCCACGCGGAACTCGTTCTTCCAGAAGTCGATCATGCGCCGCTTGAAGCGGACATCGCCCATCATCGCGTCGATCAACTCGGTGTAGCGGGCCTCCTGATCGGCGGCGGTGCGAACGCTCTCCATCTCGCCCAGCGTCGGCAGCTCGCCGACCAGCTTGAGGCTCGCGGTGCGCAGCGCCTCGTTGTAGTCGAGCACACGCTGGTCGAGGATGCTCTCGACCGGCGCGCCGCCGCCGCCCTCGCCGCTGCCGCCCGCGCCGCCGTCTCCTCCCCCACCGTTGCCGGGACCCGCGCCGTCGGACACGCAGTTGTTGCCGGTGCCGGTCGAGTTTCCGAGCTGATTCGGGTCGTCGGGGTTGCAGCCCGCGAGCCACAGCCACGCGATGGCGGCAGGGCCGAGCGGCTTGCACAGGTGATGTTTCATTGGTCTTCCGCGAGGATCCATGGGCTCACCTCGGACTTGAAGGAGTTGTAGGCACTCAGGCTGCCCTGGAACTTGAAGAGATGAACGGCTGGGTCGAGCGGGTTGGTGACGATCAAGATCTGGGAGCTGTCTGGGTTGCCTGGCTTGATGCGCGCGCGCACCTGTTTGCACGCCTCGGCGGGCTCGCTGTCGAGCTTGGCGAGGTCCATCGCGCCTTGCGCCTGCGCGTTCTCGCCGGCGTGGCAGTTGTCGGCGCAAGTCGCCAGCGCGGGCGCCACGTTGGCGTCGAACTCGGCTTGGTCGACGCAGTCGATCGGCGGCAGGAAGTCACCCACCAACTCGAGGCCCTCGAAGCCGATCGAGAGGTAGGCGTCTTTGGTCCACGCTGTGTGGACGAGCGTGCCGGTTCCCAGCGTGATCTGGGTGTCGAGCGCGAAGATGTCGTCGATCAAGGAGAAGCTGTCAGAGGGGTCGGGCACCGGCTCACTGCCCTCGGCGTACGCGGTGAACAGCGGGTGCACCACGTGGATCTGCATCTCCGAGATGGGGTGGAGCTCGATGTTTTCGAGCAACAGCATCGACGGCGGTGCCCCTAGCTCGGTCGCGTTGAAGGTGAGCGAGACGTTCTCGTACTCCTGCCCGAGCTCGCCCAAATAGATGCTGTTGAAAGCCCCGCCGAGCTTGGGCTTGAAGGGTGTCGTGACCAGCGCGCCCTCCGCGGGATCGGGGATGAGCGCAGCCTCGACCTCGAGCCAGGCGAGCACTTTGGCCCGCAGCTCGTCGCTCATGTTCGGAGCTTGGCCCGCGCCGTGACCCGGGTCGGCTGGGCGGGTGAGCATGATGCTCTGCGACGGGAGCGGCACGACGATGCCGGGGTAGGTGACCGTCGAGGTGTAGATGTCTGGCGCGCCGAGGAACGGCGAGTCGGCCGCGCCCTGCAGCTGATGGCAGGCGCCGCACTCTTGCATCAGCCCAGGCTGCACAGTGGCCTCGAACAGCCCGCGCCCGTCGCCTCCGCCCACGTACGCGCCGCCTTCTCCTCCGGCGCCGCCTGCACCGGTGCCGGTGGCCGGCCCCACGGGCCCCGAGCTCGGACCCGTCGCGCCGCTGTCGCCGCACGAGCCGAGGCCCGCGCCGATAGCTGCCGCTGCCGTCAGCAGCAGCACGCTGAACGGAGCCGAGCGCTGGAGAAGAAACGGGAAGGACAAGGGGATGTCAGTCGAACCTAACAAAAGGCGGGCCATGCGAATCTTCCGCTGTTGCCGCAGTTTTCCAGAATTTGCCTGGATCCGAGAGCGTCCATCGAATCGTCGCCGATCCATCCAGACGGTGCGCCGCAGGACGACCGTGGCGCCAACCGAGACCGCGTGGCGGTCCACACACAGGACGCCAGGAAAGGATTATCACCGCCAAGCGGACCATCTGCCAAGCCCCGCTTCGCCCGTGCGAGCATCGAAGCGATGCTCCCCACCCCGCTCAGGGTCTGTTCGAAGCGCTGGGTGCACCAGCTGCTGTTCGCCGCTGCGTGTGGTCTCTCCGCCTGCGGTGACGAGAGCGAGCCGCCCACGGAGTGCGCGGAGTCGTGTGCGGACGGCAACCCGTGCACCATCGATCGCTGCGTGGACGGCGAGTGCGTCGTCGAGTCGGCGCCCGAAGGCATCGCGTGCTCGGACGACGACGCCTGCAACGGGGAAGAGGTCTGCGACGGCGAGGGCAGCTGCGCCGCCGGCGAGGCGATCATCACCAACGACGGCGACGTGTGCACGGCGGACGGCTGCGATCCCGCCACGGGGATGGTCTCGCACGTGTTCGAGGCCGGGTGCGTGACGTGGTCACCCGTCGCTACCGCGGGCGCGCCCGAAGCGCGCGTCCGGCACACCGCCGTGTGGACGGGCTCGCGCATGCTGGTATGGGGCGGCTCCGTGCTTGCCGCCCCGCCGGTGACGGCTTCGGGCGCGAGCTACGACCCGGCCACGGACACGTGGACGCCCATCAGCGAGATCGGCGCGCCCAGCGCGCGCCACTCGCACACGGCGGTGTGGACGGGCTCGCGCATGCTGGTGTGGGGCGGCTACTCCACCCAGTTCGAGAACACCGGCGGCAGCTATGATCCAGCCACCGATACCTGGCAGCCGCTGTCGACAGTGGGCGCGCCGTCGGGGCGCAACCTGCATGCGGCGGTGTGGACCGGTGACCGCCTGGTGGTGCACGGGGGTCTGACCAACCAGTCGCCGCTCGGCGACGGTGCGTCGTACGATCCCGACGCAGACGCCTGGCAGTCGCTGCCCGCGGGGGGGCCGAGCCCGCGTCTGTCTCACTCCGTGGTCTCCACCGGCGACGAGCTCATCTTCTTGGGGGGCACGAACCTGTTCGACTGGCTCTCCGACGGGGCCAGGTTCGATCTCGGCGGTAGCTGGTCACCGCTCGACACGAGCGGAGGGCTCAGCTTGCGCGAGCAACACCGCGCCGTGTGGACCGGCCAGCGCATGATCGTGTGGGGCGGCTGGAATGGTGGCACATACTTGGACGATGGCGCGATCTTCGATCCCGCCGCGCCGAGCTGGACGCCGATCGCCACGGCCAACGCGCCGTCGGGGCGTGCGGAGCATGTGGTGCTGTGGACCGGCGACCAGATGTTCGTGTGGGGCGGCTGCGGTGTCGACGCCTGCTCCGATGTGTTTGGGGACGGTGCGCTGCTGCGTTTGGTCGATGGCGGCGGCGGAGCATGGGGGGTGCTTCCGAGCGCGGGCGCCCCGAGCCCACGTCGCGGTGCGACCGGGGTCTACTCCGGCACGGAAGCGATCATCTGGGGGGGCAGGACGGACAGCGGCACGTTCCTGGCCACCGGCGCGCGAGCGCGCTTGGTCGAGTAGGCGTCGGCTCACGGGGGAGGGCTACGCACGGGGCAGAGCACTGCCGAGAAGCGAGCGTTGATGCGCTCGGTGCCGGCGGTGAGGCGGATGCGGCCTCCGACGCGATCCGGACCGATGGACAGCACGACCTGGTGTCTCGGCAGCGGAGCGGCGTGACACGCGAGGCCATCGGGCTTGGCGACGCACACCTCCACGTCGTCCCCGAGCGCGAAGTCTCGCTCCCACTCGAGCTCCACGCCTCCGAGCCCGCGCAACACCACGAGCGGCAGGTTCGTGCGGGCGCTCATCGCGCTTGCATGCTCGGTGCAGTTGCCCGGGTCGACGCCCGACGGGTAGAGCTCCACGCGATCGAGCAGCAGGCGGGGCAGTCCCCCACGGGGCGTGGGCCACTCCTCCAGCAAGTGAGCCCGCGCGGCGCCGAGCTCGGTCTCGACCTCGTGCGGGACGCCGAGGGACGGCGCGAGCATGGTGAGCTCGCCAGCGGATGCTTTGGGTTGCGGGCCCGGCGCCGCCGACGAAAGTCGCGGGCGCTCGGGGGTGGGGGCGAGCGGCACGTAGCTGTCGCTTGGTGCAGGGGCAGGGGCGGCCGGCCCCTCGCAGGCCAACACCGCGTTCGCGAGCAGGAGCCAAGGGTGGCGGCGCATGGCGCGCGCCGGGTGTAGCGCGGCCCCGGCCCGTGAGCCAGGAGATGAGCGCGAGCGCCCTCACCAGCGGTCGTCGGGCGCGTGCTAGAGTGCCTGCGCCGTCTCAGGGGTCGCTCGCTCGTTCCTTGTCCATGAAGCCGCTGGAGCCGAAGTCGATCTTCGCCAACCGATTCGAGATCGTCCGCTCGATCTCGACCGGCGGGATGGGCGCGGTCTACGAGGTGATCCATCGTGAGACCAAGCGGCGTCGCGCGCTGAAGGTGATGCTGCCCAGCATGCTGGTGGACGACGAGATGCGCCGCCGGTTCGCGCTCGAGGCGGTGATCACCGCCGAGATCTCGAGCGAGCACCTGGTGGAGGTGTTCGACGCCGGCATCGAGTCGGACACGGCGTGCCCGTTCATCGTGATGGAGCTGCTCGACGGCGAAGATCTCGGCAAGTACGTGGCCAAACGCGGACCGCTGCCGGCCGAGGAGGTGGCCGAAATCCTGACGCAGGTGGCCCATGCGCTCGACAAAACCCACGCGGCGGGGATCGTCCATCGCGATCTCAAGCCCGACAACCTGTTCCGCACGACACGCGACGACGGCTCGCCCAAGGTGAAGATCCTCGACTTTGGCATCGCCAAACTGCTCGCCACGCAAGGTGGGCCGACCACACGCGCCATGGGCACGCCGCTGTTCATGGCGCCCGAGCAAGTCGACGACGGGCTCGCCAGGATCGGTCCCGCGGTCGACCTGTTTGCGCTGGGGCAGATTGCGTTCGCGCTGTTGGTGGGGGTGCCCTATTTCTCCGACGACGCCAAACGCGCAGACAATTTGTTGTCGATGCTGCTGACCGTGGCCCGAGGACCGACCGATTCCGCCACCCGGCGTGCGGAGAAGCTGGGCCGCAGCGCGCCGGCCAACTTCGACGCCTGGTTCGCCAAGGCCACGGCACGCGACCCGAGCGAGCGCTTCACCAGTGCGCGCGCCATGTCGGACGCGTTCGCACGCGACGTCGCGAGCAAGCCGAGCGAGTTGGTTGCGCAGGGCAAGACCAGCCCCGAGCCGGAGGCGCAGCCGCCACGCAGATTGGGCCGCTTCGACGAGACCGAGCCGCTCATGCCAGAGGCGGCCGACACGCCCAGCGCTCCGCCTCGCGCGAGCGCGGTCGCAGGCGCATCGGGAGAACAGCCCGGGGCAGCTTCGGCCAACAACACCGCCTCGCTCGGCGCTCACGTGCGCAGCGCACAGAGACCTGCCGGGTCGGGCCGCGGTGCGCTGATCGTGGCGGGCGTCGTGGCGCTGGGTGCGGGGGTGGCGATCGCGCTCGCGAGCTTGGAGCCCTCTGCGCCAGCCGGGCAGCCAGAGCCGGGAGCCGGTCGAGCCGCCGCCACCACGCCCTCGTCGGCGCAGCAACAACCCCCCCTGGTGCAGCCGAACGAGCAAGCCGCGAGCAGCTCGGCCGCAGCTGGCGCAGACTCCAGCGCGAGCGCCATCCCAGCAGGCAGCGCGGCCGCGACCGCGAGCGCGAAATCGGCGCCGCTCGCGACGCAGCGAGGCCCGCGCGACCTCAAGCCACCTCCTTCCGCCCCGGTTGCTTCCACCGCCAAACCCACGAGCACACTCCAGCCCTGGGAAGTGCGCACTCCCGTCAAGCCATGAGATCACGCACCGTCGTCTCCGCGGTGTTCGTCGCCGCAGCCCTGGCAGGCGTCCCCGAGCTCTCTGCGCAAGAGCGCGATCCCGCGCGTGCGGATGCGCTGTTCAAGGAGGCCGTGGAGCTGATCAAGATCGACGATTGGGCTTCGGCTTGTCCGAAGTTCGATCAGAGCATGTCGCTCGACCCCTCGGTGGGCGCTGCCATCAACATCGCCCGTTGCCGCGAGCGGGAAGGCAAAACGCTGACCGCCTGGAAGAGCTTCGAGGCGGCGCGGGCGTTGAACCGAGGGCCTGACGGCCAGCCCATCAACGCCGCCTCGGAGGACTTCATCAATCAGGCGCTTGCGCGCGTCGAGCCGCGCATTCCCACGCTGACGCTCACGCTGACCAAGGAGGGCGCGCCGCCCGGTCTGACGGTCACGCTCGACGGCTCGTCGGTGAACACCTTTGGCACGCAGATTCGGCTCGATCCCGGTCGCCATCGCGTCGTCGCAGAGGCGCCGGGCTACCAGAAGCTCGAGCGCGACATCGAGCTGACCGAAGCCAAGAGCGAGCAAGTGTTGCTGGCGCTGGTCGTCGTCAGCCAATCGGTCGCGCGCCCGCCGCCGCCGCCACCGCCACCGCCCGCAGCGCCTGGCCTCGGCGCCCAGCAGGTTGCAGGCCTGGTGCTTGGTGGCGCCGGTGCGGTTGCGCTGGTCACCGCCGCGGTGAGTGGCGGGTTGGCGCTCGGGGCATCGAACGAGCTGGGCGAGCTCGACTGCCAAGGCGACGACGAAACGCTGCGCTGTCCCACGGACCTCCTCGCTGACGCCGAGGCTCTGAAGGACCGCATGGACGGGTTGGCGCTCACTTCCACCGTGACGATGTTCGTGGGCGTGGCGCTGGCCGGGACCGGGCTGGTGGTGTTCTTGACCGCGCCCAGCAGCGAACGAGAGGTGACCGTCGCCCCGATGGTCGGAGCGGGGTTCGTGGGCGTGCAGATCGGAGGCGAGCTGTGAAGGGCGCCGCGACGACGTGCGCGGTCGTGTTTTTGTGCGGGGTTGGCGCATGCTCGTTCATCCTGCCGTCGCCCGAGATCGAGCCGCTGGTCGCGGGTAACGGCGGCAGCGGGGCAGGAGGTGGCGGCGGCCAAGGTGGCAGCGGCGCGGGCGATTGCGTGACGGCCTGCACCGACGAGGACGAGAGCTGTGAGGTCCCGAGCGAGCTGCGGTTCTTCGACACCTCCGATCCGTTCAATCCACCGGACCCGTTCGGGTTGGGGGACGGTGTGTTCCCGGTGGGTCTCGCCCGCGGCGGCGCGGACGTGTTCGCGGCCATGCGCTACAAGCCGTATGTCACTGGCGGGCCCGACCTGCCCGTCGAAGCGAGCGATGGGGTTGCGTTGTATCGACTCACCGGCTCGCCGGAGTTCCTGGCCAAGATTCACCTCTGCTCTCCGCCGAATGGCAGCCCCTACTTTGGAGGTTTGGCGGCCTCGGAGACGAGCCTTTTCAGTGTGTACGCGGCGACGGGCGGGGCCGACCTGGCCGTCGCGACCTCGGTGACGCCCTCCTCGACCTGCACCGAGGGCGCGACGACGGTCTTGCTGCCGCAGATCGAGACCCAGGGGCCGTTCGTGCCGTACGTGTTTCGACACGGCACC
Organism: uncultured Polyangiaceae bacterium; assembly: GCA_964641275.1. Classification (GTDB taxonomy): domain Bacteria; phylum Myxococcota_A; class Polyangia; order Polyangiales; family Polyangiaceae; genus Xiheicaenibacterium. Next base: position 254,062 of record CAZXMG010000003.1, read on the forward strand.
GAGCAAGTGCTCGACTCGCTGAGCACGCTGGTCAACGATCCGGGAGGGAACGCGGTGATCCTCGACGTGGCGGCCTCGGCAGACGGCTCCGCGCTGGGGGTCATCGGCGTGACACCACAGGACCTCGCGATCTTCACCGAGCAGCAGTCGACCCTGAGCTTGGCGTACTTCACGGCGCGTCTCGACGCGTCTCTGACGATTCTGTGGGCGGGGTTCCTCCCGCACGCGGCGACCGGTGTCTTCCCGGACCAAGTCGACCAGACCGCGGGCATCGCCGTGGACGACAGCGGCGCCGTGTGGACGACCGGCACCGGGCTGGTGAGCGGGCAGCCCCGGATGTTCGTCGACCGTCGCTCGTCCGACGGCACGACGAACCACTATTGGGTGGCGCAGCAGCCATCGAGCGGCGAGACCATTGCCGTCCGGGACGGGCACGTGCTGGTGGGGGCCAACTTCGAGGGCAGCTTCGACACCCCCAGCGGTCTGCTCCAGGCGACGGACCGCGACTTCGTCGTGCTCCATTTCGACGCCGCGAGCTTCGACGCGAACGCCGATCCGACCTGGAGCTACCCGCGCGCCGACGTCGCGCCGCAGCACGACCTCGCGCAGGACGACGCTGTGCGCAAGCTCGTGATCGACAGCTCCTCCGGCTGTGATCCCGCCGCCTACGTGCTCTCGTGCGGCGGCGCGGACTGCGAAGTGGACGAGCAGCTGAGCGCGCTGTTGTTCAGGCTCGATCTGGACAGCGGTGAGGTCCGCTCGACGCGGACGCTGGCTGCTGACGTCGGCACCTTGCTCGCGAGCGAGCTGGTGCTCGACAGCACCGGCGTGTGGGTCGGCGCCAGGCTCACCGGCAGCGCCTATGGGCGCAACTCGCCTGCCTACCCAGCACCCTCGACGGCCCTCTCACCTGCGGCGCTGTTCCTGAAGTTGCCGCTCTGATCGGTCACGGGCTCAGCGTGGCGAAGCGCACGGCTCGCTGTGCCCCGCCGCTGAGCCAGGCCACCACCGCGCGCTCGTGCCATTGCCCAACCGACACGACCGGCGCTTGCGCGTCACCGTCCTCGTCGCGTGACAGCACCACCTCGCCTTTCATCACCAGGTCGTCGCTGGTCGTCCACGTGGCTACGACGCGGAAGACGCCCCCAGGCTCGCGTACGCGGTAGGCGATCACCGTGCCGCCGTGGGGGGCCGCTGCGATGGACGGCTCGAGCGCTTGAGCCCCCACCGCGCTCAGGTGCTGAGGAGACTCTCTGGGCGTGATCCATTCGCCATCCGCGCTCCGCAGCGCCAACGCGATGCGCTCGTCTTGCTCCCACACCACGAACAGCTCGCCCAGCGCACCGAATGCAACTTGCACGCTGCGCGCCCTCCCGATGCGGGGCCCCAACGAATCGGCCAGCGACGCCGGACGCGTCCAGCTGCCCGACGCGTCCCGCGTCGCCAGGTAGGTCGCGACGTGACCTTCGCCATCCTCCTGCGTCCAGGCGACGGCGGCCTCGCCACGCGCGCCGAGCGCGACCTTGGGGTTGGTGAGCGGATCGCCGTCGACGGGCGCATCGCTGGGCGAGAGCGGCGAGCCTGGGTCGGGCCGCACTGGCTCCTCCACCCGGTGAGCACGCTCTGCGACGTACGTCAGCAGCGGACCGCCGACGGATTGGTACCACGTGATGGTGTACGCGCCGCTCGCGCCCACGGCGACGCGGGGCGCATTGGAGTAGAAGATCGGCGCGGAGAGCACGTCGGCCTCGGTGGCGCGGATCGCGAACGGCTCTCCGACCGTGCGGGCCGATGCCACCGCAACGCCGTAGTGCGCGCCGGTCCACTGGTTCCACGTCACCACGGCATCGCCGTCGGGACCGATGCCCGCGCGTGGTTGGTAGGCGTCCACACCCAAGCTGAGAGGGTCTGGTCGCAGCTCGAAGCTGCCGTTGGCTGCGCGTTGGCTGACGAAGATCGCGGCTTCGTCCAGACCATTGCCGAGAAAGCCGGTCTGGCGCCACGTGAGCAGCGCGGTGCTGGACTCGCCGACCGCGAGATCGAGCTGGAGCGGAGTGCCGAAGAGCTCGGGCCCATCGGAGACGACGAGCTCACCGCTCGATTCCGTCGCGAAGCGCAGTCGGTCCGTCTCCGACCAGACCAGCAGCAGCTCCCCCTCGCCGTCGATCGCCGCCACGAGCGCGTCGGCGTCGACCCCGAGAGCAGGCGGCGCGCCGAGGGCGCTGAAGGACGCGGGCTGGCAGCCGTCGTCCCGAGCTCGATGAAGCGCTGGGCAACATTCTCCGTTCGCGAGCTGCCTCGGGGCCGGACACGAGGTGGGCTCGATCACCGGGTCGTGGTGACAGGCTGCGGCCGCGGCCGCGAGCAGCCACAGCGAAAGCTCACTGCGCGACATAACTCTTTTCGCGTGTGAGCGTGGCCAAGAACACGCGGATCGGGCCTTGCCCCGCCTCGCCCAGCTCGACGTAGCGGTCGCGCGCCTCGGTCGCTTCTCCGCCATGCTGGATGATCGCTTCGTGGATCGTCTGCGCCCGACCGTCGTGCAGGTACGGTCGGCTCCGCGCCACGCCCCACAAGGGTGGCGTCACGAACAGTGAGGCCCCCACGTGGCCGTCAGCACGCGCCTCCGCCAGCTCGGGCCCCATGTCGTGTCGCTTGAGATCCGAGTAGAGGGGCAGCACCAGCGCTCCGTCGAGCACGCTCGGCGCGAGCCTGGGCATGGCGCCGAAGCTCACGAGGTCGATCGCGATCGAGCCCTCACCCTGGCGGGCGGCGAGCTCGAACACGCCGCTCTCGACCTCGTGGCGCGGTGTGTGGCAGGTCGCGCAGCCGATTTCCTCGAAGCTGGCCTCGCCTTGCGCGACCAACGAGACCGGAGCGAACGGCGTGTTCGGGAGCTCCACCACCGGTGCCTCCGACAGCGCCACGAACAGCGTCAGCACCGACAGTTGCCCCTCGCTGATCTCGTCCACCACGCCGTCGCCGTCGGGATCGGGCAGGCCGTGTGGGCCCATGACCGCAGGCAGCTCACCTTGCTGCGCCACGAGCTGCGACGATTGCATGCCCAAGTGGACCCGCAGCGCGTCTTCCGTCGCGTCGCGGATGGTGGCGAAGCGTCCCTTCCAGCCAAAGGGGCGCAGCACCAGGTCGCCGTCGATGCCCTCGACCTCGTCCAGCGACACCGTGCCGTCTGGGTGGGCGGTGAGCGCGCCAAAGCTCACGCCCTTGGCGCTGAGAGGCGCGCGGACCGCGACGCCGCTGGACTGCGCCTGCGCACGTGCCGCCTCGCGTCGGCCAGCGAGCTCGGCGCTCATTTCTGTGGCCAGGATCTCGACCCACCCCGCGCCCACGAGCGCGCGCGGGTTGCGCTCAAGGGCCGTATCCTGGCGCTCGCCGTCGCCTTGGAAGTAGGCGTTGTCGGCCGCATCTCCGGCGCCCGCGATGCCGCCGCGCCAGTGGCAGGTGCGGCAGCTCTGCGCGTCGGGACCGCCCAGGAAGCCGACGTGAAACCGGCGCAGCGTGGGCGACGCGCGCGAGCCCAACCCGTCGCTGGGCGTGAACTCGTAGTGAAACAGCTGGGCGCCGAGCTGGTACAGATCGTCCGGGGAGAAGCTGCCCGCGTCGATCTCTCGCTGCGCCGGACTGCTCGCGGAGAGCAAGTAACCAGGCGCGACCTGATCCAAGAAGCGCGCCTCCCGTCGGAAGGCGTCGCGCGCCAACGCCAGTCTGGCCTCGACCAGCGGGTCGGCGTCGCGCTCGCTGCTGAACATTCCGAGCGGACGCGCTCGTGACTCGCCGGCTCGAGGATCGATGCGTTCGGTGCCACAAGCGGCGATCACGAACGCGCACAGCGCGAGGGAGCGACTCATCGCGGCGACCTCAAGCGCGGAGTGCGCGTGAGAGAAAGGAGGAACGTTGCCAGGGCACCTCGTTCATCCGGCGGCAACGCCAAGTAGGCGTCGCGACTCTCGCTGGCTTCACCTCCGTGCAGCGCGATCGCGTCGTTTAGCGTGGGTGCTCGGCCGTCGTGAAGGAACGGCGCGGACTCGGCGAGGCCCCACAGTGGACGCGTCAAGAACTCCGAGCGCGCGATGCCTAGCTCGTGATCGTTGCGATCGGCGAGCTCGGGTCCCATGTCGTGCCGCCTGAGATCGCTGAACAGCTCGACCAAGCTCGAGCCGCGCGGCGCCTCGCCGTCCGAGAGCAGGTTCATGCGCACGCCTGCACCGCCGGTGGTGTCTGGCAGCTCGTCCCAGTAGGAGTAGTCGAGCCGCAGCGTGCGGACGTGGCAGCTCTCACAGCCGAGCTCGTCGAACAGAGCGCTGCCGCGAGACCACTCCGTGCGAAGGCTGGGGTCGTGGGGTGGCAGCATCACCGGCACCTCCAGGAGCGCCAGATACACCGCACCCGCAGTGATGGTGCCCTCCTCGAGCTCGCGCTGCTTGCCGTCGCCGTCGGGGTCGAACCAGGGCCCGCTGCCGAGCTTGTCCGGGTCGGGCTGGTCCTTTCCGAGCAGCGCGAGCGTGTGCGCTTGCACGCCGAAATGCACGCGGGCTGCCTCCTCCACGAAGCGTCGCAGACGCGCGACGTCTCCTTTCCACCCGAACGGCCGCACGATCAGGTCGCTGCTCACGCCGCGGACTGCGCTGAGGTCGAGCTGGCCGATCGGGGACGCGGTCAGCGAGCCGAACTCGACACCCTTGGCCGAGAGCGCGACCGTGACGCCGCGACCCGAGGTGGCGGCGTCGAGCAGCGCCTGGTCGCGCTGGGCGCCCAGCGAGTGGCTCATCTCTGCGGCGAGCGCCTGCACGAGCCCAAGGCCCAGCGTGTGCGGTGGGTTGCGCACGTCGCTGCTCGACAGGTGCACTCCGTCTCCGTGCACGAACGCGTTTTGGGTGGGCGCCCCGGCGCCGTCCAAGCCGCCGACCGAGTGGCAACCCGCGCAGGAGAAGCTGTCCAATCCGCCGCGGACGCCGTTGTGCACGCGCGCGATGCGGCGCGCGCCGAATCCGCCGTACCCGTCTTCGCGCCGGAACTCGTGCTCGAACAGCGCGTCTCCCCGGGTGAACAGGAGCTCGAGATCGTAGCTGCCCGCGTCGATGTCCTCTTGGAACACCAGGATGTGTTCGCGATCCTCCCCTCGCTCCACGGCCTCGAGGAACTCCTCTGCGCGCTCGAGCTGGTACAGCTGGTCGGCCGCGGCCACCGCGTCCGCGAGCTCACTCGGGCTCGGCGCGGCCCCGAGCGGCCAAGGCACCAGCGCGGGCGGAGGCGCCTCCTCGGCGCCCGCGCCGAGCGCGAGCAGCGTCAGCGCGAGCCACGCCGCGGGGCCGAGCCGACGCCTTTGGACGCGTCTCACATCTCGCAGAGGTTGCAGCAGGGGATCGCGCGGATCTGTCCGCCGCAGTCGAGATCCCCCGCGATGGTGTGGGTCGTGTCGAGACCGTCGAAGAACGTGTCGTTGTCGAGGTGGTACTCGACGACGTTGGTCGACGTGATGACGGCGTACTCCCCGTCGGAGATGTGGTTGGTGGGGTAAACCCAGTCGTTACAGCGCCCGCCCGCGCCCGGCATGCTGACGACGGCGCCGACCATCTCCGGCGTGTCGCGGTGGATCCACAGCGTGGTGCCCGTGGCGAGCAGCCCGAGGTTGGGCTCGAGGGCGTCGGTCTTGCCGTCGGCGAGCTTCACCTCGGCGTAGGTGCACACGTGGGTGCCCAGGCCGACGGTGGTGGAGCACAGATCGTTGCCCGCATCGAGGCCGGTCAGGCCGTTCGAGGTCCACACCGGGCCCTGGTTCGCGACCACCCCTGCGAACACCACGACGTCGTCACAGGTGGGGCCGCCGCCGCCGCCGCCGCCGCCACCGCCACCACCACCACCACCTGCGCCGCCCTCGCCGGTGACGCCGCAGTCCTCGGGGCAGGTGTCGAACTCTCCCGTGCCGCCGCCGTCATCGCACATCTCGCCGTCCTGCACGATGCCATCGCCACAGAAGGGAGTGCGGCACTCGTTGGAGCAGCCGTCGTCGTTCGTGTTGTTGCCGTCGTCGCACTCCTCGCCAGGGTCGCTGTCACCGTTGCCACACAGATCAGGCAGGCCACCGCAGTCGCACTCGCCGAACGACTGCCCATCGGAGGAGCAGACCTGCACGCCGTCTGCGTCGTTGGGGCACGCGCACGCGCTCTGCTCGCCCGGCACGCAACCCTCGGTGGTCGTGGAGCCCTCGTCGCTGCACGCGACGGCCAGGACGATCAGAGCGAGGGAGGGGAAGCTTTGGGCAAGGGCGCGCATGAAGAGCTCCAATCTTGCGGACCGCGACGCGGGCCGGACAGGCGAAACGACGATGCTCGGTCTGCCGAGGGGACCTCGGCCACGAGGAAGTACTCAGCGTTCAATAGAGCCGAAAGGGCTCCCGTTGCGCAACACCAGCAAGGCCGGTGCCGTCCACGCCTACGGCATTTTTGTGGGATAAGTGGAACCACCCAGGCCCAGTGTGGCCCCTGCTGGTGGTCAATTCCACCCCCAGGGCAACGTTCCGTCATCACAGCACGCGCCAGGGTGGGTACGATGACCGGCACCCAGAGGCGAGGAGGTGACGAGTGGCTGCGAGTCTCGAGCTGGCTCGGGTGCTGTCGACCGATCGAGTGCTTCACGTCACGCTGGCGCGTGGCTACGTGCTGCGCGCAAGCGCGGACGTGCGCCCGAACGCGCTCGCAGATGCGGAGCTCTCGCAGCTGGTCGACGGCGTCGCCGCTGGGTTGCGCCCGCTGATAGAAGCCAAGCCGGTCGGCATGATCCTGCATTTGCGTGAGAGCTTGCCGGTGTGGGGGCCATTGTCGATCGACAGCTTGGGTCGTGCGATCGCGCTCGCGTGCGGGGCAGGGGTGCCGGTGGCGGTCACGGTCAGCGAGGATCCGCTCCAGCGCTTGCAGCTCTCGCGCTTGTGCGCAGAGCGTGGGGGCCCGCTGGCCAGAGCGGTACCGCTCGATCACGAAGCCGTGGCTTTCGTGCGCGGGGGCGAGGTTCGCGATCCCTGGGCAGTGTCGACCGGAGTGCGCGCGACCGGGTCGTCGGCGCCACCGCGCGTGGCCGCGGGGCGCAAGTCCCGCCCGTAGCAGGGACCGCAACGCTTCTCAGTTCAGCTTGAACATGGCCATCGCGCTCGAGCCGCTCTTGACCGTGACGCTCTTCGACTTGCTCGCGCCAGTCGCGGGCTTGCACGTGACGCTGTAGGCGCCGGGCGGGACGCTGAGCTTCAGAGAGTTGGTCGTGCCCTTGGGCTGACCGTTGACCGAGAACGCACACGTGCCGCCGACGGCGACCACGACCAAGGTTCCGTCGCCACCCTTGGGCGGCTCGCTGGTGGTGGTCGCGGTGGCGGTGGCGGTCTTCGGTGCGGTGGCGGTGGTGGTCGTCGTGGTGGTCGTGTTGGGCGTGCTGGCCACGGTGTTCGTGGCCTTGGGCTTGGCGGAAGGAGCTGCGCTCGCGCTCGGAGCCAGGGCCACACTCGACTCGGTGCTGGCGCTGGCCGCGGGCTCGTCGCTGCTCGCGATCGGCGCTGCGACGGTGGCGCTGGCGGTCTCTGCGGCTGCGCGAGGCTCCGCGGCCTTGGCGCTGGGGCTGGTGGAGGAGGCGGTCGCGGGGGGACTCGCTGGCAGCGCGATCACCACGACCACGAGCAAGAGCAGCGCCACCAACGCGCCACCGACCGCGAACATGGCCACCTTGCGCCCGTTGCTGGACGAGGCGCCCGCGTGCATGGCCATGCCCGGCGCGGTCGCTGACGCCATCCACGCGGGGTTGGTCTGGCCGGGGACCGCTTGCGGGTAGGGCGCAGCCTGCGCGTGCATCCCCTCGTGCGTGGCCGCGGGATAGGCAGCAGCGTGCGGCCCCGACGGGGCGGGGGGTGCGGGTGGTGGGGGAGGCGCCGTGCGAGGTGGGGTGGCCGCGACGCCCGGGTGACTTCCGCGATCGGAGATGGCTGGCAGCATCTGCGTCGGCGCCGGGCCAGCTGGCGCCGGCGGCTCCAGCCCTGCTGCCGCGCCGGCGAACGCGTGCCTGCCAGGCACTTTGTCGCCGTGGATGGGATCGCTCGGGATGAAGTTGAAGCCGAGCGCCTCGGTCTTCTCTTGCGACACGGAACGTCTGGCCTGTCGCGGCTGTGTGGGCTGCGACTCGCGCGCCGGCAGCGGCACGACCTGTGGCACGCGTCCGACCCGCGTGGCGACGTCTTCGTTGTCTCCGGTGGGGGAGTCATCGATCTCCTCGATTTCCTCGATCTCCTCCTCGTCAGCGGGGCCACCGCCCACTCGCTGCCGTGCGCTCTGCGCCAGATCGCGGATGCGCTCCATCAAGCCGCGCGCGTCCGCGGGCGCGAAGCGCACGAGCGAGGCGGCGAACGCGTGCGTGTCGGCCTGGCGCGCGTTCTTGTCTTTGGAGAGCGCGCGCTTGATGGCGGCCTCGATTTCGGCCGGCACGTCGCCCCGCAGGCGAGAGAGCGCGAGCGGCTCGTCGCGCGTGATCGCGATCGCCAGCGTGAGCATGTCTTTGCCGAACGGTGCCTGGCCGCCGAGCAGCTCGTACAGGATCGCGGCCAACGACCACACGTCGGTGCGCACGTCGAGGTCGGGTTGGCGGCGCAACATCTCGGGAGACGAGTAGGGCGACAAGCCGAGCACGGTGGTCGCGGTGAACTCCTGATCGGAGCCGGGCGCCGCCTCGCGCATGATCTTGGCGGTGCCGAAGTCGGTCACCTTGAGCACGCGCGGTCCGCCGCGCACCCCTGGGCTGCGCTCTGCGAGGAACAGGTGGTCGGGGGCGAGCTCGCGCACCAAGATGCCGTACGCGTGGGTCTCCGAGACGGCCTCGGTGGCCTGCAGGATGATCCCGACGGCCTCCTCGATGGGCAACACCCTCCGCTCGCGCAGGTAGCTCGGGAGGTCGGTGCCCTCCAGGTATTGGCGGACCAAGTAGAACGAGCCGTCCGGCTGCACGCCGACGTCGATCACGCGCGCCACGTGCTCCGAGCCGAGCTTGGCCAGCACCCGCGCTTCGCGCCGGAACTTGGACACCTCGACCGGATCCGACATTTGCGGCGACACCACACGAATGGCGACCCGTTGCTCGAACGCCGTGTGCTCGGCCAACACCAACGTGCCACGCCCGCGCCCGAGGATGGACTTCACCCGGTACTTGCCGGCGATGATGTCTCCAGGCTTGGGCCCTTCGTTGTACATGGAGGAGGGACGCGCTCCGCCACAGAGCGGCGAAGTGGGGGCTCACGAACTCAACCCGGCACGTCCGGTTGAATCAGGGAGCCATGGTGCGGGAGGAGGGTGCTCGGGTCTACTTTATGCGGTCGAGCGCCGCCTTGCACTCGGTCCGAACGCGAGCCGCGTCTTCCTCTGAGATCTGGCCTACCCAGCCGGAGATGCAGCGGTCGCCGGGATCGCCCTCGACCACCACCTGGCCGCCCTTGTGGTCCATCTGGCCGCGCGGTTTGGCGATCAGCTTCAGCTGGTCGGCGGAGGCGCCCAGATCGGTCACCGCCTCTTGCATCTTCTCGGGCTCGAGCCCGCAGGTGGAGAGGTAGTTGTCTGCCAGCTCGGCCTCGGTGGTGGGCTCACCGCCAGAGACGTTGAGCTCGGTGATGTGCCGAAGCCCCAGCTGGCCGTAGAAGCGCAGCGGCCGCTGCTGCGAGCCGTGGCAGTCCAAGGTGCCGCAGCGCTTCTCCAGGTAAGGCGACACCGCCTCCGCGAACAGCTCGGGGTCGGGGCAGTACAGCGGTTTGGACAGCGAGGTGTCTTCTTGGCAGGCGAGCACACACAGCGCGCTCGCGCTCGAAAGCAGGCCCAGCGTGAGAACGAGATCGGAGCGCATCAGTTGCCTCCTCCCCCGGCGCTGCCGCCGGCACCGCCGGCACCCCCTGCGCCGCCCGCTCCACCTGCGCCGCCGGCACCCCCTGCACCGCCCGCGCCGCCGGCGCCACCCGCACCGCCCGCTCCACCGGCACCGCCGGCACCCCCTGCGCCGCCTCCGCCGCCGGCTCCACCGGAGCCTCCGATCGGCTCGGCTGTGCAGGGGTCGCCCAGATCCGATTCCGACACCACCACCACGCCCGCCGAGCTCCGCGAGGCGCCTGTCAACGTGTCGATCGCCTCGTCGTCGGGCAGCCGGTGGCAGCTGGCGCACGAGCCGTCTCTGCCGATGAGCGACTGCATGCGGCGCGCGCCTGCGCGCACCTGGAGCGGGAAGCGAACGTCGTCCCACTTGTCTCGTTCGATCCAGAAGTTGCCTGCCTCGTTCGTGCAGGCCTTGCGCTCGATGTTCTGCGCGTCGGTGACACGCACGAGCACGTTGGGCGCTTGGAAGATCTGCCCGGCGGAGTTTTGGTAGTACACCGTGCCGCCCAACGCCATCGCCGGGTACGCGCCTTCGTAGTTGGAGTGGCAGGCCAGACAGGGCTGCCCCGCGCGGTGCGTTTCGCTCGGCTCGCCGACCTCGTCGCCGAGCGACTCGATCAGGTTGGCGGGCACCGGGTCGTAGCTGCACGACAGCGCCAGGGTCGCGAACAGGATCGCGCTCAGGTGGCATGCGCGTGTGCTCATTCGATCACCACCTCCATCGTCGAGGCGGTGAACAGGCCCCAGCGATCGAACACGTACAGGTGATCCAAGAACTGCGAGTAGAGCCCATCCACGGCCAAGCCGAACGCCAGCGAGTCGCTGACCTTCTGGCGGAAGGTGCCGCCCAGCGAGAGCCCGAACAGCGGGCCGAGCTCGCGATCCCCGGTGCGGAACTCGGGCAGCGTGAGCGGGAAGCTCGACCCCGAGGCCGTGTACGCGCGCTGCCAGAAATCCACGCCGGATTGGATGTGGAAGCGCACGTGAGGACCCAGTCGCGTGGACTCGCCCACATCGAACAAGAAGCGGCTCTCCAGCGTGCTGGCCTTGAGGCCCCAGCTGTCGATGTAAAGCCGTTCGTCGATGCGCAGCGTGGACGTCTCGAAGCGATGGCGGAGGCCTGCCGCGAAGGCGCCACGGTTCCTGGTGTCGGGCAGGTGCTCGCCCGGCTCGAGCGGCAGGCGCGAATCGGCGACCAGCTCCGGCGTGGCGCCCCGCGGCACGCCCTCGGCCACGCCTGGGCCGAACAGCGGGATGTGCCGGTACGGTTTGGTCTGGTCCCCGTTCTCGTGCACGAACGTGCCGCCGATGGTGAGCACAGTGGTCGCCGACAGCACGGCCGAGATCCCGACGTCCACGGTGTGTACGAACAGCTCGTTCGAGAACTGGTCGAACGGCGTGCCATCCATGCCGATGGTGTCGTAGCCGAAGGTGTAGGCCACCGAGGGAGTGACCCGCTTGTCTGCCATGTCGGCGGAGAGGCGCGCGCCGCCGGCGCGGCCCACGTAGTCGCTCTCGTACGAGACCGCGCCAGACACACCGATTTTGACCGCATCGATCTTCAAGTCGGCCCCGATGGTGCCTGCGAATCGCGCCTGATCGAAGCGTCGCGAGGCCGTGGCGACGATGTCGGGAGAGGCGGCGCTCACCACGTCCACCAGCGCCGTGCCGCCCACCAGCCAGCCTTGGGTCGGGTTTTCGAACGCGAGCTTCACCGCGGGGGAGAGCACGTCCACGTTCTGCGAGTCGTTGTAGCTCGACACCTCGAGCGCCCCGCGGAAGGTGAGCCCGCGGCCCTTGCCACCAGTCTCCAAGCACAGGGCCACCTCGTCGGCGGTCTTCGCGTTGGCCAGGCATTGCTGCACGGCGCTGTTCTGGCTGCCCGACGATTGCGACACGTCGACCGTGATCTTTTCGCCGCGATCGATCGTCTCCACCGTCTTGAAGGTGAACGGGTAGCCGGCCTTCTTGCCGACCACCTCGATCGTGGCCTTGCCAGGGTTGACGGGGATCCCCTTCTTGGCGAGGGCCTTGTCGTGCTCGACGCCGTCGATCTTCACCACCGCAGAGTCGATCGAGGCAGGGATCTCCACGATGATTCGGGGCGTGTCGTCGTCGAGCTTGGCGACCAGCTGACTGGCCGACTTCTCGATTTCCTTGTCGGCCTCCCCCTTGGCCAGCTCGACCGCACGCGCGGCGTCCTTGGACGCTTCGATCAACAGGCCGCCCGTCTCCTCGCAGCGCGCCAGCGTGAGCTTGCCCTCGGCGAAGCCGCCCTTGTCCATGGCGCCCACGAGCGTGGCCATGCAATCGCTCCAGTTGCCGGCGGCGAGCTGCTTCTGCGCGGCCTGGTTGGCGTCCCGCTGAGACTTGGTGGGGGGCAGACGGGTGGCCCCCTTGCCAGACTTGGGCAAGCGCTTCACCTCCTTCTGCGCCTCGGCGAACACGCGGCCCACGTCCTTGCCCGCGAACTGGCGGTCGAGCTCGAGCGCGGGGTCTTCGCGCAGCGCCAGCTCGAAAGCCGCCTGCGCGCGCTCGAGATCGCTCTTGCCCGTGCCGTACACGATGCCGAGCGTCGAAGCGACCAGCGCGCGCGTGCCGGGCTCGCAGCTCGCGCATTGCTCCAACGTCTTGGTGAGCTTCTCGAGCGCCTGGTCGGCCTTGTTCGCGCCGAGCAGCTCGAGCGCCTCGCCCACCGTCACCAGCGCGTCGGTGTCCTTCGACTCGGCGGGCTTCTCCTCGGGCTTGTCGGGTTGTGCACCCGCTGGCCGCGCGACGCCGAGCAGCGGGAGCAGCACGGCCCAAACGAGGAGGAGCCGCGCGCGCATCAGTTGTCGGGCGCTCCGCAGCTGATCCAGTCCGCAAGCGCCTGCACGTCGGCCGCTTGTAGCGCGACGTCGTCGACGGCGTCGTCGAGCAGCTTGGGCATCGGCGATCCGCAGCTGCCGCCGCCGTCCTCGCTCACCAGGTTGCACAACATCTTCGAGCGCTCGGGCTCGCACGGCACCACGTAGCCGTCGGCGCCCTGGAAGGTGTACGCGACCAGCGCCTCGCGCGCCTCCGTCGCCGCTGTGGGAAACGCGAAGCCGGCGATCGCGGTGGCGTGGCAGCCGCCGTCTGCGCAGCGCGCCTGCTCCAACAGCGGGGGCAGCACGTCGTCGCGGAAGCTCACCTCGCACGTGGGGTCGGGCACGCAGTTGCCGCCGGAGGTGACGCCGGCGCTCGTGCCGAGGGCCAGATCCTCCGGATCGCCGAACAGGATCTCTTCCTCTGTCGCGCAACCAACCAGGAGCGCGCCGATCCCGAAGAGGTGGACGCGCGCGGTCACGAGACCCGCCGCGAGGCTCCCCGACCCGCGCGCCCAGCACACAGACTCACTCCGGCGCCTCGTCGTCGTCGTCGTCGTCGTCGTCTTCGTCGGCAGCGAGCTGCTCTTCGAGCTTGGCGATCTGTTCCGCCTGCTCGGCGTCTTGTTTGGCCGCCATCTGCTCTTCGGTGAGCTTGCCCTTGCGCAGCGCCTTGGCAGCGGCGGAGCGGGCCTGTTGCACGCGCTGCAGCAGCGCGGGCTTGGGCGCGACGAGCAGCATCATGGTGCGTTGGTCCATGGTGGGTCGCACCTCGATGATGGCGACCTCCTCGAGCTTGCCCATGATGCGGTCGAGCTGGCTTTGCGCCACCTGTGGGTGAGTGATCTCGCGGCCGCGGAAGCGGACGGTGAACTTCACCTTGTGACCAGCCTCCAAGAACTGTTGGGCGGCGCGCGTCTTGAAGTCGAGATCGTGATCGTCCGTCTTGGGACGGAGCTTGATCTCCTTGGTGTCGAGCGCGGCCGTCTTCATGCGCGTCTCGCGCGCCTTCTTCTTCTCGTCGTACTTGAACTTGCCGTAGTCGAGGATCTTGCAGACCGGCGGGTCTGCCTTGGGATTCACCTCGACCAAGTCCAAGCCGCGCTCTTGGGCCCGCTTCAGCGCTTCGTGGGTGGACAAGATCCCCATCATCTCGCCGTCGTCGCCGACGACGCGGACCTCAGGGACACGGATTCGCTGGTTGATTCGGATTTGGGGCCCGCGCTGCTGGGCACGCGGGTCGAAACGGCGCATCGACATTCGGGTTCAGGTGACCTTTCGTTCGAGGATCAAGCGAAGCAGGGGCCGTGAGGGCTAGCTCAGGCCAGAGACCGCCGCATAAGAGATCATTGTTCAGGGGTGCGCAAGTGCCACCGCCCCTCCACGCAGCCGTGGGGTGTGGCTCTCCGCGGCCAGCTTGTCGATGAAGGCCGCGAGATCGGTCGCGCCCAGGTCTTGGCCGAGGTCGCGACTGCGCGGCGAAAGTTGCCGGTTTTCCACCTCTTTGTCGCCAATCACAGCGATGTAGGGCACGCGCAGCAGGCGCGCCGACCGAATCTTGGCGCCCAGCTTGTCGGCGCTGAGGTCCGCGCGCGCGCGCAGGCCGCGCTCCGCCATCAAGCGCTGCACTTCGCTGGCATAGGCGTTCTGTTTCTCGCTGACGGTCACGAGCACCACCTGCTCCGGCGCGAGCCAGACGGGGAACGCGCCGGCGACGTGCTCGATCAGCACCGACATGAATCGCTCGAGGGAGCCGAGGATCGCGCGGTGGAGCATGATGGGCCGATGCATGGCACCGTCGCTGGCGACGAAGCCGAGATCGAAGCGGTCGGGCAGGGCGTAGTCGACTTGGATCGTGCCGAGCTGCCAGGAGCGCTTGAGCGCATCCTGGATGTGAAACTCCAGCTTGGGTCCGTAGAACGCGCCCTCGCCCTCGGCGATCTCGTATGCGAGCTGCTTGCGGTCGAGCGCCTGCGCCAAGGCCCGCTCCGCGTCGTCCCATTGCGCGTCCGAGCCGATGCGCTTGTCGGGGCGTGTAGCGAGCTTGATGTCCACGCGCGCGAACTTGAACGCAGCGTACACCTCGTACAAGAGATCGATGAACGACGAGATCTCCGACTCGAGCGTCTCCGGCGTGCAGAAGATGTGGGCGTCGTCCTGGCAAAAGCTGCGCACCCGCGCCAGGCCGTGCACCACACCGCCACGCTCGTAGCGGTGCAGCCGGCCGAAATCGGCCACGCGCCAGGGCAGCTCGCGATAGGAGCGGCGCCGGTGCCCGAAGATCAAGCAGTGGCTCGGGCAGTTCATGGGCTTGAGCCCGAGCCGCTCCATGGAGTCGAGGTGGTCGACCACCGCCGCGTCGCGGGCCTTGTCTGCCGCCTCGTACTCACCGTGCTTGGCGTGCACGCCCACCGACAGGCCGAGCTTGGCCTCGTCCAGGTACTCGGCCGTCATCGGCAGGTACATGTTCTCGCGGTAGTTGGGCAGATGCCCGCTGGTCTCGAACAGGCGTTTGTCGAACACCTGCGGCGTGTGCACCTCTTCGTAGCCGTAGTCGACGTACAGCTCGCGCATGAACGCGACCAGCGCGTTGTAGACGTACGCGCCGCGCGGCAGGAGGAAGGGCATGGCCGGCGCGTACTCGTGGAACATGAACAGCTCGAGCTCCTTGCCGAGCTTGCGGTGGTCTCGCTCTTTGGCCTCTTCGATCAGCTTGAGGTGCTCGTCGAGCTCGGCTTGCGACGCGAAGCTCGTGCCGTAGATGCGCTGGAGCATCGGGTTGCGCTCGTCGCCTCGCCAGTAGGCGCCCGCCACGCTCAGGAGCTTGACCGCCCCAATGAAGCCGGTGTGCGGCACGTGTGGGCCCTCACACAGATCGAGCCACTCCCCCTCGGCGTGCCCGGCGGCGCCGCCCTTGACCGAGCCGTGCCGGTACAGCGAGATCTCGGCGCCTTCCGGCAAGCGGTCGACGTGCTCGGCCTTGTACGTCTCGCCCAGCTTCTCGAACAGCGCGCGCGCCTCGGCGCGCGCGATGGCAACGCGGGTGAACGGCCGCTTCTGCTTCACGATTTCGCGCATCTTCTTTTCGATCTGCGCGAGATCCTCCTCGTTGAAGGCGCCCTTCGGCGAGTCGAAGTCGTAGTAGAAACCAGCGTCGGTGGAGGGTCCGAAGGTGACCTTGGTGCCGGGAAAAAGGCGCTGCACGGCGTCGGCCATGACGTGTGCGGTGGAGTGGCGAATGACCGCGAGGCCCTCGGGATCGGAGCTCGTCAGGAGCTTGATGCTGCCCAGGTCCGCGGGGGGCTCGATCGGTGTGTGCACGTCCACCACGCGACCGTCGATGCGCGCCGCGACGATGCCCGGCTCGTGGAGCTTGTCCCCGAGCAGCTCGGAGAGGGTCTTCTTGTTGGTTTCGGGGTTGGCCATGGTGCGAGGCCGCAGCGCGGCCTGGGCCGTGCTTTCACCCGGCGCGCTGGTTGGATCAAGCTTCTCCTTCGCGGCGCCCCTCGACCCTTCGGCGACGTGACGGTAAGACCCTCACATGGGTCGGGTGATCACGAGTGAGTACCGCGCACACGGCGCGTCGCTTGAGCGCGCGGTGATCTTGGACGGCGAGCGCACCCCGGAGGGGCTGGGCGTCGAGCGAATCAGGCTGTCGGCCGCGGCCGAGATCGAGCTCGGCTCGGCGCGCGCGCACCTGGTCAGCCCGCTCTCCGGCGAGCTCGTGCTGGTGGTGGGCAGCGACGAGCTCACGCTCACCCCCACGCGCCACGCGTTCGTGCCCGTCGGCGCCGGGGCGACCTTGCGCGGGGGCTCTGGCAGCGAGGTGTTGATGGTGTCGGGCGAGCGGGCCCGCGGCCGTGAGCTGTGCGTGCGCGACGAACAGTTCGTGTGCGCCTGTGCGGAGGAGGGCCGCGCGTTGCGCTGGATCCTGACGCCGCAGTACCTGAGCCGTCGCCTCTTCCTGCATCACGATCCGATCTTGCTCTCGCGCGCGGGCGATCCGGTGTCGTGGTTCCGCACGACCATGTTCGACACCCGCGGTCTGCCCCCGAACCGCGAAGGCGAGAGTGTGTTCAAGATGTCCTACGACTCGCGCACCGAGTTCAACGTTTGTTACGACGTGCGTGGTGAGGCGCGCGTGCGCTTCGCGCACCACCCCTACCGCCCAGAGCACCAGCGTTGGACGGGCTGGCACCCGCTCACCAACGACACCACCTACCACCTCGACGAGGCGCGCGGGGGGCCCGAAGAAGAGGTGTCCCGCGAGGAGGGCAAGAGCAAGACCCTGCGCAACCGCCACGAGGTGTTCGCCGACGGTGGCCATGTCACGCTGTTTTGCCTGTTCGATCCGGCCCCGACGGGCGTGGAGCGGCACCGGCCCGGGGAGTACAGCGACTACGAGCCGATCGATCGGATCCCGGCGGACGCGCTCGCCGCGCAGGCGTCGTCGCTGGCCCGCTTCGACGGCATGCTGAACGAGCTCTCGTTGGCCGCGGCGCGCGGGCGCTTGGCAGAGCGCGAGGGCTCCGACGCCTGGCGCGTGTTCGAGCGCGGCCGGGCGACTCAGCGCGAGATCGAGGCCGCGCTGCTGACGTCGCTCGACCCCGCGCGACGCTCCGCGGTAGCGCCGTTCTCGAACGGCACGTGAGCGGCTCGTATGAGAGCGGCTCCGCGCGCTTGGTGCGCCGCAACCTGACGTCGCTGGCGGTGTCGTCGGCGCCTCTGCTCCTGTCGGCGTGGCTCGCGCTCGCGGGGCTGATGTTCTCCACCGAGATCCTCTGGTTGGTCGCGCTGATGCTGGCGCCGCTCGGGCTCTTCAGCGGCGCGTCTGCTTGGAACAGCCACCTGAACCCGATCTTGTCCGGCGAGCGAGTCACGGTGGCCAACGGGCGCTTGTGCGTGGACGGGCAGCTGCTCGTGGCCGCGGCCGAGGTGGTTCAAGCCCACGTGGTGCCGCGTGAAGACGCGGTCTGGGTGCAGATTGAGCGGAAGCGCGGCGCCCCCATCACGCTGCAGGTCGAGAGCGAGGCGGATGGTCGCAGCCTGCTCGCCGCGCTCGGCTTCGATGCCGCGCGGGCGCGCGCCACGTTTCGCGGCCTCCCCAGCTTGGTGAGCTGGCCGCTCGGCAAACAGCTGCTGTTCGTCACGGTGCCTGTGCTCGCGCTGCTCGCGGCCGCGGCGTGGCTCTTCCCGGGGAAGGGGGTCGCCGGGTCCTCGTTCATGCTGCCGCTGGTCGGCGCGCTCGCCTTCGTTCTGGGCCTGTTTCGCGGCTCCCGCGTCGAAGTCGGCGGAGACGGGCTGTCCGTCCGTTGGTGGCATCAGCGGCGCGTGATCCCCTGGTCAGCGGTGCGCAGGCTCGCCCGCTGGAGCGCGCCTCACGACAACAAGCCCTACGTGGGACTGCTGGTCGAGCTCTCGGACGGCGAGCGCGTGATCCTCCCCGCGGGGCAGGAGGGCTGGAGCACCGACAACGCCGCGCAGCTGGTGGAGCGGGCCAAGGCTGCGTTCGAAGCCTATCAGGCTGCGTCGCGCGCGACGGGCGTGCCAGCGCTGTCGCGTGGGGGGCGCGACGCGCTCGCCTGGGTCCGCCACCTGCGCGCCATGGGCGCCGGCGCCGCGGCGGATCTGCGGCAGAACCACATCTCTCCCGAGGCGCTGCTGTCCGTCGTGGAGGACGCCGAGCAGCCCGCGGTGGCGAGGGCCAGCGCCGCCGTGGCGTTGGGGACGGGGGCCACGGGTGAGGAGCGCGAGCGCGTGCGCATCGTGGCGCTGGGCACGGTGGAGCCGCCGCTGCGGCGAGCGATCGAGCGAGCCCTCGACGCGGAGGCCGACGAACAAGCGTTGGCGGAGGCGCTCGCCGAGCTCGAGCCCGAGCGCACGGCCCGAGGGCGGTTCCCGAGCTGAGCGCCGAGCCGGTCCTTGCTCCGAGCGTAGCGCCAGCGGCGCAAGCGAGGACAAACGCACTATCCTGTGGCGTCATGCGTAACGCGCTGGCTCTCTTCGTGGTCGCGGTGTGGTGGCTCGGTTGTCAGAAGCAGGTCGACCCTGCGTACCTCGCCGAGATCGAGGCAGCCGCCTCTGCCGAGTGCAGGTGTGGCACCGATCCGGCACTGGTTCACGCGTGTGACAACCCGCACACCAAGTTCCCCAACCCTCCTCCGGGAGAGCCGAGCGCGTTCCTGGCGTACGAGGCGAAGCTGGATCCCGACGCGCAGCAACGCATCAAGTCCGCGCGCGCCAAGTTCGACGGCTGCGTGCAAGTGCGGGCACAGGCCAGCGCGTTCAAGAACGTGGTGGACACCCGTCAGGACCAAATCATGAACCCTGACCGGGATTGACCGGTTCGCTGGCGGGTCACTCCGGCGGGGGAGGGGGAGGCGCGATCAACTCGAGGTTGAGGCCACCCGGATACATGTAGCTGGTGTCCACGCCGTAGCCGATGACCTGGATGCCGAAGGGCACGTCGCTGGTCATCACGTGCGCGCCGTTGTTGGCGGTGCTGAGCGGCACGCGCGCGACGCCGAAGCCGCTCGAGATCGGCGTTGCAGCCTGGGTCACGGCGGCGCCGTCGAGCGTGAGCGCCGCGCCCATGGGCATGACGACGTCGACGAAGTTGCTCTGGTAGTCGGTGGGCGCCAAGAACACGTATTTGGTGCGGTATTGCTCGACCGCTGTGGCGACCGACATGGACGGATCGCCGCCGCCGCCAGGGTTGACGATGGTGGAGCCAAGCAGGAAGGTGGCGACGCCGAAGGCGTTCGAGCCGATCACCTCGAAGCTCTGGTTGATCTGGCCCAGGTCGACGACCTGGCCGGCGTCGAGCGTGGCAGGCGCGCCGGGCGGCGTGACGCCGGGGTAGGTGAGCGTGGTGCCGTCCACGTTGCCGTACAGGCGCACCACATACGGAGCCTCGCTGCCGAGCGGGCCCGTGGGCGTGGTGACGATGTAGTGCTCGCCGAGCGTCTCGGCAGGGAACACGCTCTCCTCGATGTGGTCGCAGTAGCCAGCGGTGTCGGGGATGTTGCGGCAGGGCAGGCCACTGATGACCTGCACCGGCTGATCGGCTTGCACCAGTGAGCCCGAGAAGTCGCTCGTCGCGTTGCCCACCAGCTCGACCACCTCGCCCTGGTTCAGGCTGAAGGTGACCTGGCCGCCGCCGCTCGTTGCCGCGATGCCGCCGCCCGCGAGGACCGCGCCTTGTGCGCCGAGCGAGACGGTCACGTTGGTGTTGTCGAACAGGCCTGTCACGGTGAGCGTCGCGCCCAAGTTCGCGGCCTGCCAGCCCGGGTAGCCGAACACGCGGAAGTTCCCGGTCTGTGCGGTGCTGGGCAGCAGCAGGGAAGCGTCGTTCGAGTACGACTTGCAGTCGATGCCGAGGAAGCAGAATTGCGCTGGGCAGCTCGACCAGTCCTTGCCCGGAGGCCCCCCCTGCGGCGCGTACTCGAGCGGGCTGAACTGGTACACCGTCACGGGCACGGTGCTGGTCAGGTGGTACGCGCCGGTGGGCGAGCGCACCGACGCACCGAGCGGCGTTGCGCTGCCGCACTCGTCGGCGTCGGGGCCTTTGAGGTCCGTCACCCACGGCAGATAGATCGTGGCCAGTTGGTTGGGCTGCACGCTGGCGGTGGTCACCGCCGCGCCGCCACGGGTGACGGTGATGTCGGCTGGGTTCTGGCCGGCGTTGGCCACGACCACGGCGTAGTCGAACACGCTCCACACGTTGTTGGCGGTGACCGTCGGATAGAAGTCGCAGCCCAGGTAGGTCTTGGCTTGGGCGGCTTGTTCGCAGGTCTGCGGGTCGCCGCTGAAGCCACCCTCGCCGCCGCCGCCGTTCATGAATTGGCTGGTGCTGCCGCCGCTGTTGTTCGCGCCGCTGTTCTCCGCGCCGTTGCCGCCGGCGCCATCCACGCCTGCGCCGCAGGCGACCAACGCCGCTCCACAGCACGCTACGATCCCGAGCCAAGCAAGCCTATCCATCGCTCCATTGTCAGCCCCTTCTGCGCGGGGCACAACCGCGGAAACTTCAGCCGCGCGGCGCGTCGGGCTGGAGCCACCCGGCCGCACCGACCACCGACAGCACACGCCCGATCTGGCCGCTGCCCTCGGGCGTGGACAGCAAGGTGTGGGGTCGGATGGGCGACGCCGGCGTCGTCACCGTTGCTCATCGGGACGACCGAGCTGGTTTGCCGCTGCGCTTCGAGCCGCTTCGCTCGAACAGGCCATCCAAGTCAGCGTCTTCCGCGCCACCGCCGCGCTGATGCGCGCCCCCCGCGCAGCTCAGTCGAGCCACCGCACGCCGGCTCGATTCGCCGCCCTCACTGTCGGCAACACCTCGTCACGCACGCACTCGATCCAAGTTTGCATGGACGACGCTATCGCAACCCGGGTGCCAGCCGCGCTTTGCCGGCCTTCTCGAGCCTTGGCAGCTGCTGGCGTCGGCGATTGGACAAGCGGGCCGTCAAGCCGGCTGGACGGTGTCGAGCGCCGCGTACACCTTGGACGCCACGCTGGCTCAGAGGCTCCGCTCCACCGTCACGGAAGTCCGCGCCGATGCGCGCTCCCACCGCGTGGATGGATCTCGCGCCCCCCACGCATGGGGTGAGGCGCGCAGGCCGAGCGACGCAAGTTGCCAAATTTGTTGTGGAGTTCCTGGTGTGGGCGGAATGCCCACCTTGGGCATGCGGCGTGCAGAGGGGGCCGCCGTGCTCGCTCGCCTGCATCTGGTCGGAGGCCTTGTCCTCACCGCTTGCGTCGGGACGCTGTCGCTCCTCGGCTGTGTGGAGCCCGACGTCGACACCGCGTCCGACGACGTCACGGCGCAGCGCACCTATTCGTTCGTCGACGTGAACCCCGACGCGCCGTTGTCGCGCACCGCCAAGAAGAAGCTCCAGGGCGCGCTGGCCACGATCGACCGCGTCGCCCAGCGCGGCAAGAGCCCTCTGCGCCGCGCGCTCGCGGCCGAGACGCTCGCGCGGATCGAGGCGGGAGACGTGCTCCTCGGTTCGATCGCCGGCGCCCGTGGGATGGACCGCTGGCACATGTGCAAGGACTTCGCGCTCCCCGCGTGCGAGGGCGAGTCGCCCGCCGACGACGATCGCACGTGGATGGGAGATGACGAGCTCGGCGCCTTCCTCGAGCGCGAGCTCGACGGCTATCAATGGGGCAACCGCCTCTACTTCACCCTTCAGAGCTCGACCGACGTCGACGCGCTGGCCCTCACGCTGGTGCACGAGGTCAACCACGTGCTCAACCGCTCGGAGTGCAGCTACTACGCTGACCTCGATGCGCACGTGGTGGACGGGGATCTGGCGTTCGTCCAGGAGTACCGCGCGTTCCTCTCCGAGTGCTACTTCGCCAAGGACACGTCGGCCACGGTCGAGGTGTGCAGCGAAAGCGCGCTCGCCCGCGTCGCCGAATACGGCCTCGACTACGATCTGACGCGCGTGCTGCCCGGGGGCAGCGACGATCCCGAGCTGCTCACCGAGCTGATCCTCGACGCACAGGACGGCGACGGGTTCGGGCAGCTGGTCCCGCGCGACGAGCACTGGCCGGAGTCGTTCGGGGCCTGCGAGGCTCGCTGAGCGATCGCGACGCACAGCCGGGGGCAAGGCTCCTCAGCCCTGGGCTGGGCTGGATGACCAGACGACCACACCGGATCGCGGGCAGCCCACAGTTGCCTACACCGAGCCGCCGAATTCCAACGGAAGTGGCGGCCTTCTTTCTGGAATGGTTCCTGCTTAGGGCCCGCCCCATGAGCCTCGCCCATGTTCGAAACGTAGCCCTCGCCGCGTGCCTGCTCGCCGTCGCCGGGCCGGGCTGCGCCGGGGACGACGAGGTCGCTGAGAGCTCAGACCTGACGAGCCTCACAGCGCGCGAGCGCATCCTCACCTTCGAGGGGTATGTCTACGTCCACCCCGACGCGAGCCAAGACGAGATCATGGAAGCGGTGCTCGCTCAGACCCGCTCGGCGTTCGGCGCCTTGCAGCTCCAGAGCGTGATGGTCGCCACCCGCGAGCTCGCCAACGTCGACCCGAAGAAGCTCGTGCGCGAGCCGCTCACCCTGGTCGAGGCCGACGGCTCGGAGTGGCAGACGCTGCGCGTGCGCTACCTCTACGAGGACCAGGCGGTGGTTCCGAAGACCATGTCGCACCGCACCGCGCTGTCGATGGGGCTCTTGCATGGCGACCAGGCCGCGCAGCTCGAGCGCATCTACAAGGAGTGCACGAAGAACACGGCCGAGGAGCGGGAGATGGGGGCCGACGTCTGGTACGCGTTCGAGCCCACGCTCGAGAAGTGCCAGAAGGCGATGACCGCGGAGCAGGAGCTGATCGACGAAGCCCGTGCCAGGCTGAGCTCACCCGAGCGCCAGGTCGTGAGCGAGGAGGTCGAGCGCCTGTACATCCCCATCACTGCGCGGCTCGCCCCCAAGCCTCAGGCCGCGGCGAGGCTCTACCCCGAGTACGATCGACTTTGGGCCGGCGGTATCGAGCCGGGCAAGCTCCACATCGGCCTCGTGAACGGCATGATCGATCACCCCGAGCCGGGCAAACCGCACCACGTCGTCGACGACTCCGGGTACTGGGAAATGCTCGCCGAGATGGAGGTCATCCTCACCGAGCGATCCAACATGAAGGTCGTCGCGACCGACCCCCCCACCGATCTCACGAAGTTCACCGTGAACGGCAAGCCGGTGACCGGGGTCGGCTTCAAGGACTTCATCGACTGGGAGCTGTACGACACCAGCTGGCCGTCGGGGCTGTCCGCTGCGGACAAGCTTGCGCTGCGCAAGTCGGTGGCCGAGCGCCTGCACCGCCGCTGGATCACGTTCAGCGAAGACGTGTCGGTGCGCATCGGCAGCGGCGCCGCCAAAGACGTGCAGATCGTCATCAACCAGTACTTCGGCGCCGAAGAAGACATCGAACCCTACCGACGCGCCATCCGGTCGAGCGACGTCTTCCTCTACAACGGCCACTCGTACATCGGCGCGGGGCCGCTCGACCCTGCGAACTTCGACGCCTCCGACTTTCCGGAGAGCTACCAGATCCTGTTCATCGATAGCTGCGTGTCCTTCAACTATTACAACAAGGACTACTTCTCCTACAAAGAGCGCGGCTCGCGGGACCTCGACACGATCACCAACGCGCTCGAGAGCTTCAGCGACGGCGCGGGCGCGGCCCAAGGGCACTTCGTCAACGCCCTCATCTCGGGCGAGCAGCCGAGCTACAAGAAGTTGCTCTCGGTCGCGAGCACCACGGGCACCGACTACGCGTGGGGCAAGGACGCGCTGCGCGTCGTCGACGGCGAGATCGACAACCGCTACGACCCCGAGGCGAAGCGCATCAAGGTGTCGCGGCGCTAGCGGGGCGCGCGATGTGCGGAGCCCCGACCGCTTGGTGGAGGCCATCCACGTTGGAGCGCTGGCACGCTGGCGAACCTCGGGGCGCAGAAGCGCGACGAACCGGAATGCCGTGCCGTCTGCTTCGGTTGTAGGCGCGATTGGGTTCGAACCAACGACCCCTACCGTGTCAAGGTAGTGCTCTACCGCTGAGCTACGCGCCTGAGACCTCGCCTGAAGGAGCGCGAGGGGAGGCGGTCTTTACCCCCCAGCTCCAACAGTGTCAAGGCGTCGGCTTGGATCGCTTGCCGACCGATCCGAAACTGACTAATCAGCCGTACCCCTGTGAGCCACACCTTCTACCTGCTGCAACCTTCGGCGCCCGACGCCGCCCCCGCGCCGGCACCGACCGGCTCCGCCCCTGCGGGTGACGCCGGGAGCCCGTTCGGTGGGCTGAGCTCACTGATCTGGCTGCTGCCCATCGTGTTCGTGTTCTTCATGATGCGCAACCAGAGCAAGAAGCAGAAAGAGGTCGAGCAGAACCTCAAGCCTGGGGACCGCGTGTGGACCCGCGGCGGCGTGATTGGAAAGATCGTCAAGGTCGCGGAGCGTCACATCGATATCGAAGTGGCGCCGGGCGTGTTTGTGGCGTTCCGCAAGGAGTCGGTCGAGGGTGTCGAGGTCGACCCCAAGAAAGAGGCCGACAAGAAGGACGACGCCAAGAAGGACGACGCAAAGGCCAAGGACGACAAGAAAGACGAGGCCAAGTCCAAGCCCAAGGACGAGGCCAAGGCCAAGGAAGCCTCCAAAGAGAAGGCCTGAAGCGGTGATCTACGACTACTTGAAGTACGGGTTGGCGGTGCTGGCCCTGATCTTGGGGCTCACGGCCTACGCCATCAAACCCAAGCGCGGGCCGTTGATCTGGGCCGCCAGCTCGGCCGCGTTTGCGGGCCTTGCAGCGCACTACCACGTGTTCTGGGTCACGGCCGTGATCGGCATGATGGTCCCCTGGGCGCTGATCTGTGCCGGCGACTGGCTCGACCTCGGCTGGCGGGCGCGCCTCGGCTTCTGCGTGTACCTCGGCATCGCCTCGGCGCTGGTGCTCTACCCCACGTACATCGACGAGCGCTTCAACCGCCCCTACTACAACCCGAACCTCGACGGCGAGCAGCAAGCGGAGCTCGATCGGCGCGGCAAAGAGGGCGAGCTCGGCTTCGGTCGCTTCCTGTGCGCCAACGTGCCCTTCCGGCTCGTGCGCGGCTTGGACCTCAAGGGTGGCTTCCGGGTCGAGTACACGGTCGACGTGCAAGAGGCGATCAAGGACAAGCGCGATCGCTACTACGACGATCTGCGCACCATGCTCGCGCGCAGCCTGCAGATCACGGCGGAGGACGCGCTCCCGACCGCCGAGCAGATCGCCACGCTCACGCAGCGGGTCAAGTTCGAGAAGCCGCGCGAGGACGTGGGCAAGATCGTGGTCACGTTCGTCGGAGCAGAGGACGCGGCCAAGCTCGACGAGGCGTTCTTGCGGCGCTTCAACCAGGAGCTCAGCGTGGTGCGCAGCACCGACAAGCTGAGCGCCACCTTCAAGATCAAGAAAGAGGTCGAGGAGCAGGTCCGTGACTCGGCGGTCGCGCAAGCGAAGGACAAGATCCTGCGCCGCGTCGACAGCATGGGCTTGAAAGAGGTGCCCGTCTCGTCGCGGGGCGACGACATCGTGGTCGAGGTGCCGGGCGACGACCGCCGCCAGTTCGAGACCATCAAGGACATCATCAGCCGCACTGCACGTCTCGAGTTCAAGATGGTGGACGACGAAGCGGACTTCTTGCGGCCGTTCATGGAGAGCTGCGCAACCTGCGACGCAGAGGGCGT
>CAZXMG010000004.1:0-73796 GCA_964641275.1 uncultured Polyangiaceae bacterium
ATGGCGCTGGTCTCTTGCGGCAGGCCGCCGAGCAGCGCCGCGATGCGCGCCACATTCAGGCCTTGCTCCCCCTCCGGCATGGCGCAGCCGAGCACCACGTCCTCGACCTCTGCCGTCTTGGCCTCGGGGTTGCGCGCGAGCAGGCCGCGGATCACGTCCCCGGCCAGCTCGTCGGGCCGCTTCTGTGCGAGCGATCCCTTGATGGCTCGGCCCACGGCCGAGCGAACTGCATCGACAATGATGACGTCTTGCATGGTCTTGCTCTCCTCTGGGCCTAATTCCGCAACGGCTTGTTGTTCATCAGCATGTACTGCATGCGCTCTTGGCTCTTCGGCTCGCCGCACAGGCTGAGGAAGGCCTCACGCTCGAGCTCGAGCATGGTGTCCTCGGTCACGGGCTTGGCGTTGCCGCCGCGCCCGCCGCTCAGCACCTCGGCCAGCTTGCGCGCGATCTTGCCGTCGTGCTCGCTGGCGTAGCCGCCGGCGACCAACGTATCGACCATCATCGACAGGGTGGCGATGCCACTCTCACCGGGCAGCACGTGGGCGCGCGGCGCGGGCGGGTGGTAGCCAGACTCGGCGAGGCCGATCGCGCGGCGCTTCGCCTCGGTCACCAGGCGCGACTTGTCGAACGACACGCCGTCGTTCTTGCGGAAGTAGCCCAGCATCTTGGCCTCGTCGGCGCTGGTCGCCACCTTGGCCAAGGCGATGTTCTTGAACGCCTGGGTGACCAGCTCCAGCGTGTTGATCTGCGCGCCCTCCGGCACGCCCTCGAGCATGCGCCACAGGATGTTCAGGTTGCCCGCGCCGCCGGGGATGATGCCCACCCCCACCTCGACCAAGCCCGCGTACGTCTCCGCCGCCGCCTGCACTGCGTCGGTCGCCAAGCAGAGCTCGAGACCGCCGCCCAACGCCATGCCGAACGGCGCGGCCACGACCGGCACGGTCGCGTACTTCATGCGCTGCATCGCGTACTGCAGCGTCTTGATCATCGCGCGAAGCTGATCCCACTCCTTGTTCTGGGCCGCCATCAGCACCAGGAACAGGTTCGCGCCCACGCAGAAGTGCTCACCTTGATTGGCCAGCACCAGCGCGCGGAAGTTCTTCTCGGCCTCGGCCACCGCGTCGTTCATCATCTTGAACACGTCGGGGTCGAGCGAGTTCGCCTTGGTCTTGAAGGTGAGCCCGAGCACGCCGTCGCCCAGATCCCACGCCTCGGCGCCGTCGTTCTTGAGCACGGGCGCGCCGCCCTTGCGCAGCTCCACCACGCTGGCGTTGCGCGGATCGATCGCGCGCGCGGTGTACTCGCCCTTCTTCAGGTCGAACACCTTGTTCCCGTCGTAGAAGCCCTTGGCTCCGGCGGCCTTCATCTTGAGCACCGAGTCGGGCAGCGCGATGCCGTCCTTCTGCATGCGCTCCACGGTCTCGGCGAAGCCGAGCGCGTCCCAGGTTTCGAACGGGCCGAGCTCCCAGTTGTAGCCCCACTTCATCGCGTCATCGATCGCCACCACGTCGTCGGCGATCTCGCCCATGCGGCGCGCCGCGTAGGCCAGCGAGCGGCTCATCACCTTCCAAGCGAAGGTGCCGGCCTTGCCCGTGTCGGCCACCAGCTTCTTCACCCGCTCCTTGGGATCTTCCACCTTGGAGATGCCCTTGGTCAGCTTGGCGATCGCCTCGTCGCCACCCTTGGGGCGGTACTCGCCGGTCGTCGGGTCGAGCGTGAGGATGCTCTTGTCGGGCTGGCGCTTGTAGAAGCCGCCCTTGGTCTTGTCGCCGAGCTGCTTCTTCTCGACCATCGTGCGGATGAAGGCCGGCACCGCGAACACCTCGCGGTCTTCGTCGTCCTTCAGCGAGTTGTGGCAGTTCTCGGCCACGTGCACGAACGTGTCGAGGCCCACCAAGTCGGCGGTGCGGAAGCTCGCGCTCTTGGGGTGACCCATGGGCGAGCCGGTGATGTTGTCCACGTCCTCGGGCGCGAGGCCGTCGGCCAACATCTGGTGGATGGCCACCATCATCGAGTGCGCGCCGATGCGGTTGCCCACGAAGTTCGGCGTGTCTTTGCCGATCACGATGCCCTTGCCGAGCACGTCCTCACCGAAGCGCTTGATCCGCTCCAGCGAGGCAGGAGCCGTGTCGGGCCCGCCCACCAGCTCGAGCAGCTTCATGTAGCGCACAGGGTTGAAGAAGTGCATCACCAGGAAGCGTTCCTTGAACGACTGCGAGCGGCCTTCCATCATCGATGCGATGCGGATGCCGGAGGTGTTCGACGCCACGATCGTGTGCGCCGGAACGATCTTCTCCAGCTTGGCGAACAGCGCCTGCTTGGGCTCGAGCTTCTCGATGATCGCCTCGATCACCAGGTCGCAGTCCTTGGCCGACTCGAGGTCGTCCTCCACGTTGCCGATCGACACGAGCTGCGCGAACGAGGGGTGAAAGAACGCGGCCGGGCGCGCCTTCAGCGCCTTGTCCAGGCCGCCTTGCGCGAAGCCGTCGCGGGCCTTCTTGTCGCGCTTCTGCTCGTCGGTCAGGTTCGGGGGGACGATGTCGAGGAGCAGCACGCGCACACCGGCGTTGGCCAAGTGGGCTGCGATGCCGCTCCCCATCACGCCGCCCCCGATCACGCATACGTTGCGGATCGGAGTGGTCATGGGTGTCGGCTCCTTGAGGGGGCGGGGACCTTAGCACCCCCGCTCGACAAAAGCCGGCTGAGCGCACACGGTCGGTTGCCCTGCATACGAGGTCTGCATAGGGTCGCCTCATGCGTCGGTCCAGGGTGGTGATTCTGTGTGCAGTCCTCGGCTGCACCGGCCCGACGCCCGACGTCGAGGTGGCGCGACCACCCCAAGCACCGGCCACGACGGCGTCCGCGGACGCGCCACCCAGCCCGGCCCTGGAGGCGGCACAGCCAGCCTTCGTGTGGAAGGCGCCCCCCCCGCCGGACGCTCTCTTGGCCGAAGTCCCGAGCGCGAGCAGCGAGCGCCTCGGTCAGATCCTCGAGGCGCTTGCCGAGCACCACGGCGGCGCTGCGCTGGTGGCCGCGCTGGGCCGGCTCTCGGCCGCCAACCCGCCGGAGATGCGTTGGTTCTGGCAGCAACGCGTCTTCGATGCCATCGATCGCTGCGCAGATCCCCGTGCGGGCGATGCGCTCGCGGCGTTCGCCGACGCGGCCGTGCCGGTCGCTGCCGCCGCGAAGGCGAGCCCCGAGGATCCAGCGCTGCAGGCCGAGCGATCGCTGCGCATGTACGGGCGGACGCGGGCGGGCTTCGCGCTGGCCGAGCTCGGCGACCTGCGGGCGCTCCCCTTGCTCGTCGAGCGGCTGCAGCTCGATCAACGCGCCCTCCACGCACCCGAGCGCTTCTGGGAAGCCGATGCGGGGGGGCACCTGTCCAGGACCGACGTGCTTCGAGTCGCTTCGGCGCGCCTGCTCTCCGAGCTGTTCGATGCCCACCGCGGCGCGCCGAGCAGCACGTGGTCCGACGCAGAGAGGGCCGTGCTCGCCTGGACCGACGGCGCGCCGTCACCTCACGCGAACGCCATGCGCTTCTTGTCGCGCGTGCGATCCGAGCGCGGGCTTCGCGCGCTCCGCAAGTGGGCCTTTCCCAAGGACCCATTGCCCAAGGTGGGCGCGCAGCCTCCGTTCCCGCGGGCGTTCGAGATCGCGCAGTCCGCGCTCCGCTACCTGGGCGCCGCCGACAAGGGCAGCGCGCCCAAGTTGATCGCCGAGCTCAAGCGCAAGCCCGCAGGGTTCGACGGCTCCCTCGAGGGCTTGGTCAGCGGCGGGGCCGCCATGCGTGGCATGGTGCTCCGCGCGATCGGCGTGGGCGCCAGCGCGGGCCTCGGCGCGGCACGCGAGGTCTCGGCGGTCGACCCGCTGTGGCAGCTCGCTCTCGATCCCCTCACGCACCAAGACGTGCGCTGGGGTGCTTGCGACGCGCTCGGATCCATCGCCGAGGCAACGTCGCTGCGCGTGCTGTTCAACGAGGCCGTGGCCCGCAGTGGGGGCCACATGCCAGACGACGGCTTCGTCGCCGAGTGCGCGCTTCGCACGCTCGCGCTCGCGGCGCACCCCGGGCTCGCGCCGGATCTGATCGGCGTGATCGAGGGCGGCGCCACCGGCTCGCTCGCGAAAGGTGCGGCGCTCGCGCTTTCTGCCACCGAGCTGGGCGACAGCGACCAGCGCCGCCTGATCACGTTGCTCGGCAACAAGTCCGCGGCGCCGGACGTGTTCAGCGCGGTGCTGTGGGCGACCCAGGCCGATCCCAAGGTGCTCGCAGATCACTGGGCCAAGGTCCCAAGCGCGGGACGCGCCGCGTTCGACGGCAGCGTGGTCGACATCGCGAGCCTCGTCGGCGAAGGGGCACGCGCGCCCGAGCAGCTCGCCCGCTGGGCCGTGCGAGCTCGCGCCTACGAAGCGCTGACCCGCTCTTCCAGAGCCACCGAGAGCGTGAAGAATGGCCTCCAGCAGATCGGCCCTCTCGGCCGCACGTGGACCAAGCCCGGGTTGCGCCGCGCGCTGTTGGCGCTCGCTCGCCGCGGGGAGCTCGGCGCTGTGCAGGCGTTGTCCATCGCGGGCGAGCGCGGCCCCTTGCTCGCGCTGGCAGCGGGCGCGAAAGACATCCCGGTCGCGATCACCGAGGCGGCGCGCTCCGAGCTCGCTCGTCTCGCGAGCGCAACGCCCGCGCCCTGAGCAGCTACTCGCGTACCGGCGCCGCCTCGAAGAACCAGTTGTCCGCCACCGCCGTCGCGAGCGTCGCGAGGCCTGCCGCGAACACCACCAAACACGCCACACCCAGGCGTCTCAGCAGCGAGCGTTTGGTCCAAAAGAAGCGCGACACGTCCGGCACGTCCTCCGGGGCGCTCCACGAGATCACGCCCGACCAGGCGATCTCGCGCTCGTCTCGTCTCTCTCTCGCCGCCGACAGCTCGAGCTCGTCTTCGTGCATGGCCCAGCTACGACAACCGACCCTCGCCCGAGTTCCGTCCGCATTGAACTCGACTCGCAAGCCAGTTTGAAATCCCTCCGACCCGCGGCTGGCACGGCCGCCCAGAGCAGATCATTCGGGCCGCGCTGCGCCCTGCGGGCTTACGCGCGGCAGCTGCGGTACCGTGGCGTCGTGTCAGCGCGAGCGCGGACTTGTTGGCGGGCAGCACTGCTGCTTTGGGTGAGCGGATGTGCGCGGCCGGCCGAGCCGACCCAGTCGCCGCCGGATTTAGGTGGCCAGGCGGTGACCCAAGGCGCGAGCACACCCCAAGCAGCGACGACCGCGCCGACGCACGCGGCGCCGACAGCGAGCGTGGCGGCCTCGAGCCGCGCCACGACCGAGCCGCTCGTGTCCCAAGCTCGCTGCAACAAGCACGCAGACTGCGGCTGGAACGACGCCTGCTTCCCCACGCAGTGCCGGCTCGGAGCGCGCCCGGTGCAAGCGTGCGACGAGTCCGCGCCGCCGCCCGGGCGCTGTGACTGCCTCGCGGGCGAGTGCGCGGTCGTCTACAAGGCCGCTCCCGCCACTTGCGCGACCGACGCGGATTGCAGCTGGGACGACCCGTGCACGCCGCGCTCGTGCGGCAAGCGCCAGCGTCCGAACATGCCGGCGGTATGCGACAAGAGCTTCCCAGCGCCCGGCGACTGTCGCTGCCTGAATCGAGTGTGCGCCAGCGTGTCGCGATAGGCGCGCGGGCTCCTCGCGGTGCGGGCCGTGGCGTCTGCGCGGGTTGGCGTTTCAAGTCGCGAGTCGCCTTCACCACTCGCGGTGCTGTGGCGCCCCAGGCCGCGTGGATCGCCGCTTGCGAACGCGCCTCGAGCGAATCGGCCACGACGAGATGGTAGGACGGCGACCCGCGATCCGCGAGCGTAGCGGCGGAGCCGCAAGCGAGCCCCAACATGGAAAAAGAGAACCCCCTTCCCTGGAACTCCAGCGAAGGGGGTGGGGGCCGCACGCGCGACGAGGCTCCGAACGACGCGCGCCAGCCGACCAGTTGGGGGGCCCGTCTCAGTTCGGGTTGAACGAGATGGGGTAGCTGACGGTGACGATGCCACCGTCGGGGGCGGGGAACGACAGCCCGTAGAACTGCTGCGTGACGCACTTGACCACCGCCGCGTCGGGCAGTGAGCCGCCGCCGCTCGCGCCGCCGACGGCGCCGTCACGACCGATCGTGAACGCGACCGAGACGACGCCGCTCAGGCTGGGGTTGGTGCGCAGGCCGGCCTCGTAACAGCCGCGGAAGCGGCCGAAGCTCTGGCGCACGATGCGCTGGATGACCTCCGGGGGGATGCGGCCGGAGATGCTCGGGGGCGACATGCGCACCTTGGGGCTCGAGGCGGTGTGCGAGGGCCTGAGGCGACCGTTGAAGTTGCCGAAGCCTTGGCAGTTGGCGTCGGTGCAGCTGCCGCTGCCGTGGCCGATGGTGTCGATGCCGCCCATGCCGATGCCGTTCCACTTGCCGCCGGCGCCCTCGCCGACGCCGCTCAGGTCGAGGCCGTTCTGGCCGAACGCATCGCCGAGCTCTTCGCCCCACATGTTGCCATTGGCTGCGATGGCGTCGGGGCCGTTGGCGACGTCGCCCCAGGGCGAGACCGGGCCGTTCGACGAGACCGACGAGGGCACGTTGCCGAGCAGATCGATCATGCCGAAGTTGCGCGCGTCCTCGAGCATCTCGGCGCGGTTCAGGGTGCGCTCCTTGGCGCCACCGGTGACGGCGTAGGCCTTGTTCGAGGCCTTGGACACGTTGCTGCCGAGCGCGCCCTTCTCGCCGGGGGAGGGGGCGCCGGCGCCGCCGTCGGAGGCCTTGGTCTCCTCGCCACCCTTGAGCTCCGGCTGCTCCTTCTCCGTCTCGGCCTGCGCCTTGAGCATGGCGGAGAGCATGTACTTCTGGTCGTCGCTCATCTGGCCGTCCTCGGTGGAGGCCAGCGCGGGCATGAAGGCGAACAGCGCAGCGGCGATGGCGCCGTGCAGGCCGAAGCTCAGCGCCTGGGCGCCGAACGCGCGCTTGTCACCGCGTCCCTTGCCCGCCACCTTGCGCCCCGCGTTCACCGACGCGACCTCGAACACGAAGCCCGCGAGCTCGCTCTTGACGCGCATGCCGTGCGAGAGGCGCACGCTGTGACCACCGGCGGCCGGCTGGGCCAAGCCCTCGGTGGTGGCGTCGGCGAGCGAGAGGGTACGGGCACCGACCGTGAGGGTCGCCGTCGCGCCCTGCGGGATGAACGCCGAGCCGTCCGCGCTCACCAGCGACATGCGCGAGGAGCCGAGCTTGTCGGCGGGCACCACCACATCTGCGCAGTCCTCCCCCACGTGGAAGGCACGGCCGGGGGGCAGGTGGCCGACATGTAGGATGGCGTCGTCCCAGCGCACCATCACCTCGACGGCGCTGGCGGCAGACTCGACCTCCGAGGCGTCGATCGAGGCGCTCGGGATCATCGCGTAGCCAGCCTTCGCCTCGGCAGATTCCTGGCTGGGCTCGGCGAACACGTCCGCGCTGCCAGTGAGGAAGGGGTTCGAGCCGCGAACAAAGGGGGACGACGACATGGGAGAGCCTCCGAGTGATCCCTGAATGGTGCCGGGGCGAGGGCCGAAGGTGTCGGCCGGGATCTCTCGCACCCGGAGCCGCGCGGCGTTTGCTCTCACTATCGAGAGCAGCTCGCGCGTGCCGGTCGCTTAGCACTGACACGACTTCTTGGGGGTTGTTCCAACTTTTTTTGAAGGCCGTGGTGCGGTACCACTCCTACATGGGCGGTGGTCAGCCGGTGGGGCACAGCTTCCTGACGCACGCCCCTGAAGCGCTGGCGCGGCTGTCGGCGGCCGCTCCAGACGACGCACAGGGGATGGTCGATCGCGCCGAGGCTGCGCTCGGGCAAGTGGCGTGGCACGACGACGCGCAGGTCGCCGGCTGGGTGGTGTCGGAGCCGCTGCACGCGCTGGTCGCGCTGGCGCTGCTCGCCGACGATCCGCCGAGCATCGCGGCGCGACGTCTGCGCGAGGTGCTGCCCGAGCTCGCCGGGTTGGCGGTGCCGGAGCAGCGCACCAGCTACGAGCACGACGGTGCGGCGATCGGCGCGCGCGCGACGCCGCTGCTCGATCGCGTGGTCCGCGCGCTCGGGCTCGCGTTGCCCGACGCCGCCCAGCTCGATCGCGAGTCGCGCGCGCTGGTGGCGTCCACGCTGTTGTTTTGCGACGTCGCCAAGGGCGGCACCAGCGAGCAGCGAGCGCAGTGGCGCGCGCGGCTGGGCGTGGACGGCACCGTGCACAACGAAGACTCCGCGGTGATCTTCGAGGACGTGGTGCGCCGCGTGCTCGGCAAGGTGGTGATCTCGGACGACGGGCTGTGGACCGAGCGCGTGCGCGTTTTGTGTGCCGCGAGCGGCCTCGTCGGCATGCGGCTGCGCGGCGAGGTGGGGCGCGACGCGCTCGCCGCGTTCGCCGCTTTCTTGTCGCGCGAGCACGACGGAGGTGAGCGCCTCGCGCGTGTGTGGAGCATCATCAACCGCTGCGAGACCAGCGCGGTGCGGCGCGACCTGTGGACCCCGGAGCTCGCCAACGCGTTCGCGATCGAAGAGCGCAGCAATTTGCTCGGTCCGTCGAGCTCGCGCGTGATCGCTGGCCGCGCGATGTTGGCCGAGCGCATCGCGCGTATGCGAGGCGGCGCGCTGATGGCGCGCGAGTCGCAGGTCGAGGTGGACGCCGCCCTCGATCGTCTGCGCGCAGCGCGGCCGGTGCTGGAGTCGCGACTATCACGCTGCCGCGTGTGGTACGCGGAGCCCGCGCTCGGGGTGCTCTCGCTCGACGCCGCTGTGCGCTTCTTGCTGTACCTCAGCGCGGCCGCGCAGCAGGCCGGCATCGGCCACACTGGGCCGTGGCACTTGGACCTCTTGGGCGTGGCCGAGGTGCTGCGCGACGCGCAGGGCAACGCGCGTCGCTACCAGGTGCGGCTGCTCGAGACCTTGCTGGAGCAGAGCGCGATCGAGGATCTGCTGTCCGGCAAGCTCGCGGGAGGCACGCTGGTGTCGTTTCCGTCCAGCATCGGCGGCGAGCAGGCGCTGGCGATCCGGTTCGAGACCAACCCCGAGGCGACCGCGCTGCTCACGCTGCTGGGCATCTACGAGACCAAGGCCTCGGCGGCGTTCCACCAGACGCTCAAGTCGCTCTGCGATCTGTATGCGCTGCGCAAGGACGACTACGACCGCGTGCACAACGAGGCGGCGTACCTGGCCACCATGAACGCGGCTCGCACCGACAAGGCGCGCATGCTCGAGTACGTGCGCTCGGGCGTGATCGTCGAGGTGGGCCCGGGCGGCGGGGTCGTGCTCGACCTGCTCGCGGACCGCTTCATGACCTCGCGCATCGTGGGCATCGACGCGTCGGAGGCGGTGGTCGAGGCGTTCGCCACGCGTGCGCTGGGCCAGAAGGTGGCCTACGAGGTGCGCCTGGGGGACGCGTTCGAGATCGAGAAGATGTTCGGCCGCGGTGAGGTGAGCACCGTGATCTTCTGCAGCGTGCTGCACGAGATCTTCAGCTACGTGGAGTGGGGCGAGCCGCGCCGCAGGTTCCAGCTGGGCTCGGTGCTGGCCATCGTGGCCGCGGCCTACCGCACCCTCATGCCGGGCGGCCGCATCGTGATTCGCGATGGCGTGATGCCCACAGACGAGCCACGCGTGCTGGAGCTCACGAGCCCCGCGTGGCGCGAGGGCTTCGAGCTGTTCGCTCGCAGCTTCGAGGCGCGGCCCGTGCCGTTCGAGCGTCTGTCCGAAAGCCGCGTGCGGCTCTCGCAGCCCGATCTGTACGAGTTCCTGACCACCTTCACCTGGGGCCCCGACTCGTTCCCGTACGAGATCCGCGAGCAACGCGCGGTGCTGCCGCGCGCAGAGTACGTGGCCAAGCTCCTCGAGGCCTGCACCCGAGCGGACCCGGAGCACCCTGCCCGGGAGCTCGAGGTCGCGGAGGACCTGCGATCCTATCTCCAGCCGGGCTACCCGGCACACATCTCCCCTCACGCGCGCATCTTCGACGCTGCGGGCGAGCGCGAGCTGCCCATGCCGGACGTGAACGGGGTGTGGGTGATCGAGAAGGGCTGAGCCCGATCGGTGGGGGTTTCCCGAGTCGCGCGATCCGACTAAGGTGCCAGGCTTGCTCTAGGAGGACACGCTTATGAAGTGGCAACGTTTCGCGATCGGGTTGTTCATGCTCGGTGCTGGCTTGTTCGCCCGCCCGCTCGAAGTGAGCGCATCTGCGCCGGCGGCGCCGCCCGGGGGGTGCACCTCCACGACGACGAACTTCACGAACACGACGGCCGTGCCGATCGACGCGGTGGCGGCGGGTGTCGTCACCTCGACCATCGTGGTCGCGGGCCTCGACACCGAGATCTGGGACGTGGACGTGTTGACGAGCATCACGCACACCAGCGCGAACGACCTCGACATCACCATCACCTCCCCGGCAGGTACGGTCGTCACGCTCACCACCGACAACGGCGGAACGAACGACAACGTCTTCGTGGGGACTGTCTGGGACGATGACGCGGACCCCGACGGACTGCTCCCCTACACCAACAACAACGGGATGGTGACGGACAGCGTGTACGTCAACCTGACCGCTCAGCCGCTCTTGACCCCGGAAGAGGCGCTCGCCGCGTTCATTGGTGAGGATCCCAACGGGACGTGGACCATCACCGTCTCGGACGACACATCCGGAAACGGTGGCAGCCTCGACTCTTGGGGCCTGGCGCTGACAACCGTCCCCGGTGCCCCAGCCACCACCGCGACCACGACCTTCAATTCCACCGCCGCAGTGGCGATCGCCGACGTCGCGGTCTCCACCTCGACGCTGGACGTGGTGGGCACCGTCAACCCGATCTGTGCAGTGAACGTCACCACGAACATTACTCACACGTTCGCGGCGGACATGGACATCACCCTCACGTCGCCGGCCGGCACCATCGTGACCCTCTCGACTGACAACGGTAGTGGCAACGACAACGTGTTCAACGGCACCGTCTGGACCAGCACCGCGAACCCGGCCGGCCAGGTCCCGTACACCACCAACAATGGCGTCACGACCGACCACACGTACACCAACCTCGTGACCGCAACTCCGCTCGCGCCTGAGGAGCCGCTCGGCGCGTTCATCGGCGAGTTGGCCAACGGCACCTGGACGCTCTCGGTCAGTGATGATCTCGGCGGGGACACGGGGAGCATCGACAGCTGGTCGGTGCAGGTCGTGGAGTGCGCCTTCGCTGATACGGACACGGACACGGTGGCGGACGCGTGCGACAACTGCCCCGCGGACATGAACACGACGCAGACGGACACCGACCTCGATGGCGTCGGCGACGCCTGCGACGTGTGCCCCGCGGTCAGCGATCCTGGCCAGGCCGACACGGACAACGACGGCGTCGGTGACGCGTGCGATTGCGGTGACGGCATCGTGGCCGCCAACGAGACCTGCGACACCGCTGGCGAGTCCGCCACCTGCGACGACGACTGCACTGCAGTCAGCTGCGGCGACAGCAACACCAACATGGTTGCCGGCGAGGACTGCGACGACGGCGCCGAGTCCGCGACCTGCAACGCCGACTGCAGCACGGCCGCCTGCGGCGACAGCGTCGTGAACAACACCGCGGGTGAGACCTGCGATGACGGTGGCCGATCCGCTACCTGCGACGCGGACTGCACCGCGGTGAGCTGCGGCGACGGCGTCGTCAACACCACCAGCGGCGAGATGTGCGACGGCGACGGCGCTGGCAACGGCGGCGAGACCGCGACCTGCGACGACGACTGCACGACCGCGATGTGTGGTGACATGGAGATCAACGCGACCGCTGGCGAGACCTGCGACGACGGCGCGGAGACGGCCACGTGCGACGACGACTGCACCGCGGCCACTTGCGGTGACAACAACGTCAACACCACCGCTGGCGAAGAGTGCGACGACGGCAACACCAACGAGGGTGATGGCTGCGACAACAACTGCCTGACCGAGGGTGTCGGCGGCGGCGGCGGCGGCGGGGCTGGCCCCGGCGGCGGTGGCCCTGGCGGCGGTGGCCCCGGCGGCGGCGGCCCCGGCGGCGGCAGCACCGGTGGCAACGGCACCGGTGGCAACGGCACCGGTGGCGACGCAACCGGCGGCAGCGGCGGCGGCAGCGATGGCGCCGACGGCGAGGACGAGGGCTGCAGCTGCGAGGTCCCGGCGCGCTCGAGCCAGGGCTCGACCTGGGTACTGGGCCTCGGCCTGGCCGCGCTGGCGCTGAAGCGCCGGCGTCGCAACGGCTGATCTCTCTTTGATCGGCTAGCGCAAGCGAAGGCGCCGGTCCCGAGAGGGGCCGGCGTTCTTCTTTGTGCGTCGCGATGAGTGGAGTGCGGGCTCAGTGCTCGCCGGGCGGCTTGGCGACCGGGCTCCCTGCGAGCTCGGCGCGCTGCTCGACGAGGTGCCACGGCAACGTCGCGAACACGTCGTCGAAGATGGTGCTGCGATCCGGCGGACCGTGGCGCTCGACCTCGGTGATGGCCTCGCCGATCTCGCGGTTGAGCTCCTTCTCGAGCGCGTCCTCCTTGGCGTCGCTCCAC
This sequence comes from uncultured Polyangiaceae bacterium, assembly GCA_964641275.1. GTDB lineage: Bacteria > Myxococcota_A > Polyangia > Polyangiales > Polyangiaceae > Xiheicaenibacterium. Next base: position 12,556 of record CAZXMG010000004.1, read on the forward strand.
TCGCCGCGGCGCACCAGGTGCTTGCGCAGGCGCGCGAGCGGGTCCTTCTCGATCCACGCGTCGACCTCCTCTTGCGAGCGGTAGCGCGTGGGGTCGTCGCTCGAGGAGTGAGCGCCGATGCGGTAGGTGACACACTCGATGAACTGCGGCCCCTCGCCGGCGCGCGCGCTCGCCACCGCGGCGCGTAGCGCTGCGTACACCGCGAGCAGGTCGTTGCCGTCCACGCGCAGCGAGGGGATGCCGTAGGCGCGACCCTTGACCGCGAACGACTCGCTCGCGCTCTGCTTGGACGAGGGCACGCTGATGGCCCAGTGGTTGTTCTGGCACACGAGCACACAGGGCGTGCGGTACACGGCTGCGAAGTTCATGGCCGCGTGAAAGTCGGGCTGGCTGGTAGCGCCGTCGCCCATGAAGCCGAGCACCACCGTGCGGTGGCCCTGCAGCTTGGCCGCCCACGCTGCGCCCACCGCTTGCGGCAGCTGCGGTCCGATGCAGCTCGACCAAGACACTTGGTTCACGCTGCGCCCCGCCATGTGCGAGGGCTGCATGCGGCCCTTGAGCACGTCCAGCGAGTTACCAAAAATCTGGGCGATGTAGCGGGTCAACGGGAAGCCGCGGACCAGCATGATCGAGCTCTCTCTCAAGGCTTGGAACACCCAGTCATCGGGCTCGATCGCGAGGCCGGCTGCGATGGGCGTGGCCTCCTGCCCGGTGCAGGTGCCGTAGAAGCCGATGCGCCCCTGGCGCTGCAGCAGCATCATGCGCGCGTCGAGCACGCGCAGCCGCTTGATCTCGCGGTAGGCGCGCAGGATCACCTCGAGCGGGATGCCGGGGTCGCGCTCTTCGTCGATCGAACCGTCGTCGCGAAGGACGCGGTAGAGACCCAGGTCCGGGTCTCTGTCGTGGGACAGGCTCGCTAGCATCGCGAGGGTGGGTAACCCCGCAGGGCGCGCGCGGCGAGAGGGTTTGTAGGGTGCGGTGCTCGGGTGCGGGTCAGGGGTGGCAGAAGCCCACCATCGGGAAGCCGGTCTCGAGCGCGTTGGTGTCGCACGATTGGCCGACCGGGCAGCCGCCCAGCCCGGGTGCCGCGCCCGAGTTGATGATGCACATGAAGCGGCACAGGTCGTCCATGCCGCCGGGGCCGTCGCCGACGCAGACGGTGCTGTCCGCGCAGTCGTTCAGCGCCATGCACACTGCGCCCTCGGGCAGCTCGTTGCCTTCGCCGTCGGCCGGCGTGTAACAGGTCGAGACGCCCGGGCCGTTGAAGTAGCAGTTTTCGCCCGTTGGGCACGAGTCCGGGTTGAACAGCTCACAGGTCGGCGAGAACGCGCAGGCCTTGAACTCGAAGCCCGTGTCCATGCCGTTCATGTCTTGCAAGGACACGTCCACGTTGCAGGTGCCGCCGCCGCACGAGTTGGGATCGTCCGGGCAGCAGAACGACGAGCAACGGTTGCCGACACAGGTGAGACCCGCTTGGCAGTCGGGGGGCTCGTTGCAGGTCTCGCCGATCGCCTTCAATCCGTTCTGCGTGAAGCATTGTGGGATCGGCTCGAAGATCTGGTTCGACGGATCGGCGTCGCCGATGTCGCAGGTGTCGTCCTGGCTGGGGCAGTTCTGCAAGTACAGATCGCACTCGCCCATCGGCAGGTTGTTGGTCACGGTGGGGCATTGGCCGCTGATGCCGCCGGTGCCTCCGCCGCCCGTGGCGGGCCCGCCGCCGTTCGCGCCGGTGTTGTCTCCGCCGTTGCCGCCGCCGTCGCCGCCGTTACCGTTGCCGCCGTTGTTCGAGCCGTTGCCGCTTCCGTCGCCGCCTTGGGAAGAGCTGCTCGAGCTGTCCCCACAGCCGAGCGAGACCAACAGTGCGAACGCGAGAGAGGTGTGAGCGAGCTTGTTCATGGTGGCCTCGGTGCGCCGCTCGGGCGCGTGCTGCGAAGGAAGATCGTAAGCCTGAGCCTCGATCGTAGCAATTGACCGGCAAGCCGGCTGAATCAATCGGCCGGCCCAGGAGGCAGGGGCGCCGGGGCCTCCAGATCGTCCTCCGCGTCTCGACCGGCTCGGACCGTGGCCATGTGCAGCCCTACGAGCGCCACGGCCAGCGCGATCTCGATCTTTCCGACCAGCTCGGCCCGCTTGTGTACGGCGTCGAGCCGCTGCCCCGCCTCGCCCTGCCCGCGGCTCGCTCCCCCTTGGTGCAGCTCGCGGATGGTGGGCGACAGGCTCAGGCCCATCACCGCGGTGCAGCCCGCGAGCGCGATGGCCGAGAGCCGGCGGGCGCGCTGGGCCACGCTCGGGCGCTCGCGGCGCGCCAAGAAGGTGCGGACGACCTCGGCGAACAGCGCCACCACCGCGGCGCCGATGGCGACCCGGTCGAAGCGCGCGAACGCCTCGCCCATGGCCAGCCCCGAGAACGGCGCAGGTGCGAGGCGAAACACAGCTGGGGCGGCGCATGCGCCGAGCGCCACCATGCCGCCTGCCAGCACGCCCGCTGCGAGCATGGCGACCGCGGCGGCGATGCGATCGATGACCGAGTCGCGAGCCCGGCGCTTCTCCTCGGGGCTCGGGAGCAAGTCCGCCTCGCTGAACGCGTCGCTCACGGCTTCGCCCCCTGCGCGAGCTCCTCGAGCGCGGCCTCGACCGCGCCGGGGCTGGCGCGCTCGGATCTTCCGCGCATCTCGAGCAAGATCGCGCGAGCGTCCGTGAGGCGCGCGCGACCCGCGGCCGCCACCGCGAGCGTGCGCTTCTCGAACGACAGCGAGGTGAGGTCGCGGACGATGGCTTGCTTCGCACGCGGGTCGCCCAGCCGGGCGAGCGCGATGCGCGCGTGCCACTGGAACTTGTCGGTGACCAGCAGCCCACCGAAGGCTCGCTTCGCCAGCGCCTCGCGGCCGCCCGGCACATCGCGCTCCCCAAGCAGCTCGATCACGGCCGCGACGTCCTCGTTCTCTGGCGTCTTCAGCTTGCCCTCGGCGACCTCGACCAGGAGCCGGTCCCCGGCAGGGTCCTTGGCGGTGGCAAGCACGATCGCTGCTACCACGCGCACGCGGGCGGAGCCGTGAGCCAGACAGGCCTTGGCCCTGAGCAGCAACGCGGCGTCCACCTCGCCGTCCGCGGCCAGCTCCTCCGCCATGCGAAAGGCGATGTGCGCGATGCTGTCGTCGTCGTCCCGGGTCGCTTGGGCCAGCGCTCGCACCGACTCTTCGCGCGACGAGCTCACGCGCGGGTAGGCCATCACGGCTTGGTAGCGAACCTCTGGCCGCTCGTCCGACAGCGCCCGTTCGATGCGCTGCTGCGCGCGGCTGTCGCGCAGGTTGCCGAGCGCCATGATGGCGTTCTGGCGCACCAGCTGGTGATCGTCCTCCACGGCCACGAGCAGCGCAGGCAGAAGGTCGGTGGCCTCGAGCTCGCCGAGCAGCTCGGCGGCGGTGGCGCGCACCAAGGCGTGATCGTCCTTGAGCGACTTCTCCAGCGCGGACAGCACCGCCGAACGGTTCTCTTCGCCGTGTCGCGCCAAATCGCGCGCGGCGCTGGCTCGCACCTCGGGCTTCTTCTCGCTCAGATCGCGCAGCGCGGCAGCGAGCGTGCGCGGCAGCGGCGCGTAGAACACGTCAAGGCTCCGGCGTGGAGATGCACTCGCCCGCGGGATCGGCCGCCGGAGCCGTCGACGCAGCGAAGCAGACCTTGGAGCTGCGGTTCTCGAGCTCGATGTCGATCGAGCTCGACGCGCGGTCCTCGGGCGCGAGGCACTGGTAGCCGTCGCGGCAATCCTCGTCGGTCTCACACAGGCTCATGCAGAAGGTGCGCTCGAACCGCGGCCAACGTGGGTCCGCTGCGTCGGGCGCCTCGCACGAAGGTGGCAGCTCCGCCCCGAACCCCACGCACAGCGTGTCTTCCGGGCAAGTGTCGGGCTCGCAGCTGAAGATCGTGCAGTACCCCTCGGGCTGGCTGGTGTCGCACAGTCGATCGCCTTGTGCGGAGCAATCCACCGAGCTCACGCAAGGGTCTCCAATCTCGGGGCGACAGCCGCTCGAAAAGGCAAGGACCACCGCCAAGGCCACACGCGTCGACATCTGCGCGGGCACCCTACTCGCGAGTCCACGGGTCGGCCTTCGAAAACGTTGGTGCTCAGCAGGGCTCGACGGGGGCCAAAAGTTACGCTACGGAATGTTTGGGCTCGAGCAGTGCAATTGACAGCTCAAGACAAGGCCCGTACAGCAACGCGCGATCACCATGGCGACGTACATCACCGAGGATTGCATCAACTGCGGCGCCTGCGAGCCCGAGTGCCCCAACGAGGCCATCAGCGAGGGGGACGAGATCTACGTGATCGACCCCGAGCTGTGCACCGAGTGCGTCGGCTTCTACGACCACGAGGCCTGCCAGGCGGTGTGCCCCGTGGAGTGCTGCTTGCCTGATCCCAAGCACCCCGAGACCGAGCCGGTCCTGATGGAGCGAGCCACTCGCCTCCACCCCGACGACGGGGAGCTGCAGAAGCGCGTCACGGCCAACGACTTCCCGTCCCGATTCAGGAAATGATCCGCGGGGCGGGCCGGCTCGCTGCCGTCGGCCTGCTCGCAGGCCCCTTGTGTGGCCTGGTCGGTTGCGGTGGCTCATCGCCCTTGCTCCACCCCGCGCACACGCTGCCTGCGGGGAATGTACGCGTGGGCGCCGGCGCGACCGGCACCATTGGCACGCTTTCCGCCACGGTGACCAGCGACTCGGACCGGAGTGAGCCGGTGCTCGAGGATTTCGCGATCGCGCCTGGTGTGGCGCCCTGGGTCTCCGGTCGCGTGGGCATCCCCGGCGAGAACGAGGCCGGCGTCACCTACTCGGGCCGCGCGATGCGGGCCGACATCCGGCACGCGTTTCCCGTAGGAGACCTGCACCTCTCACTCGGCGTGGGCGGCTCGGCGGTGTTGCCGCGCGAGCGAGGCGGGGGCGACGACCTCGGCAGCGTGTACGGCGGCGGCGGCGACGTCCCCGTGCTGCTGGGCTGGGTCAGTGACGCCGAGCTCTACTCGGTGTGGTTCGGCCCGCGCGCGGGCTTCGAGATCTTGGGTGGCTCGATCGTGGAGTCGGAGTTTTTGCCTGCCGGGCGCCCCGACGTGAAGGTGCCGTTCTCGGGCAAACACTTCTTCGGCGGCGGGTTGCTCGGCGCCAAGGTGGGCTTTCGCATGTTCCATGTCGCGATCGAGCTGGACGTCAGCTACCACGTGGCAGACGGAACGTTTGGCGAGGGGTCGCTTACGGAAGCGAGCGTCGGCCAGCTCGTCGTCTCTCCGGCCGGTGCGCTGCAGCTGACTCTCTGATACCATCTCCCCGTGGTGTCCTTCGGCCGCGCCCCGCTCTCCATGCTGCCCCTTGCTCTGGGGCTCTCCGGCTGCTTCTCGGCGGCGGTGGAGGAGGAGGACGAGCTCGACGCGCCGCGGCCACTCTCGACCTGGGTGGTCATGGAGCGTGTCCACGCAGACGGCCAAGTGCGCACGCACGTCTCTGCGAAGTTCGTGCAAGTGGCCGAGAGCGATCGGGCGCTGGCAGCGGAGCTGGTCGGCGTGCGCCCCAGCTTGCCCGCGCTGGGTGAGTGCGCGCTGCTCGAGGAGCTCGAGCGCGGCGACGTCTCGGCGCTGCTCGCCGAGAAGATCGCGAACGCCCCGCAAGGCCGACAAGCGGGGGGCGGCCGCCAAGCTGCGTTCAACGTCGATTTGGTCGACGTCGGCGATGTGCGCCTGCTGATGCTCGATCAAGCAGCGGCTGGTTCCGCGGCCACGGTGACGCTCGCGCCGCGTGCGTTCCCCGACATTGGCGACTTCGTCTCGGGGGTGATGTACACGTCGCCAGATCGAGAGGCGCCGCTCGCGCCGCAGGCGAAGTATGCGCTGGGCGCCAGCGGCTCCGCAGCGACGCTCGGCTTCACCATCGACGTCGACGCGCCGCCAGCCCCCGAGGATGTGACCGTTCGGGGTGGCAGCGTCACCGTGGGCTCCGACCTCCATGTCAGCTGGGCGAAGGTCGAGGAGCTGATGGCCGAGGTGGTCTACATCGACCTGCACGGCCTCGATCCTCACGGCGCCGACGCATATCGCTGCGCGTTCGCCGACCAAGGGGAGGCCGTTCTCCCGAGAGAGCTGGTGCGCGAGGGGGATCGCGGTCGCGAGCTGTCGGTCTCGCTCCACCGCCTGGTCGAGCGCAATGCCACGGTGCGCAGCGACGACGCTGCGGAGGAGGCGCGCGACGCGACCATCGTGTTCGACTTCGCGCGTACGCTGCGCGTGCCCGTGCGCTGAGCCCGATGGACGACGCTGCGCCGTCGCTCGACCGCGCGAGAGAGCTGGAGTCCGCATGCGACTTCGCCGCTGCCGGCGAAGAGGCGCTGGCAGCAGGCGACGCCGGGTGGGCAGCACGATTGGCGGCGCTCGCGAGGCACGAGGAGCTGTTCGGGAAGGCGGAGGCCGCGCTGGCTACGCGCGGCGAAGACGCGCTGGCGCACGCCGCCGCGGATCTCTCGGCCCGTGGCTACGACGTGCACGCCGGCCGCTTGTTCTCGCGCGGCAACCGGCACCTCGCGGCAGGGGAGGCGTTTGCGCGGGGCGGGGACGCGAAACGCGCCGCGCTCGAGCTCGAGCGCGCTGGCAAGCCTGCGCAGGGGGCCCAAGCGCTCGAGCGCGGCATCTCGGACGACCCCCGAGACGACAGCCTGCGTCGCGCGCTGGCCGAGCTGCTCGCGCGCCACGGTCGCACCGAGGCCGCCATCAAGATCGCGCAGCAAATGAGCCCGGGAGAGGAGCGAGATCGCACGCTGCCGCTCTTGGCGCGCTCGCTGGCCGCGCTCGGTCTCTCTGCTGCCGCGGAAGAGGTGAGGCGCGAGATCGACGAGCGCGGCCTCGACGGTCCTCCCGCGTCCGAGGCCGTGGCGGCGCCCCAAGCGGGCGAGCGCGTGCTGTTCGGGCGCTACCAGGTGGTGCGCGAAGTGGCGGAGACCCCGCACGCGCATCTGTTCGAGGCGACGGACCGCGTGACGGGGCAGCATGTGGCCGTCAAGGTGCTGGTCGCCGGTGCGCACGGCGCAGGTCGCGATGCGGCGACTCGGTTCGCGCGTGAAGCTCGCGCGCTCGCGGCGCTTCGGCATGCCACGATCGTCTCGTTGTTGGACTTCGTGCCTGAAGGCCCCGCCTTGATCTTGGAGTGGATGAGCGGAGGCAGCCTGGCCGATCTTCTGCGCCGAGAGTCGTTCGCGCCAGACCGCGCCAGAGAGGTGATCGCGGCGGTGCTGACTGCGCTTGGCGAAGCGCATCGCTTGGGCGTCCTGCACCGCGACGTCAAACCCAGCAACATCCTGTTCGACGGCGTGGGCGCGCCCAAGCTCTCCGACTTTGGAGCCGCGCACATGGGCGATCAATCCACCACCGTGACGGCCGGCGCGATCGGCACGCTCTCGTACATGTCGCCTGAGCAGCGCGTGGGCAAGCCAGCGAGCGCTGCCAGCGATCTCTACTCGGTGGGCGTGTTGCTCTACGAGATGCTCACCGGTGCGCTGCCAGACGAGTCGCCTTCGCCGGTGAGCGACCACAACCCGGAGCTCGGACCCCAACACGACGCGCTGCTCTCGGAGCTGCTCTCACAGCGCCCCGAGGATCGCCCGAGCAGCGCGTTCGCCGCGCGGCAGCGGCTGATGGAGCTCCACTGGCCACGGCTGCCCGCGCCCGCCCAAGCGCGGGCGACCCGCAGCAGCGCGCCCCCCGCGGCAGCTCTTCAGCGATTGGTGCAGGCTCGCGCCCCGCTCGACGGCCGCGACCGCGACCGGCTCGCGTTCGACACCACCACCGACCGGCATGTGCTCGTGGTACCGCTCGAAGGCGAGTGGGTGTCGCGCATCAAGGCCTTCGCCAAGATCGCTGATCTCGCCGTGTCGGCGGTGCTGCGAGCGTCGCCCCACGACGCCAGCGCTTGGGTCGAGGCTCCCCGAGGGGTGTGCCTGGCCGATCGAGGCGGCTCGCTCAGCCCGCCCGAGGTCGGCACCTTGCGCCGCTCGCTGGCGGCCCTGCACGAGGTGGGCGGCGTCCACGGCGCGCTCGATCTCGCGCACCTCTATCGAGAGCAAGGCGAGCTCTGGCTCGCGTTCCCGCGCACGCTGACGGAAGGAGCCAGCGTCGTCAGCGACCTGCGGGCGCTCGAGCTCCTTGCTGGGCATTGATCTCGTCGATCAGGGCCTGGTACGAGGCTGCTCGGTCGCGCTTGAGCTCTGCGATCACCGCGAGGAGCTGCTCCACCTTGCCTGGCTCGGACAACCTCGAAAAGCGTGCTTCCGCGTGCGAGATGGACGGGTCCGCGCTGCCGGCCAGCACCGTGCCGCCCTGCTGCAGCCCGTGCGGGATGAACTGCACGAAGGGATCCGGTGCTTGGCGCAGGAGCCCGATCAGGCGGTACGCGTTCTCGGTGCCGCCCACCAGCTCGGGGTGAAAGGTGGCGTGCACCAGCGGCTCCGGGAAGGAGCGCTGCACCAGGTTCGCCAGCTTGCTGCCGAAGCGCTCGAACTTGCTGGCGTCGCCGATGAACAACGGAAACACCAGGTGCAGCACCGGCTCGCCGATCTGCCGCATGATCGCGAGCGTCTGCTCCGGCTCGGGCGTCGGTTCCAGCACCACACCGACCACCCCCATGCCCACCTCCACGTTGTGCAAAAACGGGCACAAGGCGTGTGCGGCCACCACCTCTCGCGCGTAGCGGAACAGCACGCGGTGGACCTCTTCACCCAGCGCCCGTGCTTTCGGGTGGCTGGCCGCGCTGCCGAAGATCCGCAGCCTGTCGGACATACTCGATCCTCTTCGACTGGCTCGCCGGTCGAATCAAGGAGCAAATTCTCCCGTGCCAGTCGGCCCGGTGGTGGGGCCTTCGGTGCAGCTGCTCCGAGGGCACGGGAGAATTCCCCGCCTCTGAACAAGCGCGCCAGGGCCGCCGCTGCCGTCGCTGCGTGCCGCGTGAAGATGCGTTGCCGGACGCCGGTTCATGGTAGCTTCGCCCCGCCTGCCGACTTCGCTCGACGTTCGGCGAGGGCGCCCGCTTTGACCACTCATCTTCCAGGAGGCCGTGTGCCGCAGCACGCCAAAGTCACGCTCGACATCGGGGGGAAAGACACGACGATCGAGTTGCCGGTGATCGAAGGGACGGAGAACGAACGCGCCCTCGACATCGCGGCGTTGCGCGCCAAGACGGGCTACGTCGCGCTCGATCCGGCGTTCATGAACACCGCCTCGACCACGAGCGCGGTCACATTCCTGGATGGCGAGCAAGGGATCCTGCGCTATCGCGGCTACCCGATCGACCAGCTCGGTGAGAAGTCCTCGTTCGTCGAGGTCGCGTACTTGGTGATTTACGGCAAGTTGCCGAACCAGACCGAGCTCGACGCCTTCACCACGTCGCTGACGCGCCACAGCTTGATCCACGAAGACATGAAGCGCTTCTTCGACGGTTACCCGTCGACGGCGCACCCCATGGCGATCCTGAGCAGCATGGTGTGCTCGCTGTCGAGCTACTACCCCGACTCGCTCGACGTGAAGAACGGTGAAATCCTCGACATCACCATCGCGCGTCTGTTGGCGAAGGTGCCCACCATCGCCGCGTACTCGTACAAGAAGTCGATCGGGCAGCCGTTCGTCTACCCGCAGAACCACCTCGACTACTGCTCGAACTTCCTGAACATGATGTTCAGCGTGCCGGCCGAGCCCTACCAGGTGGACCCGGACATCCGCGACGCGATGAACCTCTTGCTGATCTTGCACGCGGACCACGAGCAGAACTGTTCCACGTCGACCGTGCGCCTGGTCGGCAGCTCGCAGGCCAACCTGTTCGCGTCGATCGCGGCGGGCATCCTGGCGCTTTGGGGGCCGCTCCACGGCGGCGCCAACCAAGAGGTCGTGGAGATGCTGGAGGAGATCAACCGCGACGGCGGCGACGTGAACAAGTTCGTGAAGCTCGCCAAGGACAAGACCTCGAGCTTCCGGCTGATGGGCTTCGGCCACCGCGTGTACAAGAACTTCGACCCGCGGGCGAAGATCATCAAGGGCGCCGCCGACAAGGTGCTCAAGAAGCTCGGCATCAAAGACCCGTTGCTCGACATCGCCAAGCGGCTGGAAGAGGCCGCCTTGAACGACTCCTACTTCATCGATCGCAAGCTCTACCCGAACGTCGACTTCTACAGCGGCATCATCTACCGAGCGCTGGGCTTCCCGACCAACATGTTCACCGTGTTGTTCGCGCTCGGGCGCTTGCCTGGCTGGATCGCGCATTGGAAGGAAATGCACGAGAACCCCACGACCAAGATCGGGCGCCCGCGTCAGATCTACACGGGCGAGCTCGAGCGGAACTACGTCGCCGTCGGCTCGCGCTGACGCGTCAGTTCACGGCCGCTACGGCGGCTTCGTCCACTTTGTCGAGCGCGGTCATCAGGCCGCGCGTGACATTTCGAAGGGCGTCCCCTGACAAACGGATCGTGATGCCGTTCTGGGCCAGCGTCAGGTGGACCGTTCCACAGGGGCACTGGGTGATGCGGGCGGACTCGTTGGCGGCCAGCTCGACGTGTTTTCCGCAGCCTTTTCGCTGAGCCATCGTGGCTCACTTTAGCAGAGCCGCAGGCTCCAACTGCCGGGATTCCACCAGCCTTCTCTCGGCGTGGGATTTGCTTACAATCGCCGCATGAAAGTTGGGGCGCTCTCTCTTCCGTTCTTTGCGATGGTTGGCCTGTTGCTCTTGGGCGGCTGCCCAAACGAGCCCGACCCCGATCCGGAACCGGTCGAGGACTTGCCGGCGCCGCCTGCGGGGCAGGGCTTTCAGCTGACGACCGGAGAGCAGCCGGTCGGTCCCGGGGAAGAGGTGCAGAACTGCTACTTCTTCCGCGTGCGTGACTTGCTCGAGCAGAGCGGCCTCGACCCGGAGAAGCCGCTCAACCTCCATCACGTGCAGGCCTTCCAGAACGATGGCTCGCATCACATGAACATCTTCCGCGTGCGCACGCTCACCCCGGAAGACGAGGGCGGCATGAATCCGGAGAAGGGCGTCTACCTGAGCAAGGACGCACCGCCCGAGGCCAACGGTGGCCCCTGCTTCAAGAGCTCCAACTGGGCCGATTGGCCGCTGGTGGCAAACACGCAGATCGACGGGACGCTGGACTGGAAGTTTCCGGAGGGTGTGGCCAACAAGATCGATCCTGACGAGTGGATCATGCTGCAGTCCCACTTCGTGAACGCCACCACGCAAAAGACGCCCGATGGCGCTGGCGAGGTGTTCGTGAATTTCTGGCACCTGCCGGACGAACAGGTCGTGCACGAGATGGGCACGCTGTTCGCCACCAAGCAGACCATCCGCGTGTGCCAGGGCAACCCCGAGCCCACGTTCTCGGGTGGCTGCCAGTTCAACAGCGCCGAGCCCGTGACCGTGGTCGCGGCCAACGGTCACTTCCACAGCCGAGGCAAACAGTTCGAGATGTTCCCCTGGGACGGTGAGTCCACGGAGCCCACTGGGGACTCGTTCTACAGGTCTGAAGAATGGGACGAGCCGCTGATGTCGATCAGCGACGAGCTTGCCAGCATTCCGGCCAATGGTGGCGTGTTCTACACCTGCGACTTCCAGTGGTCGCAGCCCAGCGACGGCGTCACCTGCGCAGACCTCAACGCGTTCGACGAGACGAAGTACATGACGCCGGAAGAACAGCAGGACTGCTGCTACACGTTCGGTCCCAAGGTCGAGCAGAACGAGCACTGCAACATTTTCGTCTACTACTACCCCAAGGCGGACGACATCACGTGCCAGTAGCCTCGCTCGCGGCGAGCGGGCGCGCCGCCCTCTGTGGTGCCGCGCTGCTCGCCATGCTCTGCCCGAGCTCGGGGTGTGGCGACAGCGGCTTTGCTGGTGGTGGGGGTTTTGGCGGCGAAGCCCCGACTCCCTGCGCGTTCGGCTTCATCGGCGATCCGGCCCTCGAGCCGGAGATCGAGGTGTTCGCGTTTGGGGCCGACGGGCAAGACCACCCAGTCAGCGCGGATGGGATCTTGGATCTGATAGAGCCGCCGCAGGGCGGGCGCGTGATCTTCGTCGGTGCGCGCGCGAGGAACATCGACGGCTGCGGCCCGCTGCTCACAGGCGCCTTGCGTGACCCCACGACCGACCAGCTTCGCTTCGACACCAGATCGGTGAACCTGGCGCCGGATGAAGACGGCTGGGGCAGCGTGGCTCGCGGCGACCTCAGCGTGTACTCGAACATCCCAGCGTGCGCCAACTCGTGGGCTGATCAAGACATCTTCGGAGGAACCTTCGACCTCGAGGTGAAGATCGTGGATCGAGACGGACGCAAGGCCGAGACGGTGATCTCCGTCTCCACTCAGTGCACCGACGTCAGCCAGGCGGAGACGCCGCCGGACGTCACGTTGGCCGGCTGCCTGTGCACCTGCAAGCAGGGCTACATCACCGGCGAGAGCTGCGACGGCGGCGGTGGCTCCGGGGGCGCGGGCGGCGCCGGAGGTGGGTCATGAGGATGGTGTTCTGGAGCGCGGCCACTGCGCTCGTGCTGGCCGGCTGCCCCGGGGACGACGATGGTCCTGGCGGCAGCGGTGGGAGCGGCGGTGGACCGCCTGCGGAGCCTGCGTGGTCCGTGGTGCTGGACGAAGCCGCGCTCGACCGGGCTCTGCTCAGCGTGTGGGGCACTGGCTCGACCAACCTGTACGCCGTGGGTGGCCCGCTGCGCAACGAGGGCTTCGAGGCGCTCGCGCTGCATTTCGACGGCAGCGTCTGGCGCGATCTCCAAGTGGGCGGTGTGGACTCCTATTGGTGGGTCCATGGCAGCGGCGAGAGTGACGTGTTCTTCGTGGGCGAGGCGGGGCGCGTCACGCGTTGGGACGGCAGCTCGAGCAGCGAGCTCGACTCGGGCACCACCGCTACCTTGTGGGGCGCCATCGCCTTTGCGCCCGACGACGTGTGGGTGGTCGGCGGGATGGTGGGCGGTCCGGACACCCAGCCCGACGACGTGATCCTGCACTACGACGGCACCAGCTTCACCCCTGCGGTCCTGCCCGGCGAGCCGCTGAATCGAGCGCTGTTCAAGGTGTGGGGCACCGGCAGCGACGATCTGTTCGTGGTCGGCGAAGGCGGAGTGATCTGGCACAAGCAAGGCGATACGTGGACGCTCGAGAGCGAGCCTCCCTTGGCCGATGGCAACCTGACGACCGTGCATGGGTGCGGCAGCGCGGACGTCTACGCCGTGGGTGGCCGCGACGTGCTCCACTACGATGGCAGCGCGTGGCAGAAGCTGGAGCTCGCGCTGGGCAACGACGTCAACGGCGTGGTGTGCGTCAGCGAAGGCAACGCCGCGATCGTCGGCATGGGCGGGCTCAAGCAGCGGCGCGTCGACGGCGCCTGGATCGACGAGTTCATCGAAGAGCCTCATGAAGATCTGCACGCGGTGTGGGCCGACGAGTTGGGCGCGTACTGGGCGGTCGGCGGCGACTTCGTCGCGAGTCCCAAGCCCAACGTCGCTCGCGGAGGCCTCGTCGCGCGCTATGGCCCCGGCGCGGTCTCCCAAGCCGTCGAGTAGCGCCGCGGCAGACGCGCCGTGCTCGGCGTTAACGACGCTTCACACTGAGCAAGATTTCGTCGGTCGCCGGCCCAGATTCCGGGCACGAACAGCACACCTTGCCGGTTGGTGAGCGTCTTGCTTTAGCATTGGGCACACAAGGAGAACCTCACCATGTCCCGTGCTTCCCGCTTGCTCTTGTCCGTGTTGGGTGTCGCTGGTTCGGTCGCGTTCGCACAAGACGCACGCGCCGACACGCTCGAGTCGTGTGGCGACTTCTTCTTCGACCCGGTCGGCGACGTGGAGTGCACGGTCGAGGTGGAGGGCGGCTGCACCGCCGCCTGCGAGCCGATCGCGTTCGAGGTGGAGTGCGCCGCGGACCTGCAGATCGGCTGTCAGGGTGGCTGCGACATCGACATCGAGGTCGGCTGCGACGTGGATTGCGAGGCATCTTGCAACCTCGAGTGTGATCCGGGCTCGTTCGACTGCAGCGCGTACTGCAGCGCGGGGTGCGAGGCGGACTGCGACGCGCAGTGCTCCGGCTCGGCCAACGGCTCGGAGTGCTCGGCCTCCTGCCGCGCCAACTGCTCCGCGGAGTGCGGCGCGAGCTGCGAGGCGAGCCCGCCCGACTGCGAAGGCAGCTGCCAGGCGTCGTGCCAGGGCCAATGCAAGGCCGAGGCGAGCGCTTCCTGCCAGATCGAGTGCCAGGCGGACGGCTACCTGGAGTGCAAGTCCGACCTTCAGGGTGGCTGCGAGATCGCCTGCGAAGAGCCCAGCGGTGCCCTCTTCTGCGACGGGCAGTGGGTCAACACGGCCGACCTGGAGTCCTGCGCCGACGAGATCATCGCGTACTTCGACGTCGAAATCAGCGGCTACGCCGAGGCGGAGTGCACCGGAAACACTTGCAGCGCCGAGGCCGGCTGCACCACCGAGTGCGCCGCCGCTCCCGGACACCACGACACCAACATCGGCTTCATGGCGGTGGGGCTGGTGGGTCTGGGCGCCGCTGCCGTCCGCCGCGCGCGCCGCAAGCGCTGATCGGCCCTCGTCGGGGCCCATCGACGGCGACGGAGCGGTCCTTGCTACGACGTGGTGAGGGTGCCCCATGTGGATTGTGCTCTGCCTCGTCGTTGGATCGATCACCGGATTGGCCATGCACCGCTTCGTCTTCAAAGACTCGATGGTCTGGCGCATGCTGGCTGTCGGAGTCGGAGGGGGGCTCGCGGGGGGTGTGCTCGAGCGGGCGCTCGCGGATTCGCAGGCGCCGCTCGGGGTGGGGCTCTGGCTCGCCGCGTTCAGCGGCGCCGTAGCGGCGGCCTTGCTGGCGCGCTCACTGCGTCAGCCGATGGGCTCGTACTAATCGCGCAGCCGATGGCGCCCTTGTTGCGTGGTGGCACCCATGCCCCACCAACTGTTCGCGTTGTTCGATGGTCCCCAGGAAGTGAGCGCCGCTATGGCCGAGCTGGAGAAGCTCGGCACGGCGGGCCGACGATGTGGTGTGATCGTTCACCGCTGCGGGCTCGATCGGAAGCCGCACTCGGAGCTCGCGCTATTCGAAACGGCCGCGACGCCCATCGCGCTCCGGCTGGCGGGCGGAGGCGGGGCGTTGGGGGCGTTCCTGGGCTTCGTGGCGGCAGGACTGTCCGTCGTGTTGGTGTTCACCGCCATGGCCGGCGTGGTCGCAGGCGGGCTGGTGGGGGTCTTGGTCGGCGCTAGCCACACCGACCCGACGCTGCGAAACCTGGCCACGCGACTTGGACGCGGCAAGGTGCTGGTCAGCGTGGAGCCGCCTTCGCGGGACCTGCAGGAGAGCGTCGAGCGCATTCTCCACAGCCATCACGCTCGCATCGTGCGGCGTCACCTGCTGGGTCCACTGACGCGCGCCGAGCAGCTGGAGCTGGATGGCCGCGAAGCTCCGTGAGCCATCCTTGCTGCACCAAGTTGTCTCAGCCAGGCTGCTTCGCCTCACACGGCGTCGCTCACCTCAGGGCTGGGCCGACGCCGATGCCGCCGGCGCCGCGGGAGTCAGCACGATCGGCATGATGGCGTTGACTGGGCCGCCCTGAGGCTTGGGGAACTTGATCGCGCGCACGTGTCCCACGATGCACTGGGTGACGTCGCTCGGGAACGTACTGCTCGTGCTGCGAATCGCCGTGACGGAGCCGTCCAAGCCGATCCAAAAGCTCAGGTTCACGCGGCCGCCGCTGAAGTCTGCTCGCTTGGCCTCCTCGCGGGCGCACTTCGAGATCGTGGACATCCGCGCGCTCACCCGCGCGTGCACCGCGGAGGCGTCGATCGTGCCCTCCTTGATCGGGGCGGGTGCCGCGGCCGAGCCGGACGCGGACGCGCTGATCACCGCGCTCGCGCTCGGTCCGAGGTCGGGCGGTGGTGGCACCGAGGCGCTGGGCTCGGCCACGCTGGCCTCTGGTGAGGGCGCCACGACCGCGTCACGGCTGGAGTCGGCGGTGCTCACGGCGACCTGCGCTCCGTCACCCGACAAGCGTGGCACCGCGAGCACTGCGCCCGCCGCGACTGCGCCGCCGAGCGCGAAGGTGGCGAGCCAGGGCAGCAAGCTGCGCTTCGGCGCGGCTGCGGAGCGCTGCGGCAGCGCCGTGGCGAGCGGGGTGGGTTGGTCGATCTCGAACGTCCGCGCCGCCGCAGCTTGCGCCGGCCAAGCGCTGGCTCTGGCGGGTGTGGCCAGCGACCGCCGCCAGCTCACCGCCGAAAGGCGCACCCGCGCCGCCAGCTCGTCGGCGGACTCGTAGCGGCGCGAGACCTCTGCGCTGAGCGCGTCGAACAGCACAGTGGCGATCGGCGGCGGCACTCGCGCGCTGTCTTCGGGGCGCAACTTGGGGCTGAGCCGACCCGCGGGATCACCCTCGTCCCAGGGCAAGCGCGCGGTCAGCATCATGTAGAGCAGGAGCGCCAGCTCGTACACGTCGGTGCGCACGCTGGCAGGCTGACCAAACAGGCGCTCGGGAGACATGTACGCGGGCGTGCCGCGCACGAAACCCGCCTTGGTGGTGGTGGACGGGCCGCCGTCCGTGTCGCGCGCGATGCCGAGATCGAGCAGCACCAGGCGCCGCTCGCCACCCTCGGCGGCGGGCGCGAGGAACATCACGTTCTCGGGCTTGATGTCCCGGTGCACCAGGCCGGCGGCGTGCACCGCTGCCACCGCTCCGGCGACGCCATCGAACAGGGCCAGCGCCTCATCGATCGGCAGCGGTCCGAGCTCCAGCTGCGCCGCCAGTGACCGCCCCGAGAGCAGCGGCATCACGATGTACGGTCGCCCGTCTGGCAAGGAGCCCGCCGACAACACGCGCACCAAGCAGGGGTGCTCGACGCGGCGCAGGCGATCGGCCTCTTCCAGGAAGCGCACGACCTGTTTCTCGTCCAGCGACAGGTCCGGGTGCAGAACCTTGATCGCGACCGGCGTACCGCCGAGCTCCGAGGCGTACACCACGGCGCTGCCGCCCTCGCCCAAGAGGCCGCGGATCTCGAAGCTGCCGAGCCGCTCCGGCGTCATGCCGCAAGCAGCGTAGCACCCGGGTCCGCGCCGATCACTTGGCCGGGACGATCGCCCCGTCCTTCACGGCCAGGCGCTTCTCGATCGGCAGCGCGGGCGGCACGTCCTCCGGGGCGCCCTCGTCGCGGCCCAACATCTTCACCAGGAGACCTCCCTTGGGGTGCGGAGCCAGGTTCTGCACCAGCACGTTCCTGCCGAGCTCGTAGGTGATGGCGGAGATGCCCAGCGGCTTGTTCAGCAGGATGGCCAGGTAGTGCACCTTGGTTTTGTCCTGGTCGTGGGTGATCACCACCGCGCAATCGGTGCTGTCGTCGCCATCGAAGTCTGCGTCCAGGCGCGCCTCGGTCAGGTCGGTGGCCAAGAAGTCATCGACACCCGACCCGGTCTTCACCTCGTGCCGGCCGTCTTTGAGCTCGACCTTGGTGCCGCCCAGCTCGTAGCTGAAGTTCTTGGGATCACCTGGGAAGGGCCCGCCCGCCACGACCGCGTTGGTGCAGCCAGACATGAGCAGCGAGAGCAGCATCACGCGTACGACCATCGACATGGCGCTGCAACGTACCAAACTCGGGTAGGCTTTGCCGGTCTTGCGCCGCTTTCTCTGCATTCATGGCCACTTCTACCAGCCCCCGCGTGAGAACGCGTGGCTCGAGCGCATCGACCGCCAGGAGTCCGCGCACCCGTTCCATGACTGGAACGCGCGCATCGAGGCGGAGTGTTACGGACCGAACGCGCGCGCGCGGATCTTGGACGCCAAGGACCGCGTCGTCGCGATCGTGAACAACTTCGCCAAGATCAGCTTCAACGTGGGGCCCACGTTGCTGTCCTGGATGGAGCTCCACGCGCCGCGCACGTACCGCGGCATCCTGGAGGCAGACGCAGCCAGCAAGGCGGACCTCGGTCGAGGCTCGGCCATGGCGCAGGTGTACAGCCACGCGATCATGCCGCTGTGCAGCCCACGCGACAAAGCCACGCAAGTGCGCTGGGGTGTGGCCGACTTCGAGCACCGCTTCGGGAGAAAGCCTGCCGGCATGTGGCTCGCCGAAACCGCCGCGGACACACCTTCGCTCGAGGCGCTGGTGGACGCCGGCATCGAGTTCACGGTGCTCTCGCCGCGCCAAGCCAAGAGCGTGCGTCTGGCGACACAGGAGCAGTTCGTGCCGGTGACCGAGGCGACGCTGGATACCCGGCGGCCGTACCGCGTGAGCGTGGGCGGCGGCCGTTCGATCGTGGTGTTCTTCTACGACGGCGGCATCTCTCAGGCGGTCGCGTTCGAGCGGCTCCTGGCCAGCGGCGACACGTTCGCCAGCCGGCTCTCGGGCGGGTTCTCGGCAGCGCCCAAGGGCAGGGAGCTGGTGCACATCGCCACCGACGGCGAGACCTATGGGCACCACCACCGCTTTGGCGAGATGGCGCTGGCTTATGCGCTGCGCAAGCTGGAGCTCGGCGGCGACATTCGCCTCACCAACTACGCGTCGTTCTTGGCCGAGCACCGCGTGGAGGACGAGGCGACGATCGTCGAGCAAAGCTCGTGGAGCTGCGCGCACGGCGTGGGGCGCTGGAGCCGAGACTGCGGTTGCCGCATGCGCGGCGACAGCAACCAACACTGGCGCGGGCCACTGCGCGATGCGCTCGACCACCTGGCCAGCGAGATCGACCAGAGCTACGAGCGCGAGGCAGCCAAGTTGGTCCGGGACCCATGGGCCACACGCGACGCCTACATCCAGGTGATGTTGGATCGCGGCGCGGCCTCGGTCGATCGCTTCCTGGGCTCCGTCTGCATCACACCTCCGACACCCACAGACCGCCGCCGCCTCCTCGAGCTGTGCGAGATGCAGCGTCATCGCGTGTTGATGTTCACCAGCTGCGGTTGGTTCTTCGACGACGTGAGCGGCATCGAGACGGCGCAAATCCTGCAATACGCCGTGCGCGCGGCCGAGCTCCACCGCGCGCTGGTGGGCGTCGACCTCTTGCCAGAGCTGTCGCGCCGACTCGAGAGCGCGCACGCGCTCGCGTCCGGGTCGACCACCGCGGCCGAGGTGATGCGGCGCCACGTGCTGCCCGCGCGGGCCGACATCACGCGGGTGGCCAGCACCGCAGCCGTGGCGGCGCTGTTCGGGCTCGAAGCACCGAAGTTGCCCGCCTTCACCTTGGAGGAGCGCGAGATCCGCGTGACCAAGCGCGACGGCATGCGGATGGCGAGCGGGTTCGTGCGCGCCGCCGACGTGATCACTGGCGAGACCAAGGCGTTCTCGTTCTCGGTGTTGCACCAGGGTGGCCCAGCGATCACCGGTGGCCTGCGGCAGGAGACCGCGATCAGCGACGACAGCGCGCAGCGACTGTTCGGCGCGTTCGAGGAGGACCCACCCGAGAGCTTGAAGCGCCGCGTCGCGGGCGAGTTCCCGATCGCTGTGGGACCGCTGCGTGGGCTGCCACTCGATGAACGCGTCAGCGTGGTCGAGCGCATCTTGGCGGAGGCCGTGCGCAGCGCCGAGCACGCCTACCGTCAGGTGATGGTCGAGAGCGCGCCGCTGCTCACCGAGCTCGCGCAGACTGGGGTAAAGCCGCCGCGCGCGCTCAGCGCAGCCACGCGCGTCGTGCTCGAGTCGGACTTGATGCGCGCCGTCAGGCGCGACCCGCCAGACGCCCGCGCGCTCAAGAACCTCCTGGCGGAGGCGCGCTCCGAGAACGTTCGCATCGACGAGGCGGCGCTCGCGTTCGAGATCGCGCGCGCGATCGATCGCACCTGTGCAGTGCTCGAGCACGACCCCGGCGAGGACCACGCGCTCGGTCGCTTGGGCGATCTGGTCGAGATCGGTCGCCGTCTGGACGGGAGCTTGGATCTGTCGCGTGCTCAGGATCTGGCCTGGGTGGTGCTGACCGAGCCCGAGGCGATGCTCAGCCGCCGCGCCCGTGAGCAGGGGCGCTTGGGTGCCTGGCGCGAGCTGGGCGACGTGCTGCGCATCGCGCGCAGCGTGGGCGCCTGATCACACTGGTTCGATGGAGATCAGCTGCTCGATCGCGAATGCGCGCCACGCGGCGTCCACGCCGTGAACGTTGATCAACGTCAGATCGGTACGCGGGGTGAGCGCTTCGGCCAGCGCGCGGGCCGCCTGCTCGATCTCCGCGCTCTCGACCGAGGCCAACACCTCGCCCTCTGGACCTTTGCCCTCCACCAACGCGATCGTCTTGCCGAAGGGCTCGCCCACCTTCGTGACCAACGCCTTGAGCTCACTGCGCGCCGGCTCGTCGCACCAACAGCGCACCGTGATGCTCGGACGCGCTCTGCCCTTGCTCTTGGCACGGGGCTGCCCGAAATGAAGGCGGGCCGTGCCTCCGCGTTTGCGCAGCCACTCGGCGAGCGCACCTGGAACGAAGGCCGCGTACGAGCTGCGTATGAACAGGCGCGCCAAGCCGGTAGGAGGCTCGCTGGGTCCAGGGAGCGTCAGCCACTCCGCGTCCAGCCCAGAGGCGATCTCCCATCCTCCGGCTGAGCGGCCTCCCACGTGCGCACCGAGGCCGTGCGCTTGGCACCACGCTCGGCCTAGCATCTCGCCCTCCACCGAAGGCGTGATCCGGGCGAACAAGCGCAGAGCCGCGACGAGCTCTTCACGCTCTGCCTCGTCGCGCAGCCAACACTCGATCACGTAGCAGGCTTCACGCTGGTCGCCCCATGCGATCCCCAACGTCTTCATGGCCCGAGGTTATCCCTTTCCCGGGCAACGCTGGCTTGATACGAGAACGCGGTGTCCCTGCTCGGCAAGCTGATCGGCGGCGCCAGCGATCCCAAGCGGATCCTGGGGGTGCTGTTCGAGCACCTGCGGGTCGAGCCAGGGGTGGAGGAGCAGCTGCGGCGCGCCGCGCAGCGCGGGCCGATCGTGTTCGTCGTGCGCGCGGTCTCCGCGGTAGATGCTCTGGCGATCGCGCATCTGTCGCAACGCTGGGGTCTGCCCAGTTTGGGCTTCGCCCACGACCTGGCGGCGCTGCCCGCGGCGCTGCTCGGCTGCGGCAGGGAGCGCACGGCCTCGGAGCTGTTGGCGGCGCTCGACCGTGGGCGGAGCGCCATCCTGTTCTTGAAGCGGCCGCCGTCGGTGTTCACCACCACCGGTCGCGGGCGCAGCGAGGGAGACGAGCTCTTGGCGGGGCTGATCGCTCACGCGCGCGAGCACGCCGGCGAGCTCACGCTGGTCCCCATCACGTTCCTGTGGTCGCTCAGTCCTGGCCACCAGCGGTTGTCTCCGATCGACGTGGTTCTTGGTCCGACGGACATGCCTGGCGATCTGCGCGCAACCATGCAGCTGCTCGGCAGCCTGCAGCATGGCGCCGTGCGTCTGGGCGAGCTGGTCGATCTGCGCGAGTTCGTCCGCGGTCAGACCGATGAAGCGGGCGACTACGCGTTGGTGCGAAGGCTCACCTACTCGCTTCTGCGCAAGCTGGAGCGCGAGCGCAGGGCGGCGCTCGGGCCCGCCGAAAAAAGCCCGGCGCGGTTGCGCGACGAGGTCTTGCGCTCGGCCAAGCTGGCGCGCCTGATCAAGGACCTGGCGCAGGGCGACGCCCACAAGCAGCGCGAGATCGAAGAAAAGGCGCGCAAGCTCTTGGACGAGCTTCGAGCCGAGCCCAACCCCACCATGCTGCGCGCGTCGGAGCCGGTGCTCGACCGCCTGGTGCGCCGAGTGTTCTCGGACGTCGACGTGAGCGGCGTCGAGCAAGTGCGCGAGGCGGTGCGACGGGGCACGGTGGTGTTCTTGCCGTGCCACAAAAGCCACGTCGACTACTTGGTGCTGTCGTACGTGCTCCGGAAGAACCTGCTGGAGCTGCCGGTGGTGGCCGCGGGGGACAACCTGGCCTTCTTCCCCGTGGGCGAGATCCTACGGCGAGGCGGGGCGTTCTTCATCCGGCGCGACTTTCGCGGCGACCGACTGTACGCGACGGTCGTGGACGCGTACGTGCGGCGCTTGCTCAAGGACGGTTGGGCGCTCGAGTTTTACCTCGAGGGTGGTCGCTCGCGCACGGGCAAGCTGCTCGCGCCCAAGCTGGGGCTGCTCAACTTGGTGGTCGACGCGGCGCTCTCGCTCGAGGGTCGCCCTGTCTCGTTCGTGCCGGTACACATCGGCTACGAGCGCTTGATGGAGGATTTCGAGCTGGCGGAGGAGCAAGCCGGCGCGCCCAAGCAGCGCGAGAGCTACCGCTCGCTGTTCGCGGTGGCCGACGCGCTGGGCTACGACTACGGGCGCGTCAGCGTCTCGTTCGGGCAGCCCATCGAGCTTGGGTCGCTGCGCCGCGAGGTGCTGGGTGAGGGCCCTTCACAGCCGCTTTCACCTGCCAAGCGGCGCGCGATCACCAACCGCTTGGCCACGCAGGTGGTGGGCGGTATCCACGCGGGAGCGCGCATCACGGCCGGCGGACTGGTGGCGATGTCGCTGCTCGACATGGAGGGTCGCGGTCTCTTGCACCCCGAGCTGGTCGCGCGTTGCGAGCGGTTGTGGTCGATCGCCACGCGCGCTGGAGCGCGGCCCGCCTCGCAGCTCCTGCACGGTGACGGGCGCTTGCGCGAGGCAGCCATCCGCGACGCGGCGATCATCCTGGTGCGTGGTGGCATGATCCGCGAGCACGCTCCAGACGCGACGCTCGCTCGTTCCGGCAAGCGCAAGGCGCCGAAGAGCCGCGACGACGTGGTCTACACCGTGCCGGAAGATGGCCGGGCGCGCCTGGATCTGTCGAAGAACGGCATCTTGCACTTCTTCGCCGACCGCAGCCTGATAAGCCTCGCTTTCCGCGGCGCGCGGGCCCGCGTGGTGCCCAGGGTACGCCTGGTCGAAGACGCCGTCGCGCTAGGCCGGATGCTCGCCCACGACCTGCTGTCGCTCGGGGACGGGCCGCTCGAGGTGCGCGTGGAGCTCACGATCGAGGACATGGTGCAGCTCGGCGAGCTAGCCACGACCGCGAGTGGCCTGGCCGTCGGGCCAGGCAACCAGGACGCCGACGGCATGACCTGGCTCCGCGCGCACGCCTCGCACCTCGTGCCGATGCTCGAGGGCTACCGCGTGCTCTCGCGCACGCTGCGCCTCCTCGAGGGAGGGCCGCTGCCGCAGAGGGATCTCGTCAAACGGGCGTTGTCCGTGGGCAGGCAGATGTTCCTCGGAGGCGAGATCGATCGGCGCGAGGCCATCAGCGCACCGTTGTTCGCGAGCGCGATCGAAGCGTTCCTCGAGCGCGGCGCGCTGACTCGCAACCAAGAGATCTTGGCGCTGCCCGCCGACGTCGGCGAGGCAGAGCTGCGCGCGCTCGAGATGTTGCTCCACCGGCATGCCTCGTCCGAGACCTCCGCCGCGACGCTCTCGGTGCCTGCGCCCCCGGCTGACAGGAGCTCCGGCCCTTGAGCGCCGCTGGTGCGCGTCGACGGCCAGCGAACCTGCTCTTCCACGCCGACGCGCGCGACAGCTGCGATCGGCTGCCGCCGGGTCTCACGCTCGACTTCGTGTACTTGGATCCGCCCTACGGCGTCGGAGCGGAGATGACGGCGCGCACGGCCAGAGGCCAGGCACGCGGCCGCAAGCAGGCCCGCACCGAGAGCCCCGTCGCCTACCGCGACGGCGCAGACGTCGGCGCGTTGGTGCAGATGTTGGGCCAAGTTGCAGCGCACATTCAGCCTAGGTTGGCACAAAGCGGCGTGCTTTGCGTTCACATGGACCAGCGCGCCGTGCACGAGGCCAAGGTCGAGCTCGACCGCGTGTTCGGTCGCAATGCCTTCCTGGGTGAGGTGATCTGGACGCCAGGCAACGGTGCGCGTGGCAAGTCGCTGCCATCGACGCACCAAACGCTGCTCTTCTTCGCAAAAAGCGGGGTGGACGCAAGCCGCGTCGAGTGGCGGATCGACCACCCCCTCTGGCGAGAGCCGTATGCGGACACGAGCCTCGCGATGCACTTCAAGCTCCGCGACGCGGAGGGTCGCCGATATCGCGAACGCGTGATCAACGGCAAGACGTACCGCTACTTCGCCGACGAAGGCCGCCGCCTCGGCAGTGTGTGGACGGACATCCCCGCGATGAGCGCCAACACTCCCCTGCAGCGAGAGGGCACCGGTTACCCCACGCAGAAGCCCGAGAAGCTGCTCGAGCGCCTGATCGTGGGCGTCACGCGCGAGGGCGCCGTGGTCGCCGACTTCATGTGCGGCAGCGGCACTACGCTCGCGGTCGCCGCGCGGCTCGACCGGCGGTTCGTGGGGGGTGACAAAAGCGAGCTCGCCATCGCGATCACGAGCGAGCGCCTCCGCTCGCAGGGTGTTCCGTTCGAGCGGGGTTGATGCCTCACCGAGCAAGTCGGTTGAAACTTGGCCTTGGGGCCGACCCTTGGGCAGCATCCGCGCGTGACGAGTCGACCGCTCGAGCTGCTGATTGCCGTGGGTCTGGCGGGCTGCGTGGCCGAAGCGAGCGAGCGTCAGGAGCCGACGCCCGACGCGCAGGAGACGGTTGCACAGGCCAGTGCGGCTCCCGTGCTGCCGGAAGTGTTGCCGGAGCCCGCTCGCGCGACCACCAAGGTCGCAGACGTGATCTTGGTGTCGGCGGTCGGTGACTGCACGCTGGGCGATCCCGTCGGCTCCGAGCGCGCACCTGGCAGTTTTCACATGGAGCACGAGCGTCACGGCGCTGATCTCACGCGCCCGTTCGCCGGGGTGCGGGAGGTGCTCGCCCAAGACGATCTCACCATCGCCAACCTCGAGGGCACCCTCACGACGGCTCCCCAGGTCGGCGAACGCACGTTCATGTTTCGGGGCAAGCCCGAGTTCGCACACATGTTGGCGAAGGGCAGCGTGGAGATCGTGAGCCTCGCCAACAACCACTCGGGGGACTGCGGTCCGCGCGGGCTGCTCGAGACCCAAGAGAGCCTGAAGCAGGCGCAAGTTGGCTTCTTTGGTCTGGGTCACGTCGACAAACGAGTGGTGAACGGCATCGAGGTGGTGAACCTCGGCTACACCGGCGGGCGGCTCGAAGTGCGGGAGTCGATGGCGCGTGCGGTGCGCGAGCACAAGTCGCCGGATCGACTCGTGATCGTCTCGTTCCACTGGGGCATCGAGGGCGAGCATGCCGCGACCGACGTGCAGAAGAAGCTCGGCCGTGCGGCGATCGACGCCGGCGCGGACCTGGTGCTCGGCCACCACCCGCACGTCTTGCAGGGGATCGAGACCTACAAGGGCAAGCAGGTTGTCTACAGCCTGGGCAACTTCGTGTTCGGCGGCAATGCGCAGCCGGGTGACGTCTCGTCGATGATCTTCCAGCAACGGTTCGCCAAGAAGGACGGCCAGATCGTGCCGCTGGCCAGCGAGGTCATTCCGGTGCTGGTGTCGGGCAACAAAGTGCAGAACGACTTCCGGCCCGTGCTCGCCCAAGGCGCCGAAGCCGAGCGCATCAAGGCCGACGTCCGCCGCTTCAGCGACGCGCTCGGCAAATAGCTGAGGGCGGGGAACCTGCTCCCTCGCGCGGCTGTCGAACCTGCGCTCGTGTTGCGCTCCATCCTCGTCGCCAGCCTGCTCGTGGGGTGCCACACACCCAACCCGCAGGCGCCCGAACGACCGGTCGAACCTCCTCGGCCCTCGGCCTCGACCGTCTCGCGGCCGGCTCCCGTGGCTGCCAGTGCCAAGCTGACGTTGCCGAGTGAAGGGCCGTGGCTCGACCCTGCGTTCGATCCGTGGCGCGCCGTGCCGTCGCGGGCGTTGGTGCCCGCGCGCGCGCGCCTGTTTGCCGAACAGGATGGCGCGGCGATCGACCTGCGAGACACGGCGCCACGCTCGACACGCGTGCCCGTGCTCTCGCAGCAGGGCGAGCTGGTCCGCGTGTTGTGTGAAGGCGATCAGGCCCGCGTGGCCGTGTTCGTGCAGCGACGCGAGCTGCTCACCGTCGCTACCCAAGGAGCTGTCCTGCGGCCCAGCGAGGTTGTCGCTGACGACTCGGGCGAGCCTGCCGCGGGGCTCTACCTCAGGCCAGGCAGGCAGCTTGGCCCCGCCAAGAAGCAAGCGCAGCATTGGACTGTGACCATCTCGGAGCCAGGGCTGTTCGCCGAGGGGCTCGTCGCGCAAGACGCCGTCAGCACCATCTTCGAGGACGTGCCGTGGACTTTGAAGCGAGGCACCCCCGCGCGTCTGCGGCGCACGGCGGTGCTGTCCCGGCCAGGTGGCACACGTTTCGCCGAAATTGGCTTCGATCAAGACGCGAGCAAGCTCCACATGGTCGAGCGCCTGGCCGGAGAGCAAAAGGGACACGCTCGGGTGCTGCGCGCCACACCCTACGGGGTGCTGCTCGGCTGGGTGAAGGTGAGTGATCTGCTGCCCGCCCCCAGTGAGCACGCTGGGTTCGAGATCGAAGAGTCGGACAAAAGCGCAGGTGATGGCTTCGGAGGTGACGCGAATGCCATCCGCTTGCCGCGTGGAACGCTCCTCCGGGCAGGCCCTGACCGCCCGTCGATCGGCGTCGTGCTCGAGGACGCCGACCTGGACTGCCACGGCGACTGCTTTGGCCCGCGCCCGCGCGTCTCCGTTCGAGTCTGCGAGAGGCCGCTGCTGCTCGAGGCCACGCTCGCCCCGCGCCACCACGGCTTTGGCGACCCGCCTACAGCGCGTTGATCAGCTCGGACTTGGCGAGCGAGCGCTCGAGCGCGCTGCGGAACGTCGGGTGGCGTGCGGCTGCGCGCGCGAGCTCGCCCAGGTACGCGCGCGCGAGATCGTGATGCCCGCTGCGATAGCTGACCTCGGCTGCCGCTACGAGCAGCGCGCCGCAGGCCTCACAGGTCGGGCGATCACGTGAGGTCAGCACGGCGGCGGCGCGCTCCGCGGCAGATTTGCGCAGGGCCGCCCCGAGCTGTGCCGCCCGGTCTTTGCCCGCACGCTCGTCGGCTTGGCTGAGCTCGCGCGCCGCCTCGACCAGGTGTGGCCCCGGCAAGGGCACAGGCGGATCTCCCAAGAGTGGATTGGGTGGCGCCCAGCCGCGCCAATCGCCCACGCCCTTGCCTGCCCCGAAGAGCGGCGCGCATACCTTCGCCGCCACGGCCGTGCCTTTGGGGCCGCCGTAGACGAGGACCAACGCCGCGGGGAACGCGATCCACCCTGGGTGTTCGTCGCGCTCCCACGCGTCGTCGGCGCCCTCGAGCGCCGCCGCCAGCTGATCGACGTCGAGCGACAAGGCAGCCAGCAGGGCGGTCATCCTCGGGGAGAGCAGCGCACGGTGGCGAGAGCGTGCTTCGGCGGTGCGCGCCGTCACGGCCTCGCGCTTGGTCGACCCGCCCAAGAGCCAGCGGCAGAAGCGCGCCATCGAGGGATCGGCGACGAACGCCTGCTCGGCGATGCTCTCGCTGCGTGCCACCAGCTTCGCGCGATGAGCCAGGAGCCAGGCGGCGTCCAACATCACGCCGCGCCCGAAGGTGTCGCCGAGCTCGGTGCCCGCCTCTTGGCAGATGTCGATGGCCTCGGCGGTCTTGCCCGCCTCGAGCAGCTTCAGCGAGAGGGCTCGGTACTGTTCCAGGTCTCGCACGCGGCGTGCCGCCCGCGCCATCCCCGAAAGACCGTCGACCTTGGCGAGCGCCTCGGTCAGGAGCGCGGCAGCCGGCCTGAACGGCGAACGTCGTGGCCGCGTGCCGTCGAACATCGCTTCGAGCGCAGAGGCCCACTCGCGCACGAACTCGCTCCAGCCATCGAGCGGCGCCGGCGCGCTCGTCTCGAGCAAGAGCAGCGGCGCGGTCACGTGCTCGACCGGAGAGAGTCTCTCGAGCGCGTCGAGCAGCGCGCCCACGCGCAGCCGTGCTGGGGATGCGCCATAGGTGGCGACCAGGTAGCTGCCAGCATGGTCCACCACCCCACGTTCGATCGCGCTCTCTTGCGACCCTTCAGGGTCCTCGCCTGAGCGCTCGCTCGTGACCTGCTCGACCGCGATGTCCAACATCGACTCGAACGCCTTCTTGGCGACGGCGTGGTCCCCACGCCACACGGCGCGCTGCGCGCGCGCGAGAACCAGCATCACCTCCGTGCCGGTGCGACGCTTGGCGCTGCGCACGAGCCGCGCCGCGTCTTCGGCCAAGCTGGTGTCGGGCGCGAGCACCTCGGGACCCTTGCTGCGAACGGCCAGCTCGATCACGCGCGCGCGAAGCTCCGTGGGCGAGCACGGCTCGGCGCAAGCCCGCTCCACGATCCCGCGAAGCGCATCGAGGTCGAGGACGGAGAGCGCCGCCGAAAGATCGCTGCTCGTGAGGGCAGACGCGAGGGGGACGGATGGACGGCTCATGCGCTGCTCGAGCCGCTATCCTAGGCTGGGTTCAGCTGCTGCGGCAGCGCCGTGAGCGGCCTGAAAGCCTCAACGCGACGGCCATGCGCCAGGCTCAACTTCCGCCGGTGCACACGTTGGGTGGCGCGCTGGAGAAACACGCGCGATCGAGCACCTCGATCTGACTCTCGCACTCCGCTCTGGTCTCTGGGTTCCAGGCGACCACGTCGTGCGGCATGCAATCCCACATGTCCTCGAATGCAGCGCGACACACCGCCTCGTCCTCCGGTGCACCTGCGCTGAGGACGGCCAACAGCGCCGCCGAGCAGTCGGCGCGATCGCGCACGAGCGCTCCGGTTTCGCACTCGGGCTCCACGTCGGGCCACACCGAGCAGCCGAAGCTGCCATCCTCCAGGCACACCCTCTGGCCGACGATGAGTTGCTCGGTGCACGCCCACTCGGCGCAGCCCTGATAGGCGCAGGTCGCGAACGACGTCGCTTCGCACGCGATTGTCTCGTCGCAGTCGTCGCAACCCGCGACTGCTCCGTGCAACGTCGCGAGGCACGTGGAGGCGCATAGCCCGATCGAGGCCAACCGCTTCGCCCACATGCTCGGCAGTGTATCGCGCCGCGCTGCCCCCGTCTTCAGGCTCGGGGGGCCAGGAGCTGAGCCTCGGCAGCGAGCACCAGCTCGCGGACCACATCGCTCTGCGACCGCCCGCCTCGTTTGGGCGTGACGAGCGAGTGATCCCCGCCGTCGATCACGAGCAAGCGCGCTCGGTCACCCATCGGGGCGAGCACTGGCCGCAGCAAATCCAGATCGCACAACGCGTCACGCGTGCCCTGGACGTACAGCGCGCGCTGCTCGATCGCGCCCAAGTGCGCGCTGCGCAGTTTGTCGGGCTTGTTCGCCGGGTGGAGCGGGTAGCCCAACAAGAGCAGCCCGTCGAGCGGCTCGCCCTGTGCGGCAAGCATCGACGCCATACGTCCGCCCATCGACTTGCCCCCCACGATCAACCGCTTGGGCGCGAAACGTGCGCGCGCCCAGGCCAGCACGGCGCGGTACGTGGCGAGCAGCTTGTCGGCGCGATCCGGCAGCTTCTTGCCCAACTCGCGGTACACGAAGTCGAAGCGCAACGTGCCATGTCCCCGCGCCGCGAGCTCGCTCGAGACAGCCACCAGCAGCGGATCTTGCGACGAGCCACCGGCGCCATGCGCCAGCACGAACAGCGCACCTCCCTCGGCGGGCGCGTCGAACCGCAGGGTGTGCTTCGCGCCGACGAGCGTGACCAGGCACCGCTTGGCTCCGGCCGCTCGCAGGTGGGTCACTTCTGTGTCGGCGCAAGATCCTCGAGGCGCACCTCCACTTCGCTGAGCAGCCACCAGCCCGCTCCGCCCACATCGGCATCACACGGGGAAAAAGCATGACGAATGGCGGACATCGCGCGTTGATGTCGTGGATGCGGCCGCGACATCACTGTGAGCTGACCCGGCTCCAAGATCATGCCCGTCTGGCCCTCGGGCAGCGCACAGATCTCGGCATGAAGCTGGTCGAATGACCGCGATCGAGGCGCCGACGCGCTCATGCCCCAGAGCATACGTCAGCGCGCAGGACCGACTACCTGAAGCTCTCGTGATAGGCAGCGTCCTCGATCGCGCTCGCGGCAGGCGCTGCGCTGAGTGGCTCGAAGCAGTCGAGCATCACGGCCAGCTCGTTGGTGCTCTTGCTGCCGAGGCTGTTCTCGTACGAGCCCGGGTGCGGGCCATGCGGGATGCCGGCCGGGTGGAACGACACGCTGCCGGGGCCCACGCCCTTGCGCGAGGTGAAGTTGCCGTCGCAGTAGAAGATCATCTCGTCGCAGTCGACGGACGAGTGCGGGTAGGGGCAGGGCACCGCTTCGGGGTGGAAGTCGGTGGGGCGCGGCACGAAGCTGCAGATCAACGCGCCCCGAGCGGCGAACGTGCCGTGCCAGGTGGGCGGCAAATGCACCAAGCCCACGCGCGGCTGGAAGTTCAGGATCGGGAACACCCATGGGTAGACCGAGCCGTCCCAGCCCACCACGTCGAGCGGCGAGTGATCGTAGACGAAGCCGTCGAAGCGTCCCTGGCGCTTGATGCACAGCTCGCGGATGCCCTCGTCGAGCGGGCCGCGGAGCTCGGGCGTGCGAAAGTCGCGGTGGCAGTACGGTGCGTCCATACGCAGCTGGCCCACGGCGTTGCGCCACTGTTTGGGCAGACCGACGCCGCCGAGGCACTCGATGGTCAACAGCCAGTGCGCGCTGCCCGCGTCGGGGATGAAGCGGTGCAGCGTGCCGCGTGGCACGAACACGTAGTCGTTCTTCTGGTAGCGCAGGTCACCGAGCCACGTGCGCAACGTGCCGGCGCCCTCGAACACGAAGTGCAGATCGTCGCCGTCGCCGTTCATGAAGTACGCGGTGTCCTCGCGGTCGGGCTTCGCCACCGAGATCACCACGTCGCTGTTGAACAGGAGCGCCTGGCGCGAGGCACAGACGGCGCCTCCGGACGCGAGGCTGCCGGTCAGGTAGTGGCGCCGGCGCAGGGCCGGCGGCTCGCCCTTGTGGTGCACCGGGAACGTGAATGGCGCTGCGGCGGCGCGGGCGGTGTGCGGCCGCCGCTCGTGGTAGCTGATGGTGTAGGGACCGTCGAAGCCCTCGCGGGTGATGCAGTGCTCGAAATAGAGCTCACCGCCCGGCTTGCGCAGCGCGATGTGGTGCTTCTTGGGCAGATCGCCCGCGCTGAGCCGGTGCAGCACTCAGGCCTTCCCCTCGGACTTCTGCGAGCGCTCGATCGACTCGAACAGCGCGCGGAAGTTGCCGGCGCCGAAGCCGCGGTCGCCCTTGCGCTGGATGATCTCGTAGAAGAACGGACCCGCCTCGGCCTTGCCGTACAGGCCTGCCGCGTCCTTCAAGAAGATCTGCAGGAGGTACTGACCCTCCTTCTCGCCATCGACCAGGATCTGGAGGTCGCGCAAGGTGGCGATGTCTTCCTCGATCTTGCGCACGCCGATGCGCTCGAGCCGCGCCGGCAACATGTCGTAGTAGCTGCCGGGCGTGGGCATGAAGCCGACGTTGCGCCTGCGCATGCCGCGCACCGTCTCGAGGATGTCCTTGGTGGTGAGCGCGACGTGCTGCACGCCGTCGCCGCGGTGCTCCTCGTTGAAGATGTTGATCTGCGAGGCCTTGAAGAACGGACGCCAGGGCTCGTTGTTGGCGAACTTCACCCCGGAGTGGGGCTCGGCCATCACCGTGGAGCGCAGCCCCGAGCCGCGATCGCGTTCGCCGGCCACGTCGTCGGTGTGAAACTTCACGTCCCAGTACTGCTCGAAGCCCATCACGTGCTCGAGCCAGAGCAGCGCAGGCTTCATGGTCTGGAAGTTCGAGGTCACGTGATCGAACTCTTCGATCGCGAAGGTGTTCTTGCCGCCGCGCGGGGTGGCGTACAGCTCGAGGCCAGGGAACAGCGTGCGAAAGCCCTTGCGCTCGACGAAGCGGAAGGTGGTGTCCCCAAACGGAGTCGTGATCGAGAAGGTGCTCAGCTTGCCGCCGCCGTCCTCGAAATGCTGGATCTCTTGGATGGGTGTGCCGCCGCGCTCGTCCAGCAGATCGAAGCAGCGCTTCACGTCGTCCACCTCGAACGCGATGGTGCCGATGCCGTCCGGGTGTTTGCGCAAGAAGCGGTCGGCGCGGCCGCCCTCTCCTGCGGGCTCCGAGCAGATGATGTTGCAGCTGCCGGCGCTGAACAGCACGCTCTTCTGTTTGCCGCTCTTGGTCAGCGCCTCGCTGGACTCGCCCAGCTCGGCGAAGTCCATCATGTCGCAGTAGAGCTTGCGCGAGCGCTCCATGTCGCGCACGTAGTAGTGGATCGACTCGATGCGGCGGATCCCCAACGGTTCGAGCTTGGCCATCGCGTCCTCTCTCTCAACTCTTCTCTGCGTCTGGTTGCACGTCTGGGTGGGCCGCCGCGAACGCAGGCATGGCGTTCAGCCTGTCTGCGATCTCGACCAGCCAAGAATAGGGAGCGAGCTCGACGCCGAAGCGCCGAGCCGAGTAGATCTGCGGCACCAGGCACACGTCGGCCAGCGACAGCTCACCGCCCACGGTGAAGGGGCCACCCGCGTCCTTCGACTCGGCCAGGAGCGCCGAAAGTCCGCGCTCATTGGCCCCGCGCGCGAACGCCTGCGCGTCGCCGCCCAGCCGCTTGATCTCGGCCATGGTGGTGAGGTTCTGCATCGGCTGGATGCCGCTGTTCACGATCTCCACGCACTTTCGTACGCGCGCGCGAAGGTAGCTGCACTTGGGCAAGAGCGGCGGTGCGGGGAAGCGCTCCTCTAGGTATTCCATGATCGCGACCGATTGCGTGAGCTCCACGGTGAGCCCTGGCTCATGCTCGATCTCGAGCAGCGGAACCTGCTCCATCGGGTTCTTCTGGCGGTAGGACTCGCTGTGTTGCGCGCCGCCGTCCTTGAGCAGGTGCACCGGCACGTACTCGAACGCGAGGCCCTTCAGGTTGAGGGCGATGCGCACCCGGTACGACGCGCTGGATCGAAAGTAGCTGAACAGTCTCATGTGCGGCCCGCCTCGCTGCTGGGCACCACGCGTTGGCGGATGGTGCCGAAGAGGTTCTTGCCGGTGTCGTCGCGCATCTCGATGCTGACCTCGTCGCCGTACGCCAAGAACGGCGTGCTCGGCTTGCCGCTCTCGATGATCTCGATCATGCGCTGCTCGGCCAGGCAGGAGATGCCGCGGGCGCGCTCCTGGTTCGACACCGTGCCCGACCCGAGGATCGTCCCTGCGCCGAAGCGACGAGTCTTGGAGATGTGCGCGATCAGATCGAAAAATGAAAAGTGCATCTCGGGGCCGGCCTCGGGGTCGCCCACCAGCTTGCCGTTGAGGGTGGTGCACAGACGCCGGTGCACGCGGCCCTCGCGGAAGGCGCCGCCGAGCTCGTCGGGGGTGATCGCGAAGGGGGAGAAGGCGCTCGCCGGCTTGGACTGGAAGAAGCCGAAGCCCTTCTCGAGCTCGGCCGGGATCAGGTTGCGGCAGGTGACGTCGTTGATCAACACCAGCAGTCGTACGTGCTGGGCTGCGTCGGCGGCGCTGGTGCCCTGTGGCACGTCGCCCAAGATCACGCCCACCTCGGCCTCGAAGTCGAAGCCCCATTCCAGGTTGGGTGCCACGATTGCGTCGCGTGGGCCGATCATGTCGCTGCCGCCGCCTTGGTACACGAGCGGATCGGTGAGCAACGTCTTGGGCGGCTCGGCGTTGCGCGCCTTGCGCACGAGCACGATGTGGTTGATGTACGCGCTGCCGTCGACCCACTCGTACGCGCGTGGCAGCGGTGCGGCCACCTGGGCGAAGTCGATCGTCGTGCCAGCGACCTTGCCGCTGGCGAGCGCGTCGCTCAGCTCGCGCAGGCGCGGCTCCAAGCGCTTCCAGTCGTCGAGCGCCGCCTGCAGGGAGGGCGCGACGTCCCGCGCGCTCGCGAAATGGGTGCCGTCGGGGTGCACCACGGCGAGCTCGCCGTCGCGCGTGCCGTTCTTCAGCGTCATCAGGCGCATGGGCAGAGTCCTCTAGCAGAGCGGGGCGCCCGCCGCACCGGCGGGTGAGCATGACCACCAGCGACAGCGCTTGGCTGAAGGGCGCGCCGACTGAGAAGATGGCTTCCATGGTTCGCCTTGCGTCGTGCGTGGTCCTCCTCAGCTGCGCGTCGCCCCAAGCGGAGGTGCCGGAGATCCTTGCCGCGCCCGCCGAGCCGGCGCCGACGGTGCGCGCGAGCGCGAGTGACACAACGCTTCTGCCACTCCAGACGAAAACCACGCTCTCGCACGCCGAGCTGGAAGCCATCAGCGTCAAGCAGCGGCTGCCTGACCTATTCAAGCGCGCGGAACTGCCACCGTTCTCGATGCAATTGGTGGGGCTCGAGTTCATTGGCGAAGCCATCGCCAAGGCAGATGCCGACATGTTCGTCCGCTTTGTTCCAAAGAAGAATGACGAACCCCCGCAGGAAATTTCCGACAGCATGCATTTCAATCTGTTTCCAGATCCGGTCATGCCGGCGGGCGAGCTCACGCGGTACGGGGTCGACACGCTGCTTGGGTTTTCCCAGAGTGATGAGGACTTCTTCCTTCTCGTGAGCCTCAAGTCTCAGGCGTTGCCGCCAGAGTTGCCCGGGCTGATCTGGGAGGTCACCGACGGCCACGTAGGTTTCGCCTCGCTGGACGGTGCGGACCTCGGGGTGCTCGCGGAGGATGTCGTGCGAGGAGCTGGGTTGGTGTCGGCGTGGCCGGCCGTGCACGACCCCGTCCTCGGCCGGCATTCGGCCTTCCAACCGATCCGCAGTCACTTCGCATCCAAACAAGAGGACGATCGCTTCATCGCTTGCGCCAAGCGGGCTGGTCGCCGAGCGACGCTCCAGAAGGCCGATCGTGGAGCGCGAGCACGCATGGTTCGCACAACCTGCGCAAAAGAGATCGTCGCATGGCAGGAGGCCTTCGCGAAGGCGATCGACGCTGAGGTCGCCGAGCGCGCCGCTTTGCTCGACAAGGCCAAGGTCCGGCTCACGTCGCTCGGCGCTGGCCACTAGAGTTTGTGAGGTTGGGCGGCGCTTGCGCTGCGCGCTACGCACCGCAGCCAATCCCATGAACCGCTTTGCGAGCCGGTCGCTACTTCTTCTTGATCGACTTGTCGAACGGGGTGTGCAGCTCTTCGAAGCTATGGGTGATGTCGTCGTTCCCGAGCGACTTGCCGTCCTCGTCCTTGTCGTATTGGACGCGGTACGCGGCGCCGCCGTCGAGGACCTCCTTGACCACCGCAGGATCGAGCGTGCGCCACGACTCCTTCTTGGTCGGTCCGCTGTAGGAGCTCGTGCCGCCGGACTCGGCCCAGACGCGTTCACCCTTCTTGCGCAGCTTCAGCGGCAGGTGTTTCACCTCCTTGCGCTGCACGAGCTGGGTGAAGTGGACGACCCAATGCCCCTCCGGCGCTGGACCGACGTACGTGCCGACGGTCCACTCCTTGTCGTCGTTCGCCCGGTAGGCGACCTTCTCTCCGAAGCCGAGGGTCCCGTCGAGCACGTGCAGCTTCTCCTCCGGGAAGGTGCGTTCGTCGACGCCGTTGAGGACGTACTTCACGACGTACCCCTTCTTGCCGCCATCCTCGGTGACGTCGGAGACGACGCCGGGGAGCACGCTGGAGTTGATGCTGACGGCGAAGGCGACCAGCACGAAGTCACCGACTTTGGGCGACCTCTTCGACTGCGCCGCGACCAGCGCGCCAGGAATGAAGAGCTCCGCGCTGCTGCCTTGGACCACGAGCGCGGTGCCGTCGACGCGCAGCGGATCGACGGCTGCGATGTACACCGTGTCCCCCCAGCCCTTGCCTTGGAAGGGCAGGACCAAAAACGAAGGCTTGCTTGCTCGAGGCGTCACGTTCGGTCCAGGGAACCCCTCCCACCGCGCAGGCAGCGCCGGCGCGGCCGTTGGCTTCGCAGTCGCCGCAGGCGCGGCGGTGGGCGTCGAGCTTGCCGAGCCAGCCGCGGTCGCCGTCGCCGTCGCCGTCACGAGGGGCCTCTCGGTCGGCCCGTCGGGTCGCGGGGCTTCGCCCGCGCAGGCCAGCAGCAGCAGGCACGTCGCGCCTGCCGCGCGACATGCAGACCCGCGCGCAAGGGAGTAGAAAGCGTCCATGGGCACTCGCTTTTGGGCGTTCGAATGCATGTTCGCCGTCAACAATAACCTGCTCATGGCCGAGGTGTACGTCGCCGAGACGCGCTCGGAGCTGGTCCAAGCGATGCAATGCTTCTTCGCGCAGCCGCGCGCGCGTGTCCTGCTCGCCGAGGTTCTCGGCGCGTGGTTTGCGGATGGCGAGAAGATCGACCGCTTCTACGATGCCAAGCCGTTCGTGCGGCTCGCCATCGCCGGCGAGGAGCTGGCCTTCACCAGCGCGACGCAGCGGCTGTTGCTCGGAGACCTCGAGGGTGGCGGTCTCTCGCGCAGGTACCTGGCGAGCGGCCGCGCGATCGCCGAGGACGCTCAGCCCGAGGACGCGGACGATGACGCAGACGCAGAGCTCTCGCCGTTCGAGCTCCGCTTCGACGCCGCAGGCTTCCTCGAGAGCTTGCCCCCCGTCGACGGCGATCCGCTTGGTTGGGACGCGTTGGTGCGGTTGGTGCGACCGCTGGGAGCGCCGGGGTTTCCGGCGTCGGTCGACGCGATGGTCTACGGCGACGAGAGCGAGATGAACGACGACGACGAGGTGGTTCCGCAGGCCAAGATCGAGGTCGGCGCAGGCTGGTCCGACGCCGAGCCTGGCGCCGAGGCGTACCCGTTCGATCCGCGCGAGCGCTTCGTGCCGAGCTTCGAGCTTCCGCTGGTGTGAGGCGCCGAGCTCAGTCCCACCCGTGCTTGCGGTACCACTCGGCGGTGAGCTTGGCGCCCTCGGCGAAGGCGACCTTGGGGCTCCAGCCGAGCTCGCTGCGGGCGCGCGCGCCGTCGACCACGAAGTGCTCCATGAGCAGCTCCGGCAGCTTGTCGCGCTTGAAGATGACCGCGCGGTCCGTGACGCGTCCAAACATCTCGGACGCAAACGCGGCGGCGCTCACGACGGGCTTGGGCAGGCTGGGCACCCCCATGAGGCGCACGCCGTAGGCGGCGGCGATGGCGTTGGCCATCTCCTCGAAGCTGTACGTGAAGCCGTCCTCGACGAAGTAGGTGGAGCCGCTGGGGACGTCCGCGCTGATCGCGCGCACGCAGGCATCGGCGCAGTCGGGGCCAAACACGAGCGACATCGACTGCATGGAGTCGCCCATGCGGAACGCCACGCGGGTGCGACGGACCATCTGGAAGAAGGCCAGGATCTCGCCATCGCGGGGCCCGTAGATGGCTGGCGGGCGGATGACCGTGATGGGCAGCTCGCCCGCCATGCCGAGCAAGGCGCGCTCCGCCTCGAGCTTGCTCCTGGAGTAGGGCGTCACCGGCGCGGGCTCGTGGTGCTCCTGGTGCTTCTCTTGCGCGCGGCCACGCCCCATGACGCCCGCAGTCGAGACGTGCACGAAGCGCTTGAGCTTCGGGGCGTGAGCTTTGGCAGCTTTGGCGAGGGCCATGGTGCCCCCGCTGTGCACGCGCTCGAAGTCGTCGTAGGTGCGGGCCTTGACCAGGCCCGCGCAGTGGACGACGGCGTCCATGTCTGCGACCGCGCGAGGCAGGCTGGCCTCGTCGTCGACGGCGCCCTCGATCAGGGTCACGCCGAGCGTGTCGAGGTGGCGTGTGTTGCTGGTCTTGCGCACCAAGCAGGCCACGTCGTGCCCTTGCTCGGTCAGCGCCTCCACCACGTGGGAACCCAAGAACCCCGACCCACCCGTCACGAGAACTCTCACGCGGTCTCGTCTAACGCGTGCCACGTCGGCGCGCAAAGGTTCGCGGCCACCTGCTAGTCTCCGCGGGGTGCGAGCGCTCATCACCGGCGTGGCCGGGTTCATTGGCTCGAGCCTGGGCGACCGCTTGATCGCTCGCGGCGACGAGGTCGTCGGCGTCGACTGCTTCACCGACTACTACGCGCGAGAGCTGAAGGAGCAGAACCTCGCGGGCCTGCGCCAAAGCCCGCGCTTTCGTTTGGTGGAGGCCGATCTGGTGACGGCCGACCTGCCCGCCCTGCTCGACGGCGTCGACGTGGTCTTTCACCAAGCTGCACAGGCCGGCGTGCGCGCGAGCTGGGGTACGACGTTCGAGAGCTACACGCACCACAACGTGCTGGGCACGCAGCGCCTGCTCGAGGCCGTGAAGCAGCACGGCGGCATCCGGCGCCTGGTGTACGCCTCGAGCTCCAGCGTCTACGGCGACACGCTCGACTTGCCCATGCGCGAGACCAGCTATCCGCGCCCGTTCTCGCCCTACGGGGTGACCAAGCTCGCCGCCGAGCACCTGAGCGAGCTGTATCGTCACAACTTCGGCGTCTCGACCGTGTCGCTGCGCTACTTCACGGTGTACGGCCCGCGCCAGCGCCCCGACATGGGCTTTCACCGCTTCATCAACGACCTGCTCGCGGGCAAGCCGCTGTCGATCTTCGGTAGCGGTGAGCAGACGCGGGACTTCACCTTCATCGACGACATCGTCGAGGCCAACCTCGCAGCCGCCGCGCTCGAGGGGGTGGAGGGCGTCTACAACCTGGGCGGCGGCTCGCGCGTGACCCTGCTCGAGGTGCTCCGCACCCTGGCCGACGTGGCCGGCCGACCGCTCGAGCTCAACCACCTGCCCGAGCAAGCGGGAGACGTGAAGCACACCGAGGCGGACACGAGTCGCGCGCGTGAGAAGCTGGGTTACGCTCCGAGAGTCAGCCTACGAGAAGGTCTCACCCGCCAGGTGGCATGGCAACGCAGCCTGGCTCCACGAGGCTGATGTCGCCGTAGCTGGCAATCTGCTAGGCTCGCCCCGCGGAGGGGTCTCGGACCAGCATGGCCAAAGGCGATTCGGACGCGAGAGGCACCGGCAAGGGTGAGCCGGGGGCCTTCCCGGTCCTGGGCGGGGCGCTGCCCGTGCTGGGTCACATGGTCGAGATGTACAAGCGCTTCCCGTCGCTGTGCGCGCGCGGCTCGGCGGCGCACGGCCCGCTGTTCTGGATCCACGGTGGGCCCGGCGCCAAGCAGCTGATGTACACCGACGCCGCGGCGCTCAACTTGCTGAAGAGCCCGTCGGTCTCCACCTCTTTCTATGCAGAAGGCTTCGGCGCG
Source organism: uncultured Polyangiaceae bacterium (assembly GCA_964641275.1). GTDB lineage: Bacteria > Myxococcota_A > Polyangia > Polyangiales > Polyangiaceae > Xiheicaenibacterium. The sequence goes on from CAZXMG010000004.1 coordinate 51,617, forward strand.
CTGCTCGGCAACACGTTGTTCGCCTTCGACGGCGACGAGCACCGTCGGGTGCGCCAGGCGGTCACACCTCCGTTCACGCCGCAGCGCGTGCGCAGCTCCAACGTGCTCGAGATCATCTGTCAGGCCGTCGACGCCCGCATCGCGAGCTGGGAGGCGTCGCCCGGCTTCGACGTGGCCCGCGAGGTGGGCGAGATCGCCCTCGAGATCATCTTCCGCATCGTGGGCGTGCCGGTGACGCGGCTCGACGAGTGGCGCAAGCAGTACAACCGCTTCCTGCTCGCCGGCATCCCGTCGACGGGACGCATCCCCAACCCGGTGCACTGGCTCGCGGTTCGCGCGCGCGAGTGGCTGGATGCTCAGCTCGGCGAGATGGTGGACCAGAAGCGCGCCTCCCAAGAGACGAGCACGTTGGTAGGTGAGGTGGCCAACGGCCGCACAGAGGACGGCCGCTTCATCGATCGCGGGTTGGCAGTGTCCAACTTGCGGCTGTTGATCTTCGCGGGCCACGAGACCACCGCGTCGTCGATCGCGTGGTCGCTGATCCACTTGGCCTCTTCGCGCGTCCACCAGCAGCGCTTGCTGGCCGAGGCGGAGTCTGCCGGCGACCTCGCCGCGCTCGCCATGGACGCGCAGCGCTTCACCTTCGCCGAGGCGGCCTTCCGCGAGGCGCTCCGCATGTACCCGCCGATCCACTCGGTGATCCGGCGCGTGGTGGCGCCGATCGAGGCCGACGGCAGGACGATCGCCAAGGGCACGCTGATCAACGTGCCGTTCGTGCACTTGCTGCGCGACCCGCAGCGCTTCCCCGATCCCGCCCGCTTCGACCCCGACCGCTGGAAGGAGCGCCCGCGACCCGGCACGCTCGAGACGGCGATGTTCGGCGCCGGCCCGCACTTCTGCCTCGGCTATCACATCGCGATCGCAGAGGGCACGCTGTTCAACCTGCTGCTCGGCCGCCTGCTCTCTCGCCGCAAGCTCGAGCTGCGCAGCGTCGGCGGCGCGCCGGTGCCCGCCCCCGTGTTCTTGCCGCTCACCCATCCCCCCAAAGCCACCAAGCTCTGCCTCGTGCCTGCCAGCAAGGGAGTCGACTGAATGCCCACCAACCGTGTCGTGATCGTCGGAGCCGGCGCCGCAGGCGTGTTCAGCGCCTACCGCATCAAGGAGATGTACGGCGACGCCTACGAGGTGATGTTGTTCGAGGCCAACGATCGCGTGGGTGGCAACACCTTCACCACGCAGGTGGAGTATGGCGGCAAGCCCTACAGCATCGATTGTGGGGCGCAGTTCTTCTACAAGAACCCCCAGCCCAGCTACACCGCCCTGCTCGATCAGCTCGGCCTGCTCGACTCCGCCAAAGAGGTGATCAGCGCGCCGGCTGGCTTCATGGTGTGGGACAAGCAAGCCAACGACCAACGCTTGTGGCTGCCGTCGCGCGTCGTCGAGTTCTTGGAGTACTCGCCCTCCGACTGGGGGCGACTGACCGAGTTCCTGACTTACCTGGCGTACTCGGCAGAGCTGGATCGTGCTGCGCCGGATTGGACGCTGTCGGTGGACGACTGGTTCAAGAAGCTCCACCTGCTCAGCGACAAGTTCAAGGAAGAGGTGATCAAGCCCTTCATGTACCAGTTCGTGTCGCTGCCTTACGGCCGCATCGGCGAGTCGTCCGCGCTCTATGCCATCACCTACTTCGTTCGCAACCTGTTCGGAGAGCCAGGCACGCCCGACGTGGAGGCGGACCCGCCGGAGCTGCCCGGCTTGCCGACGTTCCAGGTCTACCAGAGCATGATCGGTCTCGATGGCATCTTGAAGCAGGCATTGCTGGCTGCGGGTGTCACCGCGACCTTGAGCACCCCCGTCACCAAGGTGAAGCGAGTCGGCGACCTGACCGAGGTGACGGTCGCAGGGGGGCAGGTGATCCAAGCGGACCACGTGATCTTCAGCTGCGATCCGCACAAGGCGGCGCAGATCATCGCCGCGGACAACGTCAACGGTCTGCCGACTCAGCAAGCGTTGGTCGCCACGCTGCAGGCCTTCGAGTACATCCCTCTCGACATCTCGATGCAGAAGGACGGCTCCTGCTGGATGCCACCCGACACGGATGACTGGGAGCCGATCAACACCATCGTCGACGGCGACTCGCTGATCTTCAGCGCGTGGTTCGGACGGCTGCGTCCCCCGTACGGCCTGGGTAAACGCATCCCCGTGTTCAAGTCATGGGGCGCGCCCAACCTGGGCGGCTGCCCGCACGAGTTCCTGAAGCACCAGCACTACATTCCGCTGCCCACCACCACCTTCATGAACCACCGCGCCGCGCTCGAGGGCTTCCAAGGCCAACAGGGCTGGTGGTTCGCCGGCGGCTGGACGCGTTGGTTCGACAGTCAGGAGGCCGCGCTCGATTCGGCCACCGCCATCGCCGAGCAGCTGCCAACCGAGTCCAAACCCGCGACGGGCAAGGCGCGCATGATCCGCGTGGAGCCGGAGCGCATCGAGCGCAACCTGCGCCGTTTCGCCGAGCGAGTCGCTCGTCACGCGCCCAAGGAGCTCTCGGAGGACATCGCGCACGTGATCGAGAAGGTCAAAGACGCCGGCTAGCCGGAGGGAGGGTGCTGTGTTTGCGCTGATCAAGGAAGAGCCAGATCAATACCTCTACCGGTTTCGTTCGCTGCTGGTGATCATCCACTGGGACGAGCTGCAGCTCGCGCATTTGAACTCGATCACGCGCGCGTGCGAGCAGATCTGCGACGAGCACAAGCAGATGACCAGCTTGATCGTGATGCGCGGCGCAGTGAACGTGGACCTCTCGAACGAGGCACGCAGAGCCGGCGCCAACCTGACCAACCGCTTCGAGAAGTTCAACACCGGCCAGGCGGTGGTGGTCGAGGCGAGCGGCTTCATGGCCAGCCTGGCGCGCAGCGTGATCACCGGCATCAACCTGCTCGCGCGCAGCAAGGCGCCCCAACGAGTGTTCCAAGACTCGCAAGAGGGCACGCTGTGGCTGTGCGGCCTGCCCACGCAACCCCCCGGGATCCGCGGCGAAGGCGACAAGTTTTGGCCGCCGGTGCAGGAGCTCTTGCGCGAACGCTCGCGTTCCGCCGCCGGAGCGCCGAAGATCGCAAGCCTATGAAGCACTCGGCGGCCCACTATGCGTCGGCTCTGATCATGTTGTCGCTCGCCGTGGTGACCGCGTGCACCAAGGAGCAGCCCCCACCCCCGCCGCCTCCTCCTCCGCAGCCGGCGCAGTGTCTGGGCGTGGTGCAGACCAGCTGCTTCCCGCCGTTCATGCCTGCGCCCGGCAGCGCCACGTTGCCCGGCCAGCCCGGCGCGTACAATCAGCAGGGCTGCGTCCCCGGGCCACAGCTCGGCAACGGCTGCAACGGCCTGATGGCGCTCAGCGAGCCGCAGCTCGGGCCGATGGGCTGTTGCTACACCGTGTGTGTGGGGGCGCCGCTGCCTTCGTGTGCGGGCGCGCCCAGGTTGTTCTAGCCACCGACCGCGCGCGAACGGGTTGCGTAGAGCACGAGCACCGCGGACTCGCTCGCGAGCGAGCGCGTCGGGTCAGCCTGGCACGCTGCCTCGAGCGCCGCCAAACGAATCGCGTACACGTCGTCGTCGAGCGAGAAGAGGTGGCTCTGGTCGCGGGTGCGGGCGATCGACAGCGCTGCTGCGACGGAGACCTCGCTGCGGGTCACGCGAACCTCGAGCTCGACCGACAGCCCGCGCAGCTCGAGTTGCCTGCCCAGCCGCTCCGGCGACGAGTAGCGACGATTGTACTCGCGCGCCTCCGGAAACCAGTCGAACACCCACCAGCCAGGCATGCGTTCGGGCACGACGTTCGTCAGCAGGAGCTCACCGCCGGGCTCGAGCACGCGGGTCATCTCGTCGAGCGCGCGGCCGAGGTCGCGAAAGTGGTGGTACGCGAAGCGGCAGGCGACGAAGCGAACGTGCAGGTCTGGAAAGGGCAAGGCTTCGGCGGGCGCTTGCTGCAAGACCGCCTTGGGCAGCTTGACTCGTGCACGGGCCAGCATCGCTTCGGCCGGATCGATGCCGAACCATCGGGCGTCGTGCAGTGCGAACGCCTCGGCTTGCGCTGCGAGCCAGGACCCTGTTCCGCAGCCGACGTCCAGCACGCGCGCCGCCCCACCGCGCGCCAACGCTGCGGCCAGGCGCTCGTCGGGGGCCAACTCGGTCCGGATCGGCAGCTCGTCATAGGTGCTCGCGATCTGGCTGTAGTCGACGGGCCTCATGGAGCCTCGAGCCGCCTCTCCAGGAAGTGCGCGCCGGGGACTGGGTTTGCTCGGTACGGCCCGATGGGTACGAATCCCAGGCTGCGATACAGCGCCAAAGCCGAGGTCATGGAGGGCAACGTGTCGAGCCTCATCGCGGCGTAGCCCCGCGCCCGCGCGTGCTCGATCGCGTAAAGAGTGAGCGAGCGCCCCAAGCCTGCGCCCCGCGCGTCGGGCGACAGATACAGGCGCTTCATCTCGCACCTGCCCAGCTCCAGAGGGCGCAGGGCAACGCAGCCGACGGGGCTGCCAGCCAGCTCGGCGATCAACACGACGCCAGCTGGCTCCGCGTAGCACCCTGGCAGCTCGTCGAGCTCGCGCTCGAAGCCCTGGAAGCACAAATCCACGTCGAGCTCCGCGGCGTACCGCCGCATGAGGCCGCGCACGAGCTCGCGGTCAACGGGGAACTCGGCGCGCCGGATGGTGGAGTCCAGATCGCTCATCCGCGTCGATCATACTCGTCGCGTCGGAAGCAGGATTGCGGCTGTCGCTGCAGGCGCGCGACAATCTCGCCATGCCGCGCCTCGCCCATGATCCGGCCGCGCTCCACGCGTTGCGCAAGCCCACCCCCGACGATCCGTTGCGCCTCCTGGTCAGCGGCTGCATCGCCGCGTGGCCGTGCGGCGTCGCCGGCCACGACTATGGCCTCGGCGCGCACTTCGCCGATCTGCTCGCGCTCGCCACCGTGCGGCTCGTGCCGTTCTGCCCCGAGCAACACGCGCTGGGCACGCCGCGCACCATGCCAGACATTCACGGCGGCGATGGCTTCGACGTGGTGGACGGCCGCGCGCGCGTCCTCGACGAGCACGGCACCGATCTGACCGACAAGATGCTGAGCGGCGCGCGCGCCATGCTCGAGGTCGCCCAGCGTGAGCGCGTCGAGCTCGCCTTGCTCACCGACATGAGCGCCGCCTGCGGCAGCCAGGTGATCTCGGACGGTTGCCGTCTCGTGGAGGTGCGCAGGTTCCAGCGCGGCGTCGGCGTGGCCACCGCGCTCTTGTTGCGCGCGGGCATCGCCGTCGTGGCTCAGCGCGACACGCGCTCCGTGGGCCTGCTCCGGCAGCTGCTCGACCCCAGCTTCACGCCCGATCCGCAGGCGATCGACTATCACCAGTGTGACTGGTATCGAGCGCAGTTCGAAACCGGCTAGCGAAGCTCGTCGCTGAGCGGGACGCGTGCGGGCAACCCGTACCAGGTCACCGCGAGCCCGCCGAACGCTCCAGTCACCGCACTGTTGTACTTGGCTGCGGCGTCGTCGTAGCGCTTGCGTTCCACCCGCACCCGATTCTCGGCGCCGAGCAGCTCCGCGTCGCGATCCGGGCTCGGGGGCCGCGGCCGGAACTCGGCCTCGATGCGCTGCTGTCGCTCGCTGACGTTCACCAGCTGCGCCCGCGCCCGGTCGGCGTCCGCCGACAGCGCCCGCAGCGAGCTCGACTTGGAGGAGGCGCCGATCCAAGCGACCAACCCCGAAATCAACGCCACTGCCAGCACCGCCGCGGCGCCCACCTTGACCCTGGCGAGCAGCCTGGTGCGCTGCTCGAGCTCCTGCTGCGCTCGCTCGCGCGCGACGCTGCGCTCGTCGGTGAGCCGCTCGACGGCTCGCTCGATGTGCTCTTCCTTCAGGTCGAGCTCACGGCCCACGGCCTTGAGCTCGTCCAGCGAAAGCTTCTGTTCGTCTTCGCGGCGGATGTCTTCCGCGTGGCCGACCACGTCGTCCACGTCGTCGCGCACCAGCACGTCGCCAGGCGCCTGCTTCTGCTCAGGGGTCATGGCCACTGATCTGGTTGGGGAGCTCGTCGCCGTGCCGGTCGTCGGCGGGGCATTTCTGGCGCAGCGTGTCGCCCACCCGCTCGATCGCCTTCACCAGGCCCGACACGCCGCGCCCGCGCGCAAAGCCGCTGGCCACCTCGTCCGCGACGCCAGCCCAGAACGCTGGCTCGGTCGCGCCGTGGATGCCGCTGCCGGCGAACACGGCGACCTTGCGATCGGTCGTCGCGACGTACAGGAGGACGCCGGTGTCGTCGTGCGTGTGCGCCATGCCCAGCTGGGCGAACAGTTCCCGCGCGCGGACCAGCGCATCCCCCGCACAGCGCTCCTCGAGGTGGAGGCGCACCTCACCTCGGCTGCCGCGCTCGGCCTCGCCGATCGCGTCGACGATCAGGAGTCGCTCCATCTCGTTCAGCTTCCCCACCCGACCACCCTACCAGCTCGAGCTCGCGCCGCCGCCGCCAAAGCCGCCGCCCCCCCCGCTGTAGCCGCGAGAAGAAGACGACGAAGACGACGACCCGAACGAAGAGGACGACGAGGACGAGGACGACGAACCGAACAACGAGGAGGACGAGCCGAACGACGAGGAGGACGAGCCGAACGACGAGGAGCTGCCACTCCATCCGCTCGAGGACCCGCTGCTGGAGAAGGTCTCCTTGCCTCTGTGGGCTTGGGTCATCATCCCGATGAAGAACACGACCAGGATGAAGCCGAGGATGAACATGAAGAAGTAGTCGAAGCCGTCGGCGGAGTTGCTGGGCGGCGTGGGCGGGTCGGAGAACCGAACCGGCGCCTCTGGCCCGACGATCTTGCGCCGGGCAGCCAGCGAGATCTGCTGCTCGCCACCGGTCCGCGTGATGAGCTGGTTGGCGATCTTGGCGAGCGCCGCCGCGTAGTCCCCCGCCACGAGCTCCGGCTTGGCCGAGTCCAAGATGGCGCGCGCCACCGAGTCGGTCACGACCGACTCGAGCCCGTAACCCACCTCGATGCGCGAGCGGCGGTCCTTCACCAGCAGCACCACCAGGATGCCGTTGTCATGCTCACGGGTGCCGCCACCCCACTTGGTAGCCGTCCGAAGCGCGAAGTCCTCGATCGGCTCGTTCACCGACGCGAGCGTGAGCAGCGCGATCTGGGTGCCCGTCGCGTCCTGGTGCGCGTGCAGCGCTTGTTCGATGCGAGCGGTCGAGTCCACGTCCGAGACCTGGGCGAAGTCCGAGAACGGCCTCGCGATGATCGACGTGTACGGCTCGGCCCACGCCCGCGCCGGCGGCAGCGAGGCCAACAGCCCGAGCAAGCAGACAAGCATCGCAAAGACAGCGCGTCTCACGCCGACCACGCTAGCAGCCGCCTGGCTGTTTGGGACCCACGGGAGCGGGCGGTGGGGCTCGCTTGCGGCCTGCGGCCGCTACGCTCGCCGGGGTCGAGGCGAAGGCGTCGATTGCCTGGGGCCGCTGCGCTCGCCCAGCTCGCGACTTGCGTCGCGAACGCGGTCACGTCACCTGGCGAGCCAACCGAACACCTCGCCGAACACGCGCTCGCCGTCCTCGATGTTGCCGTGGGTGCAGCGTGGCATCTCGAAGTAGCGTGCGGGCACGCCGGCGGCCTCGAGGCGCTTGGCGGCGGACTTCATGCGATGGGGGACGTCGAGCGCGCACGACATGGTCGCGACGGCGCGTGCCGTCTTGATGCGCGCGACCACGGGGTCCTTGGGCGAGCCCATCAGCACGATGCGGGTGAACTTGTCGGGGTGCAGCGCGGTGAGGCGCTCGGCGATGGAGGCGCCTTGCGAGTAGCCGACCAGCGTGATGCCGCCCTCGGGAATCGAGGCGCGTCCGGCTGCGGCGAGCGCGGCCTCGATGCGCGCCAGCGTCTTCTTGTCGTCGCCGGAGAAGGAGTGGAAGCCGGCGACGCCGCAGCTGCGGTCCCCGTCGATGGCGACGATGCCGCCGAAGCTCCTGGCGGCCTCCGGGAAGGCCAGCAGATAGGCGTAGGCGTTGGAGCAGAGGCCCGGCAGGAACACGGCGCGCGGTGGCTCGGCGCCGCGTCCCTTCACCAGGAAGGCAGGCTTGTCCGCACCTAAATCCAGCTTCTCGACCTCGGCGGGAGCAGGCGGCGCCTCGAGCTTGGCAGACGCGGAGGCACTGGCGATCGAGAGAGTGCTCGGCGCGGGGGCGCTGCTGCTCACCAGCTCGGCGCTGGCGCTGGGTGCAGGGGCCGGCACAGGCTGTGCGCCGAGGTTGGGCGGCGCCTCGGCGCAACCCACGATCCCTCCGAGCAGCAGCCATCCCAAGCGAGCCATGCCCCATTGTCTCGCAAGCGACCGATAACGTGACAAGCGAAGTCCGGGCGAGTCGCGCGCTCACCAAAGAGAAACGCCGCAGGCCCTGCTGGACGCTGCGGCGCACGCTGACAAACTCGCGATCAGTTCGGCGGCGGGGTGGCGAATTGGCCAGGGAACGGGTTGGCGTTGAGGCGCGCCTTGGTGTCGCCGATCGGCCACTGGGCCGGGTTGCTGCCCTTCTCGTTGAACACGGCCAGGCCGATGACGCCGACGTTGCGCGAGGAGCCGCCCGTCTTCTTCTCGGCGTACGAGTCGCGCACCGAGCCGAAGCGGAAGGCGGCGACCGCGTCCATGCTCTGGCGGAAGCCGTCGATCTCGATCGTGCCGTGGGGCTCGACCAGGTACCCGCGTTTGCTGAACGACGCGTCCTTGCCGTCCAGCACGTCGAGGCCGTCGACCGAGACGACCACCTCGAGGCGGGCGGGCACGTTGTTCTGGACGACGATGGTGTAGCGAGCACCGGAGCTGCCGATCACGAACTTCTTGTTGTTGGCCTCGAAGCCGCTGAGGAACTGGCCGCCTTCGCTCTTGAGGCGCAGGGTCGCCACGCCGCCACCGACGTCCACCGAGCCCTCGGACATGCGGCGGAAGCCGCTGGCGTTGGCCATGGCCTTGGCGCCTTGCTCGTCGTTGTAGAACAGCCCCGCGGTGGCGAACGGCGACTGTGCGTCGGCGCGCACGAACGGGGCGGTGCTGATCTTGGAGGTGCGCGTCTCACCCCAGGTGGTGCCCAACCCCGGGCGGGAGTCGGCGTCCTTCGGAGCAGGCTCGCGTTTCATCACGCCGGCCACGGCCCCGGCACCTTCGGTGGCCGGAGCGGGGGGAGCAGCCGGGGAAGCGTCGAGCGAGGCTTCCTGCGCCCCTGGCTGCTGCTGGGGGTACCCCTGTGCAGCGGGTGCCTCGGCGTCGGCAGACTTGGCGCTGCCCCCGGCGGAGCAGCCCATCGCGGCCAAACCCACAACCAGCCCAGCCGCCAAGATCTCTTTCGTCCACACGCTCATGACCAGCCTCCCTGACCTTCGAGCCAAGACAACGCTCGACCGGTGATCCACCTTACACGCGGCCCTCCCGGCGCTGATACCCTGACCGCATGAAGCTGGGTCTGGGGGTGTGGTGGGCGGTGATGTTCTCCTGGCTGGCTGCAGGTGGGGCGGGGTGCGACCAGCTCAAGGCGGGCGGCGCGACGGCGTCTGCCGAGCCGGAGGAGGCCGCCGATGGCGAGCAAGCCGAGGAGGGCACCAAGAAGAAGCGCCGCAAGAAGAAGGCCGACCCTGGACCGGAAGAGACAGGCCCCGAGCCCATCGCGCCCAGTCCGAACGCTCCCACCGCAGATCCGGGAGGTGTGCCCCTGCCCCCCGCGCCGGCCCCCGCTGCGCCGGTGTCAGCGTTCAACTACTTCGGCGACAGCGCCGCCTCGATCCCGGCCAAGTTCAAGGAGCGGTTCCCGCAGGGAGCACGGGTGCTCGAGGTCAACGTCCAAAAGACGTACGTGCTGAGCCAGGTGCAAGACCCGAACAAGAAGATCAACGTGGACAAGTTCACGCTGCGAGAGGGTCTGTGGCGCGAGCCAGAGCCGGTGAAACTGATCGGCAAGGCGACGGAGGAGAGCATCTCCGCCGAGGTGTTCGACGTGAACGAGGTAGCGTTCGCCGAGTTGCCCCGCATCGCCTCGGACGTGCTGGCGCGCGCGAACGTGGAGCAGGGCGAGGTCAGCCACTTCATGATCAAGCGACCCTTGCCGTTCGACAAAGAGGTGCGTATCCGCGTGTTCGTGCGCGGGCCTCGCAAGAACGCGTGGGCCGACTACGACAAGAAGGGCGTTTTCAAGAAGCTCTCGGATTGAAGGCGGGAAGCGCTCACTTTCGCTTCAGCGGCGTCTTGTCCCACTTCTCGGCGCTGCGCAGGATGGGCGCGGGGGGGATCGTCGGGGCGCCGGCCACGGGCACGAAATCGGGCTTGCGATACGAGTAGATCGGCACGGCGTCGTTGTCGGTCGGCTCGCGGGAGCCGGGCTTGGGCGCCTTGCAGCGCACCCAATACACGTCGAACGCCACCAGCTCGTCGGCTGGACGGCCCGTGCGCAGGTGATACGCGCGCAGGTGATCGCCCAGGCCGTCGCGGTACCACTGGTGCCGATCCAGGCGGATGCGGTTGCCGTAGTCCTGGCGCAGCTGCGATAGACCCTCACCGCGAGAGTCGGTGAGATCGAGATCCGGCGCGCGGCCCGTGAGCGGATCGATGCGGCGCCCGTCGAGCGTGTACGCGTCGACCGCGAGCACGCCGTCTTCCGAGATGGGGTTGGGCGCGAACATGCCCCAGCCTTGGTAGATCCTCGGGTAGTTGATGGTCATCGCTACGAACGTGGGCGTGCTCTTGGGCTTGAGGGGGATCACCGTGTCGCCGAGCCAGCGCTTGAGGAAGTCGTACGCCTGACGCTCGTCGGGCCGTAGCTCTTGGCCCTCCTTCAACGTGGGTGGCAGCGCGTTGGGGATGACTTTGTTCTCGAGCCACGCCTGGATCGTGCAGCACAAGATCAGGTACGCGAGCGCGCCCTCGCGCAGCAAGCCGGCGGCGCGCCGGAGCCGAGGCAACACCAGCTCGTGCGCCCGTGGGCGCAGCGGTGCAAGCCCGAAGAATCGCTCGTGGGCGGGGCCGCGCGCGAACAGCGCCGACAGAACCGCGGCGCACCTGGGGGCGCCACCCAGCCAGACCAGCGGCGCCGTGATCACGCGGACCCACGGCAACGCAGCGCGCAGCGCCGTGAGCACCGCGAGCGGCTCCGTGCGCTCCTCGCCAGCTTCGATCACGGCGATGGGCGCGTCCAGGCGGGTGCGGCTGCGCACGAACCGGATGCGCCCCGCGCCGTCGAGCCCCCGGAGGATCCGCCCCCAGGTGAGCGAGATGGGTCGCTCGTCGTCGATCGCGACGATGATGGGTGAGCTCTTGCGATCCCAGTACGCGGACCAGCGCTGCCAGTGCACCGGCAACAAGAGCAGCGTGGACCAACCGATCAAGAACCAAGAGAAGGGCCCCAAGCGCATGAACACGCCGAGCGTGGCGTGCAGGCCCGCCATGAGCACGATGGCGAGCGGGCGCGTGTACAACCGCGCGCGCGGCCACACGATGCAGGCGAAGATGATGGCCTCGACCGCGAGCACCGCCCAGTCGGTCACGCGCAGCAGCAACATCGGCGTGTGCTCACGCACGAGCACGGCCACGCCGGTGACCATCCGGTTGATGTACAGCACGTAGTGGATGGTGTTGCCCTCGCGCCAGATGTGGCCGGTCTTGTTCACCACGTTGAAGAAGTAGAGGATCGCCAAGTTCGCCAACACGGCGAGCCCCACCAGCGACACGTGGCTCTCGATACCCGCCCGCGGGCCATCGAGCTCCCTCGCCGAGCTCCGGCGCTCACGCCAGGTCGCGCGCCACGCGTCGATCGACCAGCGCCCTCCGAGCGGGAGGAAGCACGCCCACAGGCAGGCGAGGTTCTCGACCACGTAACCGCCGTTCTCCACCAGCGGAATGCGCGAGTCGCGGCTGGTGATGAAGATCAGGTTGGCGATGGCGAACAGGCGCGTGCGGTAGCCCAGCAGCAGACACAGCTGCACGCACAGTCCGAGCGCGAACAACAGTCGAACCTCGCTCTGGCTGGAGAACGCGTGGAACAGGCTGAAGAGGTGGGCGGACCCCTGCCGATACAGGTGAGCGTGGTTCGTGAGCACGCCCTCGTTGGAGTAGAGAAAGCCGATCTCCGCCGCGTGTCGCAGCGTGTCGCCGAAGCACAGGCTGGCGAGCACGACGCGGAACAGCGCCGCGCTGCGCAGGTCGACGCGCAGGTAGCGGTCGCGAAACCAGCTGGCCGCGCGCCGCAGCCTCATTCTTGGAGCTGCGGGTTGACCGGGAGCGGCGCTCGCTGCTCCGGCTCCTCCTCATCGCGGGGGCTTTGGGGCAGCTCGCGTGGGCGGGGCGCGGTCTTGTCCGAGATGGCGTTGAAGGCGTCGATCAACTTGGTGCCGCCGCGCGCGTGTCGGAACAAGCGCCGCGCCGTCAGCCCCTCCCCGGATGTGGGGCCGCTGAGCCAATACACGTCGGCCCCGAAGATGCGCTGGCCTTCCTCCTCGGGATCGTAGGCCGGTCCACGCTTGCCGATGTAGGTCTTGAACGGTGTCTGGTACACGCGGAACTCTTCGCGCTGGATGCGGTCGAGGTAGAGCGCCCACTGGCTTCCCAGCCGAAACGGGCGACTCAGCGTCATCTTGGCCTCGCCTCCGTTCAACGGGTCGAGCTGGATGGCCTCGACGGTCTTTCCTTGCGCGGCGAGCGCCTTGTAGCGCTCCGACTGCGGGTTGGGGTTGGTGATCGCGTCGACCACCACGCCGCCGTGCTCGGCCATCGGCTCGGGGCTGAGCAGCATCCACTTGCTCGTCGCCCGCGACCACCAAGTGAAGCTCTCGAACGCGCCGACCTGGGGGAGCTTGAACCCAAGGTCGTGCGTGTGGCTGGTTTGCGTCAGCAGCGCCAGCAACACGAACGCGCCCAGCGCCTCGCGCAGCACCGTGAGCACACGGAACTTCATGCTCTCGAACGGTGAGACGGCATCCTTGAGGGGCGCAGTCGCCGCGTCTTTCGTGGGCACGCCGCAGGCGGCCAGGCCCCACGCGACCGAGAAGCTCGTGCGGCGCTTGGCGAACGCGTCGTACGCCCAATCTCGCAGCGCGGAGAGGACGGGCAAGCTGATCAAGAGCGCGGGCAGCTCGCCACCAGGCAACGCGCGCAGGACCTCTGCCACGGCCTGACCTCGCGTGGCGAACGAGCCGTCAGGGCGCACCGCGACCACGGTCTTCTCCGTCAGGGCGGCGTCGATGCCCTTCGGCAAAGCGCGCTTGATGGGCGCGCCGTTGCGATAACCGGTGATCAGCACCTCGGGCTCGTCGGACGTGGCCTGATCCACGATGTGGTTGCCCTGCATCACGAGCTGCTTGCGAGTGTCGAAGCGGCGCAACATCTTGCAGAGCCAGAAGCAGATGCCGCAGTCCACGTCGTAGATCACCGTGCGGCGGTGGGTGTCGTTCGCCTTGGTCGCCCAGCGATCCCAGCCCTCGTGCGCGAGCACCAGCGCGGCCGCGCTCAGAATCGTCAGGCCGAACAACGGGAAGTTGGAGAGCAGCGCGAAGCTGAGCCCGTAGATGGCGATCATCGCCGCCGCCACGCCTCGGGTGATGCCGCGCGCGACGGGCACGAACAAGAGCACGGGAACCGCCCACTCGGCTGCGCGCAGCAGGTGGGTGAGCGGCCCGAGCAAACTGCTGCCTCGAAGCGAGAAGCCCAGCGGGCTGGCGAACATGTAGATGTGGAGCGCGCGATCCAGCGCGCTGCCGTCTCGCCAGGCCGCGCCACCATGGCCGCGCGCGAGCGAGAGGAAGACCAAGGCGACCAAGAGCAGCGAGCCAAGCGCGGCGACCGAGATCGGGCTCCAGCCCGGCCTGCGACCTGCCTGGACCTCTGCATCGGTGTACAACGCACCCTCGTCGAACAGCTCCTTCGGCTTGGTCTCGCGCGCCTGATCGATCTTCGCGAGCAGCGCGTCGACGCTGAACGCCGAGCCCAACGGCAACATCAGCGTGAGCAGCAGGAACGCTAGCGCGAGCGGCTCGCCCGGCCCCTCGAGCAAGAGGTTGCGACCGACCAGGCTGACGAGGCCGACCAGCGAGACCGCGTGCATCGCGCGTGTCTTCCAGCCGATCGTGAACAAGAAGTACGCGATCCCGATCACCGCCATGCCCACGGCGGCTTCGCCGGGAGTGTTGAAGGCGTGGAAGGCGCTCCACACGAAGCGCCCCGCGTTCTTGAGGTTGTACAGGTGCTGGTGGTTCGGCAGCACACCCTCGTTCGAATAGAACGCCGTCCGCTGATCGAAGCGCCCAGCCAGATCGATCAACAGCGAGATCCCGAACAGCACCCGAAACAGGCCCAAGCTGCGCGGGTCGAGGCGCAGAAAGTGCCGCACGAACGGGCTCACGGCAGCTTGTCCTCGACGCGGAAGCGGAAGTCGTCAGCGTTGTCGATCGAAGGAATCGCCGCCTTGCGCACGAGCAGCGTGCGGATGGCCCACACATCACCGAACACGCGGTAGCGCAGCGCCGTCTGGTCGAGGTAGTCCACGCCGGCCGAGCCGCCGGTGCCGGTGCGCCGCCCGATCACGCGCTCCACCATGCGGGCGTGCCGCGCGCGCCAGATCAACATCTGCTGCTCCATCTCCACCAGTGCGTCGAGCGCCTCGCGCGGCCAAGCCAAGCGCGGCAGCTCCCGATAGCTCTCCAAGAACACCAGCGCCGCGCGGCGCTTGCGACGATCGGCCCGCTCCTCGGGCGAGGCGTTCTCGTCGTCCTCGCCGCGCAAGAAGCGCTCCGCGAAGCCGAGCTCGGTCTGGTAGCGCTGCTTCCACAACGCCAGGTCGTCGGCCGAGACCGACGACTGGGTGCCCAGCATGCCCAGGCGCTTCTCCATCTCCTGCTCGTGCGACTTGACCAGATCGTCCAGGAACTTGTCGGGGCCGTCGGGTGAGACGGGTGTGCGCGCCAGCCACGCGTACACGACCTCGCGCAGACTGGGCCCGCGCGCGAGTCGCCGCTCGACGCGCTTCAGCGCGGGCGACGCCTTGCCGTCGTTGGCCTTCAGCGCGTCCTTGTAGGTGCCGGTTTGCCCTAGGTTCAGCCGGGTCGAGTCCTCGAGCCCGAGCAGGATCTCGATCTCACGCAGCTGCGCCGATTGAAAGCCGCTCGCGCCGATCAGCGAGTCCCGGAAGCCCAGGTAGTCGCGGGTGGTGAGCGTCTCCATCACCGCGAAGTGCGAGACCGCTTGCTCCAGGATGCGCGTCACCCGCCGGAACGAGCGGGTGGCCTGGGCCAGTGCCATGTCCGGCACCGGGTTCTGGTGCAAGAGGTCGCGCGCGGCCTCGAGCTCGCGCAAGATCAGCTTGAACCAGAGCTCGTAGATCTGGTGCACGACGATGAACAAGACCTCGTCGTTCTCGAGCTTGGACTCGTCCTTGTCGATGCCGCCTTGGAGGTCGAGCAAGTCTTCGACCCGGATGTAGTCCCAGTAGTTCACGCGGGCGCGAGTCTACTCTCAACCGGGCGCTCAAAGGGCCCCACGAGTGGCAGTTTTTTGCGGAAAAACGTTACGTTTCGGTCGGTCCGCAGGCCGGCGCACCCACTGCGGCGCGCGCCCCGGGGCCACGAAAGACGTGCGCCCCTCCCCGAGTTGTGTCAAAACCCTCGCCGCTTATGAGCGAAGAGACCCCGGCTCCCCGCCCGAAGAAGAAGAAGAAGCGTCCCGTCGAGGGTGTGGCCACGAGCCGCATCGCGAGCACCGAGCGTGCGCCGATCGTGGCAGGTGGTCCTTCCGCGCAATGGACGACCGGGCACTTGGCCGCTGCCATGATCGTGGGCCTCGCGCTCGGCGGTGCCGGCGGTTATTTCGGCGCGGGTGGCAAGTCCAGTCCCGGAGCCACCGCAGAGAGCGCGGGCTCGGCTCGCGGCACCGCGGCAGGCGCGAACGCGCAGCAGCCTCCGGCCGCGGGGGCGTTCGTCCCGCTGGCCAAGTGGTCTCCGCGCCATGGGCCTGAGCACGCGAAGGTGACGATATTAGAGTACAGCGACTTCCAATGACCCCACTGCGCGAAGGCCGGTCCGGCCCTCAACGAAGTGGTGGAAGCGTACAAGGGTGATGTCTCGGTCCACATGAGGCACTTCCCCCTGCCGTCTCACAAGCAGGCCGAGCCAGCGGCTCGGGCCATGCAGGCCGCCCATCGTCAGGGCAAGGGCTGGGAGATGGCAGACAAGATCTTCGCCAACATGCGCTCTCTCTCGGACGCCGAGTACGAGAAGTACGCTGGCGAGCTGGCGATCGACGTCGACAAGTTCAAGACCGACTTCGCGAGCCCCGAGATCAAGGAAGAGGTCGCCACCGACGCCAAGTCTGGCAAGGACGCCGGGGTGCGGGGCACGCCCACCATCTTCATCAACGGCAAGCGCCACCAAGGTGCTCGCTCGCTCGACGGCTTCAAGCCCGTGGTCGATGCCGAGATCAAGGCCGCAGACGAGCTGATCAAGGCCGGCACGCCGCTCGAGAAGGTGTACGAGACGCGCGCCAAGGCCAACGCCGGCAAGTGAGCCGCTGGTGAGCTCGAGCCTGCTCGACCCAGCGACGCTGCTGGCGCAAGCAGGCTCGCAGGCCCACGGCTCCGGCGACGTCACCGGCGGGCTTTCGCCCAGCACCACGTTCGCACGTGACGAGCGTTACGAGCTGCTCCGCCCCACGGACTACGTGCGCGTCGGCTCGCCTGCGTTCACCGACGCAGAGCACCTGCTCGCGTCGCTCGAAGGGGGGCACCAGGCCCTTTTGTTCGCCTCGGGCATGGCCGCGGCGCACGCGCTCTTGTCCACGCTGGGTGCGGGCGATCACGTCGTGGCGAGCGCTGCGATGTATTGGGCGCTGCGCGCGCACCTGGATCGCTTCGCCCGCAAGCTGGGCGCGGAGCTCACGTTGGTCGACGCTTGGGAGCCCGGGGCGATCGCGCAGGCGCTGCGACCGAGCACCAAGCTCGTGTGGATCGAGACGCCCGCCAACCCCACCTGGGAGGTGACCGACATCGCCGCGGCGGCCGTCGCGGCGCACACGGTTGGCGCTGCGCTGTGTGTCGACTCCACCGCCGCCACGCCGCTCCTCACCCGACCGATCGAGCTCGGCGCCGACTTCGTGATGCACTCCGCCACCAAATACTTGAACGGGCACTCGGACGTGCTCGCGGGGGTGTTGATCGCGAAGTCCGCGGGCGATCGCTGGGACGCGGTGCTCGACCACCGCAAGGCCGGCGGCGCGGTGCTCGGTACGTTCGAGGCATGGCTGCTCACCCGCGGGCTTCGCACGCTCTCGGTGCGCGTCGAGCGGGCGTGCGCCACCGCGCTCGAGCTCGCGCGCTGGCTCGAGCAGCGCGGCGACGTCGCGCGGGTGCTGTACCCCGGCCTCACCTCGCACCCTCAGCACGAGGTGGCCGCGCGCCAGATGCGCGGTGGCTTCGGCGGCATGCTCAGCGTGTGCACCGGCGGTGGTAGCGAGCGGGCGTTGGCCGTCGCCAAGCGGCTGCAAGTCTTCGCGCGCGCCACATCGCTCGGGGGCACGGAGAGCCTGGTCGAGCACCGCCACTCGGTGGAGGGCCCCGGCTCTCGCGCGCCCACGGACCTGCTCCGTCTCTCGATCGGCCTCGAATCGGTCGCGGATTTGCGCGCCGATCTCGATCAGGCGCTGTCCGGCTGAGCGGCAGGATTTCGACGAAGGCTCGCTTTTACCCCGGCTCCAGCCGGCGGGTCGATCCCGGCGTAGGTGGCAACGCCACCCCGCGAGGAGGAGAGCCTGTGAGAACGATCGCTTGGTTGGCAGCTGGGGTTCCTGTGCTTTCGTTGGTCGCCGGCTGCCCTGCCGACGACGAGCTGACCGTGGCCGAGGCGCAAGACGCCGTGGTCGAGGCTTCGATCGCCAGCCAGGCGTCCAGTGTGGCCGAGGGCTCGATCGAGCTGACCACCAGCTTCACGTTGGGCGCCGCGGTGGAGGAGGCCGCCGAGGAGATTCGAGCGTTCGTGGAGATCCAGTTGCCCTGCGCCGAGGTCGTACGCGAGGCTGGCACCGTCACCATCACCTACGGTGCCAACGGCGACAGCTGCCTGTTCCACGGCCACAACTTCAGCGGCTCGCACTCGGTCACGGTCTCGAGGACCGAGGAGAATGACGTGCTCGTCCAGCACACCTGGGACCAGCTCTCGAACGGTCGCGTCGAGGTGAGCGGCACGGCCGATGTGACCTGGGACCTGAGCGACAAGACCCGGCACGTGGTGCACGAGCTCGACTGGAAGCGCCTTTCCGACGGACGTGGCGGCAAGGGCACTGGCGATCGCACCCAGTCCGCGCTGGACGGCGAGTGGAAGAACGGGATCGAGGTCGACGGGACCCGCGGCTGGGAGGGCGAGCGTGGCCAGTGGGATCTGGAGATCGACGGCGTCGAGTGGCGTTGGATCGACCCGGTGCCGCAGGCGGGTAGCTACAGGCTCACGACTCCCGCCAACAAGGAGCTCAGCCTGACCTTCGAACGGCTCGACGACGACACCATCCACGTCACCGTCGATGGTGTGCGTCGCGACTTCGAGTTCAACGTCACCAGCCTGGGCGAGGTGGAGTGAGGCGGCAGCAGGTTAGGTGACGAGGCTTCCCGGCGCGCGTACGCTTGAGGCGCGCGACGGGGGCTGACCTTGGACGACGACGACACGGGCGGCGGCACACTGGTGATGGATGCGGGGTCGAACCCGGCCGCGCAGGTGCCCTCCGGCGCGGCGCGGCCTGGCGGGGTGCCGCGCCCTCAGGCGCAAGAGCGCCCACAGCCGCCTCCCCCGCTGTTCGACCTGTCGCCGCCCGAAGAGTCGACCAGCGTCGACGAGCCGCCCACTCGGCAGCGCTCCGAACAGGAGCTGGCTGCGCAGTCACCGCAGGTGGCGTTCGGCGCCAACAAACGCGCCGTCCACGCGGCCTTCGCGCTGACCCAGCCGTTCAACGCCTCGACGCCGCTGCCCGGGCTGCCGAGCCCCGCACCCATCACCCCCGCGGCTCCTGATCCGAGCGCTCTCGGCTCCTGGCCCCTCGTCGCGCCGATCGGCCCGTCGCCGACGGCGGTCATGCCGCTGACCACCGGCGACGCGCCGGTGCCGACCGCGCAGCTGATCGCGCCACGGGTGCCCGAGGAGTTCTCGAGCTTGGACGAGCCCGCGCCGGTGCCTCCGAAGCGCAGCTCGGTGTTGGCGCCGCTCGCCATCGGCGCAGGTGCCGGCCTGTTCGTGACCGCGATCGTGGTGGCCGTGGTGCTGCTCGGTCGCGACGATCCCGGCCCGAGCGCGAGCCCGAGCGCCGGTGCGAGCGCGAGCTCCGCCGAGGTCGCGACAGCGTCGAACCCCGGGGCGGACACGTCACCCATCTCGGCCCCGCCAGCCACGGCCACCGCCGCCGCTCCCCCACCTGCGGCCACTGGCAGCGACGCCAAAGCGCAGGCCGCTCTCGCGAAGTTGCGTGACGGTATCGCCACGTGCGTGAAGACCACGATCCACGTGCTCCCGGGCGCGTCGCCCGCGGTGCCCGAGTCGCTTGCGTGGCTCAAGAGCGGCCCGTACCAGAGCCTCAAGCGCGATTGGGCCTCGCCGTTCTTCGCGTGCACCCGCTTCAAGGTCGAAGAGCCGATGCCCTTCGTGATCCAGTGGCAGGTCGATGAGCCCAACGAGAAGGGCACCGGCGTCGCTTGGATCGACGACGATGGCGACGGCAAGGCCGAACGTGCCTACGGGTTCAAGGCCACGCTGAAGCAGCGCGACGAAGTGAGCTTCGGACCGATCGAGGCGATCGAGCCGACGCGCAAGCTGCAGAAGGCGCGGCGCTAGTCCGCCCCAAGGGCGGCAACGATATCGAGGGGGCAAGACCGGACGGGTGCGACGAAAACTAGGCTCGTCAGCCCTTGCCCCCGATCTCCCAGTCCTCCTCCGGAGCTTCCTCGACCTCGTCCGCTTCGGGCTCGTCCTGGTCACCGTCGTCGCTCTCGTCCACCGGCTCGGGCTCGCGTGGGGTGCTGGGCGCGGTCTCGATCGGCCGAGCTTCAGGTCGAGCGGCGCGCGGCTTCTGTTTGCTGGACAGCGCCACTTCGCCCAGGGTGCGCACGTCGGGCTCGCCCTGCACGTACACGCTGCCGAGCACCAACTTCGCCTCGTCGACCACGTAGTCGCCGCCCGTGTCGAAAGCCACCTTCACGACCTTGGCCTTGCCAGGCTTGATCACGATGGGTCGAGCCGCGCGCCCGCCTTGCGGGCCAGGCAGCACGCGTCCGTCCGCGAGGCGCAGCGCCAACGCGTCGCGGTGCACGGTGACCGGCGTGTTCCCTTTGTTGTGCAGCCACGCCTTCACGTGCACGCGGTCGCCTTTGACGTGCGCGTCAGCGATACGAACGAGCAGGGTCTCGCCCACTACGCCGGGCGTGGCGTACAGAGACTCGCGCGGCCCCCGGCAGCCGGTCGTGAGCGCGGCGGCTCCCAGCAACAGGGCCAAGGCGGACAGGCGGCGGGTGCGACGTGAAAGCTCCATGTCCGAGCGATAACACCGGCCAGCGCCGTGCGAAGGCGCGAGCACCATCCCAACCGGGCAGCAGCAACAATCCGACTGACACCGAGCTCGAACCGCGGCGTCTCGACGCGGCCGCGACTTCTTGTGATCATCCTGGCGTGGCGTTCGAGTCTCCTTCGTACTCCGAGGCGCTCCGCAGGTGTGTGCGCGACTACGATGGCGCACACGCCGAGGCCGTGCTGCTTGCGCCCGACGTCTTCGAGTTCTACGCGCGACTGTTCGCAGAGCCGGAGCTGCCTGATCCGCAACGGCCGCTGGTCAACGCGGTGCTCGCCTACTTCGTCGCGCCTCACGACGTCTTCAGTGAAGACGAGCTCGGCCCTTTCGGGTTGCTCGACGACTTGTTCGTGGCCGCACACGTCTACCAGCTCTTGCGCCGCGAGGTGCCCGAGGTGCTCTTGGTGCGCGCTTGGGCTCGGCGCGGCAAGTCGCCGCCGCAGTCCATTCGCGGCAAGCGCAAGAAGGACGATGACGGCGATGGCGACCTCGACGAGGTGATGGCCGTCGTGCGCCACGAGTCTCGCATCGCCGTCGGCAAGCAGGGCAAGCTCGCGCTCAAGATGGCCGGCTTGGGTTGACCGAGGGGCGCCCTTCGTGGACGCTGCGGCTCGATGAAGCCCATCGCACTTCTCTTCCTCGCGCTCACCGCCTGCCAAGGCGCCCAGTCTGCCAGCGGCGAATGCCTGAGCTACAGCTGCGACGAGGACGGCGCCAAGGCCATGATGTTGGCCACGCTCGAAGGCGCTTACACGCCCAGCGAGCGCGCCCGCGCCGCGTTCGACACCATCGTCCAGAACGGCGTGAAGCGCATGTCGAAGGACAAGGGATGGTCGCCCGAGTCGTTCGAGCTCGCGCGCGGCAACCTCAAGAAGTTCTTGGACGAGATCCCCGAAACCGGAGAGGACCCGCTCGGCCCGGCGCTCGAGGACCTCGCGAAGCAGACCGCCAAGGCCTGCTCGCTGTGGCCATACTGCTGAAGGCTCGTCAGGCGCTCTCGCAGACCGGCGTCGGTGCGGCCCTGGGGAGTCCGCGCACCCGGGGCGCGCGATGCCCTTGACCCGACGCTGTGACTCGGGCAGTTTCCGCCGTGGAGAGGTGTCCGAGTGGCCGAAGGAGCCTGATTCGAAATCAGGTGAACCTGCAAGGGTTCCGCGGGTTCGAATCCCGCTCTCTCCGCTGCGCAAGCACGAGTGCTTGCTCGCGGTGAGCCCGGGATTTAGACCTTCGGTACGAATCCCGCTCTCTCCGCTGCCCTGCAGCCGAACTGACCGCTGCGCGGGCTCATGCTTCGCGTGCTGATCGAACGCGCAAGCCAATCGAATGAAAGTGCGCTCTTGATCGGCCCTCGCCGTCGTGAGACACCTCCCGCGCCGCACCTTGGAGAGGTGACCGAGTGGTCGAAGGTGCATGATTGGAAATCATGTGTACCGGCAACGGTACCGCGGGTTCGAATCCCGCCCTCTCCGCAGAGTCTCGCTGCGCTCGCCTTCTGCGGCGAGGCCGCTCTTTAGACCTTCGGTACGAATCCCGCCCTCTCCGCAGAGTCTCGCTGCGCTCGCCTTCTGCGGCGAGGCCG
>CAZXMG010000004.1:73896-270779 GCA_964641275.1 uncultured Polyangiaceae bacterium
CTCTTTAGACCTTCGGTACGAATCCCGCCCTCTCCGCAGAGTCTCGCTGCGCCTCACTTCTTCTTGGGCGCCGCTCCGGCCGTGCCCAGCACGCGCAACGGCCGCTTGACCCAACGTTCGCCGCCGAAGCCGGCGCCATCGGTGGTCCACAGCTCTGCCTCCGCCTTGGCGATGCCGTCGGCAACGATGCGCTTGCGCATCGCGCTGGCCAGCGCCTCCGCGTCGTCCTCTGTGGGGAGCCCGACGATCGCGTCTTTCACCAACGCGCCGGCGTCGTGCCCCAGGGCAGTCCACCAGCTGGGCTGTCCGCGGCCGAGCTTGGTGTAGGCGGCCAACCCTTTCCTGCTCTCGGTGATCGCGAGCGGGAACAGGCCGGCGCCCAACCTCATGCCGCGGCTGCTCAGCTCGGCGCTGGCCTCGAGCCCGAGGGCGACGGCCACGCGGCCGCCGAAGGCGTCGACGGCGTCGACGGCGCAGCTCGCACCGCCCGTGACGACGAGTGCGTCGGCGTCGCTCGTGCGCACGAAGTCGAGGGAGGCGCCGCACGGTTGCTTGGCAACCACGAGAGGAGACGAGGTTTCTGCGCCGCGGTCTCCCGCCAACACCGCTACGCGCTTCTTGCCGTTCTCCGCCAGTGCACCAACCAAGGTGCTCTCACTCGCGCTGCGCGCCTCGCCGAGCACGAACACGGGGCCATCCTTCTTCACCGGTCGCGACGGGGAGACCAGCAGCACCAGCGGGACGTTGGTGCGCTCGGCGTACGAGAGCGCGAGGTCACTCTCCTGCGTGTCGTAGCCAGCAATGATGACCGCGGCGCCGTCGGCGTTGAGCAGCGCGAGAGTGTCGTCGATGGCCTTGAGATCGGCCTGATCGTCGCGCACCAGCAGCTTGGTCTTGCTGCCAGGGATGCCCAGCGCAAACGCCAAGCCGGAGGCGACCTCGATCCCCCGCTGCCGGTGCGCGTCGCTGCGTAGCGGCATCACCAATCCCACCGTGTTCCGCTCCAGGCGCACGCCGGCGCCGCGCGCAGCGATGCGTGCGACCGCGTCGCCCTGATCAGCCAGCAGCGAGGCCGCGACGTCGAGCAGCGCTCTGGCGAGCTTCGGGTCCTGACGCTCGATCGCCGCGCGCGCGACCGTGGTGGACAACGCGTCCAGCAGCCAGCGATCAGGGTCTTTCTGGGTCACTTCGCGCGCGAGCAACTCGAGCAGCGCCTTGGGATCGATGCGCGGCAAGAGCTCGAGGCCGTCTCGCTCGGCGCTGCCGCGCAGCGCGGGCGAGCTCTGCGACACGAGCGCGTGCACGTAGTCAGCGGACAGCTGGTGCCTACCACCCGCGATCGCCGCCAGGGCAAGCTCGCGGTTCAGCAGGTAGCGCGTGGGGGCGTCGATCACTCTGTTGAACAGCGGTCGCAGCCGCTTGAACGCGGCGGCGTGCTGCCCGGCGCGACGCTCGAGCGCACCCAACACCACCACCGCGGTGTCGTGCGCGCTCCCTTTGGGGCCGCGCTCCAGGAGCTCGGCCAGCTGCTTGGCGCGGGAGCTGTCACCGCTCTCGAGCGCGACCAACGCGAGCATGCCCATCGCGGCGCGCGTCGAAGGGTCGTTCGGGAAGCTCTCGACGTGACGGTTCAGGCTCGGGCCCAGCTCGCGCAGGCGCGCGTACTCCAGCTCGTCCCAGCGCGTGCGCAGCTTGGCCAGCGATCCTTGTGCGGGCAAGCCCTCCGAGAAGTCGGCTTGCGGTGTGTCCGGGCTACCCTTGCACCCGGCGATCGAGACAAAGGCCAACCACAGCGGCGCGATCCAAACACCACACCAGCTCTCGCAGCGCGAGGGTCGCAAGGCGCGACCCGAGCCGCCAACGCTCACCGAACGATCCCGTGCCTCAACATCAGTCGGTAGAGCGTACTCCGAGCCACGCCCAATTTCTTGGCGGCGATGCTCACGTTGCCCGACGCCGCGCGCAGCGCTTCTTCGAGCGCGGCGCGCTCGGCGGTACGTCGCAGGCCCTCGCCCCGCGATGGCTCGAACGGGCCCTGCGGCTCGTCCTCGAACGGGAAGTGTTCGGCGGTGAGGACGCATGCAGGCGCGGCGGCTGCGGCAGCGCGCCGCAGCCAATGTCGAAGCTCGCTGATGTTGCCGGGCCAGGAGTGTCCCTTCAGCTTCCGGAGGGCGTCGGGCGCAACGCTCAGCTTGCCGCGCACCGGCCCGGACTCGTCGCGCGCCACCTCGGCCAACGCCAAGCTGATCAAGTGCTCGAGATCCTCTCGGTCGCGCAGGGGCGGCAGCGACACGGTGGAGCCGCGCAAGAGAGTGTAGAGCTCGCGTGAGAACTCGCGCCCGCGCGCTCCATGGCCAGCGCTGAGGCCGCTGACCGCGTCTCGTAGCTCCCGCCCGCACCCCGCGAGCTGGGTCTCCGAGAACGCGCCGCGATCCAGCTCGCGCGCCAGGCGCGCTCCGGTGTCCACGTCGAGCAAATGCAGGTCGGTGATGACCAGAAGCGCCGGCGCTGGCGTGGAGGGCTCGAACAGCGTCGCCACCGAGGCTGGGTCACCGCCGCGAACGTGGCGCTCTTCGCCCCGAGGCCCGCTGCGCGCCCGCGCCACGGCCCAAACGAGCTCCTCTGCGCCGCAGCCGGCTTCGGCCGCGATGTACACCGGCAGCATCGTCTTCGCGAAGCGCATGGCCAGGTCGCACGCGGCGCGCGCTGCGCTGTCCCGACCCAGAACCCACGCAAGATCGGGCGCCACACGCGGGCTGCTCGACGGCGGTGGCAGGGTGCTGCTCGCTACCGACGGCGCTGCCTCTTGCACCAGCAACAGACCGCTCACCGCGCCCGCGCCGTCGCGCAACGCCCGCACCTGAAAGCGCCCGCGCGGTGTGACGATCACGCCAGGGTTCTGCGCGACCTCCACCAGCGCATCGAAGGAAACGCCTGTGGCTGCTTCGACCGTCTCGCCGGGGCTCAGCTCGGCCATGCCGCTCGTCGCCCGCACCACTCCCGGCGGATCCACGAGAGCGAAACGAGACGTGAGCGCGGTCAGCGGCATGGCAGCATGGAAGGAATGCCGCGCGGAGCGTCCGAGTTCAAGTCCAACGCAACTTTTGCGGCAACATCGTGATCGTGTTCGGTGCGGACTCGCGATCAAACGGATCGTTTGCGCGTGATCTAAGAGGCGCCACCGCGCCGCACGGAGGAAGAAGCAGCCAAGTTGCCAGCCCAGCGCTCACCAGGGCGCGTTGGCCGACTGATGCGTCTGCACCGTGCCCAAGATGTAGCTCACCTGTGACTCGGTGAGACCGAGCGCGGCGCCGAAGCGCGTGGCCACGTCGAGCGCGCCTTCGCGCTTGCTCGCGACCAGCGCGAGCGCCGCGCCGGCGAATGCCTTCTTGCGCTCACGCTCTTCGGGCAGCTTGCTGGCGCGCTCTTGCACGAACGCCACGAAGCGATCGGTGTTGGAGCCCTCCGGCAGTGCTCGCGCCACCGTGGCGATGGCGTCGTCGACTACTTGCCGATCGTCGTCACGTGAACGTCGCTTCTCCAGCCACGACTTCTCGACCTCGGATTGCTCGCCGTCTTGCATGATGGCCGCGACGATGATCTCCGCCACGGCGCGCTTCGCCTCCGGTTCCAGCTCGTCGAAGAAGCGCTCCATGCGCCAGCTCTTCCAGCGCGACACTGCGAAGTCGCCAGCCAGTTGCCCGACGCTGATGAACAGCTCACCCACAATGTCGCCTGCCATGCTCGCGATCGTTGGGCTCTCTGCTCCAGCTGGCAAGCCAATAGCAGCGCGCCATGCTCCCCGGTACGATTCACACCAGGAGGCCCCTCATGCTGCGACTTGCTTCGCTTCTGGTCTTGCCTTGGATGCTGCTCGGGCTGCTCGGCGGCTGCGGAGACAGCGGCGGAGGTCCGGGTGACGGAGGCGATGGCGCAGGTGCAGCGAGCGCCGACGGTGGCGGCGGCAGCGTCGAGGTGCCCAACCCGCTGACCAACCCCGAAGACGGCCCGCCAGCCGGGAACCCGGAGGGGGACTGCGACGTGCCTGCCGAGGCGGGGTTGGCCGACTCGTCGAGCCCGCGCACCGTGGTCGGCACCGGCACGCCCGAGTCGTGCACGAGCGCCGCGTTCGTGGGCGCGGTCGCTGCCGGAGGTGTCATCACCTTCGATTGCGGGCCCGACCCGGTGATCATCACGCTCGACGAGACCGCCAAGGTGTTCAACGACACCGGGCCGGAGATCGTGATCGACGGAGGCGGCTTGGTCACGCTGAGCGGCGCCGGCAACCGCCGCATCTTGTACATGAACACCTGCGACGAAGCGCAGGTGTGGACCACTCCCAACTGCGACAACCAAGACCACCCCCGGCTTACGGTTCAGAACATCACCTTCATCGACGCCAGCTCCAAGAACGAGACGGAGTACGACGGGGGCGGTGCGATTTGGGTGCGCGGCGGCCGCTTCAAGGCCGTGAACACGCGCTTCTTCAACAACGTTTGCGCAGACACAGGGCCCGACGTGGGTGGCGCTGGCATCCGCGTCTTCAGCCAATACGACGGGCTACCGGTGTACGTGGTGAACTCCACGTTCGGTGGCGGCGCAGAGCTCGGGAACACCTGCTCCAACGGCGGCGGCATCAGCAGCATCGGTGTGTCGTGGTCGATCTACAACAGCCTCTTTTCGCACAACCACGCCATCGGCAACGGGGGCAACCCCGCGCAAAACGGTACGCCGGGCGGCGGCAGCGGTGGCGCCATCTACAACGACGGCAACACCATGACCTTGAGCTTGTGCGGCACCAAAATCGAGCACAACGACGTGGTCCAGCACGGCAGCGCCATCTTCTTCGTAACCAATGACCACACGGGCGACATCCGCATCGATCAGTCGGTGATCACGAACAACACGGGCGGCTCCTGGTACCCGACGTACCCCCAGATCTCGAACCACGACGACACGCCGATCGTCGTGACCGACTCGGTCATCGAGTAGCCCGAGTCAGCGGCCCTCGTAGCTGATGCCCACGTTGCCGCCTAGCCACAGGCCGGCCCGCTCGCGCGCCGCGTCGACCGAGGCGCCGGGCTCGAGGCCCACGAACAAGAACGCGCCGCGCTTTCGCTGGTGATCGTGCAGCCGCACATCGACGCTGATCGCAGCGTGCGGCCGCACCCACAGGTCGACGTCGCCGTCGTCGGTCGCGCGCACTCCGTTGGCTGCGGCGAGCGCGAAGCCGCCGCCGAGCCCGAAGCGCAGATCTGGGCCTACCCACAGGCGGTGCTTGATGCCGAGGCTGCCCTCGACCCACAGACCAGCGCCGAGCGATCCCAGCGCCGTGAACGAGAGCGTCTCGCTGAGCGGACGCTGGTGGAACGAGAGCGACGCGCGGCTGCCGAACAACGCGGTGTCGAGATCGCCGGCGTACCCAGCGACCAGCGCCGCGCCGAGCTCGAAGCTGGGCTCCGCCGCGAGCCGTTCGGCGATCTCAGCGGCGGTCGGGATGCGAGGCTTGGGCTTGCGGCGCGGCGTCAGCTCGGGCCGCACGGACTCGCTGGTGGCGATGGCGACGAAGCGAGTCGCCACCACCCAAGGCAGACCGCTCACGTCCACCGTGCGGGTCTCGACGCGCTTACCCGGCGCCTGCACCTGCACCACCGCCACCGACGGCCCGGGCATGTCGATGAACACGCGAACCGACGCCTCGTCGAGCGGCCCCAACGGCTCTTCGGCGATCTGCACCCCACCGCCGAGCTGCTGTTCCACGAGCCTGCGCACGCGCAGATCGCTGAGCTTGTCTGCAGCGGCGCGCGAGAGCGCGATGCGAACGATCTTGGGTGGCTGCTCCACCTCGGCCGAGGCGGGAGCAGGCTGAGCCCTGGCTGGTGTGGAGATGGCCAACGCTGCCGCTGCGAGGAACGCCGCACGCAGCGGTCGGGTGCTCTCTCGCAGGCCCATCGCGAGCGATGAGACCCACTGCGAGAGAGCACGTCAACCGGAGCGGTCGATCGACGGGCTTGCGCGCCGCCTACTGGGCCAGCTCGGCCTCGATCGCGGCGGGGATGGGCGATCCCGGCGCGCCGGGATCGTCGCTCTGCACCCAGTGCCCCACCAGCTCGCCGTCTCGTGAGACGAGGTACTTGTGGAAGTTCCAGGTGGGCTCGAGAGCGAGCCCGGGGACGGGATTGGGCTGCGCGAACAACCACTCGAAGACCGGCTGGGTGTTCGCGCCGATCACGTCGTTCAGGGCGAACTGCGGGAAGGTGACGCCGTACTCACCCGTGCATGCTTCGATCTCTCCCTGTGTGCCGCCTTGGTTGAAGCTGTTGCTGTAAAATCCGAGAACGTGGAAACCCTGCGCTGAATACATTTCCTCCAAACCTTGGAGGTCGCCCATCTGGGGCGTGTAGCCTCAGACGGCAGCGGTATTGACGATCAGCAGCACGTCGCCGCGGTAGCGGCACATCGAGTCGATCTCCAGCCCCAGCGTCTCAGCGTTCAGCTCGTACAGGCTGCCCGGCGCGGCCGGTGGATCGCACACGTACGAGCTGCCGCCCACGCCACCGCCGCCGACGGTGGTGACGGGGTTGGGTACGCCGCCGCTGCCGTCGCCCCCGGTGGCGAGCACGTCGCCTCCGCTGCCGCCGCTGCCACCCTGGCTGGCCCCGCCGCTGGGCAGCAGGCTCCCTTCGTCTCCGCACCCGGCCAGCAGCACAGCGATCGCTGTGCTACCCGCCATGCCGGCGCGGCGTAAGTCCATCGCCATCACGAGCACCTCCGAATCTCCGATGCTAGCTCTTTTCCTCCGCGCTCGGATCGGCCACATCGACTCCATGTCCCACGGGTCCAGTGAGCCCATCCCGTTCTACTTCGACTTCATTTCTCCTTACGCGTACCTGGGCTGGGCGCAGCGCAACACGCTCGGCACCGAGCGCGCGCTGCGGCTCGTGCCCGTGCTGTTCGCCGGCCTGCTCGACGCGCATGGCAACGTCGGGCCCGCCGAGGTGCCCGCCAAACGCGCGTACATCTTCAGAGACGCGCTGCGCCACGCGCTCGTCCTGGGCGTTCCGTTCGCGCCGCCGCCTAGCCACCCGTTCAACCCGTTGCTCGCGCTGCGCATCGCCTCCCTGGATCTCGAACCGGCGTTGCTCGAACGCGTGATCGACGTGTTGTTCCTTGCGACCTGGGGCGGCGGCCAGGGGGTGACCGATGGCGAGACCGTGGGGGCGCTGCTTTCCGGTCTGGGTGTGGACGGCGCGGCGCTGGTCGCTCGCGCGAACGAGCCCGAGGCCAAAGCGCGCCTGCGATCTCAGACCGAATCGGCGGTGCGACGCGGGGTGTTCGGTGTGCCCACCCTCGATGTCGACGGTGAGCTGTTTTGGGGGCTCGACGCGTATCCGCACGCGCGCAGGCGCCTCGCAGGTCGAGACCCGCTCACGGCCGAGGTGCTGGCTCGCTTCCGCGACGTGCCCGCGTCGAGCGTGCGTCCGGGCGCGCCCAAACGAGGATCACCTCCCCAGTAGCGTGGCGGCGGCGGGGCACGCGCGCTTGGCGTCCTCGAGCAGATCGCGATCCACCGGGGTGGCTGGGCTACCCCACTCGCAGCTGAGCGCGCGCCGCATCTCCGGAGGGTACGCGGCGTACTGCAGCCGCCGCTTCTGCTGGCGCTTGTGCTTCGCGAGCTCGCGACCATCGTCGCGGTTGTGTTGGAGGCACTTGCTCAAGAGCTGGTGCACCGCCGAGACCCGCTTCATCGGCGGGAACCCATCCATGCGGCACAAGAACGCGGCGGCGTCGTTGCCGCCACACTTGGGATCGGGTCGCACCGAGGCGGCCTCCTCGGCGGCGTCGCACAGCTTGGTCTCGAACGGCGCGCCGTTCTCCTTCGACGCGCGCGCGAGCGCCGCGTCCAAGATCGGCGTCAGATCCACCACGCTCATCGCGGGGGCAGGGTGGCTGCAGTCGTCGGTGTAGAAGCACACGTCGGTGAGCAAAGACAGCCCTGCGCGAGGCGTCCACGGATCGTCGTCGTCGGTCAGGCCGGAGCGCGAGAAGTCGCCCTCGAACGCGAAGGTCGCGTCGACCCATGCTTGCGCCGACAAGGCGCCGTCGAGCAGCCGCATGCCGAGGGCCAGGCCGTGCGAGGTGGAGCCCTCCACGTGACCGTCGAAGTCGAAGCTCGCGGTGACCAGGTGTCGAGGACCGAGGAACAGATCGACCGCGCCCAAGTCGCACACGTCGAGCGTGGGCGTGATGCCCGTTTGCAGGTGAAAGGGACCGCGCTGGTCGCTCCCCAAGTCTCCCCCCAACACCGCGCCATAGAGCCGCAAGAAGCGCATGTTGGCCGGGTTGACCGGCATCCATGGAACGATGTTCGCGCCGATGCCGGCCATGCCGTGCAGCGCACCTCCCTCGAGGTCGGTCGAGTAGACCACCCACTCCATGTCGTAGGACTGTGCGGGGCGCGCACCCCACTCGGGCAGCGCCCTCGGCTCGAGCTTGGGTGGCAGAGCGTCATCCGGCGCGTCTTCTTGTGCGGGCGCCAACGACGCGCCACCGGCGACAGCAACCACCGCGAGCCACGCGAAGGCGCGCTTCACTGCTTCGCTCCGGCCTCTTCGGGCAGGTAATCGCAGGGCTGCGCAGGCCGCGCCGACTCTTCCTTGGAGTCGCACAAGCCTTGCTCTACGACGGGCGTCTCGTTGCACCAGCGGTCCAGCTCGGCCGGGTCCACCTCGATCACGTCATCCATGCCCAAGAAACGAGCCACACCCAGGCAGTCCTTGCGCACGGCCTCGGCGCCTGCGTTGAACAGGCGCCGCATCTGCACGGGATCGAAGTCGTAGCCGAAGGTGGGATCCACGTCTTCGGTGCGGAAGATCGGCAGGGCACGAAACTCGCGGCCCATGCTCGTGCCTGAGCCGCAAGCCGTGGCGAGATCTCCGCGACAGAAAGCGCCGACCTGCGTCGAGGGCAACCCCCCGGGGTCGGCGTCGAAGAGCTCGCGGCAAGTGGCCTGCTCGAAGCTCTCGACGTAGCGGGCGTACGGCACCACGGCGTTGAGCTCCATCTCCGTGACCGCGCTGAGCGACTCGTCGATGTAGCGCGCCGCGATGTCGACCGCGCTCTTCTGCGGCGGCGAGGGAGTGATGCGTGGCGGGCCGCTACCGATGACAATCGCTCGCTCGACGCCGCGCTGCGCGAGCGCCATCACGGGAATCTCGCTCTTGATGCCGCCGTCCAAAAATACGCCGTCGCGTACCTTGCCGCCGATGCGCAACTTGCCAACCGGCCAGGCGATGAATGGCAGCACGAACGAGGCCTCGACGTTGCGGTAGTGCTCCGACAGGGCCTGCGGTCCCAGCCGCTTGGGACCGGGGAAGATGTCGATCGTGGAGGGGTCTTGATCACTCTGCGTGTAGAGCTCGCCCGACGCGAAGTCGACCGTGGTGAGGATGATCTCGCTCTCGTTCTCGAGCGCCTCCGCCTTGATGTAGCGGGCGAGCAGCTCGCGCAGGCCCTTGAAGTCCATCAGGCCCTTCTGCACGTCCGCCAGATTCCACAGGTTGCGGCTGTCGACGCAGTACAGGTTGTTCTGCCCTTTGCAGGTGAACAAGGTCGCCAGCAGGCGCCGCGCGTACTCCTGACACTCGCGCCCGTGACCGACGTCGGTCTTCATTCCGCACACCGACTTGAGCTCGGTCGCCCTCGGATCGATTTGGCAACGCTCCTGGTGGAAGATGTCCACGGTCGCCGCCACGACTGCACCTGCGCTGGTGCCAGAGGTGGCCGCGAAGCGCGACTCCGTGACCGAGGTGCCCTTCGTGAGAAACTGCTCGCGGTTGCCTTGGCTCTTCCACTGTCTGTAGTTCTGGACCAGCGTCAGGATGCGCCATGACACGCCTGCGCTGAACACTCCGCTCGACGCACCACCCTTGATCGCCATGCCGAACGTCGGGGCGCGCTCGGATGGCTGCCAGCGGCGCAGCTCCAAGTACGAGGCCGCCTCGTCCATGGCCAAGTGCAGGCCTGCGCGCGCCTGCTTCGGATCGACCAATCCCTCGCGCACCATGCGCGCCACGCTGCGTGACGCCAGATCGAGGCCGGCCGCCAAGGTGGCTGCGTCGTAGCGCGCGCGCCCGCTCTCGCCGACTCCCTTGGCGTCGCACACCGCGTCGCTGAGTGGGCGCATCTCGTCTACCAGTTTCTTGCGGAAGCCACGTGTCGCGCCTGCAGGCTGGCCGGCAGGGTCCTCGTGTTTCACGAGCACCGAGAGCTGGCCGTCGACCTCACCGCGCACTCCCGGTGAGCGCAGCCAATCACTGACCCGGCCGTGATCCGCCTGGCCCTGTGAGAAGTAGCCACGGATCAAGAAGGTCTTGGCGCTCAGCCGCACACGCAAATGCGCGATCTCGTCGGGCGTGAGCGCCGGGTCGGGCGGGCTATCCGTGGCCCCGCCATTGAACATGGTCAGCAGCCTGTCGGTCGCGAGCCCCTTGGCGCGCACCCCGCTGCAGGCAAACAACCCCGCCCCCGCCGCCAGCACCAGCGGTGCCCAGGCACGACTATGGTGACCCATCCGCGTGAACGGTAGCGAGCCCGGAGCGACCCGGCCAAAAACTGGCGACTCGCCAAGGTTCTCGGCTCGATCGAGTCAGCGGCCGTCGACCCGGCGGCAAGACGTGCGGCCACGAGCCCGAGGACGCCCGCCTCGCTCACTCCGCGTGCGCGCCGGTCCCAGGTCGCGCCCCCACGGGCCGGCGAGGGCTGCGACGTGGCGCTGCTAAGTCTTGCGCGCGGAGAAGATGACCGCCACCGGCAGTCCCAGGTGCTTGGTCATGTTGGGGTAGCGTTCGGCGAGCGCCGCATCGACGAGCGGCTCGAGCAGCTCGTCGAGCTCGAGCCCGGCCGCGCGCACCGCGTGGACGTAGCTGGAGACCAAGTGCACGTGACCTGGCAGCACGTACTCGTGGCCGTCCGGATGATCGAAGTGGGGCGGCACACCCTTGAGCAAGAAGAAGGGGTGGAACACGGACACGACGACGCGGCCTCCCGTCCTGGTGACGCGCGAGAGCTCCGCGATGGCGCGATCGACCCGGGGCAGGTGCTCGAGCGCGAGGGCGTTGAGCACGAGATCGAACGCGCCGTCAGCAAAAGGCAGTGCCTCGAGCTCGCCACGCGAGAGCTGGAGCGTGGGCCGCTTGGCGCGGGCCACCGCCATCATCGCCTCGCTGGCGTCCACGCCGACCACCTTGGCGCCTCGCTCTGCGAGCCTCAGGCTGTGACGCCCGGTGCCGCAGGCCGCATCGAGCACGGTCTTTCCGGCCACATCACCCAACAGCTGCTCGACGATGGGCGCTTCGACGGCGATCAGCGGATTGGGATAGTCGTCGTAGTGATCTGCCCACAGGCGATAGCCCTCCTGAGTGGTCACCTCGACGCGCGCGCGCCCGGTCATTGCGCCGCCACGTCCTCGTCCCCGTCCCCTCTCTTCTCCTCTTTGCGGTGCCAGCCTTCCCCGTGCGAGCGCTCGATCTCCAGTCGCTCGCGCTCCATTTGCTCTTCGAGCTCTTGCCGCGCCGTCTTGGCCAGGTGTGTGCGCTGCTCCTGATCTGCCCAATTCTTGAAGGCGTCTTCGAGCATCACCTGGTTGTGGCGGCGGAAGCGGTCGGCCCATTCGCGCGCCTCGAACGCGCCCACGCCCAGCTGCTCGAAAACCCGCCGGCCCAGGACCAGCGCCGACTCGAACGTCTCGCGCTCCACCAGCTCGACCCCCAGCGCACGTAGCTCTCGCATGTGGCCTACGTTGCGTGCACGCGCGACGATGCGCAGGTGCGGAAAGGCATGCCGCGCCGACGCGACCAGGCGCACGCTGGCCTCTGGATCGTCGATCGCCACCACCAGCACCTTGGCGCGCGCCGCTCCCGCGGCCTCGAGCAAATCGAGCCGCGTGGCGTCACCGTAGTACACGCGAAACGCGAAGCGCCGCAGCAGCTCGATCTGGTCTGGGTCGTGGTCGAGCACCGTGGCCTTGACGCCGCCGGCAAACAGCAGGCGCCCGACGATCTGGCCGAAGCGACCGAAGCCCGCGATGAGCACGCTGGCCCCTTCGTCCTCGACCACGTCGAACTCCGCGGTGCGCCCGCTCTCGCGCCTCTGGGCCATCTTGTCGTAGCCGAACAAGAACAGCGGTGTCAGCGCCATCGACAGCGCGACGGCGAGCGTGAACAAGGAGTCCCAATCGCCCGGCAACAGCTTGGCGGTGCGCGCCACGCCGAAGACCACGAAGGCGAACTCTCCGCCTTGCACCAGGAGCGCCGAGAACAACCAGCGCTGCATGTCGTTGACACCCAGCGGCTTGGCCACTGCGGCCAGCGCGAGCCCCTTGAGCAGCTGAAAGCCAGCGAGCAGCGCGAGCACCACGCCGGGCTTCGCCGCGAAGAGCGCAAAGTCGATGCTCATGCCCACCGCGATGAAGAACAGGCCCATCAGCAGGCCTTTGAAGGGCTGGATGTCAGTCTCGAGCGCGTGACGGTAGTCGGAGCCGGCCAACAGCACCCCGGCCAAGAACGCGCCCAACGCGGCGCTGACTCCGGCCGAGGCCATCAGCTGGGCGATGCCGAGCACCAGGAGCAACGTGAACGCCGTGAACACCTCGCGGAGGCGCAACTTTGCCAACATGCGCAGGAAAGGCTCGGTGACGAAGCGCCCGATCACCACCACGGCCACGATGGCGCCCGCAATCTTGGCCACCGCTGCCGCGCCACCGCCCTGCGCGCCGCCCTCGCTCGCGGCGAGCAGCGGCACCAACGCCACCAGCGGAATGGCGGCGATGTCTTGAAACAAGAGCACCGCGAACGCGCTCTTGCCCAGGCCGGTGCCGAGCAAGTTGCGCTCGCCCATGGTCTGCATCGAAACGGCGGTCGAGCTCAGGCTGAGGGCCAGCGCCGCTACCAGTGCGCCCTGCCAGGGCAGGCCCACCAACAGCCCGGCCGCCCCCAAAAGGACGGCACACGCCCCGAGCTGCAAGCCGCCGCCGAAGAACACCGCGCGCCGCATGGTGAAGAGGTGTTTCGGATCGAGCTCGAGCCCGATCAGGAACAGCATCAGCACCACCCCGATCTCCGCGAAGTGCAACGTGGCCTCGGCGTCGGCCACCAGGCCGAGCCCCGACGGGCCGACGATGCAGCCAGCTGCCAAGTAGCCCAGCACCGACCCGAGCTTCAGGCGGGTGGCGATCGGCACGCACACCACCGCCGCCCCCAGGTAGATCACGGCGTCGACCAGCATGCTGCTCACGCCGCTTGCTCCAGCAGCGTCAGCAGGCGGCTTCGGTAGCTGCGCCCGTGCGCGGCCAGGGCCTCGTCGTCGATCTTGTGGGCGCCGTGCACCACCAGCGGACTCTCCCAGGTCATGCCGCAGAAGCGCGCTGTCTGCTCGATCGGCGGAACGAACGACGCCATGGGGTGGTCGTGCATCGCTCCGACCTTGAACGCGTCGTCGCCGCCGCCCGTGGTCGTCACCCACAGGCAGCGCTTGCCTCGCAGCGCCGTGCCGCCGTCGCCGTACGCGAAGCCGCGCGTCAACACCTTGTCGAACCAGTGCTTGAGCAGGCCCGGCACGGAGTACCAGTACATCGGGTGTTGCCACACCACCACGTCGGCCTCGCGAAGGAGCGTCCGCTCCGCCTCCGCGTCGATGTCGAAATCCGGGTAGCGCTCGTACAGCGAGCGCACCACCAAACCTTCCACCTCTTCGACCGCGGCCAGGAGCGCCTTGTTGGCGCGCGAGCGGTGCGGGTACGGGTGGGCGAACAACACGGCGATCCGAGTCATGCGAGCCGGCATGCTCTCAGATGCGGCGGCGCTTGGGCAGCACATAGCTGCTCCGCCAAACAGCTACCGCTGGAAGTGCCGCTCCAACGCCAGCGCCGTGGCGCGCGCATCATCGCCGCCACGCATCGCGATCTTCGGCGCGAGGTCAATCTGGGCCGCATGCGTGCGGACCTCTACTTTCGCCTGGTGGTGCTGCGCATCGTCCTTCCGCCGCTGCGAGAAATGGGCGCGTCGCATGGGCTGGGTGCGCGCGGCCGCGGCGACGGTGTCGTCGAGCTGAGCTGGGCGACCGTCCCGTCGCAGGCGGCGAGCCGCTGACCCTGGCGAGTCCCACGGTCCCGCCGCAACCCGTGCTACCAAGAGCCGATGAGCGTGATCGACGCCGCGTGGGCGAGCGCCTTCGCCGAGGAGTGGATCGCAGCGTGGAACGCGCGAGATCTGGAGCGCGTGCTGTCCCACTACGCAGACGACTTCGAGATGCGCTCACCCCTGGTCGTCGAGCGGCTGGGCGAGCTCAGCGGGATCGTGCGCGGCAAGCCCGCGCTCCGCTCCTACTGGGAGCCTGCTCTCACGCTGACACCCCCGCTTCGTTTCGTGCTGATCGATGTCTTCGCGGGCGTGGACATGATCGTGATCCAGTACGAGAGCGTCGGCCGCCGGGTGGTGACCGAGGTGCTCGCGTTCGACGTCGAGCGGCGCGCGATCTGGGGCAGCGCGTGTTGGGGTCGCAGGGTCTAAGCTGCTGGTCACGTGCGGCAGTTCGCGTTCTGGTCCTTGCTTTGGTTACTGGGCTGCGGGCACCGCGCCGCGGAGGTGCTCAGCGTGGCCGACGCGCGCGCAGCCCAACCGCGCGTGGATCACCGCTTCGTTCAAGCCGACGAGGCGCACGACCGGGTGACGAGCGAGAAGGTGACGCGGACCGGCCGCTCGACGTTTTGGTTGCCGGATGGGGCCCGCATCGCTCCCCACGAGGACTCGCTGCTGAGCGCTGACGGTGATCGGCTCATGCCGCTCTCGCCGACGGACCGCATCCACGTGGTGGGCACGTTCGATGCCGGCGAGGAGCTGCCGTGGGGCGGGCGTGTGGTGCGGCCAGAGGTGGACGCCGGGCGGGTGCTGGGCTGGTCGCTCGCAGTCGCCGCCAGCGCGGCGTTGTCTGGGCTCGCGCTCGGTTTCGGCGTCGAGGCCTGCAACACCACCGCGCGCTGCAGCTCGCCGCTCGACACGGAGGGCACGCTTTGGGCGCTGGGCATCAGCGGATCGCTCGCCGCGCTGGTGGGGACGTCGATCGGCCTCGGGTACGCAGTCCACCCTCCCCTCGAGCTCCGGCCCGCGGGCCGCTGACCGGCTCCGGCCGCCTATGACGGTGCCATGACGCTGGCCAAGTAGTCCTTGGCCATGCGCACACGAAAGCCAAGCCCCCGGCCGGCCTCCTACGTGCCCGCGGTGTCGCTGCGCGACGCGTCGGGGGTACGGTTGCCGCTCACCAACGGCAGCTTGCTGATCGGGCGCGCGCCGACCTGTCACGTGGTGCTCTCCGACCCTCACGTGAGCCGTCGCCACGTCTTGGTGCTCGAGGTCGACGGCGCCGCGCAGGTGGTACCCCTCGGCAAGGGGCAGATCGAGCTCGGAGGCAGACCGCTCGAGGAGCCCGCGATGGTGCGCGATGGCGACGTGCTGCGCATCGCAGGCGCAGCGTTCACGTTCGAGATCCCAGCGGACCCCAGCGAGCCCATGTACATCCTGGAGGTCGGGCAACACCGCTATCCCGTCCGCCGCCAAGGCTTCTGCATCGGCGACGACGAAGCTGCGGACCTGCGCCTTCCTGGCTGGCCAGAAGGAGCGGCGGTGCTGTTCCCGGTGGTGGGCGCGCTCTTGGCCGAGCTTCGGCCCGAGGTCCGCGTCAAGGGCGGTCGAGTGGAGCAGGGCCTGACCTACCTCGCGGGCGGCTCTCGTCTGGAGTGCGCGGGCATGGCCGTAGCGGTGTTGGTGGCCAAGGCGGCGGCCGATACGATCGACATCAACCCGGCTCCGAGCCACGCAGCACTGGAGATGATGCCCAACGGGGCGCTGCTGCACGTCACGATCGAGCGCGCGTTTCTGGTGTGGCTGCCGCAGAAGCGAGGTGACCTCGTGGCGGCGTTGCTGTCGCCACCCGCCGGACTTCGTGCGGGCGAGTGGGTGCCCGACGACCAGCTCCTGCCGCGCGTGTGGGGCAGCGAGTCGGCCTCCAAAGCACAGCTCAATACGCTGATCCACCGCACCCGACTGTCGCTCACGAGCGCGGGCCTGAACGGACCTGCGCTGGTGGAGCGTGCGCCGGGCGGTGGGGCGACGCGCCTGAGACTGGCCAAGAACGCAGCCGTCTCCGTGGGATGAGCAGCCTGACTCGGCGGCTGAAATGGACGTGAAATGAACCCCCCGAAGACCTGCACCTACGCTGGGCTAACATGACGGACCCGCTTCGTTCCTGCGTGCGGCTGGCGTGGCTGGGCCTCTCGTTGTGGGGGGCGGCCGGCTGCACGTTCGAGGTGCCGAGCCCCTATGTCGACCAGGCCGGAGGGGGAGCGGCGGGCGCGGCCGGCGGTGGCGGTGGTGGTGGCGGAGGGCCCAACGGTGCGGGAGGGCACGGCGGCGACCCCGCGCCGACGGGAGGCGCCGGCGGAGACGGCGGCAGCGGAGGAATTGCGTGCGCGCCGCTCGCGGAGTGCCCCGGTGAGGACGGCTGCTTCGACACCGCCAACGACCCGACCCACTGCGGCGCGTTGTGCAAGGACTGCGGTGTCGACGCCCTTTGTGATGCCGGTGAGTGCACCTGCCCGATCGGCACCGAGAGTTGCTCGAATCCGCCCGGCTGCTACCAGACCGCGAGCGATCCCGATCACTGTGGCGACTGCCAGCCGTGTGGCCCAGGCGAAGGCTGCTTCAATGGCGTGTGCGACTGCGAGGTCGGCAAGGTGCATTGCCCCGGGCTCCTGGGCTGTTTCGATCTGCTCACGGACGAGAGCCACTGCGGTGCTTGCCCGATCTCGTGTGAGGCGTTCGAGGTGTGCACCTCGGGGAGCTGCGGCTGCGCTGCGGGGGAGCAGTACTGCGCCGACAACGGACCTACCCCCGAGGGGTGTTACGCCGACACCGCGGACAACGAAGACCGGTGTGGGGCGAGCTGCCAGGTCTGCCACGCCACCGAGCAGTGCACGAACGGCGACTGCATCTGCCCTGCTGCGACCCACGCTTGCAGTAGCGGCGCGCCCGCGGGCTGCTTCGCGGACGACGACGCCAGCCACTGCGGCCCAAGCTGCCTCGTCTGCCCGTCAGGCCAGGAGTGCAACGCAGGGAGTTGCCAATGCCCGGCCGGCAGCACGCAGTGCGGCACCGAGTGCGTGGCGGACCTGACGACCGACGCCGAGCACTGTGGGTCCTGCAACCGAGCCTGCGGGACGCCGCGCTTCCCAGGTGCGAGCTGCGTGGGCTCGACCTGCTTTCCTGCGCAAGCCGTCGCGCTGCCTGCGCACGTCGGCACCGCGGCCCTGGACGCTGCCGACCCGACGAAGCTGTATCTGGCAGGCAACCCCGGCTCCGGTCCCAGCGGGCTCTATCGCGTCGACCTCGGCGACGCGAGCAGCGCGGTCGCCGGCCCGCCCATCGACTTCATCAACGCCACGCTGGCCGCCCACGCGGGGCAGGTGGCTGTGACGCTCGAAACGACGGACTCGCCGCTGTGGATCGGACCCTTCACCGGATCTCTCGCGGAGGTGGACAGCAACGTGCCCCTGGGCGCGACGTTCATTCGTCATCTGAGCAGCCAAAACGAGTTCTATTGGGCGGAGCTCGGGGGAGCAGGCTGCCTGTATCGTCAAGGGAACTTGGCCGGCTTTGGTTGCGGCGCCTCCGCACGCGGAATGGCACAACACGGCAGCAAGCTCTACTTGGTCACACCGCAGGCTGGCAATCACGTCGACGAGCTGCCACTCCCTGACGGGCCGCGCGCCGCCGTACCGGTATGGGAGGGCTCGGCCTACGCTGCGTATGGCTCGCCGGGCATCGCCGTCTCGCCCGCCGGCAAGGTGTTCTACTTCAGCCAGAGCCCGCAGCCGACGCGCGTGGTGCGCTACGACCCGAGCGATCAGACCAGCCAGAACATCCGCACTTTCCCAGGGTTCGTCGAGACCATCGCCATCGTTGCCATCGGCCCGGAGATCTATTGGATCACCGAGAGCGGCGACAACGTGTCGATCGAGCACGCCCCGGCAGAGGGACCGTTCACGCCGAGCTCGGTCAGCTTCGCGATCCCCGCGAACAGCACGCTGCGCAGCTGGCTCAGCGACAGCGTGGCCTTCTACTTCGTGGCGCAGCGCTTCAGCCCGAGCTTCGAGTCCAAGCTGTACCGGATCACCCGATGAGGAGTCACGCATGAGCGATCACAACGGAGCCAGCGAGCCCAGCTCGGGTCCGCACGAGTCTGTGCCTCCGGGCGCGCGCTTCGATCGCTACGAGGTGCTGCGCCTACTCGGCCACGGAGGGATGGGCAACGTGTACGAGGCGCGCCATGTCGACCTCGACAAACGCGTGGCGCTGAAGGTGCTCGGCAAACGCGTCTCGGGCAACAAGGTGTACCTCGAGCGCTTCCTGCGCGAGGGGCGGTTGGCAGCCAAGCTCGACCACCCGCACGTCGTGACGGTGTTCGACGTGGGCACGTTCGAGGGCAAGCCCTACCTGGTGATGGAGTACCTCAGCGGTCGCGACCTGGCGGGCCTGCTCGACGAGCGCGGCAGGCTCTCCGTCGAAGAGACCATCGACGTCGTGCTTCCCATCCTGGCGGCGCTCGACGTCGCGCATCGAGCGGGCCTGGTACACCGCGACCTCAAGCCGGCGAACATCTTCCTCGTGCGCGCAGGCCACGGCGGCTTCCACCCCAAGCTGCTCGACTTTGGCATCGCCAAGCCCAACCAGGAGGACGGCGCCGCGCTGACCGCCACGAGTGAGGTGTTCGGCACGCCGCAGTACATGGCGCCTGAGCAGGTGCGGAAGAGCCGGGACGCCACGTCCCGCGCCGACCAATACTCCATGGGCGTCGTGCTCTATCGCTGCCTGTCTGGCGAAGATGCGTTCGAGATCGGGGATTCGTCGATCTACGAGCTGCTCGAGCGCGTGGTCTCGGGCTCCTTTCCCCGCTTGCGCGACAAGTCGCCGGAGCTGCCCGAGCAGCTCGAGCGCGTGGTGGCGCGGGCCATGAGCCACAAGCCCGCGGAGCGGTACCGCTCCGTTCGCGAGCTGGGCGCGGCGCTGCTGCCATTCGCCAGCATGACGACGAAGCACCTCTGGACGGCCGCCTTCGCCGAAGCCGAGGCGGTCGCAGAGACGCTCGCGCCCCAGGCCGGCAAAGGTCCCGACCAGACTCCGACGCGCGTCATTCCGGGCTCGGCACCGGATCTCGTCGTCGCCGAGAGCGCGCCCTCGCGTGCGTCCGCGCCGGGCACGCTGACCACTTCCACGCGCGACACCGCGCTGGCGACAGCCTCGCCGCGCCCCTCGGCGCCGAAGAGCGTGTGGCTCGGAGCCGTGGGGGTGTTGATCGGCGCAGCGGCGAGCGTCGCATTGGCCTCGGCGCTGATCGGCGGCGCGAAGCCAACGGGCCCGGCGGTTGCCTCGGGCGACGACCTCGCGTCCGATCGAGCCGCAGCCACGCCCGCGGCGCCGACCACCGCGAGCGCTGCAGCACAGCCGCCGCGCGTGTCGATCCAGCCCAGCGCGCAGGCTGTGACGTCGAACGCGCCGCCGGCAGAGGTCGCTCCGACCATGACCGCGCCCCCCAAGTCGCAGGGCGCAGCGCGCCCACCCGCCGGGCGCCCAAGCGCTCAAGCGACGAGTCAGCCGAGCGCGGCACCGACGCCTCCAGCCACGCTCGCCACCAGCGCTGCGCCGGCGCCCACCCCTTACTCGATCGATTGAACCATGCGCCTCCACACCTTCGTACTCTCCGCCGCGCTCTCTTGGTCCACAGTCGCGCTGGGCAGCGACCTGAGCCCTGAACAGGTCGCCGCTCGGCGACAGTTGATCGAGGGCGCTCAAGCCGCCAAGGCAGAGGGCGACCACGCGCGGGCGCTGGACTTGGCGACCCGCGCCGGCCAGCTCTCGATGAGCGTGTCGCTGCGCCGCTTCATCGCCGAAGAGCAGCTCTTGCTGGGGCAGGCGGCGGCGGCGCTGGGCTCCGCGGAGCTCTGTGTGCGCGACGCCAAAGCGGAGGCCTCGGCGAAGGACCACGCTCGCGCGTGTGAAGAAGTGGTGGCGGCAGCCAAACCTCGTGTCGCCTACTTGGTGTTGCGCGTGGACCAGCCTGTCCCCGGACTGCGCGTCGAGGTGGCAGGGCAGGCGGTGCCGGTCGCGCTGCTCGGCCAGCGCTACCTGGTGAACCCTGGTGAGGTCGTGGTGCGCGCGCACGCGGCCGGCTACCAGTCCGTGGAGAGGCGCGTCAGCACCGAGGCGGGCGGAGAAGCCACGGTGGTGCTTGCGCTCACGGCGGTGCCTCGGGCCGCCGCCAAAAAGGACGCCCCCTTCTACCTCTCTCCCCTCTTGCCCATTGGCGCGAGCATCGCGGCGAGCGGGGGCGCGGTGGGCCTCGGCCTGGGGCTGAGCGGCAAGCTCGCGCTCGACGACTACGAATCGCGTTGCACCGGAGCAGGTGCCGCGAGCTCATGTGTGAGTGAGCAGCGCGAGCTCGCCGGCGACCTCGACGCGCGCGCCATTGGTGTGAACGTGGCGCTCGCGATCGCCGGCGCAGGCCTGGTCGTCGGAACGATCGGCGCGTTCTTGAGCGGCCCGAGCGACGAACAGAAGGCAGCGCTGTGGCAGGGCAAGGTGCTGTTCTGAGCTGAGGGACTGAAGCAGCGATCCCCGGCCGCCCGGCGCGACCCGGGCAGCGCGGCGAGCTCTGAGTTGCCGGGCGCGCAGACAAGTCACCGAACCGTTACCTGGCAATCCGGCGGCTGTGGTACTCCTGTCTCAGGAGGTCACGATGAGCAATCGACGTGATGGTCGGGGGAACTTCAACGGGGGGGGCATCAAGCGTGCCAGCCGCAGCCTTGTCGCTCTGACGCTGGCGACGACGGGGGCCATGCTCGCCTTCTCGTGTGACGACGAACCGCCGAGCGAGCCGGACCAGACGCTCGCCTTCGAGAAGCGTTCGCAGCGCTACCTCGCGGGGCTCGATGAGACCGTCACCATCGTCAAGGGCCTCAATGGGCGCTACGCCGTGAGGGCCGACGGAAGCATCCACCGGGTCGAGGACCTGGAGATCGAGAATCGAGCAGCTTGGCGAGTGTTGCATGGCACGCTCACGCCGGAGGTCGTCACCTACTCACAAGCTCTTGCCGCGGATGTTCTCGTGGATGTGGCCATCCTGTTCGAGCCAGACATCGACTGGGCCGCGTACTTCGACGCGCAGGCGTCTGGCGATGCGCTCATGGAGCAGGCGCAGGCGGACTTGCTGGAGGTCGCCATCGCCGACACCGCAGGGGCCATCATCGCGGAGCTGGAAGCGTTGGGGATCGACGAGGTCGAGAGCGACCCCTGGGCGCCCATCGTGCAAGCGAGCGTCCCGAACGCGCTGCTCTCCACCGTCGCCGAGCTGCCCATGGCCACCCGCATCATCCCGAACGGGGAAACGGCTGCGGTCGAGAACAGCAACGACGTGATCGACCCGCTCGCGTTCCACCAGCGCTCCGCGCTGAGCGGGTACACCGGTGGCACCCAACGTCTCGGCGTCATCGACCCTGGGGTGTGCCGTCTTCGGGCCACCCACAACTGGATCGACACCACGGTGAACTACGAAGCTGCAGGCACGCCGTGCGTGACGTCCGCGCAATGCACCACAGGCGCGTGTGGCGCCAATCTCATCCCGAATGTGTGTGTGGCAGGGAAGTGCATCGATGGACATGGCCACGCGGTGACGAGCGTGCTCACGCGTTTCGCGACCGACGCCCCCGTCTACTACCCCAACGGCGGCGCGGCGCCCAACGGCCCGGCCTGCGTGCGGCAGATCGTCGCCGCGTACAGCTACTTGCGGACCAACTTTGTCCGCTTCGTCAACGAGAGCTTCAACTGCGATGATGCTCCCCCGGGAGGGCTCTCGCCCACCGACGGCGTCGTGCAGGACTACTATGCGCGCGCCCACAACTTCCTGATCACCAAGTCGGCTGGCAACGGTGGTGACGGATCCTCCGCTTGCCTTAACACGTGGAACTCGGTGTGCGTGGGCGCGGTCGATGCCGAGGCTGAACAGGCTTGCTTCAGCTCCACCGACAACCCGCTCATTGGAACCTCCAGCTACATCGATCGAGAAGAGCCCGATGTCATGGCGGCGGGCGGCCAAAAAGACTGCACGAGCGGAGAGCTGGACGCAGTCACGGCCGCTGGCGCCGGGTCCAACACCCAACAGGTCTTGGTGAATGGGACGAGCTTCTCGGCGCCCGCAGTGCTCGGCATGGCCGCCGTCTTCGACCAATACTGCGTTGCGCAGGGCTTCTCTTTGGATTCAGTCAAGCACCGCTCCCTACTGCGTACCGCCGCCTATGGAGACAACCCAGACGGCTGGCGCTACTCGACGCTCCAGCCGGGCATGGACCACCTTGACGGCGCAGGGGTGCTCTACCTCAACAAGCTGAAGCGCTTCTGCGACCCGAGCCAACCCTCCGACGACGAGCACGGCTTCACCGGGGGGCGCTGGACGATGGGGACGTTCGGCAACACGACGCCGTTGCCAGAGGCGGCGCCGGAGTATC
This sequence comes from uncultured Polyangiaceae bacterium, assembly GCA_964641275.1. Lineage (GTDB taxonomy): Bacteria > Myxococcota_A > Polyangia > Polyangiales > Polyangiaceae > Xiheicaenibacterium. The sequence goes on from CAZXMG010000004.1 coordinate 96,506, forward strand.
CCGACGCGCCACCCCAGTCCGCCCCCCAAGATCAAGGTCTCGAGCCCTCTCCTTCGCTCACGGGCTACAAGTGGACGGACCTTTGGGCGAACACCAACATCTCCAGCTTCCCGGTGGGCACGCGAGTGCGCGTCACCTTCTCCTGGGAAGCGTGTGTTACCACCGCGGACCCGTCCGCCAATCGCACCGTACCCACCGACTTCGACCTGTTCTTGTACAACGCCACGTTGGGTAAAGGGTTGTACGCGTCGCAGACCGACGATGACGTCAACGAGGGTTTCGACATCACCATCCCCGAGGGCTGGGCCGGCGACTACGACTTGATCGTGGTGTGGCCCGCGAGCAGCACGGGCTGCAGTGGCGTCGAGCGCACTGGCACCAGCTGGTGGATCAGCCGGCCATGAGCGCGCGACTCCTGACCGCAGCCGCGTTGGTGCTGGCCTGCGAGAGTGAGACGCGCGTGGACTGTCGGGGCTACTCGCCCGATGCCTGCCTAGACGAACCCGCGTGTCGCTGGAACGGATTGGACCCGGCTACGGGCGCCCAGGGAGAGTGCCTCAACCTGTGTGGGGAAGACCGCTATCCGGAGTGCGACGAGGAGGAGCAATGCAAATCAGAATCCTATTTCGATCCTGACCAACTGGAGACTGCCATCCCGTATGCGTTGCTCTGTGTCCCCAACTCTTGAACGGCGGCTCATGCGGCACGGAGCCGCCGCTGTGCGCCGGCGGACGCGAGCCATCGTTGGCGCGGGCCGGCCGGTCATGAGCGCGCGACTCCTGACCGCAGCCGCGTTGGTGCTAGCCTGCGAGAGCGAGACGCGTGTCGATTGTAGGGGCTACTCGCCCGAGGCATGCTTCGACGAGCCCGCCTGCCGATGGGACGGCTTCGACCCGGACACAGGCGCGGAGGGGAGGTGCCTCAACTTGTGCGGCGACGACCGCTATCCGGAGTGCGAAGCCAATGAGGAGTGCAGGTCAGAAGGGTACTTCGATCCCGACAGTCTGGAGACGGTCGTGCCGGATGCGCTGCTCTGTGTCCCCAACTCCTGAACCCCGTGAACGGCGGCTCGTGCGGCACGGAGCCGCCGCTGCGCGCCGGCGGACGCGAGCCATCGGAGAGCCACCGCGGCGATCCTGGCGCGACGATGGGTGCTGACGTGCCCAACGCTCCGCTCGGTGCTTCCGGTGGTTTGCAGGCACGAAGGCAGAGTGGTAATGTCACGCATCATGAAGCAGATCACCGTGCGGAACGTGACGCCTGAGCTGTCGAAGCGGCTCGAGCGACTCAGCGAGGCGCACGGCGAGAGCGTGAACGCAACTGTGGTGCGGCTGCTGGAGCAGGCCGTGGGCATCGACGGCCGTCGCGAGCGGTTGGCGCGCTACGCGACCTGGACGCAGGCCGATCGCGAGGAGCTCGAGCGCTCACTCCAGCTTCAGCGAACGATCGACCGCGAGCTGTGGGAGCGGTGAGGCTCGTCCTCGACACGTCGGCCTACTCGAACCTGAGGACCGGGCATGCGGGTGTCCTCGATCTGCTGACGAAGGCAGACACGATTCTGCTTCCCACCATCGTGCTCGGAGAGCTCGAGGCGGCCTTCCGGCTGGGGCGCCGCTTGCGCGAAAATCAGCAGACGCTACGCGACTTCCTCGCCGAGCCCTTCACCGCCGTGCTGCCGGTCGACGAGGAGGTCGCTCGCAAGTACGGCGAGCTCTTCGCCGACCTGCGCAAAGCGGGGACGCCTCTGCCGATCAATGACGTCTGGATCGCGGCGACCACGATCGTGAGCGGGGCGCGACTGCTGACGTTCGACTCGGACTTCGAGCGGATCGCCAAGCTCGACTGCATCCGGCTCACGCTATGAGCACCATCAGCGCGGGTGCCCGGCGGCGATCCAGCTCTCGATGAGCTGAATCAGCTCGGGTGAGACGGGCGGCAAGCCGAGCGGCATGCCCCGCACACGCGCGCGCTGCCCGGCGTGCTCCTTCTGCCGCGCGAGCAGCACCTCGAGCAAGATGGGCTCGCCGCTCGGGCCGTTGCTGAACAAGCTGCGTCGCTCGCCCTTGTCGTCCAAGTAGCCGGACGCGATCGACTCGTAGCTGGAGAGGTCGAGCTTGCGCGGCGCGAAGCCAAAGCCGCCGGTGTTGCCAGGCCCGCCGTCGCCGCGGGCGTAGTCCGGCTGCGAATGGCAATGCCAGCAGATCTTGTGGAGCAACTTTTCGGCGACCTCGTCGTAGCCGACCTTGCGCGTCAGCAATGGCAAACGCGACGGCGGCGAACGTTTCGCGGGTGGATCGAGCGGCGTCGTGAAGATGAGCTCGGCCAGATCCGCGGCGTCTTGCTCGGAGAGGGCGAACTTGGGCATGGCGGCGCCGGGCTTCACGCTGCTCGGCTCCAAGATGTACGCCACTACGTTTGCGCGGATGAGACGCTGCCGCGCGTGCGCCAGGTCCGGTGCGAGCGCACGGTCCTTGGCGGACGCCGGCTCCGAGAGGTTGGGCGGAGGATCCGTGCCGGCGCCCGTGAACGCGTGGCAGCCGCTGCACCCCTTGTCGGCAAACAGCGTGCGACCACGGGCGCGGTCGCCCACCAGCGTCGACGGCGCGGGCAGCGGGTCGGCCGGCAGCGAAGCCAGGTACGCGGCGATCGCGCGCGCTCCGTCTTCATCGAGCGAGAGGCGCGGCATCTCCCCGACCAAGCGTGGCCGCAGGTCGTGTGGCGCGAGCAAGTAGCTCTCCACCCACTCGGGGCGCACCAGCCTGCCCACGCTGGAGATTGAGGGGGTGAAGCGCAGGTGCTCGACGCGCGGCCGCCACTCCGAGAGCACCTCGGGCGGCGCCTTGAAGCGTTTGTCGAAGATCTCGACGTGGCATTGGTAGCAGTGCTTGTCGGTCGAGACGGGCTCCGTGCCGGTGCCTGCGTGGCAGCGGCTACACTGGTGCTTGTCGACCAACGTGCGCCCCAAAGCGACGAGCTCGGCGCTGCTCGGCGCGCTGCTCGGGGGCGGCAAAGCCACCTGGTCCTGACTGACCGATGGCCGTGCGCTGCTCGCCCCGCCTGCCGGTTCGCTCGAGCAGCCGGCCAGCGACAGACACAGCCAGGTCGAGGCCGAGTGGAGGAGCGTGCGCATCAGCTGGTAGAGTCTCGCATGGTCTGGCGAAGCGCGTGGATGATCGGTGTGGGCCTCGTGGGGCTCTCGTGTGAGAGCGCGCCGGAGCAGGCGAGCTCTGCCGCGCCGGCAGTTGCGAGCTCCACGCCCACGCCGGCCAGCGCGTCTGTGCCCGCGGTGCCACCGTTCGACCAGAAGACATTCTGCAGCGCGATCTGTTCCCGCTCTGCCAGCTGCGGCCTCGCCAAGGCCGAAGCGCTGGCCAGCGCCGGGGGCCCAGGCGACAAGCCCGCGATCGAGCGAGCGCGGTCCGAGAAGCCCCAAGTGGAGGCCGACTGCAACACCCAGTGCCTGAAGTCGCCGCCGCCGGCGGACGAGCTCGAGCGCGCGCGGCGGGTCTTGGCCTGCGTCGAGCAGAAGGACTGCGCCGCGTTCACGAAGTGTGTGGACGAAGCGGCCGTCAAGTAGGCCGCGGTTCGACCGCCGGAGGCCCCGGCGTCGTGGTACGGCTCGGGCATGGCCGAGCGACCGAGCGAGCTCCCGCGCCCCGGGAGCCCCGACACCCTGTACCTGATCGATCTCTCGGGCTACGTGTTCCGCGCCTACCACGCGGTCGCGCCGCTCTCCTCGCCGACGGGGGAGCCCACGCAGGCCACGTACGGGACGCTGCTCATGCTGACCAAGCTGATCGGCGAGAAGAAGCCGACGTTGCTGGCGGTGGCCATGGAGGGTGGCCGGACGTTCCGCGAAGACCTCGACGCGCGGTACAAAGCGCACCGGCCGGAGCCCCCCGCAGACTTGGCGCTGCAGCTGCGTCGCTGTCGCGAGCTGGTGGAGGCCTACAAGATCGCCCGTCTCCAGGCGGACGGCTTCGAGGCCGACGACGTGATCGCGGCGGTGGTGAAGCAGGCGAAGCAACGCGGCCTGTTCGTGGTGATCGCCAGCGCCGACAAGGACCTGATGCAGCTGGTCGACGATCGCTGCGTGATGTGGGACGCCATGCGCGACCGCGTCTACGGCGTGCCCGAGGTATGGCACAAATTCGGGGTGGGGCCGGACCGCGTCCGGGACCTGCTGGCGCTCGTCGGCGACAGCTCGGACAACGTGCCCGGCGTACCCGGCGTCGGCATGAAGACTGCGGCCGAGCTGATGACGCAGTTCGGCAGCCTGGACGCCTTGTACGAGCGGCTCGACGAGGTGAAAAAGCCCAAGATCCGCCAGAGCCTGATCGACAACAAGGGTGACGCCATGATCTCGCGCGAGCTGGTCACGCTGCGCGCCGACGTGCCCATCACGCTCGATGTGGACGCGGTGACCTACCGCGGGGGAGACAATGAGCGGCTGCGCGCGCTGTTCTCGGAGCTGGGCTTCACGCGGCAGCTCGGGGCGCTGCCTCGCGACTCCAAGGCCGAGCAGACCGAGGTCGAGGTGGCGAGCGAGTGTGTGCTCGAGCGCGCGCAGCTCGAGGCGATCGTGGCCCGCGCCAAGGAGCATGGGCAGCTCGCGCTGATGTTGTTCACCACCGACGAGGAGGCCATGCGCTGCGCGCCGATTGGGCTCTCCTTGGCCGTGGTGCCGGGCAAAAGCGCGTATGTCCCGCTGACCCACCTCACCTTGGGCGGGCCCAAGCAGCTGCCGCTCAAGGAGGTGCTCGAGGTCTTGGGGCCGCTGTTGCGTGACCGCGCGGTGAAGAAGCTCGGTCACGATCTCAAGCGCCTGGAAGTGGTCCTCCGCCGGCATGGGTGCGAGCTCGCCGGCGTGACGCACGACACCATGTTGGCCAGCTACCTGCTCGATCCCGAGGTGGAGCACGCGCTCGCTGCGATCTCGGATCGCGAGACGGGCGTGAAGCTCCTGCCCATGGAGTCGATCCTGCCCAAGACCAAGAGCAAGCAGAAGCCGGGGCTCGGCGACGTGCCGGCCGACGAGGCGACGAAATGGTGCTGCGCGATCCCCGATGCCATCTTGCGCGCGGCCGAGCGCCAGCGGGACCGGCTGGTCGAGGCCGGCGTCGCCACGTTGCTGGATACGCTCGAGCTGCCGCTCTCGTCGGTGCTGGCAGATCTGGAGATTTCGGGCGTCATGGTCGACATCCCTGCGCTGTCGCAGCTGGGTGCTGTGATGGCCAAAGAGCTCGACGCCTTGGAGAAGCAGGCGCGCGAGGTGTCGGGCCACCCGGACCTCAATGTGGGCTCGCCGCGCCAGCTCGAGGGGGTGCTGTTCGACGAGCTGGGCCTCAGGGTGACCAAGCGCACCAAGACTGCCCGCAGCACCGACGCCGAGGCGCTCGAGGCCATCGCCGACGACCACCCATTGCCCCGCGTGGTGCTCGAGCACCGCGCCATTGCCAAGCTCAAGAGCACCTACGTGGACGCGCTGCCGCGGTTGATCTTGCCCGCGACCGGGCGGATACACGGCCATTGGCGGCAAGCCGTGGCCGCCACCGGCCGCATCTCGAGCGAGGAGCCCAACCTTCAGAACATCCCCATTCGCACCGAGCTCGGTCGCGAGATCCGCAAGGCCTTCGTCGCGCCTCCAGGGCACGTGTTCTTGAGCGCCGACTACTCGCAGATCGAGCTACGCGTGTTGGCGCACCTGTCGGGCGACCCAGTGATGGTGGAGGCGTTCCGCACCGGGCAGGACATTCACACGAGGACGGCGATGGAGGTGTTCGGTGTGCCGAGTGAGGGCGTCAGCGAGGACATGCGGCGCAAGAGCAAGACCATTAATTTTGGTGTGATTTATGGCATGGGCGAGGTGGCGTTGGCCAAGCGGCTGGGCATCCCGCGCAAGGAGGCCGCCGATTTCATCGAGGCTTACTTCGAGCGTTATGCGGGGGTGACAGCGTTCATGAAGCGCACGATGGAGGAGGCCAAGAAGACCGAGCGCGTGCACACCATGTTGGGCCGCGTGCGCATCTTGCCCGACCTGCACAACACCGATCGCATGCGGCGCGCCTACGCCGAGCGCATCGCGCAGAACACCCCCATCCAAGGCACCGCCGCGGACATTCTCAAGCTGGCCATGGTCAAGCTGCGCGAGCCGGCAGTGCCCGGCGCCCGCATGGTGTTGACCGTCCATGACGAGCTCGACTTCGAGGTGGAAGAGAGCCGCGTCGAGCAGGCCGCCAAGCAGATCAAGGCCACGATGGAGGGCGTGGTGGAGCTCCAGGTGCCGCTCGTCGTCGAGGTCGGCTGGGGGCGTTCCTGGGCCGAGGCCCACGGTTGACCCAGCTCAGGCGCAGCTGGCGATCAGGCGCTCGCGCAGCGCAGTGGCGAGCTTGGGTAGGTCCGAGTCGCGCACCCCGAACTTCTCGGCGGCGCGGAGCTGTCTTTCGTCATCGTAGCTGTAGAAGCTGGTGAGCGGGTGGGTCGACGGCAGCTCGAGCTCGTCGACCACGCGCTCTGCCACGAGCAGTGCGGCGCTGGCCGCGTCGAGCTCGCGGTCGCTGCGGTGGTGATCCTGGAGCGCATCCTGGAGATCGCGAGGCATTCGCCAGGCGCGGGCCACCACCGCGACCAGCGTGTCGTGTCGCGCGCAGGCGGCCTCGAGCACCTGCGGAGCTGGGCAGTTGCAGAGCCCTGGCGTATTCGTCGCGACCAGCGCCGCGAGCACGCCGACGTTGTGCAGCAAGCCAGCCGCGAAGCCCGGGCCCGCGCCCTGTCCGCTGCGCTCGCACAAGAGTCGCGCGGCATGGGCCGTCGCACGGCCACGCAGGAGCAGGTCCTCCACGGTGCGCTCCATGCCAGGCGCTCGGAAGACGCGTCCGTTCATCGCGACCTCCAGGCAGATGTCGCTCATGGTCGAGAGCCCGAGACGCACCAGGGCGTGTTCGATGCTGCTGATGGGCAGGCCCCCGTACAGGGAGCTGTTCGCAGCGCGCAGCACCAGCGCGGCAAAGAACGGGTCGCTCTCCACCAGCGCCGCCACGACCTTGAAGTCGACCTCCGGGCGGCGCGTCAGCTGCACCAGCTGCACGGCCGCACGCGGCAGCACCGGAGGGCTGAAGCGGGGCGAAGAGAACAGGCGATCGACGGCGGAAAGCATCGCCGCACCCATCTCCGCGTGCTCGGAGAGGTGCCAGCGCTCGAGTGGCATCGTGACAGCCATGCCTGAGCGGGAACGGCACGAGCCCCCGCGCACTAAAGGCAGATGGGCACGGCATGCGTGCACGATGTGGGCGCTGGTGCGCGCTTGGCATCGAGCAGGGGAGTGACCTACTCTGCGTCGGTGCGACTCTCCGCACCGGATGGGCTTCCTCCCATCGCGGTCACGCTCGGCCGTTACGAGGTCATCTTGCCCATCGCTTCGGGGGGGATGGCGACGGTTTGTCTCGCGAAGTCGCGGGGGACCGGCGGGTTCGAGCGTTACGTCGCGATCAAGCTGACGCATCCCCACCTCGAGGGCACCCAGAGCGGGCTGATGGCCGACTTGCTCGAGGAGGCCAAGCTCGCGGTCCGCATCCGCCACCCGAACATCGTGCAGACGCTCGATGTAGGGGAAAACGGCGAGAGCTTGTTTCTGGTCATGGACTACGTCGAGGGAGACTCGCTGAGCGGGCTCATCCGTCGCGCCCAGCGGGCGGGGCAAGAGCTCCCGCTCGGCATGAAGCTGCGCGTGCTTTGCGACGCGCTCGCGGGGCTGCACGCCGCACACGACCTGAAGGACGAAGAAGGTCGGGCGCTCGACGTCGTGCACCGCGATGTGTCGCCTCAGAACATCCTGGTCGGAACGGACGGGATGGCGCGCTTGGCAGACTTCGGCATCGCACGGGCTGCGTCGCGCCTGAGCCAGACCGAGCCAGGCTCCGTGAAGGGCAAGGTGGCCTACATGCCCCCGGAGCAGATCCAGGGTGGTCCGCTCGATCGTCGATGCGACGTGTGGGCCGCCGGGGTCATTGCTTGGGAGCTGGTCGCGAACCGTCGCCTGTTCGAGCAACATGACCAGCTCGCGGTGGCGATGCAGCTCCTGTCCGATCCCATCCCTGGAATCCATGCCGTCAACCCGGACGTACCCCACGCGCTGGCGGTGGCCATCGGTCAGGCGCTCGAGAAGGACCGCGCGGCCCGCACTCCCACGGCGGCGGCCTTTCGGTCCGCCCTGCTCGAAGCGTGTCTAGAGTTCGAGTTCAGCGTCTGGGTTCATGTCGCCGTCTTGAAGCTCGATCGGTCGCACGTTCTTCCGCAGTGCGTTGCGATGGCGCTGAATAGTCCGCTTTGCTACGCGCAGTCGCAGAAGCTCACGCACGGCACTGGCAATCGTGACCTCGGCCTTACCCGCATGGTGCTCATCACGCTGTCTCTTCCGCCTCTCGAAGAGCAAAAGCGGATCGTCGCTAGGGTCGAGGCGCTGGTGAAGCTCTGCGACGTCCTCGAACAGCGCCTCCGCCAAGCCGAGGACCGTGCCTCGCGACTCGTCGAGGCCGCAGTCCAGGAACTGGTCGCCTGACCTGATCTGCCCACACGGTCGCGGGCACGGCCCGCTTCGCCGACGTCGGCGCGGGCCACCGCCTGGAAAGTCGGTGAGGTGCCGGCCCAGCTCCCTTGGCAATCGCGTGTGCGAAATGTAAAGTCAAGTGTAAAGCGCCCGTGAGACGAACCCATCCGGCTCTAAAACTAAAGCAATCTCCGCTTGTTATGGTCCTTGCGCAGGTGAGGACTTCGCCTGTCGCGAAGATGGCTGACTACGCGGGAGAGGTTCAGGAGCGGGTCCGGCGCCGAGGGTTTCCGCGCTTTGCCGAGAGCCACGTCCAGGAGATCCTGCTCGCGCCGGGGGGGCCGCCGCAGCTTCGTGTCCACCCCCGGTGGGAGTTCCAGGACAAGGATCGGGCGACCGGGATCATCCTCACGCAGAACGGGGTCGTGCTGCACACGCGCGCGTACGACACGTTCGATGCCTTCGCGGAGCACCTGGCGCTGGCGCTCGAGGTGGTTGGCGAGGTCGTGAAGCCCTCGCTCGTCGAGCGACTCGGTCTTCGCTACGTGGATCTCATCCGAACGGAGGACGGCGAGAGCTGGACGGACTACGTCAAACAAACTCTGCATGGCATCTCAGACCGTGCGGTGGGGATGCGCTCGAGCCTCCATCGATCCGAGATCGTGGGCACCACGGAGGTCGGGCAGCTCGTGGTTCGCTGCTTCCAAGCGTCTGACGGTAGCTTCCTGCCCCCCGACCTCGTGCCCAGCTCGCTCGATCACAGCGCCGTGATTCTTCGACCCGAGGAGGTGGTCACCCTTCTCGACCTGGACCACTACTCGGAGGCCGCGCGCGAGTACGATGCTGTGGAAGTCGTCGAGCACATGTGGCGCTTGCACGACAACTTGGACCTGTCCTTCCGCGAATGCGTGACAGACCATGCCCGGACGCGCTGGAAGGCCGAAGAGCGAACCGAGGACGCGCGATGACTCAGCTCGCATATTATCCACTGCTGCGGAGCACCGGTTCTGGTTCTGGCGGGCACGCCCCGATGGCCGGCGTGGAAGCGGGCGCGAGCAGTGAGGCGCTGGCGAGCATCTACCTCATCGCGGGCGCGAAGCTTGGTACCGGCGGGACCCTGGAGGTCGACTGGAGCAAAGCAACCGCGCGAACGGGACCGTTCACGATCGTCCGAGAGCAAGCTGCAGAGCAGCCGCTCACGACGGCGGACCGAGTGCTGCTCCTACGTCGTTGGCTTTCCTTGTCGGTGGCTGAAGCGGCGCGCGTGCTCCGCGTGCAGCGCCCCACGATCTACTCCTGGCAGGATGGCAAGGCGCCCGCCGGGCCGAAGAGCCTGGACCGACTGCGTACCGTGTTCGAGCTCGCCCGCGAGTGGCGAAGGCTGTCCAGCACGCCGGTCGGGAACTACCGGAAGGAGCCGCTCGGGACCGGCGGCCGAACGCTGATGGAGCTCCTCGCGGCGGACGAGGTCTCGCGGGCGCGGGTCCTCGACACGATGAAGCGCATCGTGGAGGCATCGACCCGCGAGCAAGCTCAACGCCCGATGTCCGGCGCGGAGCTCGCGAAGCGCTTTCGATTTCAGCCGCTCCGTGAAGCCGAGGTGGCTGCGAACGTCAAGCGGGAGTCGTCGCGGGGTTCTCGCAAGAACCATGAGCCGTGAGTGGACGACGTGGCGGACGCTTCGAAGATCAACACCAGCGGCTGGCAACAAGGCTCCGTGCTGCCCGAGGCGCTGGCCAAGCGGCTCGCCGCGGACGGCTTCGCGCACGTTGATGACAGCTCCCTCTTGGTGGTGCTCACGCAGGACTGTGACCTCGTTCACCAATCCTACGAGGTCGAACCGAACGTCGAGCTGATCGCCGGCGCGCTGCTCGAGAACGCAGACAACGGGCTGCGTCACGGTCGCAATCCGCGCCGCCTCCACCTCGACCTCGAGCCATCAGCAACCGCGAACGCGGCGGTTGGGTTCTCGGTCCACAGGCGTATCGTCGTGCCAAGGTCGTTGCTCGAGGACCACAAGCCGCACACGTCGCTTCGTCTCGGTCGCGACGAGCGGCGGCTGCTCTGTGATTGGGTCGCCAAGCGCTATGTCCGCGCCGCCTTTCCGGACGCGTTCAATGAACGGGCGCAGGAGTCCCTCCGCAGGATCGAGAAGGAGCTGAAGCGGAGCGGCGAGCACGTCACGGGCCTCTTCTTGATGATCGACCCCGACGAGGAGCGCGGCGAAGGAGAGAGCTACCGCATCGTGCTCCGCGTCGTCGCGCGCCGCGAGGTGCTGTCCGACGAAAAGACCGAGATCGCGCTGGTTCGCGTGGCCAAGGTGATCGCGGATGCGCTGGGGTCGTGCCGAGGGATCCTTGTCGAAGACCATCAGCTGATCTCGGAAAGCGAGTTCACCCTGGAGGATCTCCGATTCTTCAAGCGCTGGGACTGGGACTATCGCAGCCACTCGGGCGAGCCCGGCGGCGAGGTCGTGGCGCTGCCGCGGTGACGCCTCGAGTCACTCGCCGCACACGTTGACGTAGGGCGCGAGATCCCACGGCGCACATTGCGCGAGACTGCCGCAATCCTCCTCGGTGTGGCAGAAGTAAAGCGAGCCGACCCCCTGCGCTTCACACTCGGCAGGCGGCGCGCACGTCGCGACGATCGGAAACGAGCCGCCAGCCGGGAGACCGGCACAGCACGTCTGACCGCCGTCGCAATCCTCTGGCCCGTCACAGGTGATCACGATCGCAGATTCGCCCGCGTCGTCGCACGCCCCGAGAGTCGCGCACTCGTCGTTGAGACAGCACTCGGCACACGCTTCGGTTGCGCACTGCACCGGCGCCTCTGCTGACGCCCCGCCGTCGGTGCTCGCACCACCGCCCCCAGAACCGGCGCTGTCACCGCAGCCAATCAGCAGCACGGCGAGACCAGCTGAATGGCTGGCAACAGGGTCCAACTCGCGATGCCCCCGGTCTCGACGTGGTCGAGGCACGTGCGGAGGCTAAACGCGAGTCTTTCGGCCATGATCCCCCCTTCTCTCCGCTCAGGGTAGCCGAGTCTCTGGGTCACCCGCCACCTCGCGCCCGCCGGATCTCCGACCGGGTCATCGGCCCGCGCAGCACCGTGATCGCCCAGCGGGGCTGCACGCGCTCGGGCGGGCCGGGGGCGTGCGCGTTGCGCACCAGGAACCACCGCGGTGGGAGCTCGCGGATGAGCGCGTCGTCGTCGCGGTCGTCGGCGCCTTGGTCGAGGCGCATGCCCTCGACGACGCGCGCGCGGTCGGCGTCGGTTTGGAGGCGGCCGATGCACCAGAGACCGGCGTTGCTGAGCGCGCGGTAGTCGAGGTCCATGGGGTTCTGGGTGGCGACGACGCCGACGCCGAACGCGCAGGCTTGCGTCATGGCGTGATCGCCGCAACCAGCTCGCGAGGCATTCCGACCGCCCCGATCCGCGACCGCCGCGGATCGCCGAAACGAGCGACTTGGTGCCGGTCGTAGCTCCTCACGGCGTTGAAGCGAGCGATCCCGGGCGGTCGCGCCGCCCATCCTCGCGAAGCCGCGCTCCAGGCTCCTGTCTAGCGAGGGCGCGCCTGACGCCTTCAACTGGCTGCCAGTTGAAGGCGTCAGACACCTCGCGATGTGGTGGCCACAGCGTGCGTTGTGTCGCGCCTGCCGGGAGGCGCTGCTCGAACGACAGATCACGGGCGACAACCCAGAGGGGAAGGCAGAGCTCGACAAGTTCATCCACCCCGAAGAGCGCTACCCGGTGGTGGTCACGACCTCGAAGCTCATGAGCTCCGGGGTGGACGCCAAGACCTGCAAGGTGATCGAGACGTCAGTCTTTCGCGGGCTGTGGCGAGATGTAGTGGTGTCGGATGAACTTCGGATCGAGCGGGGCGAAGTCCGTGTCCGTAGTCAGCAGGAGAGCGCCCGCCGCCTTCGCGGTAGCCGCGATCCAGACGTCGTTGTTCCCGACGGTCTTGCCGTTCTTTGTCAGGTAGGCGTCGATGTCCGCGTACGCGCGAAGAACGGTCCCGTTGTTGATGTCGACGATCACCAGCTCGTGGAGGAGAGCATCGAGGGCGGCCTTCTTCTCACTCCCCCAGCCACGGTACGCGGCGAAGGCGTGGCACTCGCCGACCGTGACGATCGACATGAGCGGCTTCTCAGTGCGTGTCCGCAGGCCAAAACTCCGGTCGATGCGCTCGCCGACTTCGTTGCCACGCACGAGATGGAGCAGCACGTTGGTGTCGAGCAGGAGAGGCTCGCCCGGCTTCATGACAGCTCGGCGACGGCCTGCTCGAACTCCTCGTCGGACTCGTCACCCGGCCACTTGCCGAAGATGGCCGCGACGCCGGACCGAGGTCCCTGAGGTTCGTGGAGCGTCCGCTGGTCAAGCCCATGGAGCACCGGCCGGGGCATGCTCGTGAACAGCGAGAGGTCTCCCTCTGCTTCGACGACCGACTCCGCCTCGATGCGGAGGACGGCGCCGGACGGCCGGAACTTTGAGAGCCCCGCGACGCGGGCGCGCTTGCCCCAGAGGGTCCCGAGAACATCCAGGTCGACGCTCGAAGTGACCACCCCGCGTACGACGCGCCCATCATCGAGCACGAGCGTGAACATCCGGTCGCTGTGGCGGAGAGCGTCGAGCTTTCCGACCACAACGACGCGCTGATCCGCGGGGAGGTTCCGCTTCAGCGCCTTGAGGCTCCCAGCCGCGGGCTCGTCGACGGTCAGGCGTTCGGCGCCAAGGACGTGGATCTTCTGGACGCCATGATCAAAGACGCGACTGATCGAGCCGAAGGTGTCGAGGAGGTGGTCATCGTAGAGGTCGCTGTCGGGCTTCGCCGCCACGGCGTCGCGTAGAGACTCGCCGAAGAGATCGAGGCAGGAGAGCGACCCATCGACTCCGCCGAACATCTGGATCTGCTGAAACTGCTCCGGCACCGCGCGGGCCAGTGTCGTGGCCTCCAGCACGACCTCGGTGGAGCCATCTTCGATCGCGACCACATCGAAGGCGGACGCGCGTTCCAACCACGAGGGCGGAGTTCCTAGCGCACTGCTCCTGCCCTCCATCCGGAGCCGCACGGCGCCACGCGTGCCCTTGACCAGCGCGTCGAGGAGATCGCGCAGGAGGCCCGCATCCACGCGCGAGCCGCGCATGCCCTCGCCCGTTAGCTTGAGCTTGAGTTTTCGGTGTTTCATGGCGCGCCCTCCTCTCGAAACGGGAGGCTAGCGCGGCGACTCCCCGACCGCACCGTCGAAGCCGCTCGACCCGAGCCGTTCGCTTTCGACGCAGCGGGATGCGTCGTCTGGCCCGCCGGATCTTGGGGAACGAGCTTGCCCTCAAACGAAGTCGGTCGGCTCTCGCGAGCGGTGCGACCGCCTCGAGGTCACCGGATTCGGCGTGCTCAAGCGGTCCGACCGCCACCGCCCGACCGTGTCACAGGAATTTCGGGCGGTGGTACCGCCTTGGATCGCCGAACCGAGCGAGTTGGTGGCGGTCGTACCGCCTCGGGTCGCCGAAACGGGTGATCTGTGGCGGTCGTACCGCCTCGCGGCGCCGAAGCGAGCGATCCCGGGGTCGGACCGCCATTCCTCGCGAGGCCGCGTGGTCAAGGGCTCCACGCCCTGTCCACCAGCACCGCACGACGATTTCCTGAGCACGATGTGCCCGGCGGTCGCTATTCCAGCACAGCCATGACCACTCCCAAGACCAAGAAGACCCCGGAGGAGGATGCGGCCTTGCCGGTGAGCAGGACCGAGATTGTGGACCCCATCCTGGAGGAGGTGCGTCTGCTGTTGGGGGACCTCTTGCCGCCCGACATGGCGGACGACTGGAACCTCGCCGTGGCCTCTTACTTGGAGACCCACCCTGCGATGCAGGAGCGCATCCACGCCATCATGAGCAAGCGGATCCAGGAGAGCGCGGACCTGCCGCTGGGCACGTCGCTACCGCCGACGCGCAAGAAGGCCGATCGGCGATGAGCAAGAGGGACAGGTCGTCGTCCTTCCCGGGGCTCACCTCGCAGGCGCAGACCTTCGTCGCAGATCATCGCTGGAAGGTGCAGGTGATCGCGCGCCGTCTGCTCGCGCGCGGTGCACGCGCTTCGCTGGAGGATCTGGTGTCGTGGGGTTACGAAGGGTTGGTCGACTTCGCTGCGCGCATGGACCCCGCCCGCAGCGAGTCCGCTTCTCGTGGGGTTTGGATCCGGATCGACGGGGCGATGCGTGACGGTATGCGCCGCGAGCGCCGCCACCACCGGTTGGTGGTGAACGCGAGCGAGCGAGCGGCGGCGGGCTTCATGGCTGGGCTGGACGAGAACGACCCATTTCTGGAAGCGCCTGAAGAGGGCATGGCGGTGTTGGTCGACGAAGCGTTCGGACTGGTCGCCTCGCGCTTGCTGGGGGTGGCGGCGGCGCTGCATCGCCACACAGAGGAGATGCTCGGCGCCCACCAAGAGCTGGCCCGGGCCAAGACGTGCCTCGAGCAGGCCATGGCGGCGCTTCCGCAGCGGGACCGCGAGATCCTGCACTTGCACTACTTCGAGCAGCTCGACATGCGCGAGGTCGCGGAGAAGTTCCATCCGCACGTGCCCTACTCCACGCTGACGCGTTACCATCGCGACGCCTTGGTGCGCTTGGGCAAGCACCTGCGCAAGCACGGCATCGCGGCGGTGCCGCGCGGGTAGACAGCGTGGAACCGGGGGAACGCCGAGATCAGCTGAAGGGGACGCCGTACCGAGCCATCAAGCCGCTCGGTAGCGGAGCCATGGGCCAGGTCGTGCTCGCGGAGCATCGCAACCTGAAGAAGATCGTGTGCGTGAAGCTGCTGCACGCCGAGCTCACTGGCGACGCCGGGCTGGTCGAGCGCTTCCGTGTCGAAGCGCAAGCGCTGGCCGTGCTCGGTGGCGGCCAACACAAACACCTCGTCCACGTGCGGGACTACGGGGTCACCCCCGCAGGCCAGCCCTTCCTCGTGATGGAGGCGCTCAGCGGACGAACCCTGAGCGAGGAGCGGCAGGCGCGCGGCAAGATTCCGTGGCGCGAAGCCTGCACATGGACCGTACAGGCGCTGGCTGGCGTCGCCGCCGCGCACCAAGCCGGCGTCGTTCATCGCGATCTCAAGCCCGCCAACTTGTTCCTGTGCAGCGAAGAGGGAGAGTCCTGGGTCAAGGTGCTCGACTTCGGCATCGCCAAGATCATCAGCCCGACCGCGCCCATCGAAGCCGCGGCGATCCCTACCGGGACGGGCATCATGGTCGGCACGCCACGTTACGCGTCGCCAGAGCAGATCAAGGCCGAGCCGGTGGATGGCCGCGCGGATGTGTACTCCCTGGCGCTGGTGCTCCACGAGCTCATCACCGGAGACGTGCCCTACCCGGAGTTGCGCGCGAGCCAAGACCTCTTACTGGCACAAGTGTTCGAAGACTTGCCGCGCACCTCCGACGCGGGCGCTGTGGCGATCCCAAACGCGCTCGACGATGTGATCGCCAAAGCAACGAAGAAGGACCCGGCGAAGCGGTTCGAGAGCGCGACCGAGTTTGCCGAAGCGCTCAACGCGATCCTAGTGCTGGATGCCACACAGGTCTCGGCCACGCATTCCGCGGAGCCACAAGCCCCAGAGCTCGCTCCCACGCCCATCGGCCCGCCCGACGTGGGCGCGACGGAGCAGACCGAGGTCGCGGCGCCTTGGTTCACGATCCGGGCCGCGCCCTCGCTCGCGCTCGGGTCGCGCCTGCCCGTGCCAGTTGCCCGGAGCGGCAAGCGCGTCTCCAAGAAGACGGTGCTGTTCGTCGGCGCCGTCTTGGCTAGCGCGCTGCTGTTTCTGGCCGTCGGCATGGTCGTGTTGGGGGTCTTGCTGCGATGACGTTACTTTGTTCGAGCACGAGCCAACCGACCGACGATCCTTTTCACGAGGATGCTTCTTGCCCTCGGCTGACCTGCTCTACACTGCCCACGGGAGGAGCTTCCACGGCTCGATGAGCGCACGCAAAGGTGCCGGAAGGTGGGCATCCAAAGCCCATCACATGTACAGGTCGAGCGATGTCATCGTCGGCCGTTACGGCGTGCTGCGCGTGATCGCCTCAGGCGGCATGGCCGAGGTGTACGAGGCCATCGATCAGCGGAACGGCGAGCTGCGGGCAGTGAAGACCCCCAATCTGCGCTACGCCGACAACGAGGCGATCGTACGCCGCATGGTGCGCGAAGCCCAAGCCCTCGCCACACTCAACGACCCCAACCTGGTCAAGGTGTACGACGCCGGCGTCGACGAGACCGGGCAGTTCTTCATGGTGATGGAGCTGGTGGACGGCCTCACGCTTCGTGACTTCTCCCGCGGCAGAGACATTCCTCTCGGCGTCGTGCTCTCCTTGGTTCGCCAGCTGGCCCGCGGCGTCAGCGTGGTCCATGCCACCGGCACCGTGCATCGCGATCTCAAGCCGGACAACTGTTTCGTGATCGAGCAGCCGGGCAAGCCTGAGTTCGGGTTCAAGCTGTTCGACATGGGGGTAGCCAAATTCAAAGACTCCACCACCACCAGCGAAGGCCACACGTTCGGCACGGTGACCTACATGGCGCCGGAGCAGGTCGTTGGAGACAAGGTCGACCAACGCGCGGACATCTACGCCATCGGGCTGATGATGTACGAGCTCTTGGCCGGCAAGCACCCGATGACCCTACGCGACCCTCCTTCCTCTGTGCAGGAGTGGGCGCAGCGCCAGGTCACCTTCGAGCCCGAGCCGATCGAGCGCGTGGTCAAAGGTCTCCATCCGGCGGTCAGCAACATCGTCGCGCGCGCCATCGCCAAGAAGCCGGCACAGCGCTTCAAGACGTCGACCGAGTTGCACGAGCAACTCCGCGCGGCATCCAAGACGTTGCAGTCCATGGGCCAGCTAGGGCCCGTGCGGCTCGACCCCTTCGTCCTGCCCGCGCCCACCGAGTCGGGGCCGCAGCCGGTCTTGCGCGCGCGCCCGCCGAACACAGAGACGCCGCACGCCGGGTTGCCCTACGTGCGCACCGACGCTGCGCCCAGCTTCGAGCCAGAGCCGCCGCCTGCCCCGCTTCCGCTGAAGCCTGAGCCCCCTCGCGTAGAGGAGCAGCGCCAGGCCAAGACCAAGCGCGGCACCGTCCCGATGCTGGGGCCCAAGGGCACCAAACCGCTGCTCGACGTTCCCTGGAGCCCCCCCCCGGCCGCCGTCCACGAGCCGGCGCCGCCCGCAGTGGAAGCCAGCCCCGCGCCAGAGCCAGCACGCGAGCCCACGGCCAAGTCGCCTGCGGGCAAGTCGCCCGCGGCGTGGCGACCAGCACCACCCCGCGAGCCACTCTTCGACGTCGAGGCCGATCCCTCAGGCGAGCCCGTGCTCGTTCGTCCACCGCCACCCCCCGAGCCGCGTCCTCGGCCGCGTGCGCAAGCGCGCGATCCGCATCCGCAGATCACCGCCATCCCGCGCAGCGAAGCACCCACCGTCCGCTTCTGGCTGCAGGCCATGGCAGTCGGCCTCCTGCTCGCATTGGTGGGTATCGCCGTGATCGCCGCCATTGCGCTGCGTGGCCGCCCTGCACAAGCCACCGTTGCACCGGCAGCCACCGACCCCGCGACCCAATCCCCTCCGGCGCCGGCCACTGAGGCGCCGCCCACCACCACCTCCGTCGCCACGGCGACCCCTGCGAGCTCGCCCGCCGCTGCCGCTTCCACTGCCGCGCCCTTGTCCTCGGCCCGTGCAACGGCCGGGCCTCCCGCGCAGGTGCCCGGCTCCCCCGTGGCCAAGCCCACGATGCAATGGCTGCCATCGGCGCCTTCCAACGCGCCGCCAGCGTCTGCCCCCACGGCCTCGCCTACCGCGTCCGCGTCCACCACCAAGCCCAGCGACAGTGGGCTCTACTTCGAGCCGGGGGCCAAGTGAGCAACTCCAAGCCCACGCTGCCACTGGATCCCCCGTCCGAGGAAGAGGATCCGCCGGTCGTCCTCAGCGAGGAGACCAAGGCCGCGCTGGCAGAGCTCAAGCAAGATGCGCCTCATGCCACGAGCCCATTCCTGCGCGACGTTTCTCACCTGCGCGAGGTGAAGCCTGCGCCCGAGTCCGGCAAGAAGGTGCACGTCGATGCCGCGGTGCGCACGCACCCGGTGGGGCTCGTCAATCAACCCCGCGTGATGATCACGCCGAGGCCCGATCCCAACGCGCACGTCACCGTGCCTTCGCTCGCCAAGAAGGCTGCGCTTGGGCTCGACGCAGAGGCGATTCCCGCTGGGCGTACAGCGGGTGGACGCACGCTACGGCTCGCCGGTGCGCACGACGCAGACACAGCCGACGTCGAGGAGCCCATCGCGCCCGAGAAACCAGCGCACGCGGGGCCTGATGACGCGACCGCCAAGCAAGAGAGCGTTCTGAAGACTGGTGCCAACTGGCCTTGGGCCGCCACCGTCCTGGCGTTGCTCGGAGCCGTGTGCGGCTTGGTCGTGTGGCTGCTCCTCCGTGACCGCGAGCAGCACAGCGCCCAAACCTCCGCCCCCGCCGCCGCCACATTTGCCGCGCCCGGCGATGCGCAGCCGAACATGTCGACGACGAGCGCTGTCGGCCCGGCGCCCGTGACCTCGGTCGCTCCACTGCCAACGACCGCAGCGGCCACTTCGTCGGCAAAGCCATCCTCTCCGCCCACCTCGATGTCCTCTGAGGCCGCCACCAGCGCCCCTCCCGATCGCTCCTCGGCCCCGCCTTCACCTTCCTCCCCAACCACGCAGACCGCACTGAAACCCTCCAGCTCAGGCATCCAGCTTCCGAATGATTGAACAACGACCACGCCGTCTTTCTCTTCGCTTCAATGCGCTGCTGGGCCTCTGCGCGTGGGCACTGTCGCATCAAGCGGACGCTCAGCCGGCCACCGCAGCCGACCTCGCCAAGGCCGACGAGCTCTACCGGCAGGGCAACGTCGCCTTCGAGGCCGGCAAGTTCGAGGACGCGCTCAAGCTGTTCCGAGACGCGTTCGCCCTGAAGAAGAGCTCCGACATCGCCGGCAACCTGGGCCAGACCGAGCGCAAGCTCGGCCTCGATCGCGAGGCCGCCGAGCACCTGTCCCTGTCGCTCAGGATCTTCCCCGTGAACGGCAAAGAGAAGGCGCGCCAGATCACCACCGAGGCGCTCGCCGAGGTGAAGAAGAAGGTCGGCTGCTTCAGCTTCCAAGTCAACGTCGCCGGAGCCAACATCCGCGTCGGCGACCGCGTCGTCGGGCCCACCCCCATCGAAGATGTCGTGTGCGCCTACCCAGGCGGCTACACCATTCGCGTCGAGCGCGATGGATACGACACGCACATCCAAGAGCTGAAGGCAGAGGTCGACCGCGACACGATCGTGCCGATCACGCTCAAGGCCAGCGCAGGGAGCGGCGCGGGCGGGGCTGGGGGCGCCGGAGGTGGAGAAGGCGGTGATGCGCGCCCGTCTTGGCCAGGCTGGGTGATGGGCGGCGTCGGCCTCGCATCGCTCGCGGCCGGGGCAGCGCTCATGGGGGTCGGCCAAGCCAACCTCGCAGACGGCGAAGATGTAGGCACCACCATCGCCGACCAAGGCGGATCGTGCGAGCCCGTGGCTGGCCCTGGGTCTGAGCAGTGCGCCGACGGGCGCGATGCACTCGACCAAGCAGCCACGCTCTCCACCGCAGGCATCGCCATGCTCGGCATCGGCGGCGGGCTGCTTCTAGGCGGCGTGATCTACCTCGTCGTTCCTGACGCGAACGCGGGCGGCGTGTCCGCGGTGACGGTGTTGCCTTGGGCCGCTCCGCAGGCCGCTGGTCTTGTCTTGCAAGGAGCCTTTTGACATGCGCACTTCAGCAATCTGGTCAATGGTCGCCCTGGCTGCGACAGCTGCAGGCTGTTCGTACGAGTATTGCGAGTACTTGCCCTGCGGCGTGGTGGATGGAGGGGCTGGGGCTGACGGCGGCGGTGGTCAAGGCGGGGAGGGTGGCGGCGGCATGGGCGGAGCGGGTGGGGATGGCGGGAGCGGCGGAGGCTTGCCGCCGGGTTGCACGCCTGCAGAAGGAGAACTCATTGGAGCGGACTGCGGCGTGTTTGTCCAAGTGGGGCAGAGCGGCACAGGCTCACAAACGAGCCCCTTCGGCACCGTGCAAGACGCGGTCGCTGGCCTGAACGGCGCCACCGCCATCTACGTTTGCGGCGGCGACAGCTTCGCCGGCTCTCTCGACCTCCCCGGTAACGTCTCGGTCTTCGGCGGCCTCGACTGCACGGAGTGGCGCTACGCAGCGGCCAACCCGACCCCCGAGCTGCGCGGAGCCCCGAACCTCCCCGCCGTAACCATCAGCGGAGCTGGCACCGGCACGCTGCAATCGCTCCGCATCGTGGCCGAGCCCGCCAATGCCCCCGGCGCATCCAGCATCGCGCTCCTCCTGAACGCGTCCACCACCACCGTGCGCGCCGCCGAGCTCACCGCCGCGAGCGGCGCCCCCGGTGCAGCCGGCGCCGCGCAGGCCAAGGCTCCCACCCCGGCCGCCGCGAACGGCGGCAACGGAATGGCAGGGTGCATGTCCAACCCCGGAACGCTAGGAGGAGGAGGAGGGCAGAATACGTGCCAAGCCACCTCGACTGAAGGGGGGTCCGGAGGGCAAGGAACGAACAGCGCCATGCTTGGAGGCGACGCAGCTGACGGCCTTCCGTTTGGTGCCCTCGGACAAGGCGGCACCGGCGAATTCGGCAATCCCACAACAGTGCCCTGTACGACTGGCGGCATCGGCGCGCAGGGCCTCGCCGGCACCCCTGGCCTAGGCGCCACCAGCACCGACCAAGGCACCCTCGAAACCAGCGGCTACCTCCCCCCGAACGCCCCCCCCGGCCTCACCTCGGGTGTTTTCGGCCAGGGAGGCGGAGGCGGCGGCGGTGCCAACCAATGCGGCGCCAGCGGCGCCGGTCCCAGCGGCGGCGGCGGCGGCGCCGGAGGGTGCGGCGGTAGCCCCGGCAATGGCGGCCAAGGCGGCGGCGGCAGCTTCGCGCTCATCAGCATCAACGCCAGCGTCACTCTGGACAACGTCACCCTCACCGCGGCCAATGGTGGAGTCGGCGGCGCCGGCGACGCGGGCCAACCCGGCATGGATGGTGGCATCGAGGGCACGCAAGGCTCCGGCGGCGGCGCCTGCCCAGGCGGCCCCGGTGGCAACGGTGGCCAAGGCGGCGCAGGCGGCGGCGGCCGGGGCGGCCCCAGCGTAGGCATCGCCAGCGTGGGCGACGCCCCCACCGAAGTGGGCACCGTCACCGTCACCATCGCAGCCGCTGCCGCAGCGGGCGGTCTAGGCGGCAACGGCGGCGGCGCCAACATCGGCGGTAACGGCGCAGCCGGCATCCTGGAGCTGAGGCAAGCATGGTAGGCTTGACCGACTCTCTGGGGCTCTGGGGCGGAGGAGTGAGCGTGGCGCGTGGGTTCGTCCCGGATCGTGAGCCCTACCTCGATCCGCGTCGCCTTTGGCTCGCGGACGCGCAAGGGCTGGATCGCTGGCGGTCGTTCGCGATGCCGCATCGCGGGCGGGGCGGGCCGGAGTACGTGGAGATGCACGGCAGCCTCCAGCCGCGCGGGCGCGGTGCGAGCTCGATGATGGTGTCGCCCATGGAGTTGCGCCACCTCGACGTGCGTTCGGGCGAGCTGCTGCGCGTGCGGCCGCCGGTTGGCGAGCGGCGGCTGATCTCGACGGAGCGAGCCCGAGGCGCCAGCGTCGCGGCGTCGCGAATGTCGCCGCTCGTGCAGGTGCTCGTGCCCTCGTTCTTCTTGCCCGCGCGAGCAACGCCGGAGTGCTCGACCGCAGGCGCGCACGAGACCGCGCTGTTCACTGCCGAGCACACTGAGCTCTTGCCCTGGTACGAGGAGATGGCGCCTGACTGGTGCGAGTGGGTGGGAGTCAGCGCGCGGTTGAAGAGTGGCTGAGGCAGGCGACCTTTCGCTGAGCACGTCGCAGCTTGGACCCGATACTCGTCAGATGAACCAGCAAGCGTCACGAACGTGGTGGTGGGGCGGCACCGCCAAGAAGCGCGAGAAGGTTGCACTCACGTAGCGGCAAGCTGTGGTTCGAGCCAGCGTGACACCGGAGCTGCCCAACGTGGCGATGGCCCTGGGCCTGCGCGTCTGGCAGACAGGAAAGACAGTACCCGCGTGAGGGCTTCCCCGTCCTCGAGCCCGTCCACGCTACAAGACCCTCGGAAAAAGTCCTCCTCACCGACAAATGACCATGGTCTTTTGTCCGACATGCCAAACGAGCCGGCGCCAAAAAAATGTCGTGCCTGCGTGACGATTCGGTGAGCACCCCTCTGGCCGCTCCCGATATTGGGATATGTTCCGCGCACTGGAGGGTGGATGAAGACGGACTCGCGTTCCGCCTTGGTCGAGCTGACACACGGGCGTGCCTTGTCGGTGGATCTGGATCACGCAGGCGTGGACCTGATTCAGCTGCGCAGCGCCACGGGCGAGGTGGAGCTCGCGATCGAGGTGGGCCCGGACGGGCCCAAGCTGCGCGTGCGCGCGGTGGACATCGAGCTCACGGCCGAGCGCAAGCTGGCCATGCGCTGCGCCGAGCTGGACGTGCAGGTGAGTGGCCAAGCCACGGTGGCGGCAGAAGGGGAGCTCCAGATGGCGGGCCTGGATGTGCGCGTGCTCGCGGAGCGGGGCGAGATCCAGCTGCGCGCCAATGACGACGTGGACGTGCGCGGCGAGCGCATCCGCCTCAACTGCGACGATCCGCCCATGCCGATCAGCTGGGAGGAGTACGAGCAGCGCACGCGCGCGGCCCTGAACGGTGGCTCCACCACGGGAGACGGTTGATGCCCACGTTGAGCGCCCAGCTCGAGTCCGCAGGAATCGATCCCGAGCGCTTCCTCGTCGCCTGGATCAAGGGGCACGAGGAGCTGTCGCAGCTGTACGCGTTCGAGGTGCGGCTGGTCGGCGTGACCGGCGCCATCCTGGACGAGAGTGGGGTGCTCGGCAGCGCCGCTCGCCTGGTGCTGGCGCAAGACGGCGAGCCCACGCGCTACGTGCATGGCATCGTGCAACGCATCGAGAGCGATCTCCACGCCGAGTCAGGCTCCTTGTGTTGGGACCTGACGCTCGCCCCGCGCGCGTTCGCCCTGTCGCTCGGGCACACCACCGAGATCACCATGGAGAGCCCAGTGCCAGACATCGTGTCGGAGCGCCTGCAGCGCTTCGGCCTCAAGCAGGGGGAGGACTTCGAGCTCTCGCTACGCTCGCAGTACGAGCCCCGCGAGTTCGTGGTGCAGTTTCGAGAGAGCCACGCGAGCTTCGTCTCGCGCCTCACGGAGCACCTGGGCATCAGCTTCTACTTTCGTCAGACCAAGGAGCGCGAGGTGCTGGCCTTCGTCGACGCGAACGACGGCTTCGTCACCGAGCAAGACGGCCTGAAGCTGCCCTTCCGCGCGCGCGGCGAGGAGCAAGACGTGTTCGAGCTGCGCGCGGTGAGCAACCTGGTCGCGAGCCAGGTGGCTGTGCGCGACTACAACTACAGAACGCCCGGCGTCTCCCTGAGCGAGGGCGAGAGCACCGAGAGCAAATGGGGCGAGCAGTTCGAGTACGGCGCCCACTTCAAGACCCCCACCGAGGCAGCCGCCATGGCCCAGGTGCGCGCAGAAGAGCTCCGCTGCCAGCGTCGCGTGTACCACGGCAAGAGCGCCCGCCCCGAGCTGTCACCAGGCGCGCGCATCACCGTCGAGGGCCACCCGTCCGGGGACAAAAAGCTGCTGATCACCTCGGTCACGCACACGCTCGAGCAGAGCGCCCTGGCTGTTGGTGGCGGCACTGGCGGCGGCTCTGGCAGCGGAGGTGCCAACGCCTACCGCAACAGCTTCACCGCCATCGACGCCGACGTGCCGTTCAGGCCACCGCGCCGCACCCCCAAGCCCAACGTCTCCGGCGTGCTCACCGCCGTGGTCGAGACCGAACAAAAGGGCCCCTACTCCCAGGTGGACGGTGACGGCCGCTACCGCGTGCGCTTCGCCTTCGACCGCAGCAACGCCGAGCACGGCAAGGCCTCGCGTCCCATCCGCATGGCCCAGCCCCACGCCGGCGCCGGCTACGGCTTTCACTTCCCGCTGCGCGACGGCGTCGAGGTGCTCATCACCTGCGTCGAGGGCGACCCCGACCGCCCCGTCATCGCCGGCGCCATCCCCAACCCCACCACCCCCAGCACGGTCACCGAGGGCAACGCCGTCCGCAACGTGATCCGCACCGGCGGCGGCACCGAGATCAACATCGACGACACCGAGGGCGGCGAGCGCCTCAAGATCACGGTGCCCTACGGGGACACGGTGCTGCAGCTCGGGGCGCCCAACGCGCCGGACGAGGGCATCTACGCGAGCACGCAATTGAGGTGCAGGATCTACTCGGTCGGGGGGATGGCCCTGAGCGACAAGACCAGGTTCCTTGCAACGTCGCCCAACTCGACCGTGCATGGTCGCGACCAGGCGGTTTTGACCAGCGAGAATCTCACTGAGGTCCACGCTGATGCGATGATCGAATCGACCGCACCCACCATCAAGACCCGAGCCGGCGCCACCATCTTCGAGACCGCGCCGACCATCACTTCCTCCGCCGGCGCGACGTGGACAGCCAGCGCAGGCGCGATGGTGATCATTCACGCTGGTGGCTCAGTGACGGTGAAGGCGCCGAACGTCACGGTGGAGGGCTCGACGGTGGACGTGAAGGGTGACAATGTCAACGTGAACGGGTCGGCTGTCGTCAACGTCAACTCTTCGGGCGCTGTCAACATTAGTGGCGGTCCCATCAAGCTCAACAGCTGAGCGCTGAACAGCCATGGCCAGAGTGTATCGCTTCAATGACTTCATTGGCTCGATGGGACTCGACCATCACGACGGCTTTTATTACTACGCCCTGTTCAACGGCATGTTGGCGCCATATCCGGGTCCCCCGGTGCCGACGCCCTTGTGGCACCAGACGATGCACTTCGTCACTACCCCCATCACGTGGTTCTTTCGTAAGGAGGGTGGTAAGCAAAACGACGGCGACCGGCCCGTGCTCGCCGACAATTCTCCGATCATATCAGGCGACCATACTCTGCAGCGCGTGGTCCACGTCTCGCCAGGCATCAATGTCCTTCTTCCCGTGATCATCTACATGGGTGAGGTGAGCTGGAAGCTGTGCATCTCGAGCGTTGTGGCCACCAAGGGTCCGGTTGCATCCACTATCGCTGGAGTCTTCGGAATGACCGTCAACTGTGGCGACCCCATTGCCATGCCTACCGGGGTGAGCCTGGGTCCCGCGTCGGTGCACGTCTCTCCTTCTCCCGGCGATTACGCCGCTGCCGTCGTTGACTACGTCGTGTCTGAGGGAATCAACTTCTTTACTGCCAAGGGACTGAGCGGGCTCGCTGGAAAGGGTCCAACAAGCAAGTCCGGTGCAGGAGCGCAAGTCAAGGCAAAGTTGGGGCCTCTGCTCGCCAAGCAGTCAAAGCGCGCGCAAGGTTTCGTAGTCAAACAAGGCGGCAAGGTGGTCGGCAAAGAGGGCGCAGAGATCTTCGGGAAGATCGGCGGCGACGTCGTCAAGGAGAGCGCCAAGACCTACCCGCAGAAGCAAGTAGAGAAGTGGGTCGGAGACGGCACCAAATCAGAACTGGAAGGCCACGCCAAGGGAGTGTCTGGCAAGGGACTCTCGGACGTGGGGCCGACGGTCGACGGAGCGCTCAGCCGACCTCCGCAGGGCAAGAAGTAATGGCCACCGTCACGAATGACAGCCCGTTCCCATTTCGCCACGAACGCGACTTCGTGGGAGATGCCTTGGTCGATGTGCACGCCGTCACCCGCGTCGCCTACTCACTCTCGAATGGTTGCACATTGTTCGACGGCCAGAGCGACGCCGAGTTCGAGAAGGTACGCTGGCCGACCGCGCTGACCCTGTATCCAAGACCCTACGCCGAAGTTTCCGTCGTGGGCGACATCGTCTCCGAGACGCCGTTCACCCGAAGAGACTTGCGGCTCACGCTGCCCTCTTGCGAGCTGCAGCTCCGTGCGTTCGGGCCGCGGACCTGGGTGGCAGGTCCTGGCGGTGAGCTCTCGGCGACCGCGCCGGCCGCCACGAAGCGTGTGCGGATGGACTGGACCCGAGCATTCGGGGGGGCACATGATTTTCCCCCAGGAGTCGTGCCTACGACCGGCTTGCCCGGGCCCTCGACTCGCCAAGCATTCGCAGACAACCCCGAGGGCACCGGATTCTACACCACTGCGGAGCAAGCGCGCGGCCAGCCTCTCCCGCAACTTGAGCGGCCTGAGGCTGGAGTTACGAGCTGGAGCGACCATCCGAGCCCCGGATGCTGGGCGCCGCTGCCTCCAACCAGTGCCCTGTGTTTCGCCCATCTGCAGGACCAAGGAGGCGACCTGGTCCCAAAGGGCCGTGTCGACGAGTCTCCGCTGGTCGATGCGACCGCCGCGGCCCCTCCCGAGCTCCGCACACCACTACATCCCGGTGACCGGTTGGCGCTCCAAGGCATGACGGACGATGCGCTCGAGGTGGTCGTTCCGACCCCACCGTTTCACTGGACGGGGCACACGGGTGCCCTCTTCGTGAGGTTCGTGCCGGCACTCTCGCACCTGACGATATGGCCCGAGCGTCGCGTGATGGTGGCGTTCTTTCGTACGCGAGTGGTCATTCCGTTGATCCGCCGCGACGCACGTGCGGCCGTGCAGCGGACGGGCAGCGTGCCTCAGGAGCGGCCATGAGTGTTGGCCAGGCCCATCTCCCCGCCCTCGGCGGGTGGCACCTGACGCTGCTTGCCCGCGCTGTGTTCAATTGGGATGAACGCGCGCAACTAACGTTGATCGACTTGAGCAGCGACGCTGAGGGCGAAGAGGCCACGGCGTGGAAGCCAATGACAGATCTCGTCGTCGAGGGGCACGCATACGTGAACAGCTCCGTGACGACGGAGACCATCGCTTCAGTGACGTTCGCAGGGCGTACACGAAGCGTGCGCGCAACGGGTGAACGTCGGGTAGCGCGGTTCGTCGGAGGCCGCTGCGAGTTCACACGCGCAGAGTCCTTCGAGCGCATGCCACTCACCTGGTCGCGCGCTTACGGTGGCTTCGATGCAGTGGCGTCGCGAACTGCCGGCGAGGATCTGGACGCCCTGGCCGCGACCTTCGCAGACGACGCCAAATTTGCGAGCGCGTTTCTCTATGAACGCAACGCAGAAGGCGTCGGCTTCATCATGTGCGAAAACGGCTCGGCCAATGCGGGAACGCCGGTCCCAAACCTCGACGACCCGGAGGACCCGGTGCTGGAGGGGCGCCTCGCGCGGGAGGGGCCAGATGATTGGCCAGGCGCGCCCATGCCTGCCGGATTCGGTTGGGTACCCTTGCACGACTTTCCGCGCTCTTTGCTGCTTGGAGATCAGGTGGCCATTCCTGGCGCGTCTGCGCTGCGGGAAGTGACTCTGGGAGCGCTGACCCCGCACGACCTCGAGCGCTCCCCGCGCCCCATCGCCTCGATGGTCGATTTGGTGCCGATGGGGCTGCAACAGGATCCGCGAGGCCTGTTGGGCAGTGCTCCCGGGATGGCGACCACTCGACTTCAAGGAGGGGATGGGTTGGTGCTGAGCAACCTGGAGCCGCGCTGCCAGACGCGCGTGCTCAGTCTGCCAAAGGGCAAGCCCGTCATGCGGATCCGTCCGTCCGGCTGCTCATGGTACGAACCGACCCCGCAACTCGACACGGTCGTGATACGGCCCGACCAACGGTCGGTCGTCATGGTGTACTCCGCCGTCGTTCGCGTGCTCAGCCAATACCCTGCGGGGGAGCTTGCGCAATGCGCAGGCGAGGTGGCATGGCCGGACATGGTTCGCCCGTGACGGCACAAGTTCCTGGGGGGTCGTTCGTGGTTGCAGTCTTTGCACACCGTCGGCAAACTCCCGGAGGGCTGGCGCAGCGTCCGGGCGAGGTGAACTGCGCCGACATGGGCAGGCGATGAACACTCCTTCCCTCCCTGCACCGCCGACCGCTTCTGTTGCCGGAACGGAAGTGCTTCCCGGGGTGACTTGCGAACGCCAAAGGGAGAAGCCGCTCCGCACCCTGGCACTGCTGTTCGCCATGTTGGTAGTCGTCGCAGTGCGGCTTCATCTACCTCTGCCCGTCGACTCGCTGGCAGAAACGGTGGCGAACTGGACGGCAGTCTTCCTCTTTGCGCTCATTCAGCTAAACATCCTCGGACTCTACAAGGGGGAGGTTATCCACGCCATCGTCCCATGGGGGGTCCGCGGCTGGTCACGCTGGAGGGTCGGCACCCTGGCGACTGTCGACATCGTGGGGACCTATCGGCTCGGGTGGGGGTGGTCGACGGTGGCGTATGCGCGACCCGTCGATCAACAAGAGCGTAATCCAGAAGGCAGGTGGGAGCCAGCCGCCTCGCTGCTCGCCCACATAGGGCAGGGCGCCCAGTCGACCGAGCGCTGGGTGGTGGCGACGAGCGCGCTCGAGGTGGCATTGGTGGCCGAGGGTACACGGCTGAAGCGCCACGCCCTGGCGGAGATGGCGAGGCACTGCGCTGAGTTGCTGCCAAGTCGTGGGTTCGCGACCGCGCCCTTTCTGCCGCTGGGACGGTGGCTGGACACCGCTCGCATCGCCTTCCCGATGCCATGGTCGAGGCCTCTCTGCCGTCACGAGTGGTCCCATCACTTCGCGGCTGACCTGCCCAAGCTCGCCGAATGGTGCTCGCTACCCACCCCCTGGGCCATGCGCGTGCGGGCCAGATGGCTCGTCGCCGAGGGCGCTTGGGTGTGGTCCTCCGAGACCCGTCGCCCATTTGGATCCACCGAGACCGTGCTGGTGTGCCTGCCTGGAAGGCCCTCGCAAAAGCCGCCCCCGCTCGGCGCTGCGCGGCCCGACCACCAGCTCGAGCGGTGGCTTCACGAGCGTGGGCTCAGCTCGGCCCGAGCGTTGCGGACGCAGGAGGGGCGCGCGGTGACGATCCGTGGAGACCGCGTGTCCCCCAGTCTGTTGCGGGAGTGCGCTCTCGAGCTCGCCGCACGAGCCAATGAGCCGCCGCAGGGCTACCGCGGCGAGTCTGCCATGTTGATCGACGATGACGAGGCGGAGCAAGCAGGCGTCGCGTCGGAGGGGGCCACCTTGCCTCGCGCGATCGATGAGGCGTTCGACTCCATCCCCGCGCTTCGATCCCCGAGCGCCGGAGCGCGTGAACGTGCCCGATAGCCAGCTGTCGCCGAGCGAGGAGCGAATCGAGCCGTGGGAGATCGCGCCCTCGCGGCAGTGGAGCGAGCCCAGTGCCATCGCTCTCTGGCTCCGGGAGCTCCTTCGGGCCTCTCTTCGGCAGCTTGGTGTTGCGCTCCTCATCGTCGGGTTGCTATGGCTGCTCGTCGGTGCCCAAATCCTCCTTGACGAAGGACTCCAGCGGCGCGACGTCTTGGTGCTGCTGGTCCTCCCGTTGCTTGGAATGGCGGGGGGCTGGGCGGTCCTCCGCCACGGGAAGCGCCTGGCCCCGGCTCCGAGTGCCGCAGTCCGGCTCCTTCGCGTGGAGCTGCTACCCTGGGCGCTTCGAGCGAGCTCTCGTTGGGACTATCGCGCGGTCCCCCGCGCTTGGGTGACGGAGACCAGGCGGTGGGGCGAGAGCTGGCGGACGGCGATTCGCTGTGGCCGGCGAGGCGCCCCTGCTGGCGCGCACGTGGATGGGACGCTCTATGAGCCCAGCCCCGAGCTGCGTGTCTGGCTTGCAAAGCGCGGCGTAGTGTCAGGTGCGGTCGTGTGCGGAGTCAGCCCCGGTGAGGCGTTCGTCGTCACGGCGGGTCCGAGGTTGAGCATCGAGCAGCTGCGGGCGCTCATCGCATGTGTCCTGGAGTTCCTAGCGCTCGCAGACGGCCGTGGCCGGTCGCCGGAGAGCGCCGGTGCGGCGTTGTCCAGGCTTAGCGCGGTCGAGCTAACCGCACTGGCGCGTGAGTCCTTTGGTTGGCTGCCGGCCCTTCGCGGGCCAGCGATTCCCGAGCTGCCCATGTTCGGCGGCCTAGGCGACAACCCGCGCGACCTGCCGCGCAGGGCACCAAACGACGGTGTGGACCCGACCCAGCTGGCGCCCGCGGTTCGCGCGGCCGACCCAACGGACCTCGTCGCGCTGGCAAAGCAGCGGCGGCCACACTTCGGCGTTATGGTCATCTTCTATGGCAGCGTCATGGCTACATTCGTCCTTGCGGACATGGCGCCGATCGGCGCGTGGATCGCGGGCGTCGTACCGTCGACATTGCTGATTTGGTTGATCGCTCGTCAGGTATGGCGCACGCCGCCGCACGTGCGGCGGGTGGTCACCCCTTGGGGGACGAGGAGCGTGGCTCGCTTCTCATATCGGGGCGCGGAGCGGGTGTGGATGTCCACGACCACGCGCTGGCGCAGACCCACACTCGTCGCGCTACGAGTGGGCCGGCGTGGCCAGCCAATCAGCGGCTCGCAGGCCACCGCGTGCTTGCAGTCGCATCCCGCGCTGGCGCGACGCCTCTGCCAGATGATGCCGCGTACGCTGAACGCCGTCTGCGGATACGACGAAGCCGAGGTCAACATCCTCTTTCCCAACGCCGACGGGGTTGCAAGCGCGCTCGACCCCATCCTCTGGGGGCTGGCTGTGACAGAGGCGCTGGATCGCCGGGAGCTCGACAAGGACGAGGTCGACCTGGACCGAGAGGATCCGGTTGGGAGCGAGGCAATGACGTCGGAGCGGCTGACTTCCCTGGTGCGCGGGGCGTGGTCGATCATCCCAGCGATCAGAGCGCCAGTCATCGGTGTCAGCCTTCGGCGGGGAACCCGTGAGCGATAGCCAGCTGCCTTCATCCCCTACGCTGCGCGACACCACACTCAGCACTGGTGTGGTGCTGGAGCGCCGTGCCGACCGTGGCGTTCTCGCTGTCGGCGTCGTCGTTGGGGTTGTTGTCGCGCTCTCGTGCAGCGTGGTGTGGCTGAGCCGGGGCTGGAGGCCACTCGACGACATGCTGGCACCAGCGCTGGTGACACCCATGGTGACGGTGCTGGTGACACTCGCGGCGGTGCTGGTGTCGGTCGTGTGTCTCTATCTGTATCAGTTCGTGAAAGCGTGGTTTTGCGGGGGCGATACATTGCCCGACGTGGCCGGCGTGGGGGGATGGGTGCTCTATCCGTGGGCGATGCGCGCGTGGTCGGTGTCGCGCGTGGCGGGTGTCGATCGGGTGTGGGCATCGGAGACGAAGCGATGGGGTAGACCGTGGCGCACCGTCTTCCGCTGTGGGCGTAGCCAACGCTGGGCAGGCGGGCACATGGATGAGGCAGGGCTTTGGCCAGCAGCCCCACCTGTCTTGGACTGGCTTGCCCAGCGCCACCGGGCCGCGACCAAGCTCGCGTGCGCGCTTGATGGGACGGAGGTGGTGGTCGTGGTCGACGGGCCCCGTGTTCGCGATAAGGCCGCCTGGGTTCGGACCATGTTGGAGCTATGCGAGGCGCTGGACGCCGGAGCGTCGGCGATGGGCGAGCAGAACGCGCAGGTCTCGACCATGCCTCCCCACCTGTCAGCTGCTGTCGTCCAGGAGGCCTTTCGGCCGTGGCCAGCGATGGTGGAGCCGTCGCTCGAAAAGCCTGGTCCAGGGAAGGGGGGGCACCAGCACGCAGAGCCCGTTCCACGCGAGCTCGGAGAAGAGGTCGATTCTGATCTGCCGCCGCAGACGCAGGGGGTTCTGGCGGGCTTGCTGGGGGCCGCAGTCTCCGTGAGCGTCCTGTTAGCGCTGCCAACGCGAGTGGCAGGAGCGTTTGCCTGCGCTCTGCTGGTGTTCGCTGTTCGGGCAGGCCTCGAGCACAGCGTGCGGAAACACATTCGGGTCCGGGTGTTGGCGGCGTTGAAGCCCCTCTGGGCGCGACGCGCTCACGTTCAGCGGGTCATCGAGGGGCGGGCGGTGGGGTGTGGTGTCACTTTCCCGGTGTTTCGATCCAAGAGCTCGAGCCGCTGGTCCCTCGGCGCGCAGCTCACGTTGGGCGGCCTTTCGCCACAGCCGCTCTGGCCGATGGCCCGCTTCCCCACACTCGAGCGCAGGGTTCAAGCGCTGGTCCCTGAGGCTGAGGTGGCGGTGGTCGCGAACGGTGGCATGGGTGCCGTCCTCATCGAGCGCGCGCCCTGGCCCAGCCCGCATATCAGGGGTGTTGCCTGCAGGGCAGCTTACGACGCATTGGTCGAATGGCAGCGCGCCTGCGCGCTTGGCGCTGGGGGAGACGACGCGCCTTTGGTGCTCAGCCGATCGCCGCAGCAGCCCGGGACCGTCGGCGTAGCCAGCGGTTTGTGCTCGCCTCGCGCCCCGTGGATTCGGCGCGCACGTGTCTCGAGCGTTCCCATCGGCGCCGTCGACCCGGACGCATTTCAGACTGCGGGGCCAGCGCCGACCTTCTTGCTGCCGCCGAGCACGAGATGGGGGTATCGGCACGCGGTGGGGCGAAGCGAGATCGAAGAGTTGCCGGTGCTTTTGGTTTCAGAGAAGCGTCGCTGGCTGCGAGAATCTCGCATGGCGGTAAGGGTGTGTGTAGGTCGCAAGAGTCCGCAGGCGCAGCCTCGGGGCACGTACAGGGTTCATGCCACTGCCTCCGTGACGCTGGGTTCGAGCCTGCGTTCCGCCCGAGACGTGTTGGTAGGCAGCTGCGCGGAGGAGGTGCTCGTCGTCATCTGGGGCGGGCACCACTCCACGCTCCAGCTCCAGGAGCTCGCGAACGCAGCGCTGAGGCTGGTGGAGCAAAGGGACGAGCTGCGCGAGCAGGCTGCGCGGGAAGAGCCGGAGTTTCGGACAACCGGCCGCAAAGGCCAGGCGCTCACCTACCTGAGCCGGTTGCCCACCCCCCAGACGCTCGCCTCATTGGCGCAAGGCCCTTGGGTTGCGTTGCCACGCCCGGAGCCGGACGGTCTCTCGAAGGAGCCACCATGACCACCGACCTCGCGCCGATCGAGACCTTCGCGGATTGGTACGCCCACTTCTTGTTTTTCCACCCGCGCTCGGAGGAGGCAGTGCAGCGGCTGGGGGTGGAGCCCGCCCGCTTCTTTGCAGCAAGGGACCATTGGCAGGGGGTGATGGCCAAAGACGTGGCAGACGAGCGCAACGATCGGCTGCAGAGCTTCGGGCTCGTGTTCGCGCGCACGCGCAAGCGGCTGAAGGCGGAGCGCCCGGAGATCGAGAGCTTGGGGCCGCTGCCGGCAGCGCCCGAGCCAGAGCCCGCAGCGCAAGAG
Source organism: uncultured Polyangiaceae bacterium (assembly GCA_964641275.1). Lineage (GTDB taxonomy): Bacteria > Myxococcota_A > Polyangia > Polyangiales > Polyangiaceae > Xiheicaenibacterium. The sequence goes on from CAZXMG010000004.1 coordinate 130,267, forward strand.
GAGCCAGCGCCGCTCGAGAACGCCGCGGCGGAGCCTGAGAGCGCCACCCCCATCGCCGCGGTGCAGGAGCCACCTCAAGCCCTGCCCAGCTACATGCAACTGGCCTCCGCAGTGGCGAGCGCTTCGCTGCCCTCGCCGGTCGCGCCAGCGGTGGCGGCGCCGAGCGATCCCGACGCCACGGGAATGGTCGACAACCGCGCGGTGCTGGAGGGGCTGCGCAACAAGGGGCTGCCCTTCGACCTGGGCGCAGAGCCGCGCGCGCCTGTACCGCTGCCATTGCCTGGCGAGCAGAGCGGCGAGACGGCGGAGCTGGACGTGCGCGACGTGCGCGCGGTGTTGGCGGCGCGCGGGATCAAGATCGGGGGCGCGGACGAGCCGGTGGCTGAGTCGCAGGTGCCTGCGTCCGAGCCTGCGCCCACGCCCGTGGGGGCGCCGATGTCGGCGGCGGACCAGAGCGGCGAGACGTTGCAGATGGACGTGCGCGAGGTGCGAGCGAAGCTGGCTGCGCGTGGCGTGGCCGTCGGCCCCGACTTGCCTCCGCTTGAGCGCTTCGCCGAGATCCAGGTGGCGCTGGCGCGCTTCCCCGACGCTGCCGCGGTGCTCGCGCGCTTTGGGCTGAGCCCCCAAGCGTGGAGTGTGATCGTGCAGAAGCAGACGCAGGTGCTGCGCACCGACGCGGAGGTGCGCGCCCGCTACGAGGCGCTGCTGGCGCACCTCACGGCGGGGGAGGGCGGTCGGGGGAGGTGACTCAGCCGTGAGCCAGCTTCATCGACACCAATCGGTTCATCGACACGCCCTGCTCTGCCGCTTCGAGGACCAAGTGTCGGTGGAGCGCCTCTGGTACCCGAACCTTGAACTGCCCGCTGTAGGAGCGGGAGGCCAGCGGCACCGGGGCGTTCTCACCGCGATTCATCATCTCGGCGACGACATCCGCCACGAGCCCTTCGATCCCTCGAAGTGCTTCATGGCGGTCAGGGTCGAGGTGGCTGAGCGAGGGAAACTCCGCGCACAGCCCAACATACTCGCGGTCATCCTCCGACCAGGTGACACGAAACGTGTACCGAGCCACGAAGTCTCTTCCGACGTCCTTGTTCTTCCCAACTCGCTTGGTCATGTCTCCTCAACCTCTCGCCAACACGCGGCCGGACTTACCGTCGCCTCTTTTTCAGCCGTTTCGGCTTCTTCGGCTCCACGGCCTTCGGGGCGGCTGGTGCTTCCACCCTGGGCTCAGCCGTCGAGCGCTCGACGGCAGCGAGGAGCTGCTTCACTTGGTAGGCCTTGGCGAGGTCGCCTTCGCCCCGTTGCAGGTTCACCCGGGGATCGCCAGGCCACGGCATCTTCCAGATGTGGTGGCTGCCGCTGATGCGCTCGGTGCCGAAGAAGTGCCGGGCGACGGTGCAGGCATCGGTGAACCGGATTCCTGCCGGGTTCTTCAACATGTCGTGCACGATGTCGTCGACCCGAGCCATTGGGTGTATGGTGTCATTAACGACACCATGTTGCAAGCGACGGGGAGCCGGGGGCGATGCCTGTTTCTGGAAGGGGGCTCCGTCGACGGTGAAGTGGCCAGGTGGGTGCGACAAGACTGGGCCAATCTGACGAATCACCTCGGGATCTGTCGCCCTTCGCTCTCCGCCGCCGCTGTGGCTGCCCACAATCACGGTCAATTCTGCGGACGGACCCGCTCTCGACGGCGTTTGCCGCGACAGCGTCGGCTCAATCTGCGGGATTGGTCGACGTCTGTCGCAAAAGGGTGCGCTTGCCCGCTGCACTCATGGTCGAATCGTAGCGTGCGAGGCCCGACGCGCCGCGCCGCGCCGAGCGTGGCGCCGCTACTTCCGGGCGCGTAGGCCCAGCAGCGACAGCGGCTGGTCGGAGCGGCGGAACGTAATGACGTCGCCGAACTTGGGCTTGATGACCTCGTCGGGGCCGTCGAGGAAGATGAGCGCGTCGCGCATCTTGCTGCGGACGACGATTTCGGAGTCGGGGCCGACCAGGGCGCGCTTGAGCTTGTAGCGCTCGCCTTTGGGGGTGTACGGCTCGCGCACGACCAGCTGCAGATCTTGGCTGTCGAGCGGGAGCACCTTGCCCCCCGCGGAGCGCTGCGCGGCGGTGGAGCCGGCGGCGGGTCCGACCCAGAAGCCGCTCGACTTGTGCTCCTCCCGGAGACCATTGGCCTCGATCAAGTAGCGCGACGTGGCGGCGGGGCTCTGGTGGCAGAACAGCGCGTCATTGAGCACGCGGGAGGCGACGACCTTCTTGCCGACCTCCACGCGCATGCGCGCGAGCTGGGTGGTGGGCAGTCGCCCATCGAGCGCCTGCTCCAGCACGGTGAGCAAGCCGCGGCGCGGGACCTCGCCCGCGATCTCGCGCGCCGACCAGCCGCGCGCGCCACAGAAGAAGCCGACCGAGGTGTCAGGCGCGGAGTTGATGCCGAGCACGGGCGCGTCGCACACGCAATGGGAGGCGCGCAGCAGCGTGCCATCGCCGCCGACGGTGACCACGAGGGAGAAGCGCTTGGCGGTGATCTCGCGGCTGTTCGCGGCAATGGGTACGGCGAGCACGCCGAGCGACTCGAACGCTTCGAGCACCTCTGCCACGGTGCGCTCGTGCGCGTCGTGGGCGGTGCGCAGGTTCTTCACGGTGGGGTCGCCCTTGCGCTCGAGGGAGCGCACCCGGGCGGTCTGCTTGGCCTCGGCGAAGGCGCGGAACGCCGATCGCTTGACCAAGAACGCGACGCGCAGGGTCACGGCTGGGGACCCAGGGCGAGCTCGGCGAGCCTGCGCAGGGCGAGCTCGGTCTTGGCGTCTTCGACCTCACCGGCGCGGCAGCCCGCCAGGGCCTCTTCGAGCGTCACGTCGACGAGGGCGGCCGCGTGCTCGAGCGTGGAGCCGTCTTCCGGTGGCGGGACGCGCTTCTTGGGGTCGACTCGCGCGTGGAAGAAGAAGTGCCGCTCGCCGATCAGCCCTGGCGTGGGAAACGTGGACGGACCGAGTGGCTCGACGGCGTCCACGGCGACCTCGAGCCCTGTCTCCTCGAACAGCTCGCGCGCGGCGCACTCACGCAGGCCGCGCTCGGAGCGCTCGCTCGCCTCGACCAAGCCGGCCGGCACCTCCCACAGCTCGCCCAGCGAGTCCTTCTCGGTGACGGGTCGCACGTCCTCGGGACGAGCGAACACGGGCGGACGAAGGGCTGAGCGCAGAACCACCATCACCTGCCCGTCGTCGCTGCGATAGTGGGGCACGACGACGACCGCATCCATGCGGCTCCGGTCGGCGCAGTCGTAGCTGAAGGGCTCGCTGACGGTGCCGTCGGCGAAGGTGGCGCGCATCTTCAGATGGCGCACGTACACGAAGCCGCGTTGGCTCGGCGGTGGCGCGGTCTCGCCCTCGATCTGCAAGCGATGCCCCGGGAGCTTCGGAAGCGGCATGGGCTGCGGAGCATAGCCGCGTCGCAAGGCAGAAAAGAAGAGCCGTCGCGGCAGTTGGGATCAGGTGGGCTCGCCCTCTTCGGCGTTGCACACAGCGCCGGTCTTGAACCCCGCAGCAGGCGCCTTCTGGATGCGCGAGCGCGTCTGCGGCCCCCAGACGCCGTCTTCGTCGATCAGGTCTTCGGGGTGGTTGCGGTTCCACAAGCGCTGGAACGCCTCGACGTCCAGGCCCTTCAGCGAGCTCGCGCCGTTGTAGTCGAAGTGCGGCGGATCGCCGCCGCCGAACCACTTGAAGCCCTTTTGCGACAGCGTCGTGCGCCAGGCGCTGTTGCTGGGGATGTCGATGGCGAGGCCGCTCTCGTGGTTGCTGTTGCCGGGGGTGGCGGCCGCAGCGATCCCGCAGCGACCCTGCTCGTACCAGCGACGGACCATGTACTGCTGCGCCACCGTGCGGAACATCGAGCTCACGCTCAGCGTCGTGCCAGGCTTCTTGTCGAGCGCGGCCACGAAGCTGTCACGCGCGGGCTTCACCAGGTAGGGGAACACCGCGGCCGACAGCTCGAGGTTCGGGCGATCGGGGACCTCGGCCAAGCCGTCCGGGTCCATGCACATCATCTCGTCGATGATCTGCTGCGATAGCGGCTTGATGCTGGTGGTCGAGCACGAGTTGCCCACGGCTTGCTCGACCGAGCCCGTGCCCACCGGCTCCTCGGCTTCTTCCGTGTGCTCGTGGTGATCGAGCTCGGGCTCGAAGTCATCCGGCGCGCAGCTGAGGGTGAACGCGACGAAGAGCGGGGCGAGGAAGGCGGAGCGCTCGAGGTTCATGCGGGCGCCCCTAGAGCACGAGCCGTTCCATCCAAAACCACCGGAAAAGTCCGAGGTCGCTGTGCCGGAACCGAGCCCCTGGATCGACCCGTCAGGATCCCGGCGCGTTCTGCGAAAACCAGCGACAACGGGGCTTTAGGTGCGCACTCGCGTTGGATCTGCCGTGATCCAAGCGCGCTCGCTCGGACGTCGTTCGGTGGCCGATCTCAGTCGTGTGGCGTCGCGATGCGGAAGCCCGGGTCGTCGTCGTCGCCGCGCTTGCGAGGCGGCCGGCCGTACTTGCGCTCGTACTCCTCACGGCTCTTCGGCCAGTCGTCGCCGTCCTTGCCGTACTTGCGCTCGTATTCCTCGCGCGTCTTGGGCCAGTCCTCTTCTGTGCCGGAGCCGCTGGTCGCCTCCGCGTGGGGCTCGACCTCGGCGCCAAGCTTCTTGCCGATGCCCGACAGCTCCGAGCCGAGGAAGGTCGCCACGTTGGAGGCAGCGCGCACGACCTCCCGGCCCGCGTCGTCGACGGCCTTGCCCAGGCCGCCGGTCTTCTTGGCTTCGCGCTCGACCACCTTCTTGGCGCCCTCTGCGGCGCGCAGCAGGCTGGAGAAGCCTTTCTCCAGCACGTGTTTGGCCTTGTCGGTGGGGCGCTTGGGGTCTTCGCTCACGAGCACAAGCTTTGCGCCGACTGGCCCCTCTCGCAAGGGGCACCGCGTTCAGGCAGCGCGTTCGCCTTTTTGGGGCGCGAACAAGGTGGTGCGGTTGCGCCCCGCTTGCTTGGAGCTGTACAGGGCCGTGTCTGCGGCCTTGAACAGGCTGTCCCACGTGGTGCCAGCCTTGGGGAAGGTGGCGACGCCGATGGAGCAGGTGACCTTGATCACCTGCTGCGCTCCCTCGGCGGTTCCGAAGAAGGTGGTGCTCTCGAGCTCGGTGCGGATGCGCTCGGCCAACAGCAGCGCGCCATGCTCGTCCGTCTCTTCGCAGATCACCACGAACTCTTCGCCGCCGAAGCGAGCGACGCTGTCGGTGGTGCGCTTGGCGCGACGCAAAATGTCTCCCAGACCCTTGATGATGATGTCGCCGACGTCGTGTCCGTGCGTGTCGTTGACCTTCTTGAAATGGTCGATGTCGGTGACCAACACCGCGATTTTGCGGCTGAAGCGCTTGGCGGCAGCGATCTTGTGCTCGGCCACGTCCAGCATGGCGCGCTTGTTGAGCAAGCCGGTCAGCCCGTCGGTCGTGGCCAGCTCCTCCAGGCGCTTGATCATGCGCGCGCCTTCGAGCGACACGGCCATGTGGCTGGCCAGCACCTCGAGCGTCCCACGCACCGCTTCGCCGAACGCGCCGCGCCGCTTGCTGCCCAGCACCAGCGCGCCGAGCGGGCGGTCGTGCGCGACCAGCGGCAGCACGAAGATGCTGGGCATCGACGGCGGCGTGAGGTGGCGCGTGAACACGACCTGTTTGCGGTCGTCGTAGTGGCCCCGGTACGGCAGCGGGTGGCGGTTCTCGAGCGCCATCGACACCAGGCCTGCGTTGGCGCGGAAGCGAGCGCCCACCGTGGCAGTGCCGTCGCCCGCCTCGAAGTCGCCGCTCACCACGCGCACCTCGTGGACGCGGTTGGCCTCGTCGAACAGCGTGAGCGCTGCGTAGTCGACGCTGGTGATCTCGCGGGCGCTGCGGATGCCCACTTCGATCACGCTCTCCTCTTGCTTGGCGGCCGCGAGCGCCTCGGCGGCTCGGTACAGCTTGCCCTGCTCGGCCTTGGCGCGCTCGAGCTGCAGGAACACGCGCTCGTTGTGGATGGCGCGCACGGCGTAGGTCGACGCCTCCTCGAGCATGGCCTCCTCGCGTGGCAAGAAGGGTCGATCCTGTGCGCGGTCAGCGACCAAGAGGCCCCGCAGCTTGCCGTGCTCGACCACCGGCACCACCGACACCGCCCGCACCGGGCACGGCCCCTGGTAGTAGGGCAGCTTGTAGCCGTCGCGCAGGTCGGACAGGCTCAACGTGGTGCCGCGGCTGATGGCCGCGCCGAACACGCCGTCGCCAGCGAGGAACGGGCCCTCGCACAGATTGGGATCGTCGCTCGACAGCTCGCTGATGCGGAGGTGCGTGCCGGCGTCGTTCTGCCAGAGCAACATGGCCGTGTGGAGGCCGAGCGCCTCGCGCACCAGCCGCAACGCGAACAACACCGATTGGTGGATCTCCTCGACACCCGAGCGCACCAAACGATCGTGGTCCTCGGTCTTGCCTGCGCTCGGTCCGGTCAGGCGAAATGTGCGTGCTTCGGTGCGCAGGCGCTCGATCTCCTGGCGCAGCTTGGAGCTCGAAGCGGTGCGCACACGCGTGAGCTCGGTGCGCAACACGGCGGCGTTGAAGCCCGTGAAGATGATCATGTACGCCGCGTGTGGCAGGCCTGCGATCAGCGTGTCCGGGCCGCTGGTCGCGAAGCGGATGGCGCCTTCGAGCAGCACGCCCGTCGCGAGCGCCACCAACGCGGCGGCGGGGCGACCGAACGCGCTGACGATCGCCAAGCAGATGTACACCGCGGGATAGGTGTCGCCCTCGAGCCCGCGATCGGCGCGCATCACGATCAGGAACGCGGCGACCATGGTCAGCGCGCCCAGATCGACCTCGCTGGCCAAGCCCTGCGGCGGGGCTCGCAGGTGGGTGGCGAGACGGCGCAGCACCAGGCCCACCGCGATCGCGATCGCCGCCCACGCGTAAGCAGCTGGCAGCGGATCGCGCGCCTCGAGCACGACCAGTGCCGCCATGCTCAACGACACGAGCAACGTGGCGGCACCGGTGAGGGCGCGCCGGAGCGCGAGGGCGGCGCGGACGAGCGGGCGCATGGTTCCCCAGCGGCTACCACCGCTCGACCGAAGCGGCCCAATTTCCACCGTCGTTCCCAGTGTGTGGAATGATGCGTGAGCTGTGAGAGCTGGCGTCCGTCTGCAGATCTTGATCGCGCTCGGCGTGTTGCTCGCGGTGGCGTTCGTGCCGCTGTACTTCGCAGTTGCGCGGCTGACGCAGGCATCGCTGGCGGCGGCGCGCCGCGACGCGGCCGACGAGCTCGGTCGCGCGGTGGCTGGTCATGTGCTCGCGGAGGGCGCCAAACGAACTCGCGCGGAGCTCGCGGACTTGCTCGACGCCCAGGTGACCGAGGACGGCGTGGCGACCGTGGCGTTCGTCCCGCCTGGCGGCGAACGTGTCGTGGCCGGGGAGGCTACGCTCATCCCGGAGGCGCCGGTGCTCACGCGCGAATCGAGCCAAGTGATCGGCTCTGCGCGTGGACCGGCCTTGCTCGTGATCGTGCCGGGAGCGCCAGGGCGCGGCGCGGCCCTCGTGGTGGTGCCGCTCGAGTCGGGCGGCAGTGAGGGGGCGGCGTTGGTGCGCCTGGTTGCGCTCTACACCGCGGTCGTGGCCGTCGCGCTGCTGTTCTTCGCGTACGCGGCGATGACTCGGCTGGTGGTCAAGCCGATCGAAGACGTGTCTCGCGCCGCGGGGCGCGTAGCGAGCGGCCACCGATCCTTCGAGCTGCGTGGTCAGGCCCCGCGAGAGATCTCGCAGCTGGCCGAGAGCCTGCGCGCCATGACCGAGAGGCTGATGCAGGAAGAGGAGGCCTTGCGCGCGAAGGTGGATGAGCTCGAGCGCACAGCGCGCGAGCTGAAGGCCGCACAGGAGACAGTGGTGCGCTCGGAGCGTCTGGCCAGCGTGGGTCGCTTGGCAGCCGGGGTCGCGCACGAGATCGGCAACCCCATCGCTGCCTTGCTCGGCTTCGAGGAGCTGCTCTTGTCGGGCGACCTGAGTAAAGAGGAAGAGCGCGACTTCCTGCGACGGATGCAGAAGGAGACCGAGCGCGTGAGCCGCGTGTTGCGCGATCTGCTCGACTTCGCCCGCCCCGGCTCCGCTTCGACCGAAGCCGTGGGTGCGGCGGACGTGGCCGAGGTGGCCGCCGGGGTTCGCGCGCTGCTCTCACCGCAGAAGAGCCTGCAAAAGATCGATTTGCAGCTGGCCATCCCGGACGAGCTGCCGCTCGCGGGCATCGCCTCGGAGCGGCTGTCGCAGCTGCTGCTGAACCTGCTGCTCAACGCGGCAGACGCCGCGCGCTCCGTGGTCGCGCTGGCCTGTCGCGAGCAAGCCGGCAAGCTCGTGCTCACCATCGAGGACGATGGTCCGGGCATCGCTGCATCGGTCCGCGGTCGCATCTTCGAGCCTTTCGTCACCACCAAAGAGGTGGGCAAGGGCACGGGGCTCGGGCTGGCCGTGTGTCGCGGCCTGGTGGAGGCGGTTGGCGGCACGATTCGGGTCGCAGACGGACAGCTCGGCGGCGCTTGTTTCGTCGTCGAGCTGCCCATCGCGAGCGCAGGTGTCAGTCCAGCCTGAGATCGAGCACGTACTCGCCGACGTCCGCGCTGTCGACGCCTGGGCCCCAGTTCAGCCAGCCGTCCACGAACACGTAGTAGTCGACGCCAGCGGTGACGGCGACGGTGAGCTCCTCGGGCATCCACCAGTTCCAACTCTCGACGCAGCCGATCTCCATGCCGCTGTCCTCGCACGAGGCTTCGCGCACGTGGATCGACCGGTCATAGCAGCCGACCGGGTACGGGTAGGCCGGCTCCACGCCCAGGTCCACGCCGCAGAAAGGATCGCCGGAGCGATCGTAGCCCAGCCGGATCGTGAGATCTCCGCTCGCACTGGGGGTGATGCGATACACGTGATCGGGCGAGGGGAAGGTGCCCCACGCCTCATCCGGCGGCGCCATACACGAGCCCGTTCCGCTATCGGTGGCGTTGATCGTGTTCACGATCGTCCCCACGTCGGCAGGCACCAGCTGGCTCTGACCCGCTCCGATCACGATGCCGGCCGCGCCGGATGCCCCGCTGCAGGTGTCCACCTCGGCGGCGGGCACCTCGAACGCGCAGGCGGCGTCGCAGCCGTCGCCGTCGGCGATGCCGCCATCGTCACAAGCCTCGCCTGCATTCAACACGCCGTCGCCGCAGGCCGGGGCCGCGCAGTAAGCTCGCAGGCGGAAGTCCTCGGTGCCGAGGCCCTGATCCGAGACCAAGAAGTAGATCACTCCTGGATCCGCGTGCGCGACGTAGGACTCGCCGAGGTCTGCGCTCGCGTTGACGCACAGCTCGTCGACCTTGCAAACCGATCGAACGCTCAGCGCTGGGTCGAAGCCTTCGGGGCCCCAGACCTCGACCGTCAAGGTGCAGGCGTCGAGGGCCTGGAGGCCGTACACGACCTCTGGGGAACCTGCCGTGACGTCGCAGAATGATTGGTGGTCGTCGAGCGCATCGCGGATGGTGCCGTCCAGGATGATCTCTTCGCCGGCGACGATCTTGAGCTCGGTCGGCGCCTCGCACGAGTCGTTGGCCGGGCGCACGGGGCCTACCGGCCCGCCGGATCCCGACGAACCACCGCTGCCTGGTGCACCACCCACGCTCGAGCTGCCGCCACCGCTGCCGGGTGCGCCTCCCGAGCCTGAGCCACCCTGCGCGGCGCCCCCTTCATCGCCGCCTCCGACGGGCGCGCCACCTTGCGCGGAGCCACCTTGAGCGGAGCCACCTTGAGCGGAGCCACCTTGAGCGGAGCCACCCTGAGCGGAGCCACCTTGGGCGGACCCGCCCTGACTCGGCCCTCCTGCTTGGCTGGGCTCACCACCTTGGTTGATGCCGCCCGCTTGCCCCGACGAGCCACCTTCTGGGCTGCCACCCGCCGGGTCATCGCCATCGGTGCCGCCGACGGAGATGCAGCCGGCCAAAACGAGGTGGGCTGGCAACAGCCAACCTAGAGCGAACGAGCCCGTCTTCGAGCTTCTGCGCATGGGAAGATCCTTTCTTTCGTCGCGGAGGCTTCATGCCCCGCCAGGCAGTCGTGCCCGCACGAAAGAGAAGCGCGCGTTGGCCCTCGAACTTTAGAGCTCAGGCCTGCTGGGCCAGCGCTTCGGACTCGCCCCCTGCGGCGAGCAAGCTCGAGACGGTCACGCCCGAGAGCCCGCGATCACGCATCGCCCCGAGCAGCTGCGGCAGCGCTTCGAGGCTGCTCGGGGCCTCGTCTCCGCGCTCGGGAGCGTCGTGCAACAACACGATCACGCCGTGCGCCAAGCGCGGCGCGATGCGGGCCAAGACGCGCTCGATCGACGGACGTCCTGCCCCGTCGTACGCGCGTGCGCTCCACCCGATCAACACCAGCCCGAGCTGCCTCACGGCTACACGCGTGCGCGGGCTGGTGAGCCCCACCGGCGGTCGGAACAGTCGCGGACGAAGGCCGGTGACGCGCTCGATCACTTCTTGGTTGCGCCGCAGGTCGGCCACGATGTTCGGCTCGTAGCGCATGTTGAGCAGGCGATCGTGCGTGGAGCTGTGCAGGCCCAAGTCGTGACCACGTCGCACGATCTCGCGCACCACCTCCGGATGGCGTTCCACCTTTTCGCCGATCACGAAGAAGGTCGCCTTCACACCGGCCTCGTCGCACAAGTCCAACACCTTGCGCGTGTGCTCCGGATGGGGCCCATCGTCGAACGTCAGGGCCACTCCCCGCGCGCCCTCTGGGCCGCGGCGCACGACGTCGATGAACACGCCCAAGTTGGGGAAGAACGTGCCCAACGTCACGATCGTGGCGATGGCGAGCAGGAGCGCAGCGGGGATCCACGCCGGGAAGGCGTTGCCCAGCAGCGCAGCGGCCACCAGCGCGTATGCGCAGGCAACCAAGACGGCGAGGAGTGCACGCAAAGGAGGGATCACGTCACCGCTTCGACTGCTTGCGCTGAGGGGCGTCCTCTTCGGCCAAGTCTTCGTCCTCGCCGAGGGCCGCGCTTTTGTCGGCGATGCGCGCCTTGTCTCCGCCTTTTGCGGCCGCGCCCTCGGATTTGGGCTCGGGCGTGTTGTCGGCGTCGTAGAACGCGCCAAGCAACCCGGCCACCATCGCGAGCGAGGTGATCGCCAGCCCACCGAAGGTGCCGCTCGCCGCGGACTCCCCCAAGGATCGGTTGGCCTCGGCCAGGGAGCCCAAGTCGAACGGCAGCCCGAAGCCCAAGAAATTGCGCGCGAGCGCCATCAATCCGAGCGCGAGCACGGCGCCGAAGCCAGCCTTGAGACCGGCCTCGATGCGGCCATCTGCAGCCCAGATCGGCTTGCCCGCAACCAACCCCACGAGCGCGCCGACCAAAGCGGCCGACAGGTACGCGAGCCACGCCGCCGGCGCCGCGAAGCCCAGCTGTGCAAGGCCGAACCCCACCAGCGAACCGATCAGCAGGCCTTTGCAGAGACCGAGCAGCAGCCGAACCACCATCGACAATTCATCCTTGGCACGGCGCGAGCCACCGTTCAACATGCCCGCCTCATCAGCATGAGGGATCGCAAGCCGGCTGGCTACCTGTCGTTTTTTTCGTGGCTGCTCGTGGCTTGTGGCACCGGCTACCCGCTCGGCGCAGAGAACGCGAAGCCGCTCGTCTTGAACGACGCGGAGGTCGATCTCAAGTGCCCGGCCAAGGACATTCGTGTGGTCGAGGGGTGGGGCGGCCGGTTCGAGGCGGTCGGCTGCGGGCAGAAGGCCATCTACAAGGCCAACTGCGATGGCGTGCACTGCGTCGTGCACAAGGACGATGAGGCGCCCGTGCCGTTCAAAGATCGCGCGGCGCCCGAGGACGTACCGCGATGAGCGAGGCGGTGCCGCGCAAGAAGAAGCGCAAAGTCCAGCCTGCGGCTGGGGGCTCCGAGCGAGCTTCCGCGGCGCCAGTGGCGCCGCCGCCGGAGGGCCTGGACCGCCCGCTGTTCGCCCAAAACTGGCCCCACGACGCCCGGCTCGAGCACCTGCTGCAAGCCTTCTCGCGCGGGAACTACGCCCTGGTCAGGAGCGAAGCGCCTCGCCTGGCTCAGACGAGCAGCGACCCGCGAGTGCAGGCGGCCGCGCAAGAGCTCGCGAAGCGGATCGAGCCGGCGCCGGTGGCCGGCGTGTTGTTGCTCATCGCCATCGGTGTGCTTGCCTATCTGGGCGTGCACTACTTGGGGGACGGTCACGAACGAGACAAGCCCGCGAACGTGGCGCCCCCCCGCGCGCAACCAAGCTCACGATGACAGCGCCGTCGACTCTGCCCGCCGCGCTCGTGTTGGTGCTCGCCTGCGGCTGCGCCAGCGCGCCCGACCCGGGGCGAACGTCGTCCTGGCAGGGAGGGCCCAAAGGCGTCGAGGGCGCCAGCTCCGGCAGCGAAGCGGAGCGCTGGTTTCCCATGGTGGACGGCACGCTCTACCACTACCGGACCGAATCGTTGGGCGACTCGCCTGCCCCGCCCGGCATGCTCATGCTGAAGGTGCACCGTCAGAGCGCCACGCAAGCCGAGCTGCGTCGACCCAGCGGCAGTCAGTCCATCAGGTTCTTGCCCGACGGCGTGGGGACCACCACGAAGACCGGGGCGCCAGCCTTCGTGCTCAAGTTGCCCATCGACCCCAAGACCCAATGGCTGGGCCCTCAGGGCGGGGTGACGCGGGTGGTGGCGACCGGGGTGACGGCGGAAGTCCCCGCAGGAAAGTTCTCGAACTGCCTCGTGACGGAAGAAGAACGCAAGGGCGACGCTCCCATCACCATCAAGACCACGCTGTGCCCCGAGGTCGGGATCGTCTCGCTCCAAGCTCAGGGAGGCGGCGGCGTCGAGCGCGCCGAGCTGATGTACTTCGGGCCTCCGGTGGAGATCGGCGAAGAGGGGCTCAGGCGCCTCGAGTAGCGGGCGACTGGACTCGCGGGCGTCACTTCGGATCGGAGCAGCAGCGGAAGCCCGCCTCGTACCCGTAGTCGCTCTCTTTGTGGAACGTCACCGTCGGGCGACAGCGCGCGCGGATGGGCCCCCACCAGCCGCCCTTCAGGCCGCTGCGATTGGGCGGATCTTGGCCGGGCAAGTCCACCCACTCGTTGGCGTTGCCGTTCAGATCGAACACGCCCGCCCACGACACGCAGCTGGTGCGCTGACCGATCGGCTCGCGCTGGTCGAGCCGCTCGAGCTCTGCCTTGCACCACGGCTCGAGCAAGCACTGATGGTACTCGGGCAGCACCTTGGAGTGATCCGGGTAGCGGTACTCCTTGTCGATGTTGCACACGTTCTTGTCGCGCACGAAGCCGTACACGTACGGCAACATGTCGGGACCTTCACACGCGAAGTTGAACTCGTCCTCGGTGCACAGCCGCTTGCCTTCGGCCTCGCACAGCTTCTTGGCGCTCGTCCACGCGGTGAGCACCCGCGGCTTCTCTCCGACGCGGTTGGGGTACTCGTAGCGGTCCATGCAGAAGGACAGCCGCTTGCGTCGCTTCGACACGCACCGTGACGGGCTCTCGTAGCGCAAGCAGCGTTCGCTCACCGTCTTGCGCGCGGACTTGGCGCTCTCGAACTCGCTGTGATGCTCGAGGCAATTCTGCATCAACGCGGGGCAATAGTCGCCCTCGACGCGGACCATGTTCGGCGCGCACCCTTCGACGCGGCCGGGCAGCGAAGACGGCGCCGGGCCCGCCGAGCTCGCAGCGGGCGCGGCAGTGGCCGGCGGCGCGCTGGCCGCGGAGCTCGCGGAGCTCGAGGCGCTCGCGGGCGCGGTCATGACGGCGTTGCTGCTCGGCTCGCCTGCGCCGCGCGCGTCCGAGCACGCCGCGAGCGCCACCAGCACCAGCCCGATCCGCATGCGCGCTCCGTCGCACAAACCCGGATCTCCCGCAAGTCATGTACAGTCCGCTCCGTGCCGGACCGGAGCAGCAGGCTGGGCAGCCCTGACTGGCGAAAGGCGTTCGAGCGGAAGCTCGACCTCCAGGCGCGGGTGGCTCGCTTCGGTCACCTGCGCAACGTGGCGCCCAGGCTCCCGCGCTTCGTCGACCAGAACCACGCGTTCTACTTGCACGACGGCCGCGATCACCTTCGCTGGATGCTCAGTGCCATCGCCGCAGCCACGCAGCGCATCGATCTCGAGATGTACATCTTCGAGGCCGACGTCTCGGGCACGCAGGTGCGCGACGCGCTCGCGGCGGCCGCTCGGCGCGGCGTCGCGGTGCGAGTGCTGCGTGACTCGGTCGGCTCCGCGGCGGCAGGCCACGATTTCTTCGAGCCCATCGAGGAGGCTGGCGGCACCGTGGTGGAGTTCAACCCCGTGGCGCCTTGGCGCTTGCGCATGAGCCGCATCGGGAAGCTGCAGCACTGGGAGCCCAACGCGCGTGACCATCGCAAGCTGCTGGTCTGCGACGCGCCGCGCTCGTGGGTGGCGCAGGCGGACCCGAGCGCCGCGCTCGGGCCGGAGGACGGCGACCGCACCGCGCTCGCCATCACCGGCGGTCGCAACATCGGCGACGTGTACCTGCAGAGTCAGGTGGGCGCCGGGCAATGGCGAGACTGCGGCGTGGTGATCTTCGGCCCAGTGGTGCGCGACTTGGGCGAGATGTTCGACGCGATGTGGTTTCACGCCGAGGGTCCTGATCGCCATGCCCCTCCGCTCGCGGCCGAGCCGGTGGGCGAGCTCTCGATCATGCCGATCGGTAGCCAGCCAGGGTTCTTCAACTTGCTGCAGTGGGCTCTGGCCAGGCTGGCCACCACCACGCGCGACGAGCTGCGCGTCAGCTGCGCCTACTTCGTGCCCAGCGTACGCTGGCGTCGCGCGCTGCGCTCCGTCGCCAAGCGGACCCAGCGCTGTGCGTTGCTCGTGCCCAAAGAGAGCGATGTGCCGATGGTCGACGCCGCCAGCCGCCATTTTTGGGGCGCGTTGCTCTCGGCGGGCGTGACCATCTACCTCTACACGCGCGGCATCTTGCACGAGAAGACGTTGGTGTTCGACCGGGCCGTGACGGTAGTCGGCTCCAGCAACTTGGATCCGCGGAGCTTTCGCTTGAACTACGAGCTGAGCGTGTTCATCGCCGGGGAGAGCTTCGCGGCGCCGGTCGTGGCGCGCCACGACGCCGACCTGGACGAGGCTGAGCCCTACGGTCTGGAACGCTGGCGAGCGCGCCCGCTGTGGCAGCGCCTGCGAGACTGGTTCTGGTCGCTCCTCCGCAGCCAGCTCTGAGTGGTCCACCGCACACACGAGCAGTCCCCGCGTGATGGAACCTGAAGAAGCGCGGTGTTTGATTAGTGAGGACGCTTCAGTTTGCGCGGCGCGCGCCGTGTTGCTTAAGTGAGCGTCGGCTCACAATCGATCGAGACGCAGTGTCTCAGAATCGAACGAAACCAGATAGACGGGTCTGGCTTTCCTCCTGGCGGACCCTAAGCGGACCGAGCAGGCGAAGTTTCGAGAGGGTGTATGCGGGTCCAGGTTGCCAGAGAGTCTGCAAGCTGGGGGGGCCTCGCCAGGTGGAGCGCGCGCGTGGGTCTCGGGCTTTCGCTGCTGGTGATGGCCAGCTGCAAGAAGCCAGAGACCGAGACGAAGAAGGAGGAGCCCAGCGCGCCTGCTGGCGCGAGCGGTCCTGTCGCGACCAAGTTCGGCGCAGTGGAAGAGCGCCTCATGGCGCCGCGCCTCGAGGTGAGCGGCTCGCTCGACCCCGACGAGCGCAGTGAGGTGTCGGCGCAGACGGGTGGCGCGGTGCTTTCGGTCCACATCGATCTCGGCAGCCGCGTGAAGAAGGGCGACGTGTTGGTGGAGCTCGACGGCAAAGAAGCCAGTCTGCGGCTCGAGGCAGCCAATGCCTCGAGCGCGAGCCAACGCGCTCGGCTCGGCCTGAAGGGTGGCGCCAAGTTCGACCCAGACTCGGTGGCTGACGTGAAGGCGGCGAAAGAGAGCCGTGACATGGCGACCACCGACTACGAGCGGGTCAAGATGCTGCACGAGTCCGGAGCGGTCTCGAAAGCCCAGCTCGACCAAGCCAAGAGCTCCAAGGAGCGCGCGGACGCGGCCTACGACGCCGCCAAGAACGGCGCGGAACAGGCGTGGGCCGCGCTGCTCGGCATGCAGTCGCAGGCGGGCCTGAGCTCCAAGTCGGTCGACGACACCAAGGTGCGGGCGCCCTTCGACGGCGTGGTGGACCAGAAGAAGATCTCACCAGGAGAGTTCGCCTCCGTGGGCCGCGTGGTGGTGGTGCTCGTGCGCGAAGATCCGCTGCGGTTCCGCTTCGACGTGCCCGAGGCGCAGAGCGCGCTGGTGGGCGTGGGCAACTCCATCGATGTGCGCGTGGCCGCGTTCCCCAACCGCGTGTTCAAGGGGCAAGTGAAACGAGTCGGAGCCATGGTGAAGTCCCAGACCCGCACGCTGCCGATCGAGGCCGAGGTGCCCAACACCGACCACCTCTTGAAGCCGGGCTTCTTCGCCAAGGGCACGGTCGAGCTGGCGGGCGAGGCTCGCCCGGTGCTGATGGTGCCCAAGAGCGCGCTTTTGCCCGTGACCGGGGGCAGCAAGCTGTTCGTGAAGAACGGCGACAAGGTGATCGAGCGGCTGGTCGTCGCAGGTCACGCCCAAGGTGAGCTGCAAGAGGTCTCCGGGCAGATCGCGAAGGGCGATCTCGTCGCGATCGAGAACGTCGCCAACCTGACCGACGGCGCAGCCATCACGCCCTAAGCGCGGTCTTCTTTCGGGGAGTCTTCCCATGCAATGGCTCGCTGCAATCTGCGTCAAGCGACCGGTGTTCGCGACGGTCCTCATCTTGATGCTGACCGTCGTCGGCTTCTTCTCCTACTGGGGGCTGGGCGTCGACCGCTTCCCGCGCATCGACTTCCCGATGGTCACCGTGACCACGGTCGTGCCTGGCTCCGCGCCGGAGCAGGTCGAAAACGAGGTCAGTGACCGTATCGAGTCGGCCGTCAACACGCTCAGCGGCGTGGACGAGCTGCGCAGCGTCTCGGTCGAGGGTGTGAGCCAGGTCTTCGTGCAGTTCGTGCTCGAGAAAGACATTCACGTCGCCGCCCAAGAGGTGAGCGAGCGCGTGAACTCGATCAAGAACACGCTGCCGGAGGGCACACAGGAGCCGCAGATCATCAAGCTCGACCCGGACGCCACGCCCATCCTGACACTGGTCGCCACCGGCCCTGGGGACGAGCGCGAGGTGACCGAGTTCGCGAGCAAGGTGGTCAAGCGCCAGCTCGAGTCGATCGACGGAGTTGGCCAGGTGACGCTGGTGGGCGGTCGCGAGCGCCAAATCAACGTGTGGGTCGACCCAGACAAGATCAGGAAGCTGTCGCTCTCGCCGCTCGACGTCGAGCGGGCGCTGCGCCTGCAGAACGTCGAGCTTCCGAGTGGACGCATCGAGCAAGGGCCGCTCGTCCTCACGGTGCGTACGCTCGGGCGCGTCAAGAACGTGGACGAGCTGCGCGAGCTGGCCATCGTCTCGCGCGACAACTACATCATCAAGCTGAGCGACGTCGCCACCGTCGAGGACGGCATGGCCGAGCCCGTGAGCGTGGGCTACACGCGGGGCAAGCCGGCCGTGTTGCTCAACATCCGCAAGCAGAGCGGCAAGAACACGGTCGAGGTCGTCAATACGGTCAAAGCTCGGATGAAAGACCTCAAGTCCGGCTGGCCAGAGGGCTACGAGATCAAGATTGCCCGGGACCAATCGGAGTTCGTGGGCAACGCCATTGGCGCGGTGAAGGAGCACCTGATCCTGGGCTCGCTGCTCGCGGCGCTGGTGGTGCTGTTGTTCCTCGGCAACTTGCGCTCGACGTTGATCAGCGCCGTGAGCATCCCCGCCAGCATCATCAGCACCTTCGCCCTGATGGATCGCGCCGGCTTCACGCTCAACTCCATCACGATGTTGGGTTTGACGCTGGCCGTGGGCATCGTGATCGACGACGCGATCGTGGTGCTGGAGAACATCTTCAAGCACATCGACGAGAAGGGAAAGCACCCCTTCATCGCAGCGCTCGACGGCACCAAGGAGATCGGCCTGGCCGTGCTCGCGACCACGCTGTCCTTGATCGTCGTGTTCTTGCCGGTCGCGTTCATGGGCGGCATCGTCGGCCGCTTCCTCAACTCGTTCGGTCTGACCATGGCGTTCGCCATCTTCATCTCGATGGTGGTGAGCTTCGTGCTCACGCCGATGATGAGCGCTCGGTTGTTGAGACACCGACCGCTCGAGCCTGGCCAGACCAGCCGCGTCCACGGCGAGGCAGACCCGACCAAGAAGCCCCGCTTCTCGCTCTATGGACTGATCGAGGGGGCGTACATGAAAATCCTCGGTTGGTCGATGCGGCACCGCTGGGTGATCGTGCTGGCCACACTGGGCACGCTCGTCAGCACCGTGCCGCTGGGCATGATCGCCAACAAGAACTTCCTGCCCGAAGAGGACGAGTCGCAGTTTGGCATCACCATGCGAGCTCCCGAAGGAGTGAGCCTGGAGGCGACACGCATCATCGCGGCGCGTATCGCCGGCGAGCTCGAGGCGTTCCCCGAGGTGCTGTACGCCGTGACCACGATCGGCGACGACGCGCAGCAGACGGCGAACCTCGCGACCATTTACGTCAAGCTGAAGCCGCCGAAGGAGTGTCAGCTCGAGATCTTGCACGTATGTCTGCGCTCGCGGTCACGTACGCCGCAGAACCTCTTGGTCGTGCAGGCACGCGAGCTCACGGAGCGGTACGCCAAAGAGGAGCGCCTCCGCATCCAGGTGGGGCCCATCCCCGCGTTCTCTGGCGGCGGCCCAGCCGCGGCCATCCAGATGCAGCTGCAAGGCGTCGATCTGGCCAAGCTCACCGAGTACACCGGCAAGTTCATGGAGGTGTTCAAGAGCTCACCCGAGGTCGCCGACTTCGACTCCTCGTTGGTGGTGGGCAAGCCCGAGGCGCGCATCGAGATCAACCGCAAGCGCGCCGCCGAGCTCGGGGTCAGCGTGGTCGACATCTCGGGCGCGCTGAGGCTGATGGTGGGCGGCTACGACGTCGGCAACTACACCGAGAAGGGAGAGCAATACGACGTGTTCGTGCGCGCCATCCCGGCGTCACGCAACAGCATCGAGCAGATCAAGCAGCTCACGGTGCCCTCGGCCAAGCTCGGCACGGTCACGCTGGAGAACGTGGTCGACATCACCGAGGGCAGCGGGCCCGCTCGTATCGACCGCTACGCGCGCAAGAAGTCGGTGTTCATCTACGCCAACCTGCTGCCGGGCAAGTCGCAGCAGAAGGTGCTCGACGCGATGTACAAGGCGGCGGACGAGATGAAGATGGACAAGGGCTACGCACTCTCCGCGCTCGGCCAGTCGCGCGAGATGGAGCGCGCGGGCAAGAACTTCATGTTCGCCTTCTTGCTCTCGTTCATCTTCATGTACCTGGTGCTCGCCGCGCAGTTCGAATCGTGGCTGCACCCCATCACGATCCTGCTCAGCTTGCCGTTGACGATCCCATTCGCGATCCTCGCGGTGATCATCTTCGATCAGTCGCTCAACATCTTCTCGGCGCTCGGCATCCTGGTGTTGTTCGGCGTGGTGAAGAAGAACAGCATCTTGCAGGTGGATCACACCATCCAGCTGCGGCGCGAGGGCCTGCCCAAGCTCGAGGCGATCATGCGGGCGAACAGAGATCGGTTGCGGCCGATCCTGATGACCACGGTGGCGTTCGTAGCAGGCATGATCCCGCTCGTCGCCTCCAGCGGCGCCGGCGCGGGCACCAATCGCGCGACGGGCTTCGTCATCATCGGCGGCCAGACCATGGCGCTCTTGCTCACCCTGCTGGCCACGCCCGTGGCGTACTCGCTGTTCGACGACGCGTCGGCGTTCTTTCGCCGCTTGTTGGGGTGGGGCGGCAACACGGAGGACCCGCCACCCAGCATCCCACCGAGCGCACGCTCTCCTGGCCACTGAAGGCTGGCCAGCGCTCAGTCGCTCGGCGTGAACACGATCGGGTAGAGCACGTGGACCACGCCACCTTCAGGCTCGGGGAACGAGAGGCGTGAGATCGCGTTCGACACGCAGCTCGCCATGGCGGTGGGGAGGCTCTCGACGCTGGCGCTGGCACCCTTGACGCTGCCGTTGCGGGCGATCGTGAAGCGCGCGGTGACCCGTCCGGTGAGCGCGGGTTGCGAGCGGAGGTTGTTCTCGTAGCACATGCGAAAGTGACCAAAGTTCTGGCGGATGACGCGCTGGACGACCTCCGGCGGCAACCGCCCGATGTTCCCGCTCGAGCAGCGCGAGATCGACTCGAAACGGTCGCTCGGCGCTGGCCCCTTCGGGCCGGCAGGAGGGAAGCTCTGCCCGCAGATGCTGACGGCGCCCACGCGCACGCCGACGGCGTTGCCCGCACGCCGGTGCTTGCCGGACCCTTGCCAGCCTCGGCAGGCCTCTCCGCAGGTACCGATGTTGGCGAGGCCAATGCCCTCGGAGCGGGTGCTGCCACCCTCACCGATGCTGCTCAGATCGAGCCCGCCCGGACCGCCGAGCCAACCTTCACCTTGACCGAGCCACGGCGCCCCCGTGGATTCGGTGCTCGAAGCCCACGGGTCGCTGGGCTCGTCGCGTGGCCGGCTCGCCAGGAGCCCAATCATGCCGAAGCCGTCTGACTCTGGTGCAGTGGCGACAGCGCCCATTTCTGGGGCGAGCTGGCTCGCCCCCCAACGCTGCGGGCGCTGTGCGGAGCTGGGCGGTACCCCGGGGGCGCGCGACCGCAGGGCCGCCCCTTGGTTCGTCCCGATCCCGCTCGCCTCGACCTGACCCCGCCCGCTGCTGTCATCCGAGCTCGTCACCGTGAACACGAGCTCGTGGGCCTCCACGGAGCGCTGCTCGAGGAGCTCGGCCTCGAGCGGGCTCTTGGCCGGCCCGAGGGGGTCGGCCAGCAAGAACAGGCCGAGCCCGATCGCGCCGTGGATCAAGAGCGAGCTCAAGTCCGACACCGCCTGCTCTGGTCGTGCGAGCAGCGGGCCAGCGGGCACGCTCTCGTCCTCCACCGCATCGACGAGCAGCGTGAAGGCGCCTCGCTCGAGCCGCGTGCGGCCCAGCTCGAGGCGCCGCGCGTGCCCATCCTGTTCGATCCAGCAGCGCTGCCGATCTCCCAGGAGGCGCGCCGCCACCTCGGCCACGGCGATCTCGCCCGGCAGCTCGAACGTGCGCGTCCACAGCACCGACTCGCCCCAATGGAGGGTGAGCTGAAGGACGCGCGGAAGCCTGTCCTCTCGATCCATGGACAGACCTCGGACACCAGCTCTGCGCGCCAAGTTCCCGAACGAATCGATCCTCGTGGTACGAATGCGGCGTGTCGGCAGAAGAGACGATGAAGTCGGTCATGGTGGGGCTCAAGCACGGCCACCCCGATCCGCCGCGGGGGCTGAGCGTCGAGCAGAAGCTGTTCGTGGTGCTCACCGCCATCTTCTGCACCTGCTTGGTGCTGGGTGACGTGACGGGAGGCAAGGCGTTCGCCACCCCCGTCGGAGCCGTCAGCGTGGGCATGTGCCTGTTCCCGGTGACCTTCTTGCTCACCGACGTGATCAACGACTTCTACGGCAAGCGCGGCGCGCGCTTCGTGACCGCGGTCGGCGCAGGCATGGCGGCGCTCGCCTACGTCGCGCTGGTGATCACCACCAGCTTGCCGACCGATCCCGAGAGCTATTTCCAAGACGGCGAGTACGCCAAGATCTTCGGCGGCAGCTCCAAGCTCTTCATCGCCTCGCTGCTCGCCTACCTGATTGGCCAAATCCTGGACATCAACGTGTTCCTGTTCTGGAAGCGGGTCACGCGCGGCAAACACCTATGGCTCCGCGCCACCGGCTCCACGCTGATCAGTCAGCTGATCGATACCGCGGTCATCAACGCGATCTTTTGGGGCGGCGTGGCCGACAAGAGCTGGGAGTGGATCGCGCTCAAGATCGTGCGCGAGTACTTGATCAAGGTGGCCGTCGCGGTGTTGCTCACTCCTGTGGTCTACGGGATCCACTCGTTGGTCGTGTCGTGGCTGAAGATCGAGCCGCTGCCTCACCCGGGCCCGGATGCGGCCGAGTGATCGTCTGCGCGGGCGTGTGAGCCCGAGCGAAGCACCCGGCGAGCCCACGCCGCGAGACGGATCAACCGCGCGCTGAGCGCGACTGCAGCCGCCGGCCCGCCGCGAGCGCGAGCCCGAGCAACGCGAGCCCGAGCCCGGGCAGGTTTGCGCGAGGTGCAGCCGCCGTGCTGCAGGTGCAGCCCAGGTCAGCGGGGCCGTCGTCGCCTCCTCCTCCTCCGCCGGCTCCGCCCACGCCACCTCCGCCGGCGGGGGCAGCGCCCGTGCCGCTGCCCGCGCCCGCACCGGTTCCGCCCGCGCCGCCGCCACCTCCGACGCCGGGCGTTTCTTCCACGCAGAAGGACGAGCAGCCGTCGCCGTCATCGTTGTTGCCATCGTCGCACTGCTCGCCGGAGGTGACGTTGAGCGTGCCGTCGCCGCACGAGGCCATGGTGCAGTCGTCGTCGCAGTACATGGCCTCGCCGCCCATGTCGCACTGCTCGGTGCCTCCGTCGGTCGACCAGATGTAGCCATCTCCGCAGAACGCCGGCTCGCACGATCCGGTGGGCCCGTCCGGGCAGGAGTCGGTCATGTCGTAGTTGCCGTCGTCACAAGCCTCGTCAGGCGCACCGGCAGCTCCGTCGCCGCAGGTGGTGACGGTCTGGAACTGACGCATCATCTCGGAGTCCTCGTGCTCGAGGATGTGGCAGTGGTAAGCGTAGTTGCCCACGTAGCTCTCGAAGCGGGCGACCACGCGCACGATCTCGCCTGGCTCGACGCGCACCGTGTCCTTGTAGCCTGCCTCCGTGGGGCCGACCGGCACGGGCGGACCGCTGGGCGTCACCACGTTGTTCACCACGTCGAACGGCTGCCGGTCGAGCACACGGAACATCACCAGGTGCATGTGCATCGGGTGCGCGAGGCCCGAGCGGTTGACGAAGCGCCAGATCTCCGCCGTGCCGAGCTGCGGCATCTCGGTGATGTCGTGGAAGCCCAGGCTGTTGATGCGCCAAGCCGCGCCCGAGCACATCTCCGTCTCGCGTTGCAGCACGAAGTCCCGGACCTGGGCTGCGTCACCAGCGACCGGAAGATCGACCGGCACCAGGTTGGCCGGCAGGGCGCTCGTGTGGCCTACGTCGCCACCCACGACGAAGCGGAGCACGTTGGGGACGTCGTCCATGCTCATCGTCCCGGGGTAGGGCGCGGGCGCGTCGTTCCTCAGCTCGAGCATGGTGCCGGCGGGATAGCCATTGAAGTCGATGACCACGTCGGCGCGCTCGCCCGGCATCAGCAGCACCTCGGTGACCTGCACCGGTGCCTCGAGCAAGCCGCCGTCCGAGCCGATCTGGTGGAAGGGCGCGCCGTCCGACAAGTGCAGCCGATAGGTGCGCGAGCCCGAGCCGTTGACCCAGCGGAAGCGGTACTTGCCGCGGTCGACGTCGAGGTACGGCCAGACCTTGCCGTTCACCAGGATGGTGTTGCCGAAGAAGTGCTCGTGCCACATCTCCGGGTACTTGATCGAGCCGTCCACGTTGAACGACCGATCCTGGATGATCATGGGCACCTCGTAGTCGCCTGCGGGCAACCCGAGCGCGTCCTCTGCGCTGTCACGCACCAGGTACGCGCCGGCGAGGCCCATGGCCACGTTCAGGCGCGTGATGCCCAGCGAGTGATCGTGGTACCAGAGCGTCGCATTGGTCTGCGCGTTGGGGTACTCGTAGACTGCGCTCTCACCGGGGGAGAGAGTGAGCTCGGGGTGACCGTCGAAGGCGGCGGGCACGTGCAGACCGTGCAAATGCATGACGGCCACCGCCTCGTCGACCGAGCCGTGCGGGCACAGGTCGACGGGCAGGTGGTGCGAGGTCAGAAACGACCCGTTCTGATCCCTCAGATCGTTGCGCCAAGTGAGGTTGATGGGCATGCCTGTGCGGGCCTCGATGGTGGGGCCCGGGTAGCTGGCAGGGTTGGTGCCATCGTCGAAGCCCCACACCGTGGTGGCGGGCAGCTCGCTGTGCAACGTCTGCTGCAGCTGCACGAACGAGATCTCGTAGTCGGCCGCCATGCTCGGCGCGCCCGACGTGGGCACCGCCACCGCCGGGATCGGCAGGGGATCCAAGAACGGAGTCGGCACGACGGGGCACAGGTCGCTGGCGCAGCCCACGAACGCGCCCTGAAACGTGCCGCCTTGGGCCCCGCACGCGGCGGCGGTCACGTCCAAGCAGGTGGCGGACGAGTCCGCGATGCAGCAAGCGCCCGTGGGTTGCGGGCAGCTGGTCGTGGCGCAGCTCGTGCCGATGCCTTGATAGGTGCCCGTGCAGGCGGTGCCCGGGTCGAGCACGGTGCTGCAGCTGCCGATGGGCTGGCAGCACGCACCCACGGTCCCCGACGGAATGAAGTCGACCTCGAGCACGGGCTGTTCGGCGGTGGCAGGCGTCTCGCGGCTGCCGAAGCGCTTGGCCTGCCCCGGCGCAGTGGTCTGAGCGATCACGATCCAGCCGAAGTTCTGGGCCGGCGTGTCGAGCCAAGCCTGCACGTCGCTGATCATGCCGGCGCCGGTCCACGCCGGTGTGGTTCCCACGGCGCCCACCGCCACGGCCGAGCTCGCCATGACGGCGTAGTCGCCCCCCGCGGTCGCCCAGGGCACCGTGTCGAAGAAGCGATGCGACCAGGTCGCATCGCCGAGGCTCGCGGCCGTGCCGGTGCCGCCATTGCCGGGCGCGAGCGAGGTTCCCTCGCCCCAGTCCGCGAGCAAGCGGTGCAAGCTGATGGGCAGGTCTCCCGTGTTGCTCTGCGTCACGAGCAGGCGCAGCTCCACGTCGGTGATGGTGGAGCCCGGGGGGATCGCCCCCGCGATGTCGAACTGGACCAATCCGCGACGAAAGAAGCTGTCGTTGGTTTGACCGGCAAAAATGCCGGGGCCCGTGCCGTTCGAGAGCGCGCCCGACTCGGCGTACATGCTGTTGTCTTTGGCGGGCGCGATCAGCACCGTGTCGGCCGAGGCCAGCAGCGGGGCGAGCGCCAGCGAGACGCCGAACGTGAGCGCGAAGACACGTCGCATGGACCGCATCCTCGGCTGAGCCTCGGCGCGCCTCAAGCGAAAGCGGCCACGCTCGGTTCAACTGGCTTGCCAGTTGAATCAGCAAGCAAGATTCTCCCGTGCCCCCGACCCATGAGCGCCGCAGGCCCCGTCACGTGCCCTGTGGCACGGGAGAATTACGGAACATGCCGGCCACGCGCGAAAGATCCGGCGGCAGCGGCGCCTGGACCGTCAGCGCGTGGCCGGTGCGCGGATGGGGCAACGAAATCTCGAGCGCGTGGAGCGCCAGCCGGGTCACCCCTGCGTGCTCGGCCATGAAGCGGTTGTGCTCGCTCCGGCCGTAGGTCGTGTCGCCCAGGATGGGGTGCCCGAGGTGTTTGAGGTGCCTCCGCACTTGGTGGAACCTGCCGGTGAGCGGGCGCGCCTCCGCCCAAGAGTAGCGCTTCTCGCGCAGCGGCGAGTCATCCACGCGCATCGTCCACAAGCCCCGCACCAAGGAGCGCGCCGGCACTCGCTCGGCACCTTCGTCCTTCGGGATCGGTGCGTCGACGGTCGTGGGCGCGGCGGGAAGCTCGCCGCGCACGAACGCCCAATACACCTTGCGCACGTCGCGCTCGGCGAACGCCCTCCCGAGCTGCTGGGCGGCCTCGACATGTTTGGCGAGCAGCAGCACCCCGCTGGTCGCTCGATCCAAGCGGTGCACCGTGTGCCTTGCAGCGACCCCGTGCTCGGCCAGCAGCGACAGCACGTCACGCGTCTCGCCAGGCCCGGCGTGCACCGACAGGCCGCTCGGCTTGCACAGCACCACCAGATCTTCGTCTTCGAACAAGAGATCGAGCGGCGCGCACACGGAGCGTGTCTATCAGCTCAGCGTTCGCTGTCGAGGTGCTTCATCTGCTCCACGGCATAACGATCCCCCGCGACGGCGTCGGGCGGCACCATCGCCTCGAGCGCGCTCAGGTCCTCTGCGGTGAGGGGCTTGTCCAGCGCGCCGAGCGCGTCGTCGAGCTGCGCCGTGGTGCGCGCCCCGATGATCGGTACGAAGCCCGCTTGCTTGGCCAACGACCAGGCGATGCACAGCTGGCTCGCGCTCATCTTGCGCTGCTCGGCGAAGGCCTTGATGCGCTCCACGAGGCCCACGTTCTTCTCACCGTTCGCGCCGGCGAAGCGTGGCAGGTACGAGCGGAAGTCGCTCGGCCCGGTCGGCTTGCTCCCCGAGAGCAGCCCGCGCGAGAGCACGCCATAGAGCGTGGCGCTGATGCCGAGCTCGCGCAGCACAGGGAAGATCCTGGTCTCGGCTGCGCGTGACACCAGCGAGTGCTCGATCTGCAGATCGACGATCGGATGGACGGCGTGCGCGCGGCGCACCGTCTCCACGCCCATCTCCGAGAGACCGATGTGGCGCACGTAACCCGCCTTGACCAAGTCTGCGATGGCGCCGACGGTGTCTTCGATCGGCACGGTGGGGTCGAGCCGCGCCGGCCGGTATACGTCGATGACGTCGACGCCCAAGCGCGTGAGCGAGTAGGCGGCGAAGTTCTTCACTGCGGCCGGCCGAGCGTCGACGCCGAGCCAGCCACCGTCTGGTGAGCGCAACGCGCCGAACTTGACCGACACCTGCACGCGCTCGCGGCGACCCTTGATCGCACGCCCCACCAAGAGCTCGTTGTGCCCAACGCCGTAGAAGTCGCCGGTGTCGAGCAAGGTCACACCACGCTCGATCGCCCGCGCGATCGTGCGCTCGCTCTCGGCGAGATCGCTCGCGCCATACATCCCGCTCATCCCCATGCAGCCCAGGCCCAGTCGAAACACCTCGGGCCCCGTCGCCCCCAGCTTCACCGTCGTGCTCATGTCCGTGTCCTTTCGCGTCTGCCGTCCACGACGTGCAACCTACGCCTCGCGTCGATTCACACCAGCGAATAGGATGAATGTATCCTATGAATGCTGTTTATGCGAGAGACCTGGACCTGAACCTGCTGCGCGTGTTCGTGGTGGTGGCCGAGTCCGGCAGCGTCACCGCCGCGGCGCAGAGGTTGTACCTGACGCAGCCAGCCGTGAGCTCGGCCCTCAAGCGACTCGCCACTAGCTTGGGATCGCCGCTCTTCACTCGTGTGGGTCGCGGGCTCAGCCTCACGGCGCGCGGAGATCGACTGCTCGCGTCGGCCCGCCCACACCTCGACGCGCTCGTCGAGGCGGCGCTCTCACCTGCCGCGTTCGACCCGAAGAGCAGCGATCGCACCATCCGGTTGGGGTTGTCGGACACCAGCGAGAGCTGGCTGATGCCGGCGCTGTTGGCCAAGCTCGACACACGCGCGCCCCACATGCGGGTGATCGTCCTGCCGGTGCAGTTCAGGAACGTAGCGCAGGCGCTCACCTCGGCCTCGGTGGACCTGGCGCTCAGCGTCGCTGACGAGCTGCCAGCGGGCATCGACCGCGAGCCGTTGTTCAGCGGAGGCTTCAGCTGTGTGTTCGATCCGCGCAAGCTCTCGCTCAGGGGGCCACTGACCGTTCGCAAGTACCTGGAGCAGGAGCACGTGATCGTGTCGTACAACGGCGACCTGCGTGGGGTGGTGGAAGACGCCCTCGGCCTCGCACGCAGGGTGCGGGTTTCCGTTCCGAGCTTTCAGGCGGTTGGCGCGCTGATCGAAGGCAGCCGCCTCGTCGCGACGGTGCCCGAGCTGGTGGCCCGCGAGATCCGAAGGACTCGCCCCCACCTCGCGCTGCTCCCGCCGCCATTCACGGTGGGGCGGCATCCGATCGAGCTCCTGTCGCGGGCGGCTACACGCGACGATCCGGCCATCAGCTTCATGCGCGACAACCTGCGCGAGGTGGTTCGACAGACCTCGCCATCCAGGCCTTCCCGGAAGAGGCGCAGCTGAACCAGCGAGCCGTTCGATTGTGAGGTCACGAGAAGCCGGTTTCCGTCTTCTCAGTCATTGGCGAATCGGTTCCCATGCTCGGCATGGGGAGCATCGAGGTCCACGACGACTTGGTGGAGAGCACGGCGCTGTCAGGTGGGCAGAGCCTGGTCTTTCACTGCCACTTCTACAACTGCGCGCTGCAACAGACGATCGAGCAGCAGCTCGGCGACGCGGCGGCAGAGGTGCAGAGAAGCGCCGCTGAGCGCTGCGTGCGCGCGCAGCTCGCCGCACTCTCGGTCGGCGTGGACGCTGCGGCGCGTCTCGAGCTCGGCGCCTCGACGTTCGCGCAGCTCGGTTTCGGCACGCTCGACCTGTCGAAGGTCAGCGAACGCGGCGGGCAAGCGGTGGTGTCCGCGTCGCACTACGGCATGGGTTGGGTGGCCATCTACGGGGAGCGCAAGACGCCAGCGTGCAACTTCGTCGAGGGTTTCGTGGCGGCGGTCGTGGGGGAGGCCTTCGGTCTGGCCGCTGACCGCGTGCGCGTGCGAGAACGTCAATGTTTCGCTTGTGGCGCCGAGCGCTGCACCTTCGACGTGGAGGTGCTGTGATGGCGATCCGACAAGACGACATCATCTCGGCCGTCGCGGGGCTCAAGATCCGAGGCAACGAAGAGGGGCTGATCCCCGCGTTT
The DNA here is from genome assembly GCA_964641275.1 of uncultured Polyangiaceae bacterium. Classification (GTDB taxonomy): domain Bacteria; phylum Myxococcota_A; class Polyangia; order Polyangiales; family Polyangiaceae; genus Xiheicaenibacterium. The sequence goes on from CAZXMG010000004.1 coordinate 158,947, forward strand.
GGTCTGTACCTGACGCGCCACTACGCGGCGTACTACAACCACATCTCGTTCGCGGCGTACCACCGCGCCGAGAGTCAAGGTGCGGCGGCGGAGCTCACCGCACGGAACGCCCTCGTTCGCGCCGGCGAGGTCTGCGCGTTCAATACCTTCGGCGGCATCATGCTCTCGCAGGAGTGGGAGGCGGTCGTCGCCCCCATGATCGAGACGCGCGAAGATTGGGTGGGCGGCATCGTGGGCGTGGTCAATGCGCTCGGGTGGGGACGCTGGTCGATCGAGCGGCTCGACAAGGGTGAGCTGCTGGAGATCTCGATCAAGAACTCGTACGAGTCGAGCGGCTACATCGCCGACTTCCCCAAGCGGTCGGCAGGAGGGATCTGCTTCCTGGCGACCGGAGGGGTCTCCGGCATCATGAACCTGCTCTACAACGGCGACATCACCACGCGGCCCGCGCTCAACCCGGAGTACTTCGAGAGCGTCTTCAGCGCGGAGCGTCGCTTCGTCGCCAAGGAGACGGCTTGTCGCGCTGCGGGCGCTCCCCGCTGCACCTTCGTCGCGACGCGCGCGTGAGTCGGCCCGACCCACCCGCTCGATCATGAAGGTGCTGGTGCAGAAGGACTGCCTCGGTGGCGAGCGGGTCGTGGAGCTGGAGCTCGACCGCGCGTTGCTGCTGACCGATCTCGACCGGCTCGAGGGCGTGGAGACGCGGGTCGTGCTGGACCACCTCCCTCGTCCGTTCTTCAAGCTCGATGTGCCTACGCGCTACCTGGTGACTGGCATCGTCGGTGATCGACGCCTCCGCGTGACCGTGCGGCTGGCGTTGCGCGAAGCAGCGGTACCCACGGCGCTGGCGGTCGCTGCGTCGTTGCTGGGCGCGAGTTGAGCGCTCCGCCGCTCTACTTCGATCACGCGGCCACCAGCCTGCCGCGCCGACGGGTCGCGCTCGCGGCGCTCGAGGGCGCGTGCGAATTGGCCAACCCAGGGCGCGGCAACCATCGACTCGTGCAAGACGCACAAGTGGTGCTGGATCAGGCGCGAGCGTCCGTGCGCGCTCTGGCTGGCTATGGCCACGTCGTCTTCACCGCGGGCGCCACGCACGCGCTGAACCAGGGCATCTTGGGGCTCCGCCCGCGCCCCACGCGCGTTCTGTTGTGCCCGCTCGCACACAATGCGGCGAGGCGGCCCGCGCTGCGGCTGGGCGTGCCAGTCTCGCTCTTGCCTCACGATGCGCGCGGCCGCATCGACGTCGCGAGCGCTGCACGCGAGCTCGGCCCGGGGGATCTGCTGCTGCTGACGCACGGCTCCAACGTGTCGGGGCTGGTTCAGCCTGTGGGCGAGCTCGTCAGATTGGCTCGCCAGCGCGGCGCGCGAACCGTGGTGGATGCCGCGCAGACGGCGGGCGTCTTGCCGCTCGACGTGGGGGAGCCGACTTGTCTGGCCTTCGGTGCCCACAAGGGGCTCGCGAGCGTCCCCGGCGCAGGCGCCCTGATCCTCGCCGACGAGGTCGCGCTCGAGCCGCTGCTTCACGGCGGCACTGGCTCCGATGCGGTGGCCGACGAAATGCCAGCTTCGCCCCCCGAGCGCTTCGAGGCAGGCACGCTCAACCTGCCGGCCATCGCAGCGTTCGGCGCTGCCGCTCGTGAGCCATTACCATCTGCAAGTCATATCGAATACTTGAGCGGGGCGTTGCGCGACGCGGTGGCGAGCGCAGGCGCAACAGTGGCGGGCGCGAACGGTGAGTTGCCCGTCGTCAGCTTCACACTGGAAGGTTGGCGCCCGCAGGAAGTCGAGGAGGTTCTCGATCGCGCGTTTGATATCATCGTGCGCGCCGGTCTCCATTGTGCGCCGCTCGCGCACCAAACATTGGCATCCTTTCCGTACGGCAGCGTGCGAGCGTCGCTGAGCGGCAGTATCCTGGCTCCAGATCTCGACGTGCTCACGCGAGCCATCCGAGAGCTCCGCCGTCCACGAGCTTCATGAACCTTCGCGTCACCACCACTCTCAGCCCCGACTCGGCGCTCGATTCGGGCCTCGCCGAAGCGATCCGAAAGTGCGCCGGACCGTCGCCCACGAGCTGCGTGATCGTGTTGCCACCAGCGGTGCGGCCGACCCGCGAGCTGGTCGAGATCATCGGGCGCGAGGCGACCGCACTGGCGCGCGGCTCGGAGCTGATCCTGGTGCACCCCAGCACCAACCTGGGCTTCCTGGCGTCGAGCGCGGCGCTGCGCGTGCCACACGTGAAGATTTCGTACCGCGCGCAGCTCCAAGACGTCCCACAGGAGACAGCCCATCAGCGCAGCTCGATCGAGCCACCAGACGCGAGCTCGAGCTCCGTGGCCAGCGCGTTTGCCCGCAGCAAGCAAGAAGGCAGCGTCACGTGCGTGATCCATCTCGATGATGATCTGCGCTCGCCCCGCACGATCGTGGATTTGATCGAGGCCTCGGCCAAGCGTCACCCCGTGGTGAAGACCATCTATCTGGTGCACCCGACGCCCATTGCTGGCTTCATCGCCTCGACCTTGGCGCTGCGGCTGCCATTCGTGGCGGTGCGAGCCGTCGCGTCCAAACACCTCGTGCCGCCCTGAGGCGGCTCAGGGCGCGCTCGTCACGCAAGCAACGACGGCGCGTAGCCCTCGGGTGCTCGGAAGCCCAACAGGTCGAGCACCGTGCCCGCGATATTGGCGAGGCCCGGGCTCTCCACAGCGCTCAGCGATCGACCCGGGCGCGGGAGCGTGATGTAACAGGGCACAGGGTTGAGCGTGTGGCTGGTCTTGGGTTTGGGTCTGCCGTCTGAACCGCGTGCGATCGCCTTGGCCTTCTTGTCCCATTCCATCATCTCGTCGGCGTTGCCGTGGTCTGCGGTGATGATCAGCGCCCCGTTCAGGCGCTGAACCACCGGCAGGAGTCGCCCGATCGAGAGGTCTACTGCCTCGACGGCCAAGACGGTGGCCTCGAGGCTACCGGTGTGACCGACCATGTCACCGTTGGCGTAGTTGATCCTCGCGTGCCGATAGCGGCCGCTCTGGAGCTCCGAGATCACTCGGTCGGTGATCTCCGCGGCCTTCATCCACGGGCGCTCCTCGAACGGCAACGTGTCGCTGGGAATTTCGACGTAGGTCTCGAGCGCATCGTCGAACTTGCCGCTGCGGTTTCCGTTCCAGAAGTAGGTCACGTGGCCATACTTCTGGGTCTCGCTGATGGCGAGCTGCCGGAGCTTGGCGTGCGCGAGGTACTCGCCCAGGGTGCGGTCGATCTCCGGAGGCGCGACCAAGAAGCTCTTGGGCAGCTGGAGATCGCCGTCGTATTGCATCATCCCGGCGTAGAACACATGCGGGCGCGGTCCGCGCGCGAAAGCGTCGAACGGCTCTTCCTCGAAGGCACGCGAGATCTCGACCGCTCGGTCACCTCGAAAGTTGAAGAGCAGCACGGCCGCTCCGTCGCGAATAGGACCGACCGCCTTGCCGCTCGCGTCGGCGATCACGAACGGACCTAGGTTCTGGTCGGAGATCCCTGGGGTCTCGCTGCGCAACCCCTCCACCGCGGCCCGCAGGCTCGGAAACTGCCGACCCTCGCCGCGAACGTGCGCGTTCCACCCGCGCTCCACCATGGCCCACTCGGCGTTGTAGCGGTCCATGGTCACCTTCATGCGGCCCCCGCCGGAGGCGACGCGGTAATCGCGGTTGGAGCGTTGCGACAGCTCCGAGAGCACGGCCTCGAGCTGATCCACGTAGGTGAGCGCGCTCGTCTCGGGGACGTCCCGCCCGTCGAGCAGCGCGTGCACGCGCACCTTGGCCACGTTCTCCTGGTCGGCGCGCCGCAACATGGCGATCAAGTGATCGATGTGGCTGTGCACGTTGCCGTCACTGAGCAAGCCCAGGAAATGCAGCGGCTCTCCGCTCGAACGCACGCGGTCCACGGCGCTCTGCCACGCGGCACCGCGGAAGAGGGCCCCGGTGGCGATGGCCTCGTTGACCAGCTTGGCGCCTTGGTCGAACACGCGCCCCGCGCCCAAAGCGTTGTGGCCGACCTCGCTGTTGCCCATGTCGTCGTCGCTAGGCAAACCCACGCTGCGCCCATGGGCGGCCAGCCGCGTCACCAGCGCGGACTCCGAAAGCGCGTGCAGGTTGGGGGTGCGGGCGAGGGCGACCGCGTCCGCCTCGTCGCCGCGCCCGATGCCGATGCCATCCATCACCACCACCACCACCGGGCCGGCTACGGGGTCGCGGTCGTTCTTCTCGAGTGCTGCGGTCATGGAGTCTCCTTGGAGATCAGGGCTCGGGCTTGAAGTACCAGCGCTCGACGGTGGTGCCGAAGTTCACGCCGCTGCCGGCCTGCCAGCCGTCGAGCGCCGGATCGGCCACGGTCGCGTCCACCAAGAAGAACAGGGGCAGCGTTGGCAAGCGTTTGCTGTGCTCCGCGAACAGCATGTCACGCACCTGCTCGCGGCGCTCGGGGTAGAGGGCGCGCTCCTCACGCTCGACCAGCGCGAGGATGGCATCGTCGAACGCGTCGGTGCGGTAACTGCGGTCGTACTTGCCGTCCTTCTGCAGCACCGCCCAGTACTTCTCCGGCTCGGAGTCGCGCTCGCCGGTGGTCTGCGTCAACAAAAGGCCCCCGTGCTTCCGCTTGCGGAACAGGTCGCCGAGTTTGGCCTCTCGTTTGAGCTCGAGCACCAAGCCCACCGCGGCGGCGTCCTTGGCGACCCGCTCTGCGACCATCTTCTCCACCGGCCGCTCGCCGTGGAACAGGGGGATGGTCGCGCCTGCAGCGCCGGCCTTCTCCAACGCTGCCTTGGCAGCGTCGGGATCGCGCTTCGTCGCCTCTGCTCCCTTGGGTGCCGCGCCGACGACCGGCACAGCCGCCACCTTGGCGTCGGCGCCGAAGATCTCCTTGGCGATGTTCTCCCGGTCGATGGCGGAGAGCAGCGCCTTGCGTACGGCGACCTGCTTCAGCAGCGGATGATTCGGATCAGGATGCAGGAACATCACGACCTCGGACGGCTTGATCGCCACCGCCGCAGGGTTCTTCTTGGCGAGCTGGGCGGCTGTCTCCGGAGTGATCGCGTTGGGCGCGATCATGTCGATCTCCTTGGCCTCGAACGCGCGCACCAGCGCCGCATCGTCGGCGTACTTCTTGAGCTCGATGCGTTTGATCGAGGGCGCGGGACCTGCGAAGTGCGGGTTCGCCTCGAGCAAGCAGTGGTCCTCGACCACGAACTCCACCGCGCGGTAGGGACCCGTCGAAGGCAGCACATGTGTCCGGCGGTACTCGCGGACTGCCTCGTAGCCGCCCTCCTTGAAGACGTCTTTCAGGGCGGACTTGGGCATCGGCGTGATGTTCTCGAGCGCCTTGGCGACCCTGTCCGTGTAGCGCACCCAAAGCTTGCGGGGGGAGAGCACCTTGATGCTCTCGATGCGGGGATCCGGCGACACTTCGAGCGCGAAAGCGAAGTCCTCTGCGGTGAGCGGCTTGCCGTCCGACCACTTGAGGTGAGGCCGCAACGTCCAGGTGACCTCCAAGTGGCCGCTGGCGCGGAACCGCAGCGCGTCGTTGGTGATGCCGGGCACCTCTTCGCTCAGCGCAGCGTAGGTGGTCCCGTCGAGCTCGGAGCGAGTCGTGCCCCAGTTGGTGCTCCTCCCTGCGATGCCACCGGTCACGGTGGCCAGCGCGTTCACGCCGATGCGGACGACATCGCGGCTCGAGGCGGGACGCTCTCCGGCGAGAGGCGGCGGCGGCGGCGGCGGCTTGTCTGCAGGCTTGCTCGCGGCGATGAGCACGGTGACGAACAAGATGAACGGAACGCCGATCAAGCCGAGCTTGTCCAGCAGCCGCCAGTCGCGGGGCCGGTTCTTGTCGTGGAGCCACGAGGCCACGACCGACACGAACAGCGTGGTGGCGGTGAGGAAGTAGCCAGCCAGGAACAGCACGTCCGCCACCGTCATGTAGGCCACGGAAGGCATCGTGTCCGCGACCGAGAACTGGAACGCGAAACACGCCAAGAGCGCGGTCACCCCCACGCCCGCTCGCACGTCGAGCCATTTGGGGTGGATCATGAGGGCGATCATGGCCACGAGCAGGATGACCAGCAGCGGAACGAACAGCTTGGTGACAGCGGTGAAGACTGGGCGCCGCAGCTTCACCTCGAACGCCGCGCGGCTCACCACGGTGGGCCTGCCTTCTCCGTCGATGCTGCCCAGGTCGGAGCGATAGGTCTGCTGCCCGACGCGCGGGACGAACAGCGGTTCGTACAGCCAGCCTGTGACGCTGAAGCGCTCGTGCATGCCGCTGCCCGCGAGATCCGGTGCGAGCTCGCCCTCGCTTCCGGGCAGCTCGAGGACTACCCGCAGGGTCTGCTCGTCGAATGGGAACTGCTGCACGGGGAACTCGCCGCGCAGAGTGCCCTTGACGTGCCAACGGGCGGAGTGCCATTCGCCGTCGCGCTCTTCGCCGATGAGCGTGCGCTCGACCTCTGCCGCATTCGCGATCTTGAGCTTGTCCTTGTCGAACTCGCCCAGCCACTTGGCCCAGACCTCCATGTCGACGTCGAAGACGCCGTCTTTCTGGTCGAACTTCGTTACGTCGTGCAGATAGACGCCGGCGTAGATGCGGGTGGCCTTCTCGGCCCAAGCCGACGAGGGAGGGGCCAGGCACGCCAGCGCGAGCAGCCAACCAACGAAGAGAAGGAGCGAGCGGGGGAGCGGCACGGGAGCCAAAGACCTACAGTGGAAGGCGCCCGCTTTGAACAGCTTTCGCGTCAGCTCCCGGAGCTCTTGTCGGGCCCGGCGTCGACGTGGCGGCTCACCGGCTGCGCGGTTGTCTCGAGCGGTTTCTCCAAGAGACTCGGGCCCGAGATCGGCAGCTTGATCTCGAACACGGCCCCCCCTTTGGTCGCCGCCCGGTAGGCGATCTCGCCGCCGTGCTCGAACACGATGCGCTGGCAGATGGCGAGGCCCAGGCCGGTGCCCGTGGGCTTGCTCGTGGCGTAAGGCTCGAACAGCCGCTCACGCATCTCCTCGGCAACGCCCGGGCCGTTGTCGCGCACGACGATGCGCACGTGGTCGTCGTCGACCCGAGAAATGGTCACCACCACGCGTGGGTCGGGGCGAACCGCGCTCGCGGCCTCCAGCCCGTTCTGGATCAGGTTGGTCAACACCTGCACGATTTGGTCGCGGTCGGCGCGGACCTCGGGAATGCTGTCCACCTGCAACGTGACGCGCGGCTCGCCGCGGCCCCCGTCGGTGCGGTCGGGGTCGGCGGACTGCAGCGAGACGACGCCCCTAGCGGCGGCGGCCAGGTCCATGGGCTCGGGGTTGGGCGCGGGCAGCCGCTGGAACTTGGTGAACTCGCTGACGATGTTGGCGATGCGATGGACCTCCTCCAAGACCGTGCGAGTGGCCTCGTCGAAGTACTCGTCGAAGCGCTCGTCGCCACGATCGCGCAGGCGGCGCAGCGTCTCCACGGCAGCACGGATGGGTGCGAGCGGGTTCTTGATCTCGTGCGCCACTTGCCGCGCGATCTCGCGGCGGGCTGCGATGCGCTCGGTGACCGCGAGCCGCTTCTTCATGCGCCCGAGCTCGTCGATGGTCTTGTTGAACGACTCGGCCAGCTCACGGATCTCGCGCCCGCCTCGGCCCTTCACGGGTCGTGGCTCACCACTGACCACCTCACGCGTCTCGTGGGCCAGCTCGCGCAGCGGCCGAGCCAAGCTGCGACCCAGCACCACGGCGAGCAACAAGGCCACCAGGACGGCCACGCCGCCGCTGGCGACGATCTGCTTGTCGAGGGTGTCGAGCGCATCGATCAGTCGCTCGCGAGGCATCGTCGCCACGACGGAGAGACCGGACACCTCGGGCAAGTGGATCGAGCGCACCACTTGGCTGGGTGATGAGGCCGGGGCCTCGGCGCCCGCGTCGAGCTGGGTCAGGCTCACCCCGTGAGCGCGGCCCACGCGCTCGAGGATCACGTCGATCTTGCGCGAGGCGACCAGTCCCAGCATGACGTTGCGTTCGCTGCGCGCGCACCACACCTCGATCGAGAGCTCACCGCTGATCTCGTGCTTGCGCAGACGAGGCGCGCCCTCGTCGCCCTGCTGAATCAGCTGCCCGAGCCGCGTATCCTTGCGACCCACCAACGGACGGTTCGAGGACGACAGGATCATGCCCTGCTTGTCGATCAGCGACAGCTCGTCGATCGATCTCGCGGCGGCCTCGTCGGGGATGTGGTGGCGCAGCGCGATCTGGCTACCCGTGTCGAGCTGAGTCAGGTCCCCCTTGGTCCGCTCCAGGTCGGCCAACGTCTTCTCGAAGAACGTGCCGCGCTTGCACAGCGGGAAGGTGAGATCGCGAAGCTGCGTGGCCTCGGCGACGAGCGCCTCACGCACTTCGCCCCCCGCGGAGTCGATGCGGGCGTCGAACTCGGCCTCGAGCAGCGCGCGCGACGTCTTGCGCACCCCCACCCCCCACAGGGCGGTCGCGCCGACGGCGACCAACACCAGCGCGAGAGCAAGCCTGAGCCCGAGAGACATGCACTGGGAAGAGTGCGCCCGCAGCGGGCGGCGCTCAACATTTCAACCGGCTTGCCGGTTGAATCAGCAAGCAAGATTCTCCCGTGCCCTCTGAACAAGGAGCGCCGAAGGCTCCTTCACGTGCCGACTGGCACGGGAGAATTCAACCGGCTTGCCGGTTGAATCAGCAAGCAAGATTCTCCCGTGCCCTCTGAACAAGGAGCGCCGAAGGCTCCTTCACGTGCCGACTGGCACGGGAGAATTCAACCGGCTTGCCGGTTGAATCAGCAAGCAAGATTCTCCCGTGCCCTCCAGAGCGGGACACCGCAGGTCCCGTCACGTGCCAACCGGCACGGGAGAATTCAAGGGCTGAGCGGGTTCCGGCGCGTGGATTCGAACCACGATTCGAGGATTCAAAGTCCTCTGTCCTGCCTTTAGACGACGCCGGAGAGAGCGCGAGAAGCTACTCCTTTTCAGCCGTTTTCTGAACAAGATATCGCCGTTGGCGGGGTCACGGACGGCGCGGCCTCCAGATGCTGACGCGCGGTCGAGCCGGCCGGCCGGCACGTCAGTCCTGCATTTTCCCTTTGATGCGCTTGCCGGCGTAGCGCACGCGGGGTGCGTCGGGCGTCGTGTCCTTGGCGTCGGGCCCGAGCAGCGTCCCGCACATGGTCTTGCACAGGATGTCGCTGTCCTTGCAGCTGCACTGCCCCTTGGCCTTGAGCGAGAGCTTCTCCTTCATCTCCGCCACCGTGAACTGCGCCGAGCGCTCGACGCGCTCGAGCGCCCACCCCAGCTCGATCTGGCGCTTGGTGCGCGGCTCGGTCGGTTTGCCGTCGGCCTCACTGCAGCAGCGGAAGCTCAGGAAGTAGTAGTAGAAGTCCTCGCCGTGTGTGTAGACCTTGGGCCGGCACTGGTTGCGGACGCCCGAGTACCACGGCCCGCCGGTGTGGATGCTGTCGAACTCGCCCCGTTTGCCGAAGCGGCTCTGCTCGGTGGCCACGACCTCGTCCGCGTTGCCCGGCATGTCGAACACCCCGAAGTCGCTCACGCACTCCGGCTGCGTGCCGCTGCGCATCCCCTTCCACAAGCGGGCGAGCTCGCCCGGGTCGCGCTTCTCCACCAGCTTCATGCTGGGGTTGTCCCACAGTTGGTCGCCGTTGCATTTGCGCGGATCGCGCTTGTACCCGTGGGGGAACGGTTTCATCTGCGGTCCCTCGCAGGCAAAGCTCCACTCGCTCTCGGTGCACATGCGTTTGCCCACCGCTGCGCATTTGATCTGCGCCTGGTGAAAGCGGTTCATCACCTCGGGCCGCTCTCCGGCCACGTTGGGCCACTCGTATTTGTCGATGCAGTAGCGCTTCTTGGTCTTCTTGCCTTTGCAGGTCGACTTCTCCTCGAACTGCTCACACACGTACTTGTTGTTCTGCTTTGCGTACCATTCGACGAGGCAGTTGTGCTCGACCTCGTCGCAGTAGTCGCCGTCGACGAGGGCCATGCCGTCCGGGCAAGCGCTCGGCCCGGGGGGAGGCTCGGCGACGGGGGCGCTGCTCGCGCTGGCGCTCGTCGCCGGGAGCTCGACGGCCACTACCTCGGGTGGGGCGGTCGGCTTCGGCGGCGGGGTGGTCTCCTTCGGAGAGCTCGAGCAGGCCGCCGAGACGAGCGTGAGCCAAACCAACGGGCGGCCCCAAGGACGGTGATTGTTCATCGCATTTCCCTCGAGACTCGTTAGCAGACCTCTCCGCGGAGGTGCCACCTTGTACGACCAAAGTGGGCGAGAAGAGTTGGCCCAAGCGGCCCGGTTTGGGTACCCCCAGGCCTGCCCGCTCGAGTCGCTGTTCGCGTCGCGAGCGTTACGAAGGAGCACTTCATGTTCGAGGCAGAGGCCTGCGCGCGTCGCGCGTCGCTTCCGACGGTCCCCGAGGCCGACGCTCGCCATGATCAGGATTCGGATGCGGGGGCGTGCGTGCTCGACCAGCCGAAGCTGACCTGGGCCGTCGATCTCGGCGACGAGCTGCGCGCGATGTCGACGTTCGATCTCTGGTTCGGCCTCAGCCAGGGAGACATCTCGGGTCAAGCCAAGGTGTGGCGCGTGGGTCGCGAGGCGTGGACGCCCGCCGGCGAGGTGCCCGAGCTCGCGTGTGCGCTCGTCGACGTGCCCGTCGAGCCCGCGCGCGAGACCATCGATTATGTGGCACGTGTGCCCAGCTTTGGCGCGGAGCCTGAGCTCGTCGAACCTGGCCAAGAGGCGCGTGCATCCGCCGACGACGAAGTGGCTCGAGAGCCCAGCGACCAAATGGCCGGCGAGCTCGAGTCGGCCGATCTCACCCCCAGCGAGCCGGTCACCCACGTGATCAGCGTCCGCCCCGAGCAGCAGCTGCCGCCCGTCCGCCGCTCGCGGCCCGCGCGCGCAGCGCTGCTGATGCTGGCCGCCACGTTGGGGGGAGCGCTGATCGCCGCGCTCACCGGCGAGTCGGCGCCCGCGGCCGCAGCCACCCCCGCGCTCGCGGCTCAGATCGACTTGGGCTCGGCCACGATGGCCGCAAACCAGCTGCAAGCGCAAGCCGAGGAGCGCGCGAGAGAGATCAAGCGGCTGGTCGTCGAGCGAGCTGGACGCGCCAAGAAGTCGTGGTCGCCGACGCCGGCGGGCCAGCAGCGGCGCCGGCAACGCTGAGCGGGATCGTGAAGCGGCCACGCGCGGGCGGTGCGAAGGGCGCGTGGCCATCGGTTGATCGGCCCTGGGCCTTGGGCGTCCGCCTTACATCGACCTTACGAGCTCCGGGGCGACCGACCGGATCGGGAGCCCGGTGCGTCTCAAGCAGCCATGCGAAACCTGCTGCTGCCACCGCTCGCCGGTCTGCTCCTCACGGGCTGCCCTGAGACCGTCGCCGTCTTGGGCGCCCTTTCGCCCAGCGTCGAGGTTCACGAACAAGCGTGGGACGGGCGGCCCACGGATGGCAACGATCAGCGAGCGCCGGGCGAATGCGCCACATTCGTGCCTGCGGTTCGGTGGTACGAGCGCTCCAGTCCGTCGACCGCCCCAGCGGCGCCGATCCCGGTCGCCGGTCTCGCCGCGGAGCTGCTCACCCCGGAGATCTGCGCCATGGTGTGGGATCGCTCTCGCGCCAGGTTCGTGCTGCAGGGTGTGGCGGAGGGGCTTTGTGCCGTCGAGGTGGAGTACGAGCACCCCGTCACGAAGCAAGCCACCAGCCTCACTGTCGAGCTGAGCTTCGCCCGCGAGCCTGCTCCGCCACCTCCGGCGCTCGCGTTCGAGCGACCTCGTGAGTACCAATGCTCGGCTCAGCTCGAGCAGCTCGCGCGCTGAGGGAGTCCCTCCTCGCTGGGCTCAGCGCTCGATCTCGACGCCGGGATCCAGTCGCCAGCCGGCACCCTCGCGTTGAATCACGTCTCTCAGGCCCCGCTCGCGTAGGCGGCACAGGGCCACGTAAGCGCGGTTGGTGGCAGCGTCTTTGCGCGAGCGGTCACCCGGCCAAGCGGCCGCACGGAGCTCCTCCACGTCCACGGCCGCCGCCGGGTCTCGGGCATGAGCGCGCACCAAACACGCCAGAATGTCACGCGCCGTCGGGGAGCGGGCGAGCGAGACGCGCTGCCCCGAGGGGTCGACGAACCAGCTGCCGTCGGCGGCCAAACGCGACACCCTGGACGTGACCGGCCGCGTGGGAGACGACGAGAGCATGCGCGCGGCGAGGGCGAGGTCCGGCTGGAACGCCGGCGGAAGGAGCTCGAGCAGCTGCACCAAGCGATCGGCATCGCGCGACTGGCACGCCTCACACACCTCTCGCAGCACGCTTGCCCAGGGCGCGTCGACATAGGCCTGCCCCAGGCGTTCGAGGCCCTCTTCGAGCAGAGTGTGCCCCACGCTACTGCCGGCGATCGACGCGAGCAACGGGACGAGGAGCAGCAGCGGCTCGTTGAGATCGGCGAGCAGCGCCGCGTCCTCGAGCTCGTCCACCGCGCCGCCGCGCATGACCTTGGCCGCCCCACCGTAGGCGCGGATCCACAGGCTGGCGCGGGCGCCGCGGCCCATGTGCTGGGTGACGGTGCGCGCGCTCGACAGCGCGTGTTCTGCCTGCGTCATGTCGCCGTCGACGAGCGCAAAGATGGCCAAGGCGCTGTAGGCTGCGACGCGCAACACGCCCATGTCGAGCGCCGCGGCCTCGTCCAGCGTTTGCGCCCACAGCCGCGCCGCGTCGGCAGTGTGCCCCAGCAGCCGCGCGTTGTTGGCGACATGCAGGCGAAACAGGGCAGCCTGCTTCGGCAAGTTGGCCCGCTCTGCGCTGTGCAGGCCACGGGCGGCGGCCTTCCAGCTCGCGAGAGCCGAGCCGCCTCGCCACTCCAAGTTCGTCTCGGCCCACTGATCGACGACCTCGGCAGGCAGGTCCTCGGGGGTCGCCCGCAGCCGACGCGCGCGCTCGAGTGTGAGCCGCGCTGCGGCGGGTCTTCCGCCGCGGACCTGCAGGTCTATCGCTTGGAGCAGCGCTCGACGCTGGATGGGCTCTTCACCGGCTTCTTTCGCCGAGGTGAGCGCGCGCTCGACGAGCTCGTGGGAAGCCTGGATCTGCATCAACGCCAGCAGCACACGCGCGCGACACAGCGAGAGATCGGCAGCGTCGGCACCGCCTCCGAGAAGATCCAGCGCGCGCGAGAGGAGCTGGTCGGCCTGGGCATAGTCACCGCGGAGCTCGAGCCGCTCCGTCAACAGCACCAGACCTGGGCAGAGAAGCTCACTCGCTTCTGGCCGCGCGAGGTGTCGCTCCACGAGCGAGCGAAGGCCGGCCTCCAGCTGCGAGACGGTCGGCCCGCGCTGCTTGCACAGCTCGACCAAGCGGTGGTCGATGGCGAGCCGCGTTGCCTCGTCGTCGGGCTCGCGGCGCCCGCGAACGAAGGTGCGCAGCACGTTGAGCATGCGAAACGATGCGGTCTGATTGCCGGGGGCCTCCGCTGTCTCGCGTCTGACCAGGGACTTCTTGATCAGGGTGTCGAGCAGCTCGAGTGTACGTGGTCGTAGAGCGGGCTCGAGCAGCGCTTGCAAGGTGGCTAGGGAGAACGGCGGATCGACCGCAGCGGCCGCGTGCAAAGCGGCGCGAAGCTCGGGACTCAGCGGGTCCCAAGCGCTACGAATCAGGGCATCGAGCGAGAGACTGTGCTGCTGCTCCAGTTGCTCGAGCAGCTCCGCGGGAGCGCACGCCCGCAGCATACCCGCGCACACCTGCAAGGCCGCAGGCAAGCCGTCCACGCGCCGCGCGATGGCGGCCAGCGTCGGCAGATCGCCCGAGGGCGCGTCGGCCCCCCCCAAGAGCGCAATCGACGCGAGGGCCCGGAGCTCCTCGCTGCGCGTGCCCTCGGGTGTTGGCAGCCCACTGAGCGTGAGCGTCACGCGGTCGAGCTCGATGGATCGTTCACGGCTGGTGATGACGCACGCGCCGTGGTTCGCTTCGACGAACAGCTCGGCCGCCCGTATGGCAGCGTCCAGCGCGTGCTCGGCTTCGTCGAGCACCAGCAGCGAGGGAGCCAACTTGGCTGCGTGGCGTGTCCAATGCGGCACACCAAAGGCGTCGCTCGTCGGCGGAGGTGCGTCCGAGCGCTCCCAGTCGGCCGTGGAGCTGGAGAGCGCAGCGTCGATGTCGGCTCCACACGCCGCGCCAGCCAGTGAGACCCAGATCGCAGGCATGGCGGTGCGGTCGCAGTGCTCGGTGGCAAAGGCCAGCGCCAGGTGCGTCTTGCCCACGCCGGGGGGGCCGCAAATCAGGGCCACGCTCTCGCTCGCGAGCGCGTTCGACAACTCGTCCCGCTCGCCGTCGCGGCCGTCAGCATGCTCCTTGGAGAACCGCCGCCTCATGGCAAAGCCAGGCTAGCGCGACTTCGACCTGCCGCCCGAGCGCTCAATGAGTGGGACCTCGTCTGCTCGAGAGACTCGCGCCCATGCCCGCGCCGACCAGAAGGTAGGTCGCGAGTATGTTGTGGCCATGTCGAAGTTTCTAGCGCTCGAAGAGGTGCCATCGAAGTGAATCGCGCCGGCCGGCCATCGGACCGAGGCAGGTCTGCACCGGTGGTGACGGCTGCGCGTCGCGTGCCCGGTGGCTCGCGCGAGGACTGGCCTGGTGTCGGCCCAGCGTGCTCGCGCCGATGTAAGGTCGACGTAAGGGCCGGTGCGGCCTGGGGTTGCGTAGGAAGCGCCATGACCCGCGCCAACCTCACCGCGCTTCTTTTGCTAGTCCTGCCTGCATGTGACCGACCTGACTCCGTTGCGGAGGCAGTGACCAAGAGCTACTCGGCGCCGTTTCGATCACTTGCAACGGGCCCCGGAGACTGCAAACACCAGGTAGAGGTGGCCCGGGAGCTGTTCAAACTCGAGAAGAGCGATCACGCGAGGCTGCAGCGCGAAGCAGCCAAGCTCAAGGACAACGTGGCGTTCCGGTCCGCGCTCTCGACCCGGGTGCAGGCCCTGCACGAGAGCTCGCTCGCCACGAGTTACGCCAAAGCATGTCCCATCGAGGCTCGTGCGATCGGAGAGGTTGCCCGCCAGACGGCGGAGGCGCTCGGCGTGTCCGACCTCATCGCGCCCTGGCCACCCGCCGACGAGGCGCTGCTGCTGTCGGCGCCTCGGCGCTGCATGCTGCCGAGCGGCGTGTGCTTCGAGTACCGCGGAGTCGCCTACGGCGGCGTCGCCTCCGGAGGCGACAAGGCGCGCGCCTCTTGTGAGGCGATGGCGGGCACGCTTCGCGAGGAGGCGTGCCCGCGCAACGACGCTTGGGGGCGTTGCCTGCTGGAGGCAGGCACGGCGCACGAGCGTGAGATCATCGACCCGGACCGAGATGCGGCTATGGCCCAGCAGCGTTGCGAGGCACCCGTTGAAGGAAAGCAGTACGGCCGTTGGACTGCAGGCACGCGGGTGCCAACCGCCAGCCCCACGGTGACGCTTGCCGCGCCCACCGGGAACGCAAGTGCGGCTCCTCCGGCGATCGGCCGCCGAGCACCGACGCCCCAGACCCCCCCCACGGCACCGAGGCCTCCCAAGGCTGCGCCAGGAAACAGCGAGATCTATTGAGTGACCGCGTCCGCTCGCGTCAGGCGGCACCGCGACGTTGTTGCCGCTCCCAGGTCGCGTTCCCGAAGCTCCATCCGTGCTAGTACATCGTCCGCGAGGTTTCTTCGCGTAAGACGATGTACCGAAGACGGAGGTACAAGTGAGCAGAAGCAGCCCGAGCATTGATTGGAATCCGGCCCTTCACTTGCGAGCGTCAGCGAGGGGCCGGATTCCATACCAATGCGGACGCACGCGAACGCAGCACTAGTCGACGTGCATGGAATCGTCGGACTTCGGCCTGTTGATATCGCTCGACGCGCTGCTCCAAGAGGGTGGCGTCACGGCTGCTGCTCGTCGTGTCGGGCTCTCCACCCCCGCGATGAGCCACGCGCTGGCCAGGATCCGCGAGCGCCTCGGCGACCCCATCCTGGTGCGCTCCGGAAGGGGCATGCTCCTGACCCCGAGGGCGCTCGCGCTGAAGTCGCAGGTGCATCACGTGGTCACCGAGGCGCGGCGCGCGCTCGAGCCGGAGCGACCGCTCGTCCCGAGCGAGCTGTCCAGGACGTTCGTCGTGCACGCCACCGACTACGTCCTGACCGTCCTCGGCGGCACTGTCGATCGCATTCTTCGCTCGGAAGCGCCGAAGGTCTGCCTCCGGTTCGTCCCCAACGTCCCGGATGATCCGGTGCTGCTCCGCGACCGCGGCTCTGATCTGGCGGTCGGAATCTATGGCGAGCTGCCGCAGGAGATGCGCAGCCGCCAGCTCTTGACGGATCGTTTCGTGTGCGTCGTGCGCAAGGGTCACGCCGCCGCGAACGGGCGCTTCACCCTGGAGCAATTCGTCCGCATGCCGCACGTGCAAGTGGCGCCGCGCGGCAAGCCCGGGGGGTACTTGGACGACGTGCTCCATGAGCGAGGGCTCGCCCGCACCGTCGCGCGTGCGGTGCCGTACTTCCTGCCCGCACTTCAGCTCGTGTCCGAGACGGACTACGTCCTCACGGTCTCGGAGCGACTCGCGAAGCTGTACGAGGCTCGGCTCGGGCTGGCGCTGCTCGAGGTCCCCATCAAGCTGAGGCCGTACGCGCTCAGCCTCGTGTGGCATCCCCGGGTCGACGGAGATGCGGCACACCGCTTCCTGCGCGAGGTCTTCTTGCGAGCAGCGAAGGAGGTGGTACGCGAGCGCCACGAGGAGCCGAGGACGCGTCTCGACGTGACCGATGCCACCTCTGGACAGACGCGGAAGCGTCCGCGCCGCGTTTCGTAGTCGTTCAATCCAGCACGATCTCGGGTCGATCACCTGCCAACTGGTCGACCAGTTGCTCGCGCTCGAGCGCGAAGGCCGTCATGATCGAGCGCGCCAGGTCGGTGTGCTCCTCCATCTCGTCGAACAGATCCTCCTCGCTGAACGAGAGCACCGCGGCCTCGCTGACGGCGCGAGCGCTCCACTCTGCCTGCGGATCTCCGAGGCAGATGGCTCCCCCCGCCACGGCGCCTGGCCCGAAGCTCAGTCGTACATCGGGCCGTTCGCGATGCACCTCGACCTCTCCCCTGGCCACGACGAACGTGCGACCGGGGTGCACGCCTGCGGCAAACAGCTCCTCGCCTCTGCCGTAGGAGCGCACCTCGCTGTGGCGCGCGAGGTCGGTGAGCGACTGAATGCCCGCTTGCGCGAACAGCGAACATTGGTGCAGGAGCAACGTCCGATCGACGATCGATCCGAGGTCTCGGCAGGTGTCGGCGCAAGTCGCTGAGGCGGCGGCTCCCGCGACGCGCCCGACGCGGGCATACAGCGCAACGGTGCCGGCGGCAGATCCGGTCAGCGCGCCACTCGTCGCGTCGAAGCTGTCCTCCATCAGATCCAACCACGTGAACGCCGGCAATCGGAACAAGCTGCCCGGTTGCTCCACCGTGGCCGTGCGGGCGCGTGGTCGGCCGGTGAGCGCGTCGGTGGTTCCGATCACCCAGCGGCCTCGGTACACCCAGTCTGGTCGACCCTCTTGCGTCAGGCGCACGCGCCCGTCGGTGAGGAAATAGAGGAACTCAGGATCCTCCCCGGCACGGAACAGGGTCTCGCCCGGGCGCGCGTCGATCGCTTCGATCAGCTCCGCCATGCGGTCCAGCACCCAGGGCTCGTCGAGGCCCGAGGCGCGCGGCACGAAGCTCGTGAACAACAGCTCCTTGCTGATGCGGCGAAGCGGATCGTCAACCATGGGCGCCTCCAGCCAGGGGGCGATCACCCAGGATGTTGGCCAACGCGTCTGCGAGCGAGCCGCGCTCGGGTTTGGCTGCAGGCGGCGGCGCCGTGCTCGGCATCGGCGCACCGCTCGCGATGGTTTGGGCCAACGCCGCCACGGTTGCGTCGTTGTCCGCGGTGAGCGTCGCCAGCACGGTCCGTTCGTCGGGCGCCTCGAGCCCGCTCTCGCCGAGCGCGCGGAGGACTGCTTCCTCCCGCGGGAGATCGGCGAACAGGATGCGCAAGAGGGGTCGCAGATCGTGGCTCGGCGCGCGCCGTCGCTGCGGCGCCAGCAGCGCCTCGAGGAACTCCAACGCGTTCGCTCGGGTGCTGGCGTCGCCGCTGGTGGTGGCGCGATGCACGTGATGGATGTCTTCTTCCGGGTAGCTGAGCTTGAGCAGGCGGAACGCGCGTTCGAGCGCCTGTTCCTGCTTCTCTTGCAGGAGCCGCGCGAGCAGCGTGCGCGCGTTGGCGGCGGAGCCCGCCGCCGAGAGGGGCGCCCGATCCAGCGCGGTCGCCAGCGCCGCGAGGCGGAAGTGCTCACGCAGGTCGCGTAGCGCGATCGCGCGCAGCGGAGCCGCGGCGAGCGTTGCGCCATGGCCGACCACGAGCGCTCCCAGGCCCCGCAGACATTTGTAGCGCACGAGCCCGTCTCGGTCGGTCGACAGCACCCGGAACAACAGATCCGCCGCCTCTTGCGTGCCGAAGCCAGAGAGCGAGCGAGGCAAGTGGACGCGCAAGCGGCGGGGCGTGTCGGAGCTCTCCAGCTTGGTGGCCAACACGACGTAGGCGGGGCGCCCCAACGCCACCAAGGCCTTGCGGACCAGCGCGCGCGCGTCACGTGAGTCGAGCCTCGCCACCAGCCAGGGCAAGAGGCGCTCGTCGGCCACCACGGTGGCGGTGCGCGCAATGGTCTCGACCAGCTCGCGCGTCACTCGTTTGGGCAGCGTGGAGACGATCGCGAACAAGAGGTCGGCAGCGCGGCGATCTGCGCCACCATCGGCGATGGCGACGATGGCGCCCAGGTAGAACTCGTCTTCGTGCCTGGGCTCGGCGCGCAGCGCGGCGAGCGCTGCCTCCACGCCGTCCTCCGCGAGCCACCGCTCCGTCACTGCCAAGTAGCCCCGAATCCACGGGGGGTCGTCGCCCTCGCTGCTCCGCTTGCTGGCTGGCGCGCTGAGCTTGGCGCGTGCGAGCGCCCGCAGCGCTGCGCGTCGCACCAGCTCACGACGGTCCGTCGCGCGGCGCTCGGCGAACGGGATCCAATCCTTGCGCGCGCTCGAGCCGAACAGATCGAGCGCGAGCACGAGCACCTCCTCATCCTCCTGGAGCAGCACCAGCGCCGGGATGAGCCCAGTACGACCACGGCGCTCGAGCGCGCGCATCGCGGCCACCACCTCTCTGCCTCGCGGACTCGACAGCGCTTCGACCAACAGCTCTGCGCTGGCCAAGTCGAGCTCCCCGCGTGAGGGCGTGACTCCCACGCGGTCCCCCAGCAAGCTCCGCCGGAACAGCGCGAGATACGGGTTGCGCAGCGAGTACGTGGCGGCGCCCCACAGCCCCGCGAACCCGACGGCCAACAGCGCGATGTGGCGGGCGGAGTCGAGATCGAGCGCGGCGAGCAGGAGCAGCAAGCCTGCTCCAAGCGCTTGTGACACCCGCGCCACGGCGCCGTCGATGACCGGCTTGGCGCGGTCGCGCACGCTGGGCGGGACGGCGGAGTAGAGCAGCTCGCTCGCGGTGCGGTGAACCGAGTGGCGGAAGCCGGCGTCCGCGGCCTTGGTCGCGAGCACCGCCATCATGGCGCCGCCGGTGAGCAGCGTGACGAGGCTGCCCGTGAACAGCATCGACGGCAACATGCCCGAGGTGGCCACGACGCCCGCGCGCGCCATCACCCGGCGCACGAGGAACAGCTGCACCAGCAACGCCAGCACGTTCATGAGCGCGTAGTAGCGAGCCAAGAACGGCCCCAGGTCGGCGCTCGGCACCTTCGCGCTGATGGCGGCCTTGAAGTAGTAGTCGACGAGCAGCGTCGTGATCGCGCCCAGCGCCACCACCAGCGCGATGCGCAGCAGGATCGGCTCGCGCCGCGCCAGCGACAGGACGCTCTCGCGCATGTTGGCGACGAGGTGGGGACCCGTTCGTGCCCGGGACTCGGGGCCGACACACGCGCTGGTCGTCGCCAAAAGTTGTGCCGCGGCGGCGAGCAGCAGCAGCGCCTGCACCGGCAAGGCCAAGAGCGCCGCCGCGGCCAGGCTGGAGCCCAATACTGCGCCTGCGACCCCGGCCAGGGCGATCGTGCCGAACAGCCTTCGCGACTGGCTGGCGTGGAAAATGGTGGCGGCAAAGATCCACAGCTGTGGAACCAAGAGCGCCCCGCTCACGGCCGAGAACGCGTAGAGCGCCGTGAGCACCAGCTTCGTTGGGGGCAAGAAGAAGAAACCGACCAGCGTGAACGCGGTGATCACTTGCGCGGCCACGAGCGCACGTCGCGGCCCCACGCGGCTCCCCAACCAACCGGCGAAGGACCCCACAGCGAGCGTCAGGGCGGCGGTCACGACGTACATGTGCCCGAGCGCGCGCACGCCGACGTGCTGCAGGAACAGGGTGTCGCGCGCCGTCTCGAGCAGCGTGTGCGCGACCACCATGAGCAGCAGCGCGGCAAACGTCGCCGCCACCGCCCGTCGTTCGGGCGGACGAACGTCGAAGAAGCGCTCGAGCGCGCTCACACCCGCCTCACGAGCCCCACACTAGTCCAACTCGCGGAGCCTGCACGTAAAGCTGTGTGACGGCTTCGACTATCCTGGGGCTCGCGTGGACTGCCCCTGGTCGAGCTTTCAGCCCGCGAACCTCCGGTTCTGTGAAGAACCGTTGTGCGCCGTGGTGACCGAGCCTGCCAACACTTGGTCCAACGTCGGCTTCTTCGTTGCCGGCTGGTGGATTCTGCGTCTCGCCAAGCGGGCTCAGCGAAGGGACGCGGGCTGGCTCGGCTGGGTGGCCATCGCTACGGGCGCCGGGTCTGTCGCGTTCCACGCCACCTCCACGCTGGCCGGCCAGCTCGTGGACCAGAACGCCATGTTCCTCGAGTCGTCTTGGTTCGTCGCGCTCAACGCGGCACGGAGCTGGGGCCTCTCGCGGACAGGTCGCCTGCGGCTCTACGCGATCTGGGCGCTGATCTCGTTCTCGCTGTTGTTCGCGCTGCCCACCTGGGGCATCGGCTTGTTCGTAGCCCACGTGCTGGTGTTCCTGGGGCTCGAGCTCCGGCTGTTTCTGCGCGACCGGGCGACGACCAACTACCGACCTCTCTTGTTGGTTGGCCTCTCGTTCGTGGCCTCTTGGGGGCTCTGGTGGCTCGACAAACTGGGTCTGGTCTGCGATCCCCAGAACCATGTGCTGAACGGTCACGCGCTGTGGCACCTGCTCGGCGCCCTGTCGTTCGTGTTCTGGTACCAGCACTACGCTCAGTTCGAGTTCAAGTGAGCTGCTTTTTGGTAGCATGGCGGCGACCCAAGAGGCGCGGACGATGAGCGACGACTTTCTGCGTGTGCCCGACCACCAGCGCGTGCGGTTCGGACCACAGGACATCGAGAGCAACGATGCGAGCGGCGAGCCTTGGCGCGCCACGCGCATGGTCGTGTCGCGCAAGCTCGACCCCGCGTCGGCGGGGAAAGTGCTCGTGGGTCTGCGCATGAGCCTACGATTTCGTGAGGTACTCGCTGCGATCGCGTACTGCAGCGATCGTTCCCTGAGTCGGGTGGCCGAGCTGCTAATCGAGCAGGTCGACGCGGAGCTGCCCACGCAGCTCCTCGAGCTGACCGAGATCGTGACGCCCCGAGGCCGGCCCAGCGCCACCGCCGAAGACGAAGGTTTCAACCGCGTGATCGAGCTGCAAGAGGCTGGGCAGTCCTACACGACGCAGTTCGTCGGTCACTGGATGGACCAAGCGCTCTTCCTCTCGCCCGAGCACTTGGACAAGCTGGAGCGGCTGGCCCAGAGCAAGAGCGTCAGCGCCGACCAGATGTTCGACCTGGTCGTAGCGAGTCACGTGTTGCGCACTGCGCCGCGCTGAAAGGCACGAAGGTCCGGCGGGGCCGATGGGCGGGCTGCTCGGGCAGAGCTCGCTGAAGCTGGCACAGGTGGAGACGCCTCAGACCGCGGCGGCAGGAGCGCGAAGGGCAGTCCCATCATCTTCGGCCCGCAACTTTTGCAGCTCGCTCGCATCGCCACCCCTCCACCGATGGCTAGGTGAAGAACGGGCTCGACTCGGTGCTGGTTGGCAGAGCGCCGTGCGCTACGCTTCCACCATGGTGGTGCTGGAGAAGAGCCCTTCGGTCATGTTGGTCGCCCTGTTCTTGCGCGGCTTCTGGCTCGAGGTCTCTGCCGACGACACGGGCCACACCAAGGCGCGCTACCTGTACGGCAAGAACCTCGTCGGCGAGCTGTTCGTCGGGCAGTGTTGACGCCGCTCACGTGGTGGCGGCGTCGAGCTCTTCTGGATCCCAGCCCAGCTCGTCGAACCAGCGGCCACCGATCTGCCGGTTGATCGGCAACGCCTGGTTGGCCACGCCCGAGAAGAGCACCATTTCGTTTCGCTTCTGGATCTCGTCGCCGAGCTCCTCGAGCGCACGCGCGCGGTCACGCAGGTCATTGATCTCGTCGGCTTCGTGCACCACGTTGACGAAGCGCAAGGCGTCGTCGACCTTCTCGTTGAAGCGACCGACCGCCGAGGCAGGCAACATGCCGACCTTGGCCTTGGCCTCCATCAGCCTGCGGATGGACAGGTAGCCGGCGCGGACCAGCTCGGCCCTCGGCAGCCAACGCGTCTCGTAGTTCATGCGGTTGATGATCGAGGCCCGCTCCATCCCCCGGCGGTGCTGCTCGCAGGTGCGAAAGAACACCCTGTAGCCGTGAGCATCCGGGTCCTCGAAGATGTTGGACGCCGGGTCCAAGAACGGCACCATCGGGCAGACCATGGGGTTGACCGCCTTGCCTTTGAAGCGCTCCAGCAAGCGCTCGCAGTAGTCCACCGTCTCGAGCGCGCTTTTCTCGGTCTGCTCGGGCATGCCCACGAAGTACCAGACATCGATCGAGTCGATGCCCAGCTCCAGCGCGCGCTCGATCCACGCTTCCATCTGCTCGTTGGAGTAGACCCCGCGACCCGACAGCTTGGCGATGTGCGGGTCGTGGCTCTCGGGCGAGAGCGTGATCGACACCTTGGCCGGGAGGGCGGCCATCTTCTCGAGCACGTCGTGAGGCGTGAGATGGAACTGCTCGAAGCTCACCGACTTGATGCCGGCGCTCTCGAGCAGACCCAGGAACTCGACCAGCCGCTCGCGGCTCTCGTTGTACGAGCCCACGGAGTAGAAGTGGTAGCCGCCCACGCCCGCGAGCCGCTTCATGCTGTCGATCTCGAAGCGGATCTCGTCGTCTGGTTTGCGCGCCATCGCTCGCTTCTTGCCGAAGATGCGGCGGAAGGCGTCGCGCGAGCCACCGCACCAGGGGCAGTTGTAGGCGCAGCCAGCGTTCTGCGTGGAGAGGAACTCCCGGATCGGGAGGCCCTTGGTCTTGGGCGCGCGGGGCTGCGTCGACCAATCGATGCCGCACGCGAAGGTGTCCGGCTTGAACGAGAAGTCGTTCTCCACGACGCCTCCGTCCGCGCGCTTCCACAGCAGGTTGGCGACGCCGCTCGGCTCGCGGCCTTCACGCACGGCGCGCATCAGTGCGTCCATGGGCTCGTGCGTGTCGTAGCCCTTCATCACCATGTCGATGAACGGGTACCGGATCAGCTCGTCTGCGTAGTAGGTGCTGGAGATGCCACCGAACAGGATCTTGATCTCCGGGCGAGCCCGCTTGAGCTGCTCGGCGAGCTCGAGCGCGCCCTGGACGTGGATCATCCAGTGCAGGTCGATCCCCACCACCGGCGCGTCGATGGCAGAGAACACCTGGTCGATCGGCAGCTTGGGGTAGCGCACCAGCAAGCTGGCCAGGTTGAGCAGGCGAACCTCGTGCCCGCGATCGCCCAAGAAGCGCTGCAGCGTCTTGAAGCCAACCGGAAAGTACTCGTAGAGCGGCGTGATGGGCACGTCGCCGCTCGTGCCCAGGAACGGGAAGTAGATGTCCCTGCGGCCGCGGAACTCGAACACCGCGGGCGCGTGCACCAGCAGCAGGTCGGCGCGCAGTGCCGAGAGCCCAGGCTTGGTCGTCCCGCCGCTCGCGTCGATCATGAAGTTCTTCGTACCTGAGCGGCGCGCAGGTGCGAAGCGAGATACGCTGTGGCCACGACGAAGGCTCTCGCGATGACCAGCAAGCTTTTGGCGGCTGCTTCGTCGATATCTTCGTGACGTTGAGCATGACCGACAAAGATCCGCCGCGAGACTCGTTCGACGCCGCCATCACCCAAGAGCGGTTGGTGCCGCTGGCGGGTGGAGATCCGGAGGCGCGCACGGATCGGCGGGGCCCGGTCCGCTCGGCGCCGCTCGAGCGCACGCCGGATCCGCCGTTGGTCGACCCGTACGCGGGCAAGCCGGCACCGCCACCGGCCGCCGTGGTGCGCGGCAGGGGCAAGGACAAGGCAGCGCCCCGCACCGTGGATCCGCCGCCTGAAGAGATCTCGGCGCCGCCCAAGCGGCGCTGGGGGAAGGCCGCGCTGATCGTGCTCGCAGTGGCGCTCTCTCTGCTGGGCTTCGCTGGAACGTACGCGGCGCTGAACTGGGATGGCTTGGTGCAGGGCTCCGTGGAGCGCCAGGCGAAGAGTCGCGGCTTCGGCATTCGGGTCGGCAAGCTCAGCTCACAGGGGCTGGTGCCCTGGGACGGAAAGAAGCCAGAGATCGTGCTCGAGAACGTGAAGCTCACCAGCCAGGAGCAAGGCGACCTCGAGATCGACGTGGAGCTCCTCACGATTCAGCTCGAGGGTACGTTCCCGAGCTTCGAGCCCAAGTCGATCGCCGCCAAGGGCGTGTTCATCTCTTCGCCCAACGTCCCCGCGCTCGTCGCGCTCGAGCGCGACGCCAAGCAGGGCGAGCTCAGCAAGACGCCGTTCAAGCTCAGCGACGTCCGCCTGCGCGTGGCCTCGCTCAGTGAGGCGGTGCCGGCCACCGTGGTGGGCAAGGCCTCCGAGATCACCGGCTCTGCAGGCGAAATTCGCTTCGCAGACATGACGCTCGAGGTGCCGATCCCGTTCGTCGATCTGACGCTCGGGCCGGCCAGCGCCGATGTCACCCGCAAGGAAGGTCAGACGAAGGTGGTGTTCGACGACCTGAAGGCAGTGACGCTTGCGCTCGACGACGAAGCAAAGAAGGCCAGCGTCCAGGTCGCCCCGCTCTCCAGCAGCGTGGTGGACAAGCTGCTCGGCATCGCGCTGCCGACCATGACGGTGTCGGGATCGGCGTCGCTCGCAGTGGCGGGCAAAGACGCGCCCAACGGCAGCTTCAACGCCGTCCTCGACGGCTTCGTCCCGCCGCACCCCAAGGAGCTGAACGGCATCGTGTTTGGCGGCAAGACCAAGGTGAGCAGCAACTTCCGCCTGAGCGATGACGCCGTGGCGCTGGACAACGTGGCGATCGAGGCAGGCTCCTTCAAGCTCAAGGGCACGGGCAAGGTGACCCTCGGCGAGGGCGGGGCTCTGTCGCTGGACTTGAAGGGCAGTGTGCCTTGCTCCGAGCTTGCCATCAGTGCCATCAGCTCGCACTTGGGGACGGCCGCCGGTCTGCTCACCCGCGGGTTGGCCTCTGGCCGGCTGGGCGGCACGGTGAGCGTGCACGTCACGGTCGAAGCCAAGCTGAACGACCTCGAGCACGCGAAGGTGGTTCCCAGCGCCTACATCGGCTGCAAAGTCAGCCTGTAACGCCGGGCCCTTCTTTTTTTCGACACCTCGCTGGGGGCTCGGTGACAAGGGCATCAGGCCCCCCGACACTGCGAGGCACATGACCACCGTCCGCCCACCCGCCGACTCGGCCGAGTCGAGCCCACAAGCGCTGCTGCGCCGAGTCGCTGGCGGAGACGCGGCGGCGCTGCGAGAGCTGTACGAAGCCACCGTCGACGGCGTGTACGTCTTCGTCCTCTACCGCGTGGGCAAGGATCGGGCGCTGGCCGAGGACGTGGTGCAGGAGACCTTCTTGAGCGCGTTGGACCGCGTGGCGGAGTTCGACGCCCAGCGAGGGTCGCTGCGCACTTGGTTGTGTCAACTGTCGAGGAACGTGGCGCGCAAGCACCTGCGGCACGCCAAGCGGAGCGAGGAGCTCGAGATGTGGGATCGCGTCGATCGCGCGCTGATCGCGGCGCTGGAGGGAATGGACCAGGAGGCGCTGGTGGATGAGGTGTTGGCCAGGCGCGAGACTCATGACCTGGTGCACGCGGCCATGTGCCAGCTCTCGGACGCCCACCGGCGCGCGCTCGAGCGCAAGTACATCGAGGGCCTCAGCATCGAGCGTTTGGCTGCCGAGCTGGGCCTGACCGAAGAGGCAGCCAAGTCGCTCCTGGCGCGGGCGCGACGAGCGTTCCGAGAGACGTTCGTGACGATTGGCAAGACGCTGGTGGAGGTCTCGCGATGACACAAGATCGAGCACACGAATCGGAGCTCGAAGGCAACGTCGAGCGCCTGCTCAAGAGCGCGGACAGCCCGCCGCGCATGTCTGCCGAGGCGCGCGCTCGCGTGCTCGACGAGCTGCTCGCCGAGCAAGCGCGTCGGGCGGCGGCGCGGCGGCCGTCGCGCCGCGGCCCGTGGTGGGCGGACACCGTGCCGCGATCGCTACCCGGTCGGGTGGGGCTGCTCGCGGCGGCGGTCGCGTTCGCGGCGGCAGTGCTGTT
This sequence comes from uncultured Polyangiaceae bacterium, assembly GCA_964641275.1. Classification (GTDB taxonomy): domain Bacteria; phylum Myxococcota_A; class Polyangia; order Polyangiales; family Polyangiaceae; genus Xiheicaenibacterium. Next base: position 185,533 of record CAZXMG010000004.1, read on the forward strand.
CCTGCTGACCCGGCCTGGCCTGGGGCCGCCGGCGGTGGCGTACGACAACGCCGGGCCAGGGCCGCGTGTGGTGGTGCTTCGAGACGGCACCTCGCTCACGCTCGACGTGGGCGCCGTCGTGCTCGAGAGCGCTCCTGGTCAGGTGCGGCTCACCGCCGGCCGGGCCGTGTTCGACGTGCACCTCACGGGGGCCTCGTTCTCGCTCGAGACCCCGCAGGGTGGTGCCACCGCCGAGCACGCCCGCTTCGTGGTGAGCGCGAGCCCCGAGAGCGCCGAGATCGCCGTAGCCAAGGGCCGGGTGGACGTAGGCACCGGCGACCGGCGGTTGGCGGTCCATGCGGGTGAGCTGGGGACGTTGCGAGGCGAGGCACCGCCACTGGCGGCGCGCGCGCCGCGGGTGAGCCACCTGTTCGACTTCGCGCGCGTCGACCATGAGGGAGTCAGCCCTCCAGCGGACGGCCTGAAGGGCACTCTGATCGGCAGGGACCCGCGTTGGCAGCACGAGGTGCCGATCGATCTGCGCGAGCTCTCGGTGGATGTGGTGGTCGATCGCGGCTTCGCGCGCACCACCATCGATCAGACGTTCTTCAACCCGACACAGCGGCAGCTCGAGGGGGTTTACTCGTTCCCGATGCCGCACGGGGCCGCGATCTCGCGGCTGGCGATGTACGTCGACGGAGAGCTGATGGAGAGCGCGATCGTCGACCGATCTCGCGGTCGAGACATCTACGAGGGCATCGTGCATCAGCGCAGAGACCCCGCGCTGCTCGAGTGGATGAGCGGCAACACCTTTCGCATGCGGATCTTCCCAGTGCCGGCGCGCACGGAGAAGCGCATCTTCAGCTCGTACACACAGCCGCTCGAGCATCTCTATGGCAGAGAGCGTCTGATCGTACCCATTCCCGAGATCGACCAGCTGGCGTCGCGCGTGAAGTTCTCGGTGCGCGTGGTGGACGGTGAGAGCTTCGACATTGCCTCGCCCAGCCACGCGATCGAGGTGAGCTCGAGCGGCCCGGACCGCGTGGTCAGCTACCAGGCCACCGACGCCAAGCTCGGCAAAGACTTCGTCCTGAGCTTGCGTCGGACCGGCGCGGCCGCTCCGCAAGCGACCGCCCACAGTCATCAGCTCGACGGCGAGCGCTACTTCTTGGCGCGCTCCGAGCCGAACCTGCGCGAGCTCGCCTCCGAGCGCGGGACGGCCTCCGGCCGGCGTGTGGCCGTGCTGTTCGACGTGAGCGCGTCGCGCGACGCGGCACAGCTCAGCGCGCAGGCTCGCTTCACCGATGGCCTGCTGGACGCTCTGGATCCCGAGGACCAGGTGACGCTGCTCACCGTCGGTCACGAGGTCGAGCTGTTGCCAGGGGGGCTCGTGGAGGCGCGCAAGCTCGATCGCCAGCTGGTCGCGAGCTTCCTGTCCGCGCACGCGGAGGGCGTCGGCGACACACGCTTGGACCTCGCGCTCGCCGCGGCGCGCACGGCGCTCGGCAGCGGTTCCGAGGAGCGGGTCGTCTACTACGTGGGCGACGGCACGTTCGTGGCCCAGGGCGAGCCGGTGGTGCAAGAGAACGCAGCCAAGCGCCTACACCAAGCGCTGGGCGACGACGTTCGATTCGTCGGCGTGGGCGTGGGCGACGCGATCGACCGCGGCACGCTGTCCGCGCTGGCGGAGCTCTCGAATGGTTTGGTGCTGCAGGTGGCGGAGACGGACGACCTGTCGCAGCGCGCGTTCGACGCGGTTTCCACCATGTACACGCCCTGTTTGGGCGGGCTCTCCGCCGAGGCGCTCGACGCGGCGGGCAAGCCGGTGGTCGGCGCGGTCGCTCAGGTGACGTCGCGCAGGGTCTGCGACGGCGAGCGGGTGGAGGTGGTCCTGCGCGCGCCGGTCGGCACGGCTCCGAGCAGCGTGCGAGTGCGCGGGCGCGTGGCGGGCAGCGCTGGGGACCGGCTCGGAACGCCCTGGGAGACAGCGCTCTCGTTGGTCGACGCCAAGAGTGGTGGCGAAATGTTGCCTCGCCTGTTCGCCGAGCGACGGATCGCGGCGCTGCTCGCGGACGAGCCTCCGGGCCCGGGGCGCGCAGAGTCGCCCAACCGCGCAGAGGTTGTCGCGCTCGCGCGGCGACACTTCCTGGTCACCCCGTTCACCTCGCTGCTCGTGCTCGAGAACGACGCCATGTACAAGGAGTACGCCGTCGAGAAGAGCACGCCGACCGGCTGGGCGGTGTACCAAGCTCCCGCGCGTATCCCGTCACGTTACGAGCCGCTCGGCAGCGAGGCGCTCGGTGCCCGTGCCTTCGACCTGCTCGAGCGCGCTCCGACGCGACTGTTCCACGACTATGGTCGCGGAGGGCCGGCGCTTCAGCTGGGGCTCGTAGGTGCGCTGGTCGGCCCCAGCCCGGCGGCTCGCGCCTCTGGGGTGCGTATGGGCTGGAACGGCGCCGAGCCGGGCTTTGGCAGCGGCTCGGGTCGCCTGGGCGGAGCGCATCGCGAGAGGCCATTCAAGGTCAGCACCGACAGTCTGCGCAGCCAGCGTCAGCTCGCGCGTCGAGGAGTCTCCCTGATGGATCGCAGCGTCGACTTGCCTTCGGCAGGGGAAGCACTGGCCGATTCTCCGGCTCCAGCTCACACCGCGGGCTCGGCTTGGACCTCGGGCGACAGCGATGGGTTCTTGCAGCAAGCGTTTGCTGGCGCCCACCTGGTCGCGTTCCGGTACGAGGGCGATCCGCGACTTTCCGATCTCACCGAGCTCGCGCCAGGCCTGTTCACGCAGCCGGTCGACGCGGCTGCGGACTACCTGGCGTCGACACCGCCGACCGCGAATCGGTCTGCGGAAGCATTGAAGCTGTTGTCACGGGCCCTTCCGCTCCGCACCGGTACGTTCTCGTTGCCGGACGGCACCGTGCTCACCCTGGGCGAGGACGAGACCGTGATCACGCGCCCTCTGGCGCTCGGGGGCAGTGAGACGTCGACTGTATCCCGCGAGGGGTTGCGCCACTCCTACCCCGAGCTCGGGCTGCGAACGTTGCGCAGCCCGAGCCCGGCGCTGGTGTTCTGGTTGGCCGAGCAAGCGCCGATGGCGCCCCCGCCGATCGAGCTGACAGAAGGCTTGAACGTGGAGCTCCTCGGGCCCGCCACGATTCGCATCAGCCCGGTCCAACCGCCGTCCAACGCGAGCGAGCTCGAGCTGCCCAGCTTGGTGCTCGAGCTCGATGGGCAAGGTCGCTTGTTGCGCCTCACGAGCGGCGCGGGCAGCTCCAGGATCGAGCACCATTTCGAGCTCGCAGGCAGCGATCTGGTACACAGGCGCGGGGTCGACCAGCGCAGCACGTACACAGCCCGGCCCGCCGCCGAACGCGCCAAGGCCGAGCTCGTGGACGTGAGCTTGCCCCTCGCTCACCCCAGCCACTGGCTGGATCGCATCAAGGAGCCCGGTCAGAGCGTGGACAAGCCGTTCGCGCGCCGTCAGTTGATGGCCGCCTACGCAGCGCTGGGAGACCAGGACAAGCTGCGCGAGCAGCTGCTCGCGCTTGCCGCAGAGAGCCCGACGCTCATGAGCGGCGACGCCGTGCTCGGGAGCCGCGCCATCTTCGCTCACGACGACGCCGGCACGGTGCTCGCCAAGGTGCCGGAGGGGGCGGTGAGAAGCTATCTCGAGCTCGCGCGAAAGCCCGCCGAGCTGCGCGGCCCGGGCTTCGCGCGCTTCGCCGAGCAAGTGCCCGGGTCCGCGCTGGGCGCCGTGGCCGCGTTCCGCAGCGTGCTCGCAGACGTCGACCAGGGCAAGCGAGGCAAGGCGACCCTCGAGGCGGCGCGGAGCTTCGGGCGGCGCTTTGGTGGCGCGCGGTTCTTCCGCTATGTGCTCGCGCGCCGGCTGGCCGAGAGCTGCAGCTGGGAGGACGCCAAGTGCCCTGTCGCTGCCTGGGACCTGTTGACCGAAGACGAGCAGCTCCGCCCGATCGCCGACCTGAACGTGGCGCGTGTGTCGCGCGGGCGCGGCGACAGCGCGGACGTGAGCGCGAGGGCCACGCGCGCGATCGACGCGGCGTTCGAGCGCGGGCTCAGGTTCGAGCTCGACTGGGGCCTTCGCGCAGCGGTGACCCAGACCCACGGCGAGCTGGGAATGCAGCTGCTCCTGGCCAAGTGGCGCGCGCGGCTCGCCAAGTCCGGCAGCGGACCTCAGATCGCCAGCTTCGTGCTGGCGACCCACGGACCTTACCGCTCCGGCGCGGAGGAGGATGTCTCGGTGTTGTTGCGTCGCCTCGCCACGATCGAGACCAAGCCCGGCGTGCGCATCCAGATCGCGGCTGCGCTGATGAACGCGCGCAAAGCGCCCGAGGCCAAGCGTGTGCTGGCCGCCGTCCTGCGCGACAAGGATGTGCCGCCGGTCGCGCTCGAGCTCGGCAGCGCGGTAGCAGAACATACCGGCGACCTGGACGCGGCCGCGGCACTGCTCGATCGACTGCTGCGCGAGACAGAGAGCTCGGACGTGGATCTGAGGCTGGCGCGCGTCTGGTATGCACACCTGGTCGAGCTGCACGTACGTCGCGCGAGCGACGGGTCGAGCGCGAGCGCTGCGCTCGCAGACGCGACGCGTGTGGCCAGCCGCTGGCGTCGTGAGGATGGCGGCAACGCAGAGGTGGACGAGCTGATGGCTACGCTGCTGTTCGAAGCCGGGCGCGAAACGGAAGCGATGCGCTTCTTGTCTTCGATTCCAGAACGTAACCCTGCAGAGGGTGGAGCGTGGGGCAAGGTCGCCGAGGTGCTTCAGCGGCAGGGCGACCTGAATGGGACGATCGCCGCCGTGGAGCAGGCCTCGCGCGTGGAGCCCACGAACCCCACCTGGGCCGTGCAACACGCGCAGGCATTGTGGCTGCGGGCACAGCCAGGCGATCACGCTCGGGCGCAGTCGCTGCTCGAACAGGTACTGGCCCAGAGCGCAAAGCCCGAGGGGTATCAGCCGCGATTCGCCGGCGCCGTCGCGCAGGCCTCGCAGCTCGCGGCGGTCCTCAAGACCCAGCGCCCCTGAGCGGCGCGCGCCGCTTGCGCCGCCAGACCATCACACCAAACACCACCAGCACGATCAGGGCGAGGGCCAGGCTCAGGTAGGCGGTGAAGCCCGGCTCCCGTCGCACGTCCTCTGTGCGACACAGCGAGTAGAGCGAGAGCGGCACGTAGCCTTCGCTCTTGGCGGCGTCGCGGCAGGCCTGATCTGGGCCGGCGCACGACTTCGTCGGGCCGGCGCAATAGCTGCGAGACCAGTCATCGTGCCACTCGGGCGCAACGTCCCGGCTCAATCGTGGTGTTCCACGTCGGCAGGCATTCCCGTCCAGGCGTGCTTGCGTGTCTCGTACACGGAGACGCGAGGTGGGGGGAACTCAGGGTCGGCGAAGGCTCCGACGGGGATGGCCACCGCCTCGGGCAGCGCCTCGAGCCTGTAGAACACGGTGGACCCGCAGTCCGGGCAGAAGTGGAAGCGGATCGTGCTGCCGCTGTCGCCGGTGCGCAGGTACTCCTTGGACGCGCCGCTGATGGTGACCTGATCCTGATGGAAGCGCGCTTGTGTCCCAAACGTGCTGCCGGTGCGCCGCTGGCAAGCGAGGCAATGGCAGATCGAGATGCGGAGCGGATCACCGGTGGTCGTGGCGGTCAGCTTGCCGCAGCTGCACGAGGCCGTTCGTCGAGTCACCCGTCGGAGAATAGGCGCTCATTCGAACCGGATCAGCTCGCAATCGCCAGCCCGCCCCACGCTGGTCGCCCCCACCAGCACTTGCGCGCGAAAATCGGCTGGCGCCCGGCACAGCAAGGCCGCGTCCAGCTCCGCGTGCACACGCGGATCCAGTGCGGGCGGAGCGCTCAGTTTGAAGCGGTGCGCGTCGTAGAGCGGCTCGCGATGTCGCAGTGGCTGCACCCCAGGGATGGCATAGAGCGTGGGAACATTGGCCTCGCGGGTCACGGCGGCGTACGCCGTGGCGTGCAGCAGCGCACGCTGCGAGAGGCGCGTGGCGCGCGGCGCGCGCTCGTCGAGAAACGTCAGGTTGCCCAGCTTGGTCCCCGCTGGCAGCGCGTCGAACAGCCGAATCTGGGCCTCGAGGTCGGCTCCCAGGCTGCGCCACTGCCGCGCGATCTCGAGTTGGCGCAGCGAGAACAAAGCGAGCGCCAGGGCCCATGTGGCCCGCAGCACGCCTGCGCGCGGCGGACTCTCGAACCGCAACGACCACAGCCCGAACACCCACGCCCCCACCACATACCTGCCGTTGGCCTCGTAGCTGCCACCGAAGTCCGCCGGCGCCGCAAACACCGCCGCTGCGAAGAGGCAAGCCGCCAGCGCTGGAGCCGCCGCGATGCGCAGCGACTTCAGCCCCGCACCGAGCAACACCGCCGCGCCAGCGATCGCCGCGAGCGCGGCCAAGAACGCGAGGTCGGTCACCGCGTGGTAGGTCGGGACCATGGTCTGCACCAGCAGCCGCGCAGAAGTGCCGAGGCTGGCGAAGCTCTTGTCTTGCGAGCGATCTGCCACCAACAAGAGCCAGTGCGCGAAGTACAGCCACGCGGGTGCGAGCGTGATCGCGCTGATCGAATCGGCGCGCGACCAAAGCTCCGCTCCTGCGCGCTTGCGCGCGGCCACGCGCGCGGCCTGCACCCCCGCGAAGCCGATGGCCAAGCTGACCGCCGCCGCGGCGTGCGAGATCGCGGCGCCGAGCGCGACTGCGGCCGTGAACACCCGCACGGACGACGATCTCTGTGAGAGCGGCTCGCGCAGCGTCAGCCCGAGCGCCGCGAAGGCGAGGCCGATGCCGAACGTGAAGTTCACGTAGCCGAGCAGCAGCGACTCGTTCAGCGCGAAGAAGCAAGCGATCAGCGCGCGCCACGACCAGCGACCTTCGAGCGTGCGGCCCAGCTCGATCACGCCCCAAGCGAACGTGGCGAGCGCAAGCGACAACAGCGCCCGGCCGGCCAGATCGACAGGCAACACGCGCGCGAGCGGCACACCCAAGAGGTCGACCGCCAAGTTCGGGAAGGGCCCCCAGGCCGGGGCGTAGCTGGCGCGATAGTGCTCGCTGTGGCCGTAGTGGGCGAGCACGTGGAGGCGCGCCAAATGGTTCGGCCAGTCCGAGAGCGGCGCGATCTTGCACAGCCACGCCGGGGCGATCAGCAGTGCCACGACCAGCGAGGCGCAGGCCGCGTACGGGCGGGAGCGACGGTCGCTCACGACCGTGGTGCTCTCGGCTCGCCAATCACGGCGGCGAGCTTGTGGTCGCGCGTCTCCTTGATGTAGCGCGCGCCGACCGCCACGGTGATCAGGCTGATCGCGATGGGATAGATCAGGCCGGTGTAGATCGCCCCGTCACCAAAGTGGTGGCGCGCCCACTCGCTCGTGGTCAGCGCGGTGGCGATCAGCGGCAAGAAGCCGCCGAACCAGCCATTGCCCAGGTGGTAGGGCAGACTCATCGACGTGTAGCGGATGTGCGTGGGGAACAGCTCCACCAAGAACGCGGCGATCGGCCCGTACACCATGCAGACGTACACCATCTGCAACACCAACAGCCCGACCATGGCCACGTAGCGGATGCCAGACAGGTCGACCGCCAAGTGCTTCATGGCGATGAAGATGGGCAGATAGGTGAGCGCTCCCAGCAAGCAGCCGCCCAAGATGAGCCGCTTGCGGCCCACTCGATCCGAGAGCGCGCCAAAGTACACGAACAGCGGCGTGGTCACGAACAGCGCGATGGACAGCATGACGTAGGCCGTTTTCCAGTCGAGCTTGAGCGCGGTCATCAGGAAGGTCAGCGTGTAGAACTGACCCGTGTACCAGACCACGCCTTGACCGGCCGTCGCGCCAAACAAAGCGATCAGCACGTAGCGCAAGTTGACCGGGTTGGTGAAGCTCTCCTTGAGCGGGTTTTTGGACACCTTGCCGTCGTCCTTGAGCTTCTTGAACAGCGGCGACTCGCTCATCTTGAGCCGGATGTAGATGGAGACGCCCAGCAACAGGAACGAGATCAAGAACGGGATGCGCCAGCCCCAGTCCTTGAACGCCTCCTCTCCCAGGCCGATGCGCGCCGTGCCGATCACGCCCATGCTGATGAAGAAGCCCAGCGTGGCGGTGGTCTGGATGTAGCTGGTGAAGTACCCGCGCCGGTGGTCCGGTACGTGCTCGGCCACGTACGTCGCCGCGCCGCCGTACTCGCCGCCGAGCGCCAGGCCTTGCAGCAGCCGCAGCAGCACGAGCGCCACCGTGGCGAACAGCCCCCAGCTCTCGTACGTCGGCAGGAGCCCAATCAGCGCCGTGCCGAGCCCCATGGTGACCATCGTCACGAGGAAGGTGTACTTGCGGCCGACGAGGTCGCCCAAGTGTCCGAACACCAGCGCTCCGAGCGGGCGCACGCCGAAGCCCGCCCCGAAGGTCGCGAGGCTGGCGAGCAGTTGCGCCGTCTCGTTGCCAGAGGGGAAGAACTTGCCCCCGAAGAACACCGCCAAGCTGCCGTACAAGTAGAAGTCGTACCACTCGAACAACGTGCCGAGCGACGCGGCCGTGAGCACGCGGCGGATGGCAGATGCCTCGCTCACTTCGGCAGGGGCCGCGCTCGTCATGGGCGGAAGCTACCGCGAAAGCCGCTCTGCCGAGCGAGATTCTCCCGCCGCCGATCCTGCGGCAAGCCGATTGCGGCGCGGCGCTCGGCTTGGCAAAGACGTGGCCATGGCTGCGCGCTCCCTCCGCCTGGGTCGACAGAAGAGCGAAGCTCCGTTTGAGCTGCCTGCCCACCACTTGGTCACACACGGGGTGGTGTTGGGCATGACCGGTAGCGGCAAGACGGGGCTCACCGTCGTGCTGGTGGAGGAGGCGCTGCGCGCGGGAGTGCCGGTGCTCGCCATCGACATCAAGGGCGACCTGCCGAACCTCTTGCTCACGTTCCCCGAGCTGTCGTCGGCGGAGTTTCTACCTTGGATCGACGCCGAGGCGGCGGCGCGCGCTGGGCGCACGGGCGAGCAAGTGGCGAGTGAGCTGTCCGAGAAATGGCGAGCGGGCCTCGCGGCGTCGGGGCTCTCGGCAGGGGACGTGGCGGCGCTGCGTGCGCGCACCGTGCCGCGCCTGTTCACGCCGGGCGCCAAGATTGGCGAGCCCGTGGATGTGCTCAGCGCGCTCTCGCGCCGGTCGCCGCTGTGGGACCAGGACGAGGAGCTCGCAGAGGAGCAGCTGTCGAGTGGAGTGTCGTTGCTGTTGCGCCTGGCTGGCCGCGACGGCGACACGCGCAGCCGAGAGCACGTCGTGCTCTCCGCGCTGGCTGCACGGCGCCTACGGGCCGGAGAGGCAGCGCCGATCGCCGCCCTGCTCGCCGATCTGCTGGCCCCGCCGGTGGCAAGCATCGGCGCGATGGCGTTCGAGGAGTTCTTGCCCCCCAAGGACCAACAAGCGCTAGCCCAAGATCTCAACACACTGGTGGCCTCGACCAAGCTCAGGACTTGGCTCTCGGGCGCGCCGCTCGCGCTGGCAGACTGGCTCGCGCCCGATCCAGACAAGTCGCGCCTGTCCATCTTGAGCGTCGCGCACTTGGATGACGACGAGCGCATGCTGGTGCTGGGCCTGGTGTTGGACGAGATCTTGGCGTGGGTGCGGGGGCTGTCTGGTACCAGCGAGCTCCGCGCGCTGATCGTGTTCGACGAGGTGTTCGGCTTCCTGCCACCGCACCCTCAGAACCCAGCCACCAAGAAGCCGCTGCTCTCGCTGCTCAAACAGGCGCGCGCGTTCGGTGTGGGCCTGCTGGTCGCGACGCAGAATCCGATGGATCTCGACTACAAGGCGCTCTCCAACGCCGGGGCCTGGTTCATCGGTCGGTTGCAGACCGACGCGGATCGGGCGCGCGTGGTCGAGGGGCTCACCGGCGCGGACGGGGGCCTCGGCGGCGTGAGCGCGGGGGAGCTCGACGACACCTTGCGCAACTTGCCGGGCCGCACCTTCTTCGTCCGCGATGTGCACAGCTCACCGGCGTGCGCGGTCATGTCGACGCGCTTCACGTTGTCGTTCCTGCGCGGACCGATGACGCGTCGCGAGCTGATGCAGTTCGCGCCGAAGCCCGAGCCAACGCCCGCGTCACCCGCGACGCCGGCGGCCTCGCCCGCAGAGCCCGCGAGCGGACGCCAAACCTCCGCTCCGAGCGCGCCCGTGGGGTGGCACTGCTATTGGGGCCCGGCACCCACGACGGGCTCGCGGCCCAGCTACCGGCCGTTCGTGGCAGCTACGGTGCTGATTCGTGCCTCGGACGCGAAGCTCGCCGTGTCGCTCGAGCGGAGCACGTGCTTGGTCGCGCGCTTCGACGCAGCAGGGCGGCTGGATCTGAGCTCGATCACCGAGATCGATCCGCGCGGACTCTCGGACGTGGCGCCTCCGGACGCGGTGTGCGATCCGCTGCCGGTGTTGCTCACGACCAAGAAGGGGGTGGCCAGCGTAGAGCGCGCGATGCGCGAGCACGCCAGCGCGCGCGCCGTGTTCGAGGTGGACGTGCTGCGGGAGCTCGCTTTGGTGCGTGCACCCGACGAGAGCGAGCAGGCCTTCGCGCAGCGTTGCATCCAGCAAGCAGCGCTGACCGAGGACGCGGGCGCGGTGGCAAAGGCGACGACGCGCGCGAGCAAGCTCGAGCGCGAGCTCGCGATCGCGGAGGCGGAGCTGGCCCAAGCGCGCGGCGCGCTCGCGACGGCGCCGAGCGAGCTCGGGACGGCGTTCCTGCGCGTCGCGTTGGGCAAGTCGGCCAGCCAACCACTCACCAAGGCGCGGGCCAAGGCCGACGCCAGGCTCACGAAGGCGGAGACCAACGCTCGCAGGCTCGCGCAGGAGCTGCTCGAGGCCAGGAGCGCGCTGGAGGTCGAGCGAGCCGCGCACATGCAACGCGCGCAGCGCGCCCCGCAAGCGATCGAGCGGGTGCGTCTGTTGCCCAAGCGCGGTGGGGCCGAGATCGTGGCCATCGGGGTGGCCTGGTCCGCGCTGCCATGATGGCGCTGGCGTAGTGACTCATTTGTGAGTTACTATAAATCCATGACGTTGCACGCGGCCGTCGCCACCTCTGGTCCGTTCTCGGCGCACGCCCACTTGAGCACCGACGCGGAGCGCCGCGACTTGGTGGTGGTCGTGGTGAAGGCCGTCTGGCATTCGCCGGTTGGCGGGCGTGCGATTCCGGTGTTCGAGCCCTCGTCGCCGCGAGCGCGGCCGGAGCTGTTCGCGGAGGGCCCGTCCTCCATTCGGCTCCCCTCGGACCTCGCGCCACACAAGCCTGGCACCGAGGTCTTGCTCCTCGGTCACGCGCGGCACCCGCTTGCGTACCGTGACGCGCGCTGGGTCGATGTGACGCTGGCGGTGGAGCGCGATGGCACGTTGCTCCGCAAGTCGCTGCGCGTGTTCGGGCCTCGCACCTGGGAGCGTGCCGCCGGTGGCGACTTCGTCCCGAGCCAACCCACGCGTTATGAAGACACAGAGCTGTGCTGGGAGTGGTCGCGCCGCGACCCGGCTGGCAGCGTGAACCCCATCGGCAAGCCCGTCGAGCTCGGCGGGCCTTGTCACCGCATCGAGGCCATCGACGGGGGCGAGCATCCCGCGGGGTTCGGTGTGGTCGCGCCTCACTGGGAGCCGCGCCGATCGCGCAGAGGTCACGAGCTTTCCGACGAGCCGACCCCGTACCCGCCGCGCGATCGCCATCCCCGCTTCCATTGCCAAGCGCCCGACGACCAGTGGCTCGAAACCCCGCTCGTGGGAGGGGAGACCTTCATCGTCACCGGGGTCCACCCACGCTCGGCGTGGACATTCGTGTTGCCCAGCGCTCATCCAGAGGTGGTGGTGAAGATCGGTCGCCGAGAGGAGCGTCTCTTTCCTCACCTCGACACGGTCATCCTGGATGCTGACCGCGAGCGCGTGGAGCTCGGCTACCGCGTGGCGCTGCCCGCCCCGCGAGCGCTCGACACCGTCGAGTCGGTGCGCGTCTCGCCGCGGTTGTCGGCGCGGTTGCGGCCCGAGTGGGAGCGCGGCCTCGGCTCGCTCTCACGCGTCGCGCCGGTGTGAGCGACGCTCAGGGCGCGCCCGCGTCGGCGTCCACGGGCAACGGCGCGCTGCGCAAGACGCCGGGGAGATCGACCACGGTCGCGCTGTCCACGTAGTCACCCAAGAAGGTGCGCCACTGCGCCACGTAGTGGCCGCGAGGGGCGCCCACCAAGAATCGCTTCTCGAGCGGCGGCACGGCGACGACTGGGACGCCGTCGAGGTACAACACGAGCGCGCGATCACGGCCATTGTCAGCGATGAAGCCATCGAGCGGGGCTGCCGGGTCGACTTGGATCTCCACCTCTCGCGTTCGAAACTGCGCGAGCTCGTCCTGCGTCAAGAAGATGCCGTCGGAAGAGTCCGGCAAGCCTTCGTTCTGCGCAGCACAATTGGGCGGCGGCACCAACACTGCGTTGCCCGGGAGATCGCTGCGGCGTTCGAGCGACGTCACGTCGAAATCGATCCCCCCGCCTTCGGTCCAATCGATGCTCACCGAGAGCGGGACCTCTTCGGGCTTGCACTCGGCGTGATGGGGCTCGATGCCGACAGTCTCGACCCAGAATCGACAGGCCAACGGGCCGCCCAGGCCCGACTCGACCACGTTGGCGAGATCGAGTCGAACCCGCCCGATCGGCGCGTCGAGCACGACGGTTCGGGTGGATTGCTCCAGGTACTTCCCATTGCCGGTGCGATGTTTGGTGCCCGGCACCATGGGGCTCACGTCCACGCGCCGCTCGCCCAGCGTGGCGCGCAGCGCGCCGGGCGGCACGACGCGGTGTTTGGTCAGGCCGGGCCAAAGCACCAGGTGGCCGGTGCGGTCGAAACGCGCCCGGATTTCGGAGTGGAACGGGAGCGGCAGGGCGCGTGACTCGAACACCATCCCCATGCGGCCGAGCGCGGTCAGCGTGATGGTGACATCTTGCGTCGTCAGCTTGGCCGCCGCTGCGATCCCCGCGGCGTTCACCTCCGGCGATTTGGGCGGCGCGGGGACGTTTCGCTGCTTGATGCGTCCCTCGAGCACGACGCCGATCTGCTCTTCGCGCATGATCGAGTCGACGGTCAGCCGTGTGTCTGCGCGCAGCGGCTTCGGCGGCGGGGGCCCGGCCTCCGGGATGATGAAGCGACCCGATGCGGGATCGAACTCCAAGCCGACTTGGCCGCCGTCCGGGGCATCACGCTCGGGCTCGAGCTCCCGCGCGATCGGGCTCGACACCGACGGAGTAGGGGGGATCACATTCGAGGGCTCTCCAGGCGAGCCTCCGCCAGCGCCCTCGGGCGGGCAGCCCAACGCCCCGCTGCCGAGCAGCACCAAGATCACCCGCCGATCAAACATCGATCAGGAACGTGTCGATCACCACCGCGCGATCATCCAGCGGCGGCGGCTCAGGAGCGTGGTGCGTATCGAGGAAGATCGCACTTGCCCCGGGGTGGTGGTGCAAGAACAAGTTGGTGTTGGCGGGCTCGTTGTCGAACGTGGCCACGACCTTGCCGTGCCTCACCAGGGACGGCGCGACGTCGTGCTTGAAATCGGCGTCGGGGATCTCGAATGCAGGTTTGGTCACCAACGAGGTCCCGACCACGCCGATCGGAAATCCATTGTCACGCAGGCTGGCGAACGTCCCCAGGGCCATGTTCGGCAGGTCTCGACCGGTCAGGTACACGACGGTGGCTCCGGCCTCATAACAAGCCTTGACGAACGAGCACGCTCCTTCGGTCTCGACGTCGTGACACAAGTAGGAGTCGACGAAGAAGCGCTCCTTCCAGAAGGCTAGCCCTTCTTGCTTCAGCTCGGGCGCCGTGATGCCCAGGCGATCGAAGTTCTCGATCAGGCCGTACACGATGTCCGCCGAGGTCGCGTTCGACAGCGCGCGCGCCGCCTCGGGGTGGGACTGCTCCCACGCCACGGCGAGCTCGTGGAAGATCTTCGCGACGCGCGGCCGGTTGTCGAGCAGGGTGCCGTCGAGGTCGAACACGAAGACAGGAGCTGGCTCTCCGGGCCGGTGTTTGGCGGACTCGACCATGCGGCAGAGCAACTCGCGGCGGTCACGCGCAGGCAGGCGGCGATCTCGAAACACAGACGGCATCGGCGCTCCCATACCGCGTGGCCGCTCCGGGTGCGCCCAGGAAAGCTGCGGGTCAGGCCGCAACCGGACACGGTTCAGGTGAGCAGATGTAAGATATTCGCTCACATTTGCTTGGCCCGCGCTTGCAGCGATCCATACGCTTTGCACTAGGAAAGCGCTCGATTCGCTGGGCTGGACCGAACGAATCACCGCGCGCCAGTGCGCCTTTCTTCTCGCGGCCTTCGCCGCCGAGAGCGGGGAGGTGCGCCCGAAACAACCCCTTCCTGCTCGCTTGGAGGTGCTCGTATGCGCGTCCGCATCGGCGTCATTGCGCCCATCGTCTGTCTCGTGTTGCTCACGGGTTGCCAGAAGTCCAACCGCGAGAAGCTGCAGGGGGTTTGGGTGGGCGAGTCGGTGCGTCAGGTGCACGACAGCCAAGTCGAGCGTGCTGACGGTTGGGCCAAGGGCACCCGCATCGAGTTCGCGGGGAACAAGGTCACCGTCGCGATCCCGACCGAGTCGGCCCGCTCGGGCACGTTCAAGCTCGCCAAGGCCGAGGGCCAGGACATGGACGTCGTGTTCAAGCGGCCAGAAGGCGGCGAGGACAAGACCCGCTTGCGCTTCTCCGACGACGGCAAGCTGCTGCTCGCGCTCGGTGGGGGCAGCGAGCTGGTCATGCGCAAGGAGTGACCGAGCTCAGGCCCGCTCCAAGTCGAGCGGCGTGTCCAGATCGCGGAACGACCGCAGCTGGGGGTCCCATGCGCGCACCTCGGGATCCGCGAGCAACTCCTCTGCGCTGACGAGGCGCGCGTCGATCGTCGCCAGCAGGCCGCGCATGCTGCCCTCGCCGCGAGCGAGCAGCGCGTGGATCTCGGGCAGGATGGATCGCCGATAGATGGCCGCCAAGCTCTGTGGTCGCTCGAGCACCGCGACCGCCGCATCGAAGCCTCGTGAGAGTGCGTGAAGCCGGCGCAACACTGCTGCGTTCAAGTGCGGCATGTCGACCGCGACGACGGCGGAGCTCTGCACCACGTCGGGCAACCGCGCGAGGCCGATCGCCAGCGCAGCGAGTGGTCCGGGATAGGGAGACTGGTCGCGCACGACGATCACCTCGCGGGGCAGGTCGGGCAGCACCTGCTCCGAAGCCGCGACGACCACCACGTGTCCGGCCAGCTGGGAGACGGTCGCGACGACCCTCACGAGCAAGGGCTTCCCCTCGAACAGCAGCGCGGCCTTGTCGCGACCCATGCGGCTGCTTTTGCCCCCCGCGAGCACCACCGCCCCCAGCTCCGGGTCCGCGCTGGTTCCGTCTGCTACGCTCGCACGCGTCATGCCTGTCGTCCTCGCGGTCTTGGGGTTGTTCGTTCTTCTCTACCTGCTCGCTGGCATCAAGCAGATCAACCAATGGGAGACGGCGCTCAAGTTCACGCTCGGCAAGTACACTGGTCGTGCGGAGCCTGGCTTGACCATGGTGCTCCCCATCTTCCAGAGCATGAAGCGCGTGGACACGCGCACGCGCAACCGCGACCTGCTGCGCCAGATGGTGATCACGCGCGACAACGTCACCACCATGGTGGACGCGGTCGTCTACTACCGAGTCGTGGATCCGGAGAAGGCCTCGCTCGCGGTGGAGAACTACGAAGCCGCCGTCAAGGATCGCGCCAAGGTGGTGCTCCGTGACGTGGTCGGCGAGACGCCGCTCGATCAGCTACTGGCGCACCGCGAAGAGATCGCGGCCAAAGTTCGAGCTCAGGTGGAGACGGTGGTCAACCAGTGGGGGCTGCACGTGGAGCTCATCGGCTTGCAGGACGTGCAGCTGCCCCCACAGATGCAAGAGGTCTTGGCCAAGGCGGCCATCGCCGAGCGAGACCGCAAGTACGTGATCATCAAGAGCCAAGCGGACGTGGAGAGCGCCAAGAACTTCGCCCAAGCGGCCGAGATCCTCACGAGCTCGCCTGGCGCGATGGAGCTGCGACGCTTCGAGGCTTTGGCGAACCTGGCGCAGAGCGGCGCCACGAAGGTGGTGTTCGATCTGGCCAAGCCGTTCGATGACCTGCAGGGCGCGCGCAAGACGGCGCTGGCAGCAGCCGAGTCGCTGGCGGAGATGAGCCCCCCTGCCGCGCGCGTAGGCATGCAGTCGGCGACAGCCGCGTCGGTCGCTCAAGCAGAATACGAGGCGCAAGCCGTGGCCGAGGCGCAAGTCGCTCTGGACGAGGCGCGCGCCAAACGATGATGTTCGCGGCCGACGTGCGGCCGCTCTGGCGCGAGGCGGCGCGTCGCGTGCTCGTCGCAGCAGGACAGCCTGCTCTGGCGAAGCTACTCGACGGTGCCACGCTCGAGATCCTGCCCGATCACGAGAGCTGGGAGATGGGCGACCGCAGGGTGGCAGGAGTGCGGCTGGCGCTCGTGCTGGAGGCGCCAGAGTTCGTTGCGCTTCGGGAACGCGCGGGCGGTTTGGACGCGGTGCGAGATGCCGTGGCGGCAGCGGTTCGTTCTCCGGAAACGGAGCTGGCGGAGCTGCTGGCTCTGGTGGCGCTGCCACCCTCGGTGGAGCGCGGCTCCGCCTACCGCAGCGCGCCGCGATGGGATCCGCCGCCGCCCGACCCGAACGCGGTGCTCGCCGCCGCCGTCGCGCTGGCTCGCGCATACACGGACGAGCGCGGGGCGCGCTTGCTCG
This sequence comes from uncultured Polyangiaceae bacterium, assembly GCA_964641275.1. Classification (GTDB taxonomy): domain Bacteria; phylum Myxococcota_A; class Polyangia; order Polyangiales; family Polyangiaceae; genus Xiheicaenibacterium. The sequence continues at coordinate 202,292 of CAZXMG010000004.1, forward strand.
CGGGCGCACAGCTCGAGCGTGCTTCGGTCGGCGAGCTCGGGGAGGGACTGGTTCGCTGGCTCGTGCGCGTCTCCCCCGAGAGCTTCGTGGAGCTCGACGGCGATGCTGGTCTGTGCGAGCGCGTCCAACGAATGGTGCGAGTCGCCGCGCAGAGTCCTCGAGAGCGCGTGGCGGATGTCGAGCTCGGTCTGCTGCTCGGCCCCTGAGCTCGCGGGGCTGATGCTTTCGTTGCAAAAGGCGGCCAGGCGGTGGATGCTCGCTGCTGCCGTGCGCTACGCCGAAGGTCCCAACTTCGTGATCGACCTCGAGGAGGGGGTCGCTGTCTGCCGCGTCTTCAAGCGCCCCGAGCTCGATCCGGCGCAGCTGAACGACGCGGCCGCGCTGCTCTTGTCGATGGGCAAGAAGCTCGCGCTCGAGGAGGGCGTGGCCGGGTTGGTGCTCGACTTGCGGCGCACCTCCGGCGCAGTGGGGCCGAACGCCGAGCAAGCCTTGGCCGCGCTCGGTGCGGCGTGGGAGGACACGGGTCAGCGCATCGCGTTCTTGGTGTTGGATGACTCCGTCTTGCGCATGCAATTGAACCGCATCGCTCAGAGCTCGACACCACGCTTCGGAGCCGTGTTCGTCGACCGCAACGAGGCGCGGAGCTTCGTGGGCGCGCTCGGCAGCGGGCCCAACACCGGCATCAGTCGGATGTTGGAACGCCCCACGCGCTCACGTCTCAAGTAGCACCGCGCACGAGGCTGCTACGCTAGGCGGGTGACGGCTGCCCGCTTCCTGCTCCGCTTCGAGCGCTCCGCACGCGCGATCCGACGCGCCTTGGGCTTGCGCCGCGTGGGGGTTGGTCTCGGCGCTGGGATGTTGGCTGGCGCATGGGGGGGCTTCTTGGTGTGGACGCTGCGGGACCCTGTCCCCCGGCTCTGGCCGTTCTTCTCGCTCACGGCGCTGGGGGGGCTGGTTGGCTGGCTGATTGCGCGTCGTCGCGCGCTGACGGACGAGGAAGTGGCGCTGTTCCTGGATGCTCGGCTCGCGGCCAACCAGCTGATGGTCAGCGCATTGCCTCTGGCCAAAACCGCTGGCTCGTCCGCTGCGGCGCGCGTGGTCGTCGAGCGCGCAGACGAGGTGCTCGGCAGCGCCTCCCGTCGCAGCCTCCGCCCGCGGCTCGCCACCCCATGGCTTTCGATGGTGCCTGCCGGGGCGCTGCTGATGTGGCTGGCGAGCGCCCTGGAGCCGAGACCGGCGCAGGTGGGCGACGCGCCAGCGGTCGACGTCGACGCCGTGCGTGAGGAGCAGGTTCCCGAGCTCGAGCGTCTGCTCGAGGCGGTCGCCAAGATCACCCCTGCAGACGCCGAACAGAGCGCGCGACTCGAGCGCCTCGCGGCCCGTGCTCGAGCGCTGAAGGAGCAGATCAAATCCGGTACGCCGCGCCGCGAGGCTTTGGCCGAGCTGGCCGAGCTCGCAGCTGCGCTCGAAGCCGAGAAGCTCGGGGTGCACGGCGATCAGGATCGCGCCGGGCTCGAGGCAGCGCTGGCGCGGCTGGGCGATGGTGGGCTCGAGCGCGAGCGGCGCGCGCTGGCCGAGAATGATCCGCGCGCGCTCGATGTATCGTTGGAGCGCCGCGCCAACAGCGCCAGCGCCACGGAGCGCGAACGCATCCGCCAGGAGCTGACCGAGGCTGCCAAGGCCGCCCGCGCCGAGGGCGCGCAAGATCTGGCTCGGAACCTCGATCTCCGGGCGAAGGCATTCGAGACGGGCGCTCGGCAGGCGGCGGAGCTCAGGGAGATCTCGCGCGCGCTCGGCGCCGAGCTGCCGGACGCGGCGCGAACGGATCTCGAGCGGCTCGAGAGCACGGGCGATCCCGAGGCGGAGCGGCGGCTGGCCGAGGCGATGGCCAAGACGCTGCGTGGTCTCAGCGAGCAACAGCGACAGCGCTTGAACGAGCGCCTGTCGCAGCAAGCCAGCCCACAACCCGGGTCGCTCGACCCGCGAGCGCTGGCGGAGCTGGCCCAGAAGCTCTCCCAGATGTCGGATCGGCAAATCGAAGAGGCGATGAAGAAGGCCGACGCAGACGGGGCCGGTACGGGCGCCGCCACACAGGCGGCGCTCAGCGCGGCGGTCGCAGAGGTCCAAGCGTTGAAGCAGCGCCTCGGCGCCGGGATGGGGGCTGGTGGTCAGGCAGCGCCCTCGACCGCGGGCTCGAGCGTCGCCGCGCACGGGCAAACGGCGCCGCTGCTCGCGCCGAACGGCAGCCTCCAGGTCGACGCGGCGCTGCTGCCGGGCGCGCCGGGCTCCCCCGCAGTGACGCGCCGCGTGCCGGCGCGCCCTGGCGAGACCGCCAACGCGGCGGGCAAGGGGGCGCTCGGACAGGCTGGTCCCACGGAGCTGGGCGCGGCCTCCGACGGCGACATCCCACCGGAGTACAGGGATCAGGTGGGGCGTTACTTCCAGCCGTGAGGAGGCGTACCCTCGCGAGCGCGAAGAAATGAGCGCCGAACTGCCCGCTGCTTTCGAGGCCGACCTGGCCAAGGCCAAGATCGCAGGTGAGCGGCTGCGCGAAGCGATCGGCCAGGTGCTGGTGGGCCAGGTGAGGGTGGTCGAGGAGGTGCTGTGGGCGCTGATGGCGGGCGGCCACGTGCTGCTCGAAGGGGCGCCGGGGCTCGGCAAGACGCTGCTGGTGCGCACGTTGGCGTCCTGTCTCGACCTCAAGTTCTCGCGCATCCAGTTCACGCCGGACTTGATGCCGAGCGACGTGATCGGCACGAACGTGTTGGTCACCGCAGACGACGGCTCGCGACATTTCACGCTGCATCGCGGGCCGATCTTCGGCCAGACGGTGCTCGCGGACGAAATCAACCGAGCGACCCCCAAGACGCAGAGCGCGCTGCTCGAAGCGATGCAGGAGCACGCGTGCACCATCGGCGGCGTGCGGCATCCGCTGGAGGAACCGTTCTTCGTGCTCGCCACCGAGAACCCGATCGAAATGGAGGGCACCTATCCGTTGCCCGAGGCTCAGCTCGATCGCTTCTTGCTGAAGGTGCTCGTGCCGTCGCCCAGCGAAGACGAAATGACCGAGATCTTGGCGCGCACCACCAGCGGCTCGCAGCCCGCGCCCAAGCCGGTGCTCTCGCGCGCAGAGGTCATCGCGCTCGAGCGGGCGTGCCGCGCCGTGATCGTGGCCGAGCCCGTGCTGCGCTACGCGGCGCGGCTGGTCGGCGCGAGTGACCCCACCGCCAAGGATGCACCGCCCGAGGTGAGATCGGCCATTCGTTTTGGCGCGGGAGTGCGGGGCGCGCAGTCGCTGGTGCTCGCGGCCAAGGCCGTTGCGTTGCTCGATGGTCGCGCCAACGTGGCGTTTGCAGATCTCGATCGCGTCGCGAAGCCCGTGTTGCGTCACCGACTCATCTTGTCATTCGAGGGAGAGGCCGACGGCGTCACCACGGATCGCGTGGTGGAGGCGCTGATCGAGGCCGTGCGCAAGCTGCCCGACCACGTGGCGCGCGAAGCCGGCGGGAAGGCGGGATGATCCTCCGCCTCGGCGGATGGCTGTTGTTCGCTGCTGCGCTGGCGCTCACGTCGCCAGCGCGGGCACAGCCTCGCTTTGCCATGGAGAGCACGACGGGCCCGCAGCCTTCGACCTTCTTGCCAGGCTTGACGGAGATCTTGGTGCGCATCGACAACCCGGGGCCGGACAAGCTCGTGGGGGAGGTCGAGCTGTCGAACGACGCCGGGCGCTCGAGGGGCTCGGTGAGCGCCTCGTTCGCGGTCGACGCCGGGTCCAAGGCCCTGGTGCGACTGCCCATCATGGCCGATCAGACGCTCACCGGACGTGTGCGCGTGCAGGGCAACGTCGTCCACACCGAGAGCTTCTCGCCGCACTTGGAGAACTCCGTCCGCGTGCTCGATGCTCACCAGCCCTCGCGGCTGCGCCCGGCGCTCGAGAGTCTGCACCTCGCCGTGCCAGGCGGGCCCGGTGGTTACTCGCCGGGAAATTTTCCACGCCTGCGCGTGGCCGTGGCGCCGCGTGACGACGCCACCGGGGCCGCGATCTTCCCGGTGCGACCGGCCAGCTGGCACGACATTCACTTGGTCGTGGCGCCCTCGGACGCGCTCTTCGCTGCCAGTGCGGAGGAGCTCGCAGCGCTGAGCGGTTATGTGCTCGGCGGAGGCACGTTGGCGATCCACCTCAGCCGGCCGGAGGATTTGCGCGCTCCGCTGTTGGCGACGCTGCTCGGGGGGGCTCCACGGCTCGCCCCCGCCGCGCCGGAGCTGACAGAGCCGATCGTGCACCCGGGCGCGGCCCCGGGGGGGCCCAGAGACGGTTGGCTGCCCCCGGCCACCGACCACCCCAACGAGCGCTTCGAGCTGCGCTCGTTCGTGGGCGGCAACCTGCGAAGCACACCTACGGGCTCCGCGGCGTCCTATGGCCTGGGCGAGGTGGTGTTGCTCGCCTTCGACCCGTCCGACCCCGAGGTGCTCGCAGATCCCTTCCTGCGCGTGCGGGCGGTCGAGCTGGCGCGGCGCGCGTTCGTGCGCTCGACGCTGAGCGTGCTCGCCTCGGGGCGGCGCCCCCAGAACTTCGGTTTTGGCCGACGAGGCGACGAGCAGGGCGTCGCCGCCTTCCTCGACCCGAGCCGGACCGCGCGCTGGGGCATCGGCGCGGCGGTGGTGCTGGTGTGCATCTATGCGGTGTTGGCCGGCCCGGTGTCCTTCGGTCGCGCGCGCAAGAAGAACCGTCCACTGATCGCATTGCTGCGGCTGCCGCTGTTGTCTCTCGCCACCTTTTTGGGCATCGTGCTGCTGGGCTACCTGATGAAAGGCGTGGGTCAGACCGCAACGCGGCTGACCGTGGTCGAGGCTTCCGGGGGCGTGAGTCAGGGCAACATGCGCCGCTATCGCGGCTTCTTCTCTCCCAGCGCCCGCGACCTATCCGTGGGTCCGAGCGTGCCTCAAGGCAGCGTGACGGCCCTGCGAGACGACCGCGCAGTCGAGCGCTTGCGCGTCGACAGCCGCGGTTATCGCCTGGTCGACATCGAGGGCATGCCGTCGCAGACGGTGGTCATCCGCGAGGACGGCGTGCTCGACCTCGGCGCCGGCGTCGCGCTCGTGCCGTCCTCCACGCAAGAAGAAGTGGTGGTGATCAACAGGACGGGCGCGCTGCTGCAGCATCTGGTGATCAAGACCCCGGACAACCGCTTTCGCTACGCTGCGGCGTTGGCTCCGAACGACCGGGTCGACACCACCAGCTTGGGGCGTGGCCAGCCTCGTTTGGCCTCGTGGGGGGGGCCGCAGCTGGCGGCCATCCTCGGCAGCGCCCCGGCGGATCCGCAGATCTACTCCCTCAGCGCGGGACTCGCGGCGGAGGGCGCGAGCGAGCTCGGAGACGCCTGGGTGGCCGCGAGCGTGCTCTCGCCTCACGACGCGGCCTGGTTCCCCAGTCGGGCTCCCGTGCTGCTCGCGGCCTGGGAAGATCGCCGCGCTAGCCACGACTCCTCCATCCCGCTGGTGAAGGACCTCACGTTGGTGCGCGTCGTTGGCTTCGGAGGCGAGCCATGACCCCGCCGGCCATCCGCGTGCGTCACCTGTTCCATCGCTTCGGTCCCTTCGAGGTGCTGCATGACGTCAGCTTCGAGGTGGCGCACGGCGAGATCTTCGGCTTCATCGGACCGAACGGCGCGGGCAAGACGACCACCATTCGGGTGATGGCGACCCTGCTGGAGCCGAGCGCGGGGCGCGTCGAGATCGATGGCGTCGACGTGACCCTGGAGCCACACGCGGTCCGCCGCGCGATCGGCTACATGCCCGACCATGCGGGTGTGTACGAGCGCGTGACGGTGCGCGAGTACATGGAGTTCTTCGCCGACGCGTTCGGCGTGAAATCGAGCAGCGTCGTGGCGGCCGTGCTGGAGCTGACCGAGCTTGGGCCGCTACGCGACAAGCTGGTCGCCACCATGTCCAAGGGCCAGAAGCAGCGCCTGCAGCTGGCGCGCATACTGCTGCACGATCCCAAGGTCCTGATCCTGGACGAGCCAGCGAGCGATCTCGACCCCCGCGCGCGTATCGAGATGCGCAACCTGCTCGGCGAGCTGCGCGGCATGGGCAAGACGATTCTGCTCTCCAGCCACATCCTCACCGAGCTCGCCGACGTTTGTACCTCGGTCGGGATCCTGGAGAAGGGACGTTTGGTGGTGGCGGGCCCGATCGCAGAGATCGGCTCCCGCCTCGAGGCCCAACGACACCCGGGCACCCAGGCGGAGCCTTCCTCGGAGCAGGCGGCGGTGGTCCGACCGTCGTCGTTGCGCCGGGTCAAGCTCCGCGTCTTGGGCTCACCCGAGACCGCGCTCGACACGCTGCGACAAGCGCCAGGCTGTCAGGACGTGGAGCTCCTCGGCGGCTGGATCCTGTTCTCGATCGACGGTCCAGAGTCCCGCATCGCCGAGCTCGTTGGGCTCTTGGTGCGCGCCGACGTGGCGGTCGTGGGCGTGGAGCAGGAGCGGAACGAGCTCGAGCGGATCTTCCTGGAAGTCACCCGTGGGGAGATGCAATGAGCGCGCAGACCGGCGAAGACGTGCCCGATGGTCCGGCTTCGACGCGCGCCGCCGACCGCGTGCGCTTCCGATTCGCGAAGCTTTACACCGATCCGAACCCGATCTGGATCCGCGAGCTGCGCCAATCGGCTCGACTCACGCGCACGCCGCTGATTCTGATGACCATCACCATCGTCGTGGCGCTGGCGATCGCGGCCGTGGGCGGCTCGGCCAGCGAGTCCGAGCCCAACGACGTGGTCGGCGCGATCCTGTTCCACGCGTTCTTCTCCGTCGGCTTCTTCGTGGTCGCGCTGGTGGGCCCAGCGCTCGCGGCCAACGCCATTGCGTCGGAGCGCGAGGGTCGCACGTGGGAGGCGATCGTGCTCACGGGCCTGTCTCCCAAGCTCGTGGCTCGGGGCAAGTTTCTGGCCGCGTTCTCGGATGTCGCTGCTTACATCGTGATGCTCGCTCCGGTCGGAGCGCTGCCGTTCCTGTTCGGTGGCGTGCATTGGCTCGAGGTGGTGATCGCGTTCGCGTACCTGTTCGTGTTCGCCGCGTTGGGGGTCGCGTTCGGATTGGCGCTCAGCTCCAAGATGCAGAGCTCACGGGGCGCGATCTTGCTCACCCTGTTGACGGCGGTGCCTGTCTCGGGCGCGGTGTACGGCATGCTCGGTCCCGGGCTCTCGTTCCTGGTGCACGAGCTGTGGGGGCGGGTCGCGCGTGGGTTTCCGGTGTGGATTCCGGCGGCGTACGTGCGCGGGGATTTCGGCCAGGAGTACGTGCTCATCCTGATCGTCGGACCCATCCTGCTCGTGGGTCTGCCAGCGTGGCTTTTGTACGAGACGACCGTGGCCAACTTGATGGAGCCGACCGACGACCGCTCCACGGGGCTGAAGCGCTGGCTGGTTGCGGCGGTGGTGGCGTTGTCGATCGCGAGCGTGGCCACGCTGTACGCACCGACGTCAGCCAAGGACGTGCTCGGCTTCGCGTTCCTCACCACGATCATGCTCGCGGGCTTCCTGGGCACGGCCGCGCTCATCTTCCTTGGCGAGCCGTTTGCGCCCTCGCGCCGCGTGAGGCTCCAGCAGTCGCGCGCGCGCGCTGGCAGGGTCGCGCGGTTCTTCGGGCCTGGCCTGGTGCGCACGGCGTGGCTCCTGGTCGCCCTCGGAGCGCTCGGCTTCGTCGCGATCACGACCGCCGCCTTGATCCGGTACGACGAGATCGTCGCGCTGGCTCCGCGAGCACGCCGTGATGACGAGCTGCTATTGCGCTTCGTGGCCTACGCCGTCGGCTTCTTTCTGTTCGTGGTGGGCTTCGGCGTGTGGCTCCGCAGCCGCTCGAACAGCGTCATGGGCTCGCGCATCGTGCTGGTGGCGGCGGTCGCGGGCATCGCGATCGTTCCTTGGATCGTCACCGCCGTCGTTGGAGTGGCGTCGCGAGACGACAGCGTGATCATGCTGGCCAGCCCCTCGCCTCTGTTCGCCTTCTACCTGCTGGGCGATCGTTCCGGCTCGCTCTCGGCGGTCGGTGAGACGGCGGCCCTGTGTTGGGGTGTGCTCGGGGCTCTGCTGCTGCTCTCGGGATCGCGCAGGGTCCGCGCAACGCAACGAGCCATCGACGACCACTTCTCGCGCGCCGATGCTGCCTTCGCTGCCGAGGATGCAGCGGCGGCGGCGGTCGCGCGCGATTCCGGCGAAAGCGAGCCCTGAGCGGCGCTGGCGGCCACACGAAAGCGTGATAGAAGCGCCGCCTGATGATCGCCTTGCGCGCCTGGCTCCCGCGTTGTCTTGCGCTCGCGGCAGTGTCGTGGCTCTCGGTCGCGTCCCCGCGGCCCGCGCTTGCGAAGGACGCGAACAAGAGCGCAGCATCGAAGCCCGCGGACAAGAGCGGCAAGAAGGCCGTCGACACCAAGAAGCTCAACCTCCTGGCGCGGTTTTCCACCAAGTTTCCGCCCGGAGAGCGTCGGGTGAAGAACATCCAGCGCATCGCCAAATTGATGGACGGCGTGGTGGTGGAGCCGGGGCAGTCCTTCAGCCTGAACCACTTCATCGGCAAACGCACCGAGGAGAACGGCTTCGTCTCGGCGCCGAGCATCCTGGACCTGGAGATGGTCGAGACCGTGGGCGGGGGCATCAGCCAGTTCGCAACCACGCTCTACAACGCGCTCTACGATGCTGGCTTTCCCATCCTGGAGCACCGTCCTCACAGCCACTACATCAGCCGTTACCCCGCGGGGGTGGAGGCGACGCTATCGTGGCCGGGGCCGGACTTGGCGTTCAAGAACGACTCCCTCGCACCGCTCGTGATCGACACGACCGTGTTCAAAGACCGCGTCTCGGTCCGCCTGCTGGGCTCCACGCCTGGCCGCAAGGTCACCCGCAAGAGCCCGATCGAGCTCGAACGGCGCGCGCCGCCGGTGGAGCTCGTGGGCGACCCCAAGGTTTCGCCCCGCAAGCAGGTGGTCGAGCAGCCCGGCTCCGCCCGTCGCTCGGTGCAAGTCACGCGCATCGTGGAGAATCCGGGTGGCAAGCGCCGGGTCGACGAGGAGGTGGTGGTGTACCTCTCCTCCAAACGCGTGGTTCGGGTGCACCCGTGCAAGCTGCCCAAGGGCCACAAAGCGTTCACGGGAGAGCCTTGCCCCGGGACGGCCAAGGCCAAAGCCGCCAAAGCCAAAGCCAAGGCCGGTGCGAAGTCAGATTCGCAGCCGCGCACGACACCGTCGAAAAGCTGACAGACTACTTGCCTCTTCTTTGCATTCGGGGCATTCGTGGCCCCCAAGATGGAGTCGAGAGACGGCAAAGCGCTGATCGAAGCGTCCAAGCCCTTCACTGACGAAGACCTCGTCAAAAGTTGGACGCACTTGGTCGTGGTGGTGCTGGTGATCGCTGCCTCGACCGCCGCCGCTGCACTGCTTCCGCTGTGGCCCCTGCGCTTGATCGCTGCGGTGGTGAGCGGCCTGTCGATCGTGCGGATGTTCATTCTCTACCACGACTTCATGCATGGAGCCGTGTTGCGAGGTTCGCGCCTCGCCAAGTGGGTGCTCGGTCTCTACGGCATGCTGGTGCTCGCCCCGCCGAAGGTCTGGAAGGAGACGCACAACTACCACCACGCGCACACGGCGCAGATCGTCGGGTCTCACATCGGCTCGTTCCCGGTGGTGACGACCGAGATGTGGAAGAAGATGAGCCCCCGGGACCGGCTCAAGTACCGCGTCGTGCGGCACCCGCTCACCATCCTCCTCGGGTACGTGCCGATCTTCATGATCGGAATGTGCGTCAACTCGCTGCGCAAGTCCGTCGTCCGCTATTGGGACTCGGCGGTGGCGCTGCTCCTCAACTGGAGCCTCACCGCGATCCTCGTCTGGCAAGTCGGCTTCGCGACCACCTTCTTCGCCTACCTTCTGCCGCTCATGGTGGCGACCGCGGCGGGAGGCTACTTGTTCTACGCGCAGCACAACTACCCGAGCATGATGCTGCAACCGCGTCATGAGTGGTCCTTCACCAAGGCCGCCCTCGAGTCGTCGAGCTTCATGCCGATGGGCACCGTCATGCGCTGGTTCACCGGCAACATTGGTTATCACCACGTGCACCACCTGAACTCGCAGATCCCCTTCTATCGACTGCCAGAGACGATGGCCGCGCTGCCGGAGCTGCAGACGCCGGGTGTGACGTCGCTGAAGCCGGGTGACGTGTGGGACTGTCTGCGGCTCAAGCTCTGGGACCCGAGCGCAAAGCGCATGGTCGGCTACCCCTGAGCTCGGCCGGCTCGCCGAGCGATCCTGCCGACGTTCACCCGTGAGCGCGGGTTGCCGACCAGGGGGACGAAGCGAGAGCCCCGACGCCAGAGGACCGGAGAAATCGCCGGCGTCGATTCATCTCGCAAGCGAGGTGAACTCCTCCAGGCTCTCGAACTCGCTGCCTGCTTCCGTGACCAGGTCGAGCGTCACCAGGTCGGGCAAGGTTTGCTTGTTCTGGCGGTGCCCCGCCCAGCGTGGGTGGCGCCACTCGTTGAGCTCCAGCGGCACCTCCGCGGCCGCGGCCAGCGCGGTCCATTCGCTCTGGAAGGTCGACAGCGTGACTCCGCCTGGAGCGGCGAAAGCACGCGTCGCCGACAACCGCGGGCCCTTGGGTCCCAGTTGGAGCGAGCACATGGGGCGCTCGAACACGGGCTCTCGCCCGTTGATGCCCCACTGGAAAGCGGCCAGTCGCTCGGCCTTTCCTGCACCCTTTCGAGGCTCTGCGCGCACCTCGAGGTACACCGTCTCGTCTGCGTAGCTCGCGATCGCGAGCCCGGCCGAGCTGACCAACGCATCCAGCCAAGGCAGCCGCGTCATGAAGCGGGGCCCTCGACCCACCACTTCGTACAGCTCTTGCTCCGTCTCGGAGGTGCTCTCGGAGCTCGTGGTCGCCTTGGCGTTGGCCGGGGCGGGTGCGAGCTCAGGCGCCGAGCTATCGGCGCCCGGGGTGGGGCCGGCCAGATCGAAGCCGCTCAGCTCGCCCGGAACCGGTGACTCCTCGAGATCGCGCCGCGCTTTGACGGCCACCTCATCCTCGAGCTCCCACGTGACCAGCGCGTAGCGATGGCCCAAGAGCTGGCGTGTTCCGACGTGGAGCGGCACCCGTGCGTAGGGCTTGCGCAGCCTCAGCCAGGGATCGATGGTTGCACCTTCCGAGAAGGGCTCCCAGAGCGAGACGTCGGCGTCCGCGGTGAAGCCTGCGAGCAGCGTCGCCTCGTAGCGGCTCCAGAAGGGTCCCACGCGCACGCGCGCCCCTCGCTGCTCGACCGAGAGCTTGGTCTTGTGTGCGTACTCGAGCAGGGCGGCTGCGCGGCCCTCGGGCGCGTGTACCGCGAACGCGAGGAGCGTCGCGAGCTTCGGCGCCGGACGGCTGAGCTCCCCCGCGGTCCCACCCCGGAGCTTCTCGATGTGGGCGTCGCTGCGCGCGGCGCAGCCCCCACCGATCAGCCCGAGCACTCCCAACGACAAGGATCGCCTTCGCATCGACCGCTCAATCTGTCACGACCAGCCCAATCTGCTAAGTCAGAACGGATGCCCGGCCTGCTCGACCCCGAGTTCGCTCGTGAGCTCGAGGTGCTGCGCCGGAAGCTCGCGGTGAAGGCTCGATCGGGGCAAGCGGGTGAGCGGCTCGGAACGCAGCGCGGCAGCTCGCTGGAGTTCCTCGAGCACCGCGCGTATGCGCCCCCCGACGACCTGCATCGCATCGACTGGGCCGCCTATGCACGCAGCGGCGAGCCGGTGCTGAAGCTCTTCCGTTCCGACGAAGACGTGGTCGTACGCGTGGTGTGCGACACCTCGCAGTCGATGAGCATGGGCGATCCCACCAAGCTCGAGAGGGCCCAGAGGATCGCGGCGGCGCTCGGATATCTGACCTTGGCTCGAGGAGAGCGCGCTCAGCTCTTGTTGGTGGGTGACAGGCTGAACAGCGCGGCGCAGCCTCTGCGAGGGCGCGGTGCAGTCGGGGCCTGGCTACGTTCGCTCGAAGGCCTGGCAGCGAGCGGCCGAACCGATCTGAGTCGCGGTATCGAGGAGGCGCTTGCGCGGGCCAAACGCTCGGGGTTGTTGGTGGTGTTGAGCGACTTCTTCGATCCTGGCGCGGTGCTCCGCGCGCTTGGCCGCGCGGCTGGCTCGGGACACGACGTCGCGCTGGTGCAGGTGCTCTGCGACGAAGATCTGAACCCTTCGCTCGACGGCGACGTCGAGCTGCTCGACGTCGAGACCGATGAGCGCGTAGAGCTCACGATCGACGGTGAGGCGCTCGCCGCTTATGGCGCGCGTCTGTCGGCGCTGTGCGGCGAGCTGCGCACGTTCGCGCGGCGTCAGCGCGGCTCCTACGTGCTCGCACGCGGCGAGGAACCGCTCTCGCAGGTGGTTCGCCGCATCGTGCTGCGCGAGATCGACTGACGAGATCAGACCAAGTCGATGACGCCCAGCGCGCGCCCGCGCTCGAGCACCAGCTGCGTGATCGCGTTGCTCTGGGAGCGTCGATCCAAGTGGGGCGGGATCACGCCGCTGTCAGCCAGTGCGGCGAGCTCCGGGTGGAAGTTGCGGCCGGCGCGGGCCAGAACCTTGGCCACGTTGATCGTGAGCTTGGGGAGCGTGACCGGCGGCTGGGGAGCCTCGAGGTACGCCGCTTCGATGGTGCTCGACAGATCGTTGGTCGCGGTGACCCGCGCGTTGAGCGGGGTGAGCCCATGGCGAACCGTCAGCGTCTTGATCACCGACACGTGCTCGAACTGGGTGGAAATGGCGCAGCCTTGCTTCACGAACGGCCCCAGCACCAACGAAGGCACGCGGAAACCGAGCCGCGTGAAGTCGCTGTCCGAATCGGTGGTCGTGGGGGGCGGCACGTGGTCGAAGAAGCCGCCGTGCTCGTCGTAGGTGATCACGAACAGACACGACGACCACTGCGGGCTGTTGGCGAGCGCGGCGTAGATCGAGCCGATCAACGCCTGGCCCAGCTGAATGTCGTGGTCGGGGTGATCGTCGTTGGCGCCGGCGCCGAAGAACTGCGGATCGATGATCGAGAACTGGGGCAGCGTACCGGCCGCGGCGTCATCGAAGAAGGTCTCGATGCCGGCGTTGCCGCCGAGCTTGAGGTAACCGCCAGCGGCCCAGGCCACGTCGTGGAAGTAGTTCTTGTGGCTGATGCCGGCGTCGTCGAGCACGTCGAAGATGCTGGTGAAGCCAAACACGGGCACGTTGCTCTGTTGGCCCTGCGACGTCGCGCCGTGGAGGTAGAAGCGGTTGGGCCAGGTCGGGCCCAGCACGCTGCAGAACCAGCTCTGGCAGACCGCGCCTGCGTCGGCCAAGGCATAGGTGATCGGCAACTGCGCGCGCACGTGGTAGCCCATCACGTCGCTTTGGCTGCCGCCTGCGTGCTCGGTCACGAAGCCGTCGTTGGCTCCGTCGTTCCATTGTGCGTGGCAAGCGTCCCAGCCGTGCGGTGGGTCCTCGGGAGTGAAGTCGTCGAGCTGATGCACGGCGACCGGCGTCCCGTTGCTGTCTGGGTTGGACTCTGAGCCGGTCAGGCCGTCGACGTCGAGCCGCCCCTCGAGCAGCCGCAGCGATCCCAGGTAGTGGTCGAACGAGCGGTTCTCCATACAAAGGACGACGATGGTCTGAATCGGAGCGAGCAGCTGCTCTGCCGTGAGGCCTCCGTTGTCATCACATGCGCCCGGTTGCGACCCGCCGGCACCCCCTTCGCCTCCTGCGCCGCCCGGTCCGCTGCCGCCGGCACCACCGTTGGCGCCCGCGCCACCGCTGCCACCCGCGCCGCCCGGCCCGCTACCGCCCGGCCCGTTGCCGCCCGGTCCGCTCCCGCCCCCGCCGCTCGGATCGGGCTGGTCGTCGGAGCAGCCGAGCGCCATCGCCGACGCGGCGCCAAGCGCTTGCACGGCCCTGCGACGCGACACGTGGTGGGTGCCAGGGGCGTGGCCCGACTTCGGCGGCTTCTTCATTGATCGAGGGGTTACAACAATTGCGCGCGGACGCAAGGGCCGCGGCGGGCGGGAGCGTGCCCCGCGGATCGGAGTAGACTGCCCGCGTGGAGCTCCTGGCGCCGCGTGGCTTGTGGTTGCTGAGCCTGCTGCTGCCGCTGGTGATCCTCCACATCCTCAAGGCCACACGCAGACGCGTTCCGGTGGCGTCCACCTGGCTGTGGGCCGGCACCAAACGGGACGTTCTGGCGCGCTCGCCGTTCAAGCGCCTGTCGTGGGAGCTATCGTTGCTGCTCAAGGCTCTGCTGCTGGTGGCAGTCGCGCTCGCCTCCTCCGAGCCCACCATCCAAGGCTCGGCCCACGCCGTCCGGCGCGTGGCGGTGGTCGTGGACGTGAGCGCATCGATGACCAGCGGAGGCACTGCCGGCGGTACTCGCCACATCGAGCTGGCCAAGCAGGCGGTGCTCGACCTGCTCGACGCGCTGCCTCAAGACAGCGAGGTGACCATCATCGAGGCCGGGTCAGAGCCGCGGCTTGCCTCGGGGACCACGAGCCCGGACCGCGTTCGCGCCGCTGTCGCGCTGCTCCAGGCGCGAGAGGTGGAAGGCGACGTCACCGCCGCGCTCGGCCTCGCCGCGGACCGTCTCGGAGGCCCCGATGGGGCTGAGCTTCACCTGGTCACCGATGGTCTCCTCGCCCGGCCGCCAGATCTGAGCTTGGTCGGTGTGCCGGTGTTCGTCACGCTGGTGGGCGAGCCCCGAGACAACTTGGCCATCGTGCGCGCCGACGTACAAGCGGAGAGTCGCGCAGGCAGCGAGCGAGTCTCGGCGATGGTGCTCGTGCAAAACTTCGGCGGCGCCCCGCGCGACGTGTTCGTGACCATGCGCCGGGCCGACGCATCGGAGGTGCTCGATACCCGACGGCTCCTGGTCAGCCCTGGATCGGCTGTCCCCGTCGAGCTGTCCGCCGCGAGGGGGCCGGGGCTCGGACAGAATCTGAGCTTCGAGGTTGCTCTTGCCGACGACACCTTCGGCAATGCTCTCGCCAGCGACGATCACGCGCACCTGCGCGTCCCGCCAAGTTCGTCGCTTCGCGTGTCGTTGGTCAGCGCCAAGGGGCTCCCGCACTCACCCTGGCTCGAACGCGTCTTGCGCGCCGATCCCGGGGTCGAGCTTTCGCTCCACGCCGACGAAGAGGATCTCGATCTGCAGTCGGTTGGGCTGCTGGTGGCGGATGGGCTCTGTCCGAAGCTCGTGGCCGCCCGAGGCGACGTGCTCGTGGTGCGTCCGCCCGCGGGGGACTGCCACGGTGTCAGCGTGGGCCTCGAGAGCGAGCACCCGCCGGTGTCCGCGTGGAGCGAAACGGATCCGCGGATGTCGTACCTGTCGATCGGGGACCTGACGATCGCGAAGGCGCGTCTGTTGAAGGTCACGAGCCCGGCGCAAGCGCTGGTCCGCTCCACGGCGGGAGCTCTGATCGCCGATGGCAGCTCACCTACCCGGAGCGTGACCATCGTGGGCTTCGACGTCGGCGAGAGCGATTGGCCACTGAAGGCTTCGTTCGTCTTGTTCATGCGCAACCTGACCGAGCTCGCGCGCAGCCACCGGCCGACGGCTGCGCCGGCTGGTCGCAGCGGCGAACCGCTCAGCGTCGTGCTGCCGCGGGACGCTGGGCGAGCCCGGGTGACTGCGCCGAACGGCGACACTGTGGAGTCTGCGTTCGCGAGCGGAGTGCTGGTGGTGCCGGCCGTCAGCCAGGTGGGGCTGTTCGACATCGTCATCGACGGTGCGGAGGGGGACATCACGCGTTGGCCCGTGAACTTGTTCAGCCCGCGCGAGAGCGATCTGTCCCGTCGCGCCGATCTGGCGGGCGCGGCTGCGGTCACGGCGGGCGGAGAAGGTCCGCAAGTGCAGCGGCCGCAGAATGTGACTTGGCTCTGGGCCTTGCTTGCGCTGGTGATCCTACTGGCGGACGTCGCCGTCGCAACTCGACGCGCGGGGCGTACCGAGCCGCGGACCGTCCCTGCGGGACGGCTGCGGTGATGACCCAGGCGGCGATCGCGGGCACCCTCGTCCTCGCGGCGTCGGCCGGGGCGTGGCTCTCGTTCAGAACCAGACTCTCCAAGCGCCCGATCCTGGGAGTGCTTTGGGCGTTGTCGCTGTGGCCTCCGCTGTTCTGGCTGGCTTCGCTCGTGCTCGTCCTGCCCGAGACGCACGTTCGCCTGGAGCGACCTTGGCTCTCGCCGCTGTTCCCAGCTGCGCTGGGCTTCGTGGTGGTCCGGCATCTGGCGCAGACGTCGATGTCTCGTGCTCGCGCCTGGTTGCTGGATGTGTGCACCGGGACGGCGGTGCTCGCGCTGTGCGCGGTGGTGGTGGGTGTGGAGATCGGCCGCAGCCTCGATCGGCTCACCGTGATCTTCGTGGTCGACCGCAGCCGCTCCATCGACATGGTTCCAGACGCCGGATCCATCATCGATCGAGAGCTGACCGTCGCACGCGCCGGCATGCGAGAGGGAGATCGTTCGGCCCTGGTGGTGTTCGGCGCAACGGCGGCGACCGAGCAGCCCGTGCACGAGAAGGGCGCGGAGGTGACGGGGCAACGCGCCGTGATCGCGCGCGATGGCAGCGATCTCGACAAGGCGATCCGGCGCGCGGTGGCCGAGGTGCCACCCGACAGCGCTGCGCGGATCGTCCTGATCTCGGATGGCGTGGCCACGCGTGGAGACACGCTGGGCGGGGCGTTCGTGGCACTGGCGGCCCGCGTTCCGGTCGACGTCCTTCCGCTGATGCAAGCCCCGCCGTCCGGCCTGCGAGTGGTGTCGGTGCGAACCGCAGCTCGCGCCAAGGCGGGCGAAGCGGTGGAGCTCGCGGTCGCGCTCGAATCGGAGCAGGCGTCCGAGGTCGAGCTGCGCGTCAAACGCGACGGCCAGCTGATCCGCCGCGTGCGTGTCCACAAGGCTGCAGGTCTGGATGTGGTGGTCGTACGCGACAAGGCCGCGAGCGCGGGACTCTCCCGCTACGACGTCGAGGCCTCCCTGATCGACGGCGACGATGACCCTGCAGACGACAACGCGAGCTCCGCGTTCCTGCGCGTGTCGGGCAAGAGCACGGCCTTGTTGCTCGAGGGAGACCCGGGACAAGGTGCGTTCGTGCGCTCCGCATTGGAGCAGGCCGAAATGTCGGTCGATGAGCGCGGCGCGTTGGCGGTTCCTGCGGACGTGGGCGGGTTCGCGGCGTTCGATCTGGTCGTGCTCTCGGACATTGCCGCCCAGTCGCTCGATCCCACCCAGATCGAGGCGCTCGCGGCGTACGTGCGCGATCTCGGCGGTGGTCTGTTGCTCCTGGGCGGAGACCGCAGCTTCGGACCTGGTGGCTACGCCAAGACCCCGATCGAGGAGGTCTCGCCAGTGTCTTTCGAGCTCAAGCAGGACGAGCGCAGAGCGAGCGTGGCCCAAGTCATGGGCATCGACATCTCCGGGTCGATGTCGGCCATGGTTGGCGGCCAAACCAAGCTCGAGCTCGCCAACGAAGGCGCCGTGCGCGCGGCCCAGCTTTTGGGCAAACGAGACCGCTTGGGCGTCGCGCACGTCGATACGACCGTGCATTGGTCCGTGCCGCTGGCAGGCATCGACGATTTGTCGCGCGTGGAACGAGCCATTCGGGCCGTGGGCGCGGGTGGCGGCGGAATCATGGTGCCGATCACGTTGCAGGAGGGGTACGGAGCGTTGCGCGCCGAAGTGACCAACATCCGCCATCTTTTGCTCTTCGCGGACGGAGATGACGCCGACGACGTCGCGCTAGCCATGCCGCTCACCGCGGCGGCCCATGCGGAGGGCATCACCACCAGCGTCGTGGCGCTCGGAGGAGGCAAAGACCTCGCGGCGCTCTCGCGCATGGCGGAGCTGGGCGGGGGCCGCTTCTACGCGATCGAGGACGCCTCGCGTCTGCCCGCGGTGTTCGCGCAAGAGACGGTGTTGGCCACGCGCAGCGCCTTGGTCGAGGAGCCCTTCAGGGCGAAAGTCGTGGGCGGTCGTGAGCTCTCCGGCATCGATTTCGACGAGGCGCCGGAGCTCGGCGGCTATGTGGTCACCCTCCCCAAACCTCGTGCCGCCGTTTCGCTGACCGGCCCGGACGATGATCCGGTGCTCGCGACGTGGTCGGTGGGATTGGGCAGGTCGGCGGCGTTCACCAGCGATCTCAAGGCCCGGTGGGGTGGCGATTGGACGCTATGGCAGGGATCGGCTCGTTTGGTGGGCCAACTCGGACGAGAGCTCGCGCGTCGCGGCGATGACGAGCGGGTGCGGTTGCTGGCCAGCACCGTTGGCGGCCGGCTCTCGATCCGGGCCCACGCACAGCGACGCGACGGACACGGTACCAGCTTGCGAACGTTGCGCGCGCGCATAGCGGGACCAGGGGGCTTTGCGCGTGAGCTGCCCCTGGACCCATCTGGTGTTGGCAGCTACGCGCTCGACTTGGCCATCGATCGGCCTGGCACCTACGTCGCCACGGTGGTCGACGAAGCGGACGGGCGGCTGTTGGGCACCACCGCCGCCTTGCTCGGTGCCGGCGAGGAGCTGCGTCCGACGGGCAGCGATCTCGGTGCGTTGGGCAAGGTCGCGCAGCTCACCAACGGCTTCGTGCGAAGCTCGCTGGCGGGAGTCTTCGCCGACCGCGTCGAGCCCCGTTTTGCGTACGAGCCTGCCCGACTGCCGTTGCTCGGGCTGGCCGCTTTGGCCGCATTGCTCGCGGCGGCGAGCCGGAAGCTGGTGCTGCCCGCCCGCGCGCGCAAGCTGAGGAAGCCCGCGACGCCACCTCCGGTCAGCGTCGTCGCGACAGGTTCCGCCGAGGCTCTGCTCACAGCCAAGCGTGCCCATCCTCTGCCGCGACGGGTGGCTGAGCCGAGTGCGATGCCAACAGCCCCGAAGCCCGCAGCGCAACAGCCCGCTGCCGACCCCGCGCCTGCGCCGCCCTCCCCGCCCGCAGCCAAGAAGAGCTCCAGCGCCGAGATCCTGGCCGCCAAACGTCGCGCAAGAAAATGAAAGTGGCGCGACGACGCGGCGCGCCCATCCGCTTTTCGGCGCTAACCTAGCCGCATGATGCCCGGTCACGTGGGCGAAGCGGCGAAGCTCCCACCGTTTCCGCGAGGCTGGTTCGCGATCGGCTTCTCGGAGGAGTTCGAGCGCAAGCAGGTTCAGATGCGGCGTCTTGCCGGCCGTGAGCTGGTGGTGTTCCGCACCGAGAGTGGCGTCATCGCGGCCCATGATCCGGTCTGCCCCCATCTGGGGGCCCACCTGGGGTTTGGTGGCACCGTGGAGGGCGAGTCGCTCCGATGCCCCTTTCACGGGTTTCGCTTTGGTGTCGACGGCGCCTGCGTCGCCACGGGTTACGGCTCCAAGCCGCCCAAGGTCGCGACCACCACATGGTCCCTGATCGAGCGGCATGGAGTGGTGTTCGCCCACTACGATCCGCAACAGTTGCCTCCGACCTTCGATATTCCAGAGCTCGACATGGGCGGCTTCTCTCCGCTGATGACTCGGCTGTTTCGAATGCGAGGGCACCCCCAAGACACGACTGAGAACAGCGTCGACTTGGGCCACCTGGGCGTCGTCCACGGCTACCAGCGTGTGAGGACGATCGAGGACCTCGCGGTCGACGGGGCGCATCTCCGAGCGAAGTATGCGTTCTTTCGCCCTGTGGGGCTGCTGGGGGAACGGCTCGGGGGCATTCACGCCGAGTTCGTGGTCCAAGTGCACGGCCTGGGCTACTCCTTCGTCGAAGTGCTCCTGCCCGCACTAGGAGTGGTGACCCGCAACTTCGTCTTCGCCTCTGCCGTCGGCGACATGCAGTTGGAGTTGCGCATCGCCATGGCGCTGCGCCACCTCGAGGCAACCCCGGAGCTGCACCCGGCGCTCCGCGCCATCAGCCGTTTGGGCTTGGCGAGCCGGCTGCTGGAGTCATTCTTTGCGCGCCGATCGTTCGCTGCCTTTTCCGCCGACGTGCAGCAGGACTTCACCATCTGGCAACACAAGGAGTACGTGCCGCGCCCCGCGCTCGCGATCGGGGATGGGCCGGTCATCACCTATCGGCGTTGGGCCGAGCAGTTCTACCCCACTGCCGAGGATCGACTCCCGCTCGTCTCGCAGCAGCGTCCGGGCTGACCCAACCGTCACGCGTTTTTCCCACCGCGCCCCCGCGTGGCATACTGGCAGGACCGCCGCATGGGGGTCGACAAGCAAATTCTTGCCTTCGAGCGCTGGTCCAAAGAGCGCGGGTTGGTGACGCGCGACGTCGACCGCAAGCGCGTCGCGCGCGAGGTGCTCGAGGCTGCCGGGGGTGGCGCCGTCGAACAGGAGCACATCGACCGCGTCATCAAGAAGTTCCGAGACGGGTTGATGGGCGCGCGCAGCGTGCTCGCTGCCCAGCGCGTCGGCAAAGAGCTGCTGGAATGGCAGGACGATCCCGAGGCGGCCCTGGTGGAAGAGGAAGAGCCGCCTCCGCGTGAGCAACGAGCGGCCCGTGAGGGTTCGGGCAGAGCCAAGCCGGCCGAGCCGTCGAGCGCTCTAGCAGACCTGGGGGAATGGGAGGAGCCAGCGCCCTCTGCCCGCCCCGGGTCGATGCGCCCCGAGTCGATGCGCCCCGAGTCGATGCGCCCCGAGTCGATGCGCCCCGGGTCGATGCGCCCCGGGTCGATGCGCCCCTCCGAGCGTCCCCTCGCCGAAACGTGGGGTGAGCAGGCAGAGGGGCCCCGCAGCTTGCGCTCGGACCTGCCTCCACCCGTCGGCGCCGGACTCGACGTCGACGACCAGCCAAAGCGTTTCGCGCCTGGCCGAAGCCGACCTCCGAGCAGGCCGCCCGCTTCCGTGGTGGCAGCTCTGCCAGAGGTCGAGATGTCCGAGGAAGGCGTCAGCGAGGAGCGCCGGCAACGCGCGCGGCTCGAGCACAGCGAGGACTCCTTCGCACCTCCCCCCATGCCGAAGGAAGGGACCAAGCCGCTCACGATGCCACCGCAACTGGCGCCGGTGGTGACACGCGTCGACGCCACTACCTGGGCGCTCAACTCCAAGACGCTCACGCTGATCGGAAGCGTGCTGCTCGTGGCGGTGTTCGGCCTGGTGATTCTGACTCGACCCTCATGCCTGTTCGCGGATCCTGGCAAGCAGGTCTCCGGTCAGTTCTCGTCCAAGCATCTCGGCGTCGCCTGGGTGTTTCCGGAGCCGTGGTTGCACGCGGAAGACCTCGATGACGACGAGGACCTCGAGGGCGGCTGGGAGCGGCGCGCCAGCGTTTTCTACCGTGGACGCAGCGCAGCCGACTACCAATCTCAGTTGGTGGTCGTCACGTTCGCGCGCGACAAGACGAAGGTCACCGAGGACGACGCGCGGCAGCTCGGCGCCAACGAGGTGGTGGGAGCAGCCTCCATGCGCCAGTGTGCGCCGTTCGATCTGCGAGGCGTCAAGGGCACCCGTTGCGGTGCCATGACGGTGCGGGGCACGCGCCCGATGGGTCTGCTCGAGCTGTACTTCCCCATGACCGAGCACGCGGTGTTTCTGCGGTACACGTTCGAGGCCAACCTGCCGACGCCCTCGCAAGACATGCGTGAAATGGAGACGCAGTCACGCATGAACGAGGAAGCGATGGCCGACCGCATTCGGCAGACGCTCGAGATCGTCTCGTCGATCCGCGAGCTCAACCAGAAGTGACCATGCGGTGCAGATTCTCCAGGGCTTGCGAGGCCGCGCCCTTGAGCAGGTTGTCGATCGCCGCTGCCGCCACCAAGCCGCCGGTGCGACGGTCGCAAGTGACCCCGACCCGTGCGCCTGGAGTCCCCCGCACCGATTGCATCGTCGCCTCTTCCACGCGACCGGTGCGCACGACCACGCTGCCCGCGAGTCGGGACGCGTCCGCGTAGTACTCGTCGAGAGCTTGCCTCAGGCGTTCCGGATCACGCTCCGCGGAGCGCGCGAAGCAGGTGGTGATCAAGCCTCGCTGCACCGGCAAGAGGTGTGGCACGAAGCTGACCATGATCGCGCGCTGGGCGATGCGCGAGAGCGCAAGCTCGATCTCCGGCGTGTGTTGGTGGTCCACCACCCGGTACGCGCTCACGTTCTCGCTCACCTCCATGAACAAGAGCTTCTCCGAGAGCTTGCGACCTGCCCCAGACACGCCGCTCTTGCCGTCGATGAAGATGGGCTCGCCACCGATGAAGCCGCGCGCCACGAAAGGGGCCAGCGCGAGGATGGCGGCGGTGGCATAACACCCGGGGTTCGCCACCAGGCGAGCGGCACCGATCGAAGGCCCTGCTCCTGCAGCGGCCGCCACCTGAGGCAGGCCATAGTGAGCCTCTTTCAAGAGTTCCGGCGCGCCGTGCTCGAAGCCGTAGTACTCGCGAAACACGGCAGTGTCTGGCAGGCGGAACGCCCCTGAGAGGTCGATCACACGCGCGCCGCCCGCGAGCAGCTTGGGCGCAAGCTCGATCGACACTTCTGCAGGTGTCGCCAGCGCGACGATTGCTGCATCTGCGCACGCGAGGCTCGCCTCGGCTTGTGGACGCACCACCAAGTCCGCGCAGCGCGGCGCGACGTTGGCGATCACATCGCTCAGGCATCGACCCTTGTCGCGATCCGAGAAAGCGGCGGTCAGGGTGAACTCGGGCGCCGCGGCGAGCAGACGGATCAGCTCGGCGCCGGAGTACCCGCTCGAGCCGACGACGGCGATGGGTGTGGGCGAAGATGCGCTCATCTCGAACGGCATAGCCTCCACTCCCGCGCTCCGGAAGCGCTATCGTGGAGGGATGCGTGCCCGACTAGCCCCGCTCTCGTTTCTGCTGGCCTCGCTGCTCGCGCCGGTCATCGTCGTCGCCTGTGGCGACAGCGGTTCCGACGATGATGGGCAGGGCGGCGACGGCGTGGGCGCCGGCACGCCGGGGCCGGGGGGCGTTGGCGGCGGGATCGAGCCCCCCGCCCCCTCGTGTGCGCCCGCGGACCCGGTCGGTTCGTCCGAGGTGGGGGCGCCCGAGCTCGTCGGCTCCTTGGGAGACGAGTGGCACGAAGCGTGGCTGGCCTCACCCGTCGTGGCGGATCTGGATGGGGACGGCGAAGTGGAGATCGTCGCTGCGCGGCACGGCCGTGTGATCGCTTGGCACGCCGACGGATCGATCCAGTGGAAGAGCGACGTGGACGGCCGCTGCTGGGCGTCGCCGGTCGTCGCCGAGCTGCGTGCGGACTCGCCCGGTCTCGAGGTGGCGCAGGCCTCGGACGACAAGATCTATCTGTTCTCGGCTGCGGGCGCGCCGCTGTCTGGCTTCCCCTACACCTGGCAGGGCGAGCTGCGCAGCTTGGCGGCAGGAGACATCGATGCCGACGGAGAGCTCGAGCTGGTCAGCGTCACCACCCAGAACTTGGAGGCCAATGGTCAGCACGACATCGTCATTGCCGTGAATCCAGACGGCTCCACGGTGAGCGGCTTTCCGCCCAACACCAGCGGTGCAGCGGGCTGCGACGACGCCTGCTACGTGTACAACGGCTACGACCAGAATGTGGCCATCGGCGACGTCGACGGCGACGGCACGAGCGACATCTTCGCCACACAAGACAACGCCTACAACTCGCTCCACGACGGCACCGGGCGCGCTTTCGACTGCGCTCCGGTGTTCGAGAACAAAACCAAGTTCATGGGTGTTCGCGGCATGCACGTGTTCGCCGAGGCGATGCAGGGGTATGGCGACGACGAGTCCACCGCGCTGCAGGCGCACCACACCAACACCGCCCCCGCGATCGCCGACCTGGACGGCGACGGCGTGGCGGAGCTCGTGTATGTGGCCTCCGTCCAGAACGCAGCCCAAGACAACCGCGAGCAAGGCGTGGCGCTGTGGGCTCTCAAGAACGACGGCACGCGTCCCGCGGCATGGATGGAGCCGCTGCACTTTCCCGGGTATTTGAGCGGGCTGTGGGACTACGGCGACAACAACATCGTGGCCATCACCAACCAGGTCAGCGTCGCCGACCTGGATCCGTCGCGCGCTGGCCCGGAGATGGTGTTCGCTGGCTTCGACGGTGCCATCCACGCCGTGGACGCCCAGCGCAACGTGCTGTGGGAGGTTCCCTACACACAGAGCGACGTGGTCGCCACGGGTGGGGTGTTGGTGGTGGACCTCTCCGGTGACGGCGCGCCCGAGATCGTGTTCAACACCTATTCGACGCAGAACGACTACGGCGAGCTGTTCATCCTCGATGGTGGCGGCAACCTGCTCCACCGCGTCGCGCTGCCTGGGCGGGGCGCCATGCCGGTGCCCACCGTTGCAGACGCGGATGGCGACGGCACGCTCGACATCGCCGTCAGCCTGAAAGACTCTGAGAACGGGCAACCGCAAGTGCTGCTGTATCGTGTGCCCGGCTCCAGCGACAACTGCCTCTTGTGGCCCACCGGCCGAGGAAACTACCTGCGCAATGGCTACCTCCCCCCAGGGCCTTGAGGCCCAGAATCCGCTGCTCCCGCTCGCGGATCCGATCGACTTCGCGGCCATCACGCCCGGCCACGTCACGCCGGCCATCGACGCCTTGATCGCAGCTGCCCGCGCGGAGGTGGCCTCGGTCGCCGGGGTCCAGAAGCTCAGCTACGAGCTCACCTTGGGCGCGCTCGAGCGCGCGACGCGCGATCTCGAACGCGCGTCGATGGTGTGCGAGCACCTGGAGAGCGCCCACAACACGCCCGAGTTGCGCGCCGCGTGGAGTGAGGCCCAGCCCAAGGTCAGCGCCTTCTGGTCCGAGCTGCCGCTGTCGGAGGGCTTGTATCGCGTGCTCAAGAGCTTCGCCCAAACCGACGAGGCAAGGTCGTTGGACGCGGTTCGTGCCCGACACCTGAAGAAGACGCTGGAGGAGTTCAAGCGCCATGGCGCCGAGCTCTCGCCGGAAGGCAAAGCTCGGCTCACCCAAATCGACGTCGAGCTCAGCAAGCACACCACCAAGTTCTCCCAGAACGTGCTCGACGCGACCAACGCGTTCGAGCTTCTGATCGATGACGAGGCGCGCCTGGCTGGCTTGCCGCCGCTCGCGTTGTCCGCGGCGCGTGCCAGCGCAGAGGCCAAAGGCAAGCCCGGCTTTCGTTTCACGCTGCACGCGCCGAGCTTCATCCCTGCCATTACACACATCGAGGATCCTTCGATCCGCGAGGCGCTCTATCGCGCCTACAACGAGCGTGCGTCCTCGGGCGAGCTCGACAATCGCCCGCTCATCAGATCCATCCTCGCGTTGCGCAAGGAACGCGCGAACCTGCTCGGCTTCGGCGACTTCGCCGACCTGGTGACCGCGGATCGCATGGCCAAGAGCGGCGAGAGAGCGGTTCGATTTCTCGCAGATCTGCGCGAGCGAACGCGGGCGACCTTCGAGCGAGAGCGAGCCGCGCTGCAGGCCTTTGCTGGCCGTCCGCTCGACGCTTGGGACGTGGCGTTCTACTCGGAGAAGCAGCGAAAAGCGCTGTTCGACCTGGACGAGGAGGCGCTCCGTCCCTACTTCGCGCTCGAGTCTGTGCTCTCGGGCGTGTTCGAGATCTTGGAGCGGCTCTACGGCGTGCGCTTCGTGCAGCGCGACCTACCGACCTGGCACGCCGATGTGCGCAGCTACCACCTCGTGGATCGCGACGACAGGGTGCTGGCGGCCGTGTACATCGACTTGTTCCCTCGCGACGACAAAGTGCAGGGCGCATGGATGGCGCCTCTGTGCACGGCGGTCCCCCCCGACGCACACGTCGCGGTCGTGGCAGCGAACTTCACCATGGCGCAGGGCGACGTGCCCGCGCTCTTGAGCCACCGTGAAGTGGAGACGCTGTTTCACGAGCTCGGACACTTGATGCACCAGTGCCTGAGCGCGGTCCCCGTGCGTCGTCTCGCAGGTACCAGCGTGGCGTGGGACTTCGTCGAGTTGCCCAGCCAGATCATGGAGAACTGGACGTGGGAGCGCGAGAGCGTGGACCTGTTCGCCAGACACTACGAGACCGGCGAGCGGCTGCCCGAAGAGCTGTTCCAGAAGCTTGTGCGCGCCCGCAACTACCGCGCCGCGAGCATGCAGATGCAGCAGATCGGTTACGCGGAGATGGACCTCGATCTGCACCGGAGCTTCGACCCCGCGAGCGACGAGGATCCGCTCGCGCGTGCGCGAAGCGTGCTCGGCCCTCACCTGACCGCGGCGTTGCCCGAGTCGTTCGCCATGCTCGCGAGCTTCGGGCACCTGTTCGCCGGCCCTGTCGGCTACGCCGCTGGCTACTACTCGTACAAATGGGCGGAGGTGCTCGACGCCGACGCTTTCGGTCGCTTCCGCGAGCGAGGCATTTTCGATGCAGAGGTCGGCAGAGATTTCCGCGAGCAGGTCCTGTCGCGTGGTGACAGCGAGGATCCCGAGGTGCTGTACCGCCGTTTCCGTGGTCGAGAGCCCAAGCTCGACGCGCTGCTCGAGAGGCTCGGCGTCAACGTGTAAGCTCCGCGCTCGAGGTGACGAACATGAGCGCGGTGAATGAGGCCCTCGCCTGGGCACAACGCACATTTGGAGACAAGCCGACCGAGGTCGCCCCCCCAGCCAGCGAGGAGGAGGCCAAGGCGTTGGTGCATGCGGCGTTTGCCGCAGTGCGCGAGCAGAGCGAGCGGATCGCGGCGGTGGTCGCGAGCGGAACGCAAGCCGATCGCGGCGGGGCGGACCCGCGCAAGCAAGCGCTGTACGACGCCATGTACCTGATCGCGGCGGCCGACGGCTCCGTCAGCCCCGAGGAGCAGGCCAAGCTGACGATCGGGCTGCGCGGACTCTTGGGTGAGGGCTTCGATGAAGCGCTCGTGCACCAGGGCCTTGCCAACGCGAGCTCGTTGCTCACGGAGAAGGGCGTGAAGGGCACCGCAGAGAGCGTCGCGGGGGTGATCCAAGACGCCGGCGAGCGCAGCCTGTTGCTCACGCTCGCCTCGGTATCTGCATGGCTCGGGGGCGGAGTGAGCACCAAGGAAGGTCTGGCGCTGCAAGCGCTGGCAGCGGCGTTCGACATCCCCATCAACAAGCTGCACGAGGCCATGGGCGCGGCCGCCAAGATAACAAAGGCCTGAAGACGCGCTGGTCAGCGCTCGGATGCCCGCGCTTCGAGCGAATCGATGGCCTTCTCCAGGCCGAGGTGTTTTCGAAAGCAGCAGCCGTCTCCGTCGGGATCGCACTCCGGCGGCCGCAGCCTCTTCAACACACGCAGCATGCGCGCGTCGCCGTCGCTCGCGGCGCGCGCAAAGAGCAGGGGCTTCTCGCGGCACTTCGCGGCCTCGAGCTGAAGGATCACGCGCAGGGCGCGGGAGGGCCGATCCGTCTTGGCCTGCACATCCATGATCGCAGCGGCGCGCGCGCGCGCCTTCGCGCTCTCTTGCTGCAGGCTCACGTCGTACAGCACGTCGAGGCCCTGCGCGCCGAAGCGATACGACAGCGCATAGTAGGCCTGCGCTGCGTCGGGTCCGCCTCGGTCCGCGACCCGAACCGCGACCTTGGTCGCGGCAGTCCTCAGCGTCGCGTCCTTGAGCGCGGCTGGGTCTGCGTCCGCGAGCGCGACCAGCACGGCCCCGCCCTCAGCGTCGTTCCTCTCGCTCGCGGCCCGGATCAGGTCGGCGCGCAGCTCTGCGGCGATGTCGCGGGCGGCGCTCGCCGACGCAGGAGGCGACGGCGGCTGGGGCTCGAGCGCGAGCTCCTGCGTGCCAGTGCGATCGCGACGCGAGCTGTCGCGCCCGATCGAGCTCAGGGCGAGCAGCAGGCCCACCGCGCCAACCAGCGTCGCGGCGGCGATCAAGGCCGTGCGACGTGTTCTTTCGGGGAGCGGCATGGCACGCGCCTCGAACGCGCGCTGGCTGGGGCCCTCGTTCTGCGCGCCGAGGCCGATCTGCAGCGCCTCCAGCAGCGAAGGCGCGTCCTGGTAACGAGCGCTCTTCTCCTTCTCCAGCAGGCGCATCACCACAGCCTCGAGCGCCGGGGGTACGCGCACGGCCGGGTTGCGCTCCTTGAACGGCGGGACGGGCGCGCTGCGATGTTGCGCCATCACGGCGTGTGCGTCGCCGAGCTCGAAGGGGTGCTTGGCGGTGAGCATTTCGTACAGGATGATGCCCAGCGCATACAGATCGGAGCGCTCATCGATCTGGTCCATGCCCATGAGGATCTCGGGCGCCATCGTCGCGACGGTGCCGAACACGACGCCTGGGAGGCTCACCGAGTGCGGTGAGGTGTCCTCGTCGAGCGGAGCGACCTGCTCCACCGGGACGCGGGCCAGCCCGAAGTCGATCAGCTTCACGCTGTCTTGCTCGTCGATCATCACGTTCAATGGCTTCAAATCTCGGTGGATCACGCCGCGCGCATGAGCGGCGCCGAGCGCCCGGGCGATCCCGATCGCGATGCGTGTGGCCCGTTCAGCGGCGAGTGGGGCCTCGTCGTCGATCAGCTCTCGCAGCGTGCGACCCTTCACCAACTCGAGCACCAAGAAGTAGGAACCCTGGTCGAAGCTGCCCATGTCGCTGGCCAGCGCGATGTTCGGGTGCTGGATGTGTGCGCCGACGATCGCCTCGCGCTCGAAGCGCTGCACCAGCTCGGGGAAGTCCTCCGCCTCGGGGTGGAGCACCTTGATTGCCACCTCCTTGCGCATCTTGAGGTGGAGGCCTCGATACACGGCTCCCATCGAGCCCATCGCCACCAGGCCGTCCAGCCGATAGCGGTCCGAGAGCACGCGGCCGATCAGGCTCCTGGCGCGCTCTTCGGAGCTCGGGCTACTCACCCGTCGATTGTAGCGCTCGCTTCGGGCCTGCGGCCAAAGACGACGTGCGCGTCTCAGCGGCTGGCTGTGGCCCCGCGCTTCTTCGCCTTCTTCTCGACGTTCTTCCCGACCTTCTTGTCGGCCTTCTTCGGCGCGGTTGCTTTGGCTGGGGGCTTGGGTGGGCTCGCCGCCTTCTTGTCGGGCTCCTCTTGCTTCTTGGCCGCAAACCCCTTCGGCGTCTTCCAGCGGGGCTTGATGTGCGTCTTCAAGACGTCACGCAGGAGTCCGATGTGTGCGCAGTGGTCCATCTTGTCGTTGCCGTCGAAGCCACGCGCGTGGAAGTTGCCGAGGTCGAACTTGGCGTTGAGCTCGAGCCCCATCGGGTCCGCCTTGCGCGGCTTGCTCGCCTTCGGCTTGCCGCCGAGCTCGTGGATCAGCAGGCGTACCGTCTCCGTCGTGGAAGCGTAGCCAGGCGGAATGATCGACGAATGGCTCGCGTACATGAAGCGCTTGCCGG
The DNA here is from genome assembly GCA_964641275.1 of uncultured Polyangiaceae bacterium. Classification (GTDB taxonomy): domain Bacteria; phylum Myxococcota_A; class Polyangia; order Polyangiales; family Polyangiaceae; genus Xiheicaenibacterium. The sequence goes on from CAZXMG010000004.1 coordinate 231,532, forward strand.
CCTTGGCGCGTTTGGCGAACTCGATGAACGGCGACAGGCCGCTCTGGTCGAGGGAGCCGTCGGGCGCGTAGCCCACGTGCAGCCCATCGAGCAGAATCACCGCGTCGGTGTGCTCTTTGCCGTATTGCGAGCGCAGGATCTGCTCGACGGCGCCGTAGCCGGCGCTCCAGGCGGAGAGCGCGATCTTGCGTGCCTTGGCGCTCTTGAGGCCGCGCTGCTTGGCGACCTCGGCCTCGACGCTGGCGACGAGGTCCTTGAACGCCTTGGGGTCGGCGAAGGCTTGCTCGTACGCACCCGAGCCGATGCCGAGCGTGATGCCTACCAGCACCGCACCGTCCATCACTCGCACGAACTCCTTGCGCACCGGATCGTGGCCATGGAAGTGGAACACCACATCGAAGCGGCCGTCCTTGGTCACCCCGCCGCGCGCGGGCATCAGCATCTGACCCAGGCTCGGCGCGCGGTTCCATGGCTCGTACACCCCCGGGCTGGGCTCCTTGGTGTTGCACGGGTTCACGCCGCCGCGCTCGTCGACCGTCTTCTGCGTCTGCGACCTTTCGCTGGGCTTCTGGGGGATGAAGATCTTCTTGGCGGCATCCGCCTGCGCGGTCACAGGTGAAAGGATGCTCAGGCCCAAGACCAAGGTGGCGGCGAGCATCGCGCGGAGCGCTTTGTCCAGCCGGCCTCTCACCATGACCCTCGTTACCTCCATCCCGCGAGGACCGCAAAGCTCGCGGTCCGGGCGTGGCTCACTTGGACGAGGGTCGCCCTGCTTGCTTCAGATGAGCTCCAGATCGAAGCCTTGCTGGGTGAGCGCCTCGTAACGTCCACGGTCGAACCGAAAGAACCGAGCAGCCTTGTGCGCGACACCACGCTCCTTTTCTTGGGTCGGCACGACGAAGCCCAACTTGAGGATTTTTTTTCGAAAGTTGCGTTTGTCGAGCGGGCGCCCGAGAACCACCTCGTACAAGCGTTGCAGCTCGCTCAGGGTGAAGGTCTCGGCCAAGAGGTCGAAGCCGATGGGGCGGTAGCGCACCTTGGAGCGCAGCCGTTCGAGGGCGCAGCGCACGATGCGATCGTGATCGAACGCCAACGGCGGGTGGGCAGACACGGGGAACCACTCCGCCCGCCTCGCATCCGTCGACGCCGACAGGGCGAACTCCGGCGGGTTCACCAGCGCGAGGTACGCCACCGTCACGACGCGCTCGCGCGGGTCGCGCCCGAGATCGCCGAACGTGTACAGCTGCTCCAGGTGGGACAGGCGGACTCCAGCCTCCTCGACCAGCTCGCGCTCGGCCGCGCGGTCGAGCGTCTCATCGATGCGCACGAACCCGCCCGGCAGGGCCCATCTGCCCAAGAACGGCTCGATGCCGCGCTCGATCAGGAGCAACACGAGCTCGTCTGCGCGCAGCCCGAAGACCACGCAGTCGACTGCCAGCGCCGGCCGCGGAAACGGGGAAACGGGTGACGATTGGGAGACCACCGTGCTCGGGACAATAGGGTACATTGCCGCGGGCCATGGACCTCTACTTCATGTCGCCGCCGCACGTCGGCTGGGCGCTCGCGGGACGCGCGAACTTTCGCAGCAGGAAGGCCGCGCAAGTGGACCCGCTTCGCGCGCGTCGCGAGTGGCTGGCGCTGGCCCAGGGCATCGAGTCACTCGGCGGGGTCGTGGCCGTGCTGCCTCCCGACCCCAACCTGAGCGGACTGCCCTACGCCGCGGAAGCCGGGCTGCCGCTGCCGCCGCTCGCGCCGGGCGGCCGTCCCCGCTTTCTGCTCCCTCGCATGAAGCCCGAGCATCGACGGGGTGAGGCGGCCAAGTGGCGACCCTTCGCCGAGCAGCTCGGGTTCGAGGTGCTCGAGCTCGCCGACGGCGTATGGGAGGGGCAGGGAGATGTCGCGCGCTTCGAGGGCGCGACCTTGATGTTCTGGGGCGGTCGCACGGACCTGGTGGGCCTCTCGGCCGCCAAGCGCCACGTCGCCGGAGAGCTGATCGAGCTCAACATCTGGGAGCCTGCCTTCCACGGCAACATGGCGGTGCTGCCGCTGGGCAACAGCGCGGTGTTGGCGTGCGCGGACGTGCTGCACGAGGACTCGCTGGCGTTGCTCGAGGCTCGCGTGGGACGCGACCGCATGCACTTCGTCACCGAAGAGGAGATCTGCTGCTACGCAACCAACGGGCTGCCCGTCGGCGACACGGTCCTGGCGCCGTCGATCCTGCCGCAGCGCGTGCGCGGGCTGATCGAGCGCGAGGGCTTCAAAGTGGTCGAGCTTTCGATGCCCGAGCTGTGCGAGAAGGCGGGCGGCGCGTCGCGCTGTTTGGTCTGCGTGTTTGCGGACGCGCCCGACTCGATCCAGGTCCCGGAAGAGCTCAGCCTCGCCCGCTACGCCGACGAGATCACCACCAGAAGTTGACGCCTGTGCGGAACAGCGCGCCCGCGGACGTGTTCGTCGTCTGGCCGCTGCTCGAGACGAACTCCGGCTGGTCGGAGTCGATGCGGTGGCGGATGATCGCGAGGCCGTCCACGAACATGCCGAAGTGGCGCGCGATGCGGAACTCCAAGCCGAGACCGCCATGGCCGCCGAAGTAGTTCCGCGACTGAGTGGGGTCCGAGTAGAAGTGGATCCCATCGTCGTAGGTCATGGTGTCCACCTCGGCGTGGGAGAGGTGCACGCCGCCGATGCCGTACACCTGCACGCGGTGCTGCGGGTTGAAGTAGACCAACCCGCTGAGCGAGCCGGCGACCTCGATTCGGTCGTTGCCGTGGTAGTCGCTGCCACCGATCAAATCAGCGCCCAAGTCGAACGCGATCCACGGGATGGGCCGCCAGCGGAAGCTCGCACCCACGCCGCCCATGCCGGCGATGCCAGAGTCGTCTGCGGAAGCGAAAGCAGCCCCTTCGAGCCGCAGGTTCAGCCCAAACCGCTCGCGCCAGCGCTTCTTCGTCTTCTTGCGCGCGGGCGCACGCTCTTCGCGCTCTTCGACCACCACCACCTCGCGGCGCGGTCGCTTCTTCTTCTTGACGATCACCACCGTGTCGTCGTCCGCCTCGACCTCGACGGTCTTCTGCGCGTGGTCGGGTCCGTCGGCGTCTGCCGCGACCTTCTTCTTGCTCTTCTTGACCTTCTTCTTCTTTTTGACGCTCTTGGGCGACTCCTCTGGGGTCTCCGCGATCTCCTCGTCATCGCCGACGGGTGCGGCAACCTTCTTGGAGTCCTCGGCCTCCGCGTCGTCGGAGTCGAGCTGGGCGGTCGCCTTCACCGGCCCGGTCACCTCGACCTTCACCTCTTCGCAGAACCAAGAGCCCGGAGGGCACTCGTCTGCCGAGGCGGTCGTGCTCACGGACAGCGGGGCAAGCAAGCAAGCGGTCACCAACCAGCGGCGCATCGTCGACTCCTTGGGCGAAGGTCCCACGAGAGTAGCAACCCCGGTGCCAGCGGCCAGCACCGACAAAGCACTCGTTTCAGAAGCATCTGCGGACCACCGTGCATGGTCCGCCACGCCCCGGTGTGAGCTATCGTTCACACCTCCATGGCACGGGTGATCCTGAGAGCTGGCCATGTGCGGCCCATTTTCACCGGGCACCCCTGGGTGTTCCAGCAGGCGGTAGCTCGCGTCGAGGGTGGACCTGGCGCCGGCGACGAGGTGGCCGTGGTCGACCCGGAAGGCCGGGTGCTGGGTCGTGGCTTGTACAGCCCGCTTTCGAAGATCCCGGTGCGTTTGTTCACGCAAGCAGACGAGCCGGTGGACGCGGCGCTGATTCGAGCGCGCATCGCGAAGGCCGTGCAGCATCGTCGGGAGCTCGAGCTGCCGAGCGAGGAGACCAACGGATTTCGCCTGGTCCACGGCGAAGGAGATGGGCTGCCCGGTCTGATCGTCGACCTCTTCGGTGACGTGGCGGTGCTCCAGCTCAACACGCACGGCGTTCGCTTGCGCGAAGCGGTGGTGCTCGACGCGATCTCGGCGGAGATCGCTCCGCGATCCGTGCTCGACCGCACGAGCGAGTCCGCAGCCCGTGTGGAGGGCGTTCCGGCGGGGGCTGGCCTCGTGCGAGGTGAGCCGGTCGAGCTCACGCGCTTCCGCGAGCTAGGCCTGGAGTACGAGCTCGTCCCCGAGCTGGGGCAGAAGACCGGCTACTACTTCGATCAGCGCGAGCTGCGTCGGCGCGTGCAGCGACTCGCGCGTGATCGCAGCGTGCTCGACGCGTACACGTTCGTTGGCTCCTTCGCCATGGCGGCCGCCCGGGGCGGCGCGCGCGAGGTCGTCGCGGTGGACCAGAGCGCGCTGGCCATCGAGGTCGCGGCGGTGAACGTGCGCAAGAACGGGCTTTCGGATCGCATCGAGCTGATCAAGGCCGAGGCCGTGCGCGCCATGGAGAGCCCCGAGCACGCAGCTCGCTTCGACTTGGTGCTGTGCGACCCGCCCAAGCTTGCGCCCTCGCGCGGCAAGCTCGAGGCCGCGCTGGGGGCGTATCGACGTGTGGCACGCGCCGCGTGCCGCGCTACCAAGCCGGGAGGGTTGCTGGTGCTCTCGTCGTGCTCCTCGGCGCTGGGGCTGAGCGAGCTCGTGCGGGTGCTGGCGCACGCGGCACGGGAGGCGAACTTGCGTGCGAGCATCCTCGAGCAGCACATCCAAGCTCCGGATCACCCTGTTCCGGCCGCCTTCCCCGAGGGCCTCTACTTGAAGAGCGTGGTCGCGCGCATCGACCGGATGTTCGGCGCGTGAGGCCGCTGTGCGACCTGTCGTCTTCGGACGTGGCGGGCAAGGACTTGCTCGTCTTCGACCTGGACGACACCCTGCTCGATCACGGAGCGCTCACGCTCCCGGCCTACGCTGCGCTGTTCGACCTCCGCGCGGCGGGCGTGGAGCTGGTGGCTTGCACTGGTCGTCCGTCTGGCTGGTCCGAGCTCCTGCTTCGGCAGTGGCCGCTCGTGGCGGCGGTGGCTGAGAACGGCGCGCTGGTGTGGGAGCGTGGTCCGCTTGGACGTGCGTCCCTCGTCGACACCGTACCTAGCGCCGAGCGGCAGCGCCGCCGCCGCGTGTTGCAGAGCTTCGCGATCGAGCTCGGTCGGCGCTTCGATGTGCTCCGCCCCGCCGACGACAACAACGCTCGTGTGACCGACATCACCTTCGACATCGGAGAGCACGAGCAGCTCGAGCCTGCGCTGGTGAACGAGATCCGGCAGCACTGCCAGACGGCGGGCATCCACACCTTCACGTCGAGCATCCACCTGCACATCACCTTGGAGCAGACGGACAAGGCTCGCGGCCTGCTCGCGTGGCGCGCCGCGCGCGGTGAATCGCAGGAGCAGACGTTGGCGCGGGTGGCCTACGTGGGCGACAGCGCCAACGACGCCGCCGCCTTCGCCACGTTCACTCCCACCTTCGGTGTAGCCAACGTGTCCGCGCACCTGGCGCGCCTGCCGGTGCCCCCTCAGTTCGTCGCGACGAGGGAGATGGGAGCCGGGTTCGCCGAGATCGCCGCGCGCATCTGTCTGCTGCGTACAGGGCGTGATGACACCCGTTGATACGTTGCCCAGCATGTCCCTCTTGGGCACGCGGCTCACGCTCACCGACTACGACGCTTTGTCCAAGTGGTGTCTGGCGCGCAAAGATCTCGACGGGGCCGTCGCGCTCGAGTTCGCGAACGTGCACGTCGTCACGTTGCGTCGGCACGATCCGGCCTATCGCGAGCTCACGAGCTGTTTCGACCTGTTCCTGCCGGATGGCATGCCCCTGGTGTGGTGCTTGAACAGGAGCGGCGCGGGCCTCTCGGATCGCGTCTATGGTCCCACCTTCATGCGGCTCTTCCTGGCTCGAAGCGCGGGCGCCGCCACGCACTACTTGCTGGGAGGCTCGCCCGAGTGCTCGCGCGCGCTGGTGCAGAACCTCCACTCGATCAGCAAGGACGTGCGCATCGTCGGCGCGAGTCACGGAGATGTCGGACCGCAGCAGCTGTCTCGGGTGCTCGACGAGGTCCGCGCGCTCGAGCCGGACTTCGTCTGGGTCGGGTTGGGCACCCCGCGGCAACAAGCCTTCATCGCCGAGGCCAAACGGCGCTTGCACCGTGGCGTGTTGCTCTCGGTGGGGTTCGCCTTCGACGTGATCGCGGGCACCAAGCGTGACGCGCCCGAGTGGATGCAAGAGCGAGGGTTGACCTGGCTGTTCCGGCTCGGCAGCGAGCCGCGGCGGCTCGCAGGCCGTTACCTTCGCTACAACAGTCTGTTCCTGTACTACTTGGCCAAGGACGGGTTGCCGCTCAGTGTGGACGGGTGACGCCGGCGAAGCCGGCTTCTTCGCGCTCGAGCTTGGCGTCGAACAGGTAGGTGCCAAACGGCACGAAGCCCCACATCATGGCCTCGACACTGCGCTGGAAAGTCCAGGTTCGGCGCACAAAAAGGCGGGCCACCAACAGCGCGTAAACGACGAACAGGACGCCATGGGCGAGCCCGACGATGCGCACCGCGAGCGGAATGCCAGCGAAGTATTTGAGCGGCATGGCGACGCCGAGGAGCAGGAGAAAAGAAGTGCCCTCCAAGAACGCTACGCGCCGAAACAGGCGCACCCCCACCGCGTCTCGCGCGGCTGCATCGCTGTCAGCCATGGGAACGTGTTAAGTGATCGAGCAGCCGGCGTCGATGCCCCAGCCGGTGAGACGCGTCATGACCGAAGGCGAACTCACGAGTGGCACCGTCGTGCACGAGCGGTACCGGCTGATCGAGCGCGTTGGCGGCGGAGGCATGGGCCACGTGTTCCGCGCCGAGGACGTTCAGACCGGACGCACCGTGGCGATCAAGCTGCTTCATCGCGAGCTCTGGAACAGCCCGGATGTCACGGCGCGCCTGCTGCAGGAGGCGAGGGTGATCTCTTCGATCCGCCACCCCGGCATCGTGGAGATCCTCAACGCGGACACCAGCGCGCTCGGCCCGTTCATCGCGATGGAGTTCCTGGCCGGGAGCTCGGCTGGCGCCCTGCTCTCCATCCTGGGTCGGTTCGACGAAGCGACGGCGCTCGCCGTGATCATCCCGGTGCTGGAGGCGCTCGAAGCGGCGCACGCAGCCGGCGTGATCCACCGGGACCTCAAGCCGGAGAACGTGTTCGTTTGCCGTGAGCGCACGGGTCGCCAGGAGCGCGGCGGTGTGCGACTGCTCGACTTCGGCATCGCCAAGCTCTCGAGCGAGAGCCACGATGCGCCGCGGACGCGCACGGGGGTGGTGTTCGGCACCCCCGACTACCTGTCGCCCGAGCAGGCGACGGGGGAGGGACCGCTCGATGGGCGAAGCGACCTGTTCTCTCTTGGCATCGTGCTGTTCGAGCTCCTCACGGGACGACGGCCGTTCTCCGCAAGCACCGCCGTCGCCACGGCGTTTCGCATCGTGCACGCCAGTCCACCATCGTTCGAGTCGCTCGGCGTGAACGTCTCGGCCGAGGTGCGCGCGATCGTCCGCAAGCTGCTCGCCAAGTCACCAGGCGAACGGCCTGCGGGCGCCAGCGAGGTGATCCGCGTGCTGCGGAGCATCGACCCCGACGAAGCTGCACGCAGCGTCAGGTTGTCACGGCTGCTGGGCGACGCGGAGGAGCGGCGCCGGCGCACGACGCGCCCCCCGCCGTCGGGGCCGCGCAACAACACGCCTCCTGCCCTCGGCCTGGATCTCGGCGTGGCTGCCCCGCACCCGGTGCCAGGGCAGCAGCGCAGGCCGTCGCGCTGCGCGCGAGGCCCCGTGCTGCGTAGCCTGGACGCCGTGCTCGAGCAGGTTCACGGCGAACATGAGCGAGAGCGTGTGGTGGCGCTGTTGCCTGATGGCCACGCCGACGAGCTGCGTCGCGGTCGGCCGCATGCCCTCGATGCGCACGACATCGATGTCGTGCGTCGCTACGTCGACATCGCCTCCCGGGTGTTCCGCATCGACCAGTCGGGCTTCTTCGAGCTCGGGCGCACGGCGGTGCAGGGCGAGCTTTCGGTGTTCGTCGCCACTCTGATCAGGCCCGCCGACTTCAAGGACGTGCTCTCGCGTGGCGTCGCCATCCTCAAGTGCTTCTTCGACTTCGGGAGCTGGAGCTCGGAGCTCTCCTCGCCCCACTCCGCCACCATCACCGTGGCCCAGTTCGAGTCGGTTCCACCCCTGCTTCGGGCCTGGTTCGCCGGCGTCTTCCAGCGCATCTTCGAGCTGTCCGTCTCGCCTGCGGCAAAGGTGTCGGACGTCACGCCCAACGACATCGCTCCAGCCACCATGGTCCTGTCCGTGCGTTGCCCTGGCGCGGCGCGGCCCGCCAAGTGAAACCCAAGGACCCCGCGAGCTACGCCACCTCGCTCGGCGCGCAGCTGAAGGACAAGCTCGCGTGGTACGCGGCCGGCGGGGTCTTGATCTGCGCGCAACAGGTGTTGATGGCAAAGCGCGACTTCCTGGTGCGCGACGCTGTCGACGCTGCAGACCAGCTGCGCGCTGGCGATGCGCGGGCCGCTGCCATCGCCATCATCGTGGTGAGCATCGTCGCTGCGGTGGCGCGCGTTCTGTCCCGAGTGAGCGTCTTCTCGGCAGGGCGCAACGTGGAGTACGAGCTCAGGGCCGTGTTCTTGGATCGGCTGCAGCGGCTCGGCCCCTCGTTCTTCCGAAACATGCCCACTGGCGAGATCATGAGCCGCGCCACCAACGACCTCACGCAGGTGCGGCTGTTGCTCGGCTTTGGCATCCTGAACGTGATGGCCAGCTCGCTCGCAGTGTTGAGCGCGCTGTACGTGATGACCACCATCTCCGTAGAGCTCACGCTGGTGAGCTTCGTCACCTTCCCCCTCTTGTGGTTGGTGACGCGCTCGTTCTCCTCCCGCATGTTCACTCGCACCAAGGAGAACCAAGAGGCGATCGGCCAAATGAGTGATCGCGTCTTGGCCAGCTTGGCCGGAGCGCGGGTCGTGCGGAGCTTCGGCTTGCTCCCGCACGAGCTCACCGACTTCGACAAACACAACGCCGAGTATCTTCAGAAGAGCCTGGCTCTCGCCCGACTGCGCGGAGCGATGGGCCCCGTGATGGGCTCGATCGCTGCGGTGGGAATTCTGATCGTCTTCTTCTACGGCGGTTCGCTGATGCAGTCTGGCCGCATCTCGCCGGGAGATTTCGTCTCGTTCTGGTTGGCGTTGCTCAGGTTGTCTTGGCCGCTCTTGGCGCTGGGCTTCGTCGCAGCCATCGTCCAGCGCGGACGCGCGGGCTACCAGCGGCTGCTCGCCATCTTCGACGCCGAGCCGGAGATCAAGAGCGGTGCGCTCCAGCCCGATCGGCCCGTACAGGGCGCGGTGACCGTGCGCGATCTGCGCTTTTCGCACGGCACCAAGCAGGTGTTGGCCGGTGTCAGCTTCGACGTCCCGGCGGGCGGCTCGCTCGCGATCGTTGGCAGGACCGGCAGCGGCAAGAGCACCATCGCGGCGCTGCTGCCGCGCTTGCTGCCGACACCCCGCGGGCAGGTGTTCCTGGACGGCGACGACGTGTGCGATCTCCCCTTGTCGCGTGTGCGCGCCAGCATCGGCTACGCGCAACAGGACGCGTTCTTGTTCTCGACCACCGTCGCGCGCAACGTGGCCTACTCGCTGTCGGACCCCGATGCCGAAGGAGTCGACGCAACCGTGCGGTCCGCGGCGGCCGAGGCGTCGGTGCTGGAGGAGGTGGAGCGCCTACCAGAGGGCTTCGACACGGTGGTGGGCGAGCGTGGCGTTCAGCTGTCTGGCGGGCAGCGCCAGCGCGTGGCGCTCGCGCGAGCGCTCTTGCGCGACGCTCCGGTGTTGATCCTGGACGACCCCCTGTCCGCGGTCGACGCCAAGACCGAGGCGGCAATCTTGGAGGCGATCGAGCGTCAGAAGCAGCGGCGCACGGTGATTCTCATCACCCATCGGGTGGCGGCAGCGAAGCGCTGCGACCACATCGTGGTGCTCGACGAGGGCAAGATCATCGAACAAGGCGACCATGACCGGTTGGTCGAAGCAGGCGGTCTGTACGCGGCCTTCGCCAAAGAGCAGGCCCTGGAAGCGGACCTCGACGCGCTCGAAGCAGCGCCCGCCAAGGTGGCCTCGTGACCGGCACGCCGCGCGCGAACAAGCGCTCCGAGCAGGCGTTGGCCAAGTTCCACGAGGAAGGGCAGCTGGTGGCCTATGACGCCAAGAACCTGCTGCGCTTGTGGCCCTTCCTCGCCCCTCAGCGGCGGCTGTTCTTTGGGTCGATCGCCCTCTTGTTGTGTGCCTCTGGCCTGGCCTTGTTGCGGCCGCTGATCATGCGCTCGGGGTTGGACGGCATCGGCACCGATCCCCACGCGATCACCCGCTCGGGGCTCTTGTTGGTGCTGGTGATCGTGCTCGAGCAAGGCATCGGTTTTCCGCAGATGTACTTGATGCAAATCGCCGGAGCGCGCGCCATGAGCGATCTGCGCCGCAAGGTGTTCGAGTTCCTGCACTCGCGCAGCCTGTCCTTCTTCGATCGCACACCGGTCGGCCGCCTGGTCACTCGCGTGACCAACGACGTCGACGCCATCGGCGAGATGTTTGCGTCCGGTGCCTTCAACGCGATCGGCGATCTGATCCGCCTGATCGTGATCGTGATCGTGATGCTCTCGCTCGACGTGCAGATGTCGCTGATCGCGTTCGCGGCTCTGCCGGTGGTGTTGCTCGGAGTGAACTACACGCGCAAGCGCATCCGTGAGGCGTTCCGCGAGGTGCGGACCAAGACGGCGCGCATGAACTCGTACCTGAACGAGCAGGTGAGCGGCATGTCGATCGTGCAGGCCTACGCACGCGAAGCCGATGGGGCGCGCGAGTTCGACGAGATCAACGAGGCTTACCGGCGCGCGAACAACCGCTCCATCATTTGGGACGCCACGCTCGACGCCGCGATCGAATTGATCTCGAGCTTGTGCATCGCGTCGGCGCTGTGGGCCGCCGGCCTCCACACGCAGAGCGAACGAGTGTCGTTCGGGACGTTGTTCGCCATCGTCGCGTACATCGACATGTTCTTCCTCCCGATCCGCGATTTGTCTGCCCGCTACACGCTGTTGCAGTCGGCCATGACCGGCGCCGAACGCGTGTTCGAGCTGCTCGACAACCGCGACGAGGACGCGCCCACGCGGACGCGCGCCGAACCCAGCCAGATCCGTGAAGATGGCCCCGCGCTGGCGCTCGAGGATGTCAGCTTCGGGTACAAGCCTGGAGTGCTGGCGCTGCGTGACGTGAGCTTCAGCGTCGCGCGCGGCGAGCGGGTCGCGTTGGTGGGCGCTACCGGAGCGGGGAAGAGCACGGTCGCGTCGCTGTTCCTCCGCCTGTACGAAGTCGAGACCGGTGAGGTCAAAGTGTTCGGCAAGAATGTCGTCGATTGGCCCGCGGCCGAGCTGCGCAGCCACTTCGCGGTCGTGCCGCAGGATGTATTCCTCTTTCCAGGCACGGTGGCCTCGAACGTCGCCGCGGGCGAGCAGGAGGTCGACAAGGCGCGAGTTCGTCGCGCGCTCGAGCGCATCGACGCGCTCGAGCTGTTCGAGCGCCGCGAGGGCGGGCTCGACGCGCTCGTCCGTGAGCGCGGCACGAACTTCTCGGCCGGCGAGCGCCAGTTGATCGCGTTCGCGCGCGCGATCTACCGAGACCCGGACATCTTGGTGCTGGACGAGGCGACGGCCAACGTCGACAGCGAGACGGAGTCACGGTTGCAGCGCGCGGTCGACGCAGCGCTGGCCGGTCGCACGGCGCTGGTGATTGCGCACCGGCTCTCCACCATTCGCGCGGCGGATCGTATCGTCGTGTTTCACAAAGGGCGGGTCGCCGAGCAAGGCACACACCAGGAGCTGATGGATCGGGGCGGGATCTATGCGCGCCTGCACGAGCTGCAGTTCGCGCGTGACCGGCTCGCGGGTCAGCATCGCGAGCGCGGCCAGGCGACGTCAGTCGCTGGCTGACATCGCCACCAGCACGACGAAGAAGTCCACGCACGTGGCGTTGCGGATCGTCACTGCCTCGGCGTCGATCGAGACCAGCTCGGCCTCGCTGCCAGAAGCCAGCACGAGGTTGGAGCCATCTCCTTCGCGCTCGGTCGCGACGTAGGCTTGCCACGCGCGCGGCTCCCGACCCAAGCCGTGCTCGAAGCGCACGGTGATGCCGGGGGGGAAGTCCACCCAGTCCTCTGCTCGCCAGGAAGAAGAGCGGTAGATCCCGCCATCCGTGTCGCCCTCGGTGTGTGATACGGGTTGCTCGTCGTCGAGCTCGTCCCCGCAGCCGCCGGTGATCACGTCGCAGCCCCAGAACGTGGCGGAGGTCGTCAGCGCGAGCAGCAACGCCGCTGCGGCGCGGAGGCGACGGCTCAGGCGCCCAACCATCGCGCAGCTTCCACGGCGTGGTAAGTGAGGATGAAGTCCGCGCCCGCTCGGCGGATCGACAACAACGCCTCCAGGATCGCACGCCGTTCGTCGAGCATCCCGGCTTTGGCCGCGGCCTTGATCATGGCGTACTCGCCGCTCACGTTGTACGCGCCCAGCGGAAGCACGCTGGCGTCGCGCACGCGCGCGACCACATCGAGATACGACAGCGCAGGTTTGACCATGACCATGTCGGCGCCTTCCTGCTCGTCTAGAGCGAGCTCGCGCAGCGCCTCGCGCATGTTGCCCGGGTCCATCTGGTACGACGAGCGGTCGCCGAATTTGGGGGCGCAGTCAGCTGCGTCGCGGAACGGGCCGTAGAACGCCGACGCGTACTTCACCGCGTACGACAGGATCGCTACGTCAGAGCAGCCGCCCTGGTCGAGCGCCGCGCGAATCGCGCCCACCCTGCCATCCATCATGTCGCTGGGCGCCACCACGTCGGCGCCTGCCTTGGCCTGAGTGAGCGCCGACCGCGCGAGGATCTCGAGCGTGGCGTCGTTGTCGACCACCATCTCGCCGCGAGCGTCCCGCGTCAGGACGCCGCAATGCCCGTGATCCGTGTACTCGTCCACACACGTGTCGGTGATCACGATCAGCTCCGGCGCTGCGTCCTTCATCGCAGCGATCGCGCGAGGCACCGGACCGTTCGGGTCACATGCGCCCTCACCGCGAGGATCTTTGACTTTGGGAAGACCAAACAGGATCACGCCACCCAGGCCCAAATCGCGAGCCAGGCGTGCGTGGTCGGCTGCCGCCTTCACCGGCAGCTGGTCCACGCCCGGCATCGTCGACACGGGGCGGGCCTCGTCCAATGCTTCGCTGAAGAACAGCGGCCAGATCATGTCCGAGGGTGCGAGTGCAGTCTCTCGCACGAGCCGGCGCAGCCCCTCGCTGCGGCGCAGACGACGAGGGCGAGTGTTCGGAAACATGGGACGCAGGGTAGCGCGTGTCAGGGCGCCCAGCCGCTCGCTTCAGCCTTCAGCACGAAGGACTCGACCAGGGCCTCGGCCACTGCGAGCTCCTGGAACGTGAAGCGTTGAGCCTTGCCGATCTCCATGAAGCCCAAGAGGCGACCTTTGGGCCGAATAGGCAGCATCGCCGCCCCCTCCGCGTCGAGACCCATCTTGCGAAGACGATTGAGGGTGGCTTCTCCGGCCGGGCCCGGGGCTGTCTCTGCCACGATCGCGCTCCCGCCTGCAGCGGCCACCAACGCAGGGTCGAGCAGGCGCGTCCGGAGGCCCAACGCCTCGACCATGTTGGGTCCGTTGGCGCAAACGACAGTGGAGCCGTCGTCCGACATGCGGTGCAAGAGGCCGGCTTCGGCTCGGGTGTGGAGCACCGCTGCGTTGAGCAGGAGCAGCAATCCATCGGAGAGGTCAGCCGCGCTCTCGAGCCCTTCGATCTTCAGCTTGGAGGGGGAGACTGGTCGAGGGGGACGGACGCTGGGCGAGGTCTTGCCTTCGTCTCCGTCCTCGTCGTCGTTGACCAAGGGCGACGATCCCACCCGCTCGGCCGACGGCTTCGCTGCAGCGCTGGGGCTGCGCGGCGGCAGCGGGACCTTCGTCTCCTCATCTTCGAGATAGGACGCCAGCGTGGGCCGGTCTCCGCCCAGCAGGTCACGCGAGACCTGTGTCGGTACCTCGACCGAAGCCTCTTCGATGATGACCGGCAGGTGGTCGGTGGAGGGGGCTCCTTCGCTGCGGACTTCGATCGTGGCTCGGTCGGGGTATTCTCCCGAGTCGTTCAGCGAGCCGTCCGCGATGGCTCGCTCGTGCTCGAGCAGGGAGGAGAGCGGATGCGGCATCGTCGGAATCGCAGAAGGCACCCCGTCCGATTCGGCGAAGTCTGCGAGCGGGCGCCACACTTTCCAACCCTCGTGGCGCACGAAGCTGTCGAGCGGAACGCGGCCCGCCTCGATGCCGCGGACGAGCAAGGTACGCTGCACTGGCCCCACGGCGTTCATGCCGTCGGTCACGTACCAGCGGTCGGCGCCACCCTCTTGGAGACCACCGTTTTTCAGCTTCACCGGCATGGTCTGCACGCCCCCAACCCTCTCAAACTCGGCGCTTATGACGAAGGAGCGGGGACTTGTCAAGTGTCCCGCTTGGGCAGGGGCTCGTGAGCGCCGCCCGACCTGGCACAGTCTATCTCGTGGGGGCAGGGCCTGGCGATCCGGGGCTCCTCACCCTGCGCGCAGCCGAGCTGTTGGCGAGCGCAGACGTGGTGCTCCACGATGAGTTAGTCGACGAAGAAGTGGTGCGCCTGGCGACAGGCACCGCCGAGTACGTCGGCAAACGTGGCACAGACCTGGTCAATAAGCAGCTCAAACAGACTCAGATTGACCAAAAACTCATCGGGTTGGCGCGTTCTGGGCGATCGGTGGTTCGCCTGAAGGGAGGCGATCCCTTCCTGTTTGGACGCGGCTCGGAAGAGGCCGAAGCGCTGCGTGCGGCGGGGGTGCCGTTCGAGGTGGTTCCTGGCGTGTCCTCCGCCTTGGCCGTACCAGCCTATGCCGGCATCAGCCTGACCCATCGCGATCTCGCGTCGAGCGTGGTGTTCTTGAGCGGCACCGACAAGCAACGCCAGGCGTTCGACATGCGCGAGCTGGCCGCCCACAAGGGCACGATCGTGGTGCTGATGGGGCTCAAACGCCTCCGGACGCTGACCCAGCAGTTGCTCGAGGTAGGCGCACGACCCCCCGACACACCGGTCGCCGTGATCGAAGCCGGCTCTCTTCCTCGCCAGCGTGTGGTGGTGGGCAACTTGGCAACCATCGCGGAGCAGGTCGAGCTTGCAACACTTGGCACGCCAGCGCTGGCCGTGATCGGACAGGTCGTCAGCTTGCGCGCCACCTTGAGCTGGTTCGAGTCGAAGCCATTGTTTGGTGTGCGCATCTTGGTGCCACGCACGGAACGTCAGGCACAGAAGACCTCGCGAGCGATCCGGGAACGTGGCGGGGACGCACGCGAGCTGCCTTTGCTCCGAATCGAGCCGTTGCCAAGCACCGCCGCGCTGGACGACGCGCTGAACCAGCTGTCGGCGTACGACCTGGTGGTCTTCACGAGCGACAACGCCGTGCAACGTTTCTTCCAGCAGCTGGAGGCGGCGCGGCTCGACGCTCGCGCGTTTGGGAGCGCACGCATCGCGGCGGTCGGAGAGGCGACAGCACAAGCGCTCGCGCAGCGGGGCCTTCGCGCCGACGTGCAACCTGCAGAGGCCAGGGCGGAAGGCTTGGTCAGCGCGCTCCTGAGCGACCTGTCAAGCCGAGCACCTGCGACCCGTACAAGTCGGGTCCTGTTGCCGCGGGCCGAGGTCGCTCGCGACGTGCTCCCGGCAGCCTTGCGGGCCGCAGGCATCGAGGTGGACGTGGTGGCGCTCTACCGCACCGTGCCGACGGGCAGCGAGCACCGTGAGCGCCTCGTTGCCTGGCTCGAGCGCGGCGAGATCGACGTGGTGTTGCTGCTGTCCGGATCGATGGTGCGCTCCCTGGTGGAGTTGTTGGATGGCCAGGTGGAGCGACTGCAAGGCGTGACGCTGGCGAGCATCGGACCCGTGACGACCGAGGAGGCACACGCACTTGGGCTGCAGGTGCAGGTGCAAGCGGAGAAGGCGACGGTCCCGGCGCTGCTCGACGCGGTCGAGGCGCACGTGCGCACACGCGTGGAACGGAGCTGACGAGGCCCCTCGCCCCCCATGGGGGGTTGCGAGTGTGCGGTCAGGGAAAGCGAGCGCGTACGAGCGCGAACTCTGGCGCGAGCTCGCGCCCGACAAAGGCAGTCGAGAACACGCGCCGCATCCCCACCGTGAGCATCGAACAGGACGCCGCCACGTGGCACGGTCCGCCGACTGCGGTTCACGTCGATTCATGGGTCGCGCGGCCCACGCGACGGCGGCGCCAGAGCCCGAGCGAGGCGAGCGCCACTGCGGCCCAGAGAGCCCGGTCTCCGCGCATAGGGGAGCTGCCAGTGACGCAGTCACAGCCTGCGTCGGTGCTGCTTCCCTGCGTGTTGGCCCCGCCGTCGCCGTTGCACTCGAACACGGGGGGACACGGCGGCGTGCCAACGCTGTTCGTGAGGTTGAACGTGCTGGGGATGGCGACTTGGCCCAACGTAGCGCGCAGGATCAGATCCGCGCCGAGCGCCGTCCGAGGCAGCTCGGCGCTCATGCGGGTCATCCACTTGCTGGAGAGACCGAAGGTCAACGCGTCGATGTCTGCTTGCGCGTTCTCCGCGGCTCCGCTTCCGTCGTCGTTCGCATAGCCGCTCTGGCTGGGAGCCTGCTCCGCGAGCTCGACCAAGTCGTGGAGCCAGACCATGCCAGCGACGCTCTTGCTCCAGTCGACCAACCAGCTGGATCCGTCGCCAGCGTCGAAGCCGGCCTGCTTGAGCTCGGCGTAGTTGCTGCGCGAGGTGTCCCAGTTCCACACCAAATCGTCGCTGCTGATCAGGAAGCTCGGGAAGTTCTGGGGCTCGTAGCGGCCCTCCGCGATCACCCACAACGTCACGCTGGTCGTCGCGCCAGTGCCCGCCGCCACCATGCGCAGAGGCAACACGGGGCCGGCGCCGGGTGTGGTCACGCGCACCGGGCGCATCGACTGTACGTTGGCGCCCGGTGCCAGACGCATGGCCAAGAAGTCCATGCCGTCGAGCACGTATTGGTCGATCACGGGCTGCACGTCTGCCGGGATGGCGTAGTCGTGCGCGGTCAGCCAATCGTTGAGCGCCGCAGGATCCGTCGCCGACAGCTGCACGGTCTCGTACGGCCCGACCGTCTGCTCCGCGAGGATCTCGACCCCAGGGGCCGCTCCTCCTCCACCTCCCACCCCGCTTCCGGACCCTCCGTTCGAGGATCCGCCAGTTCCTACCGAGCCGCCCGAGCCGAAGTCGCACTGGGGCTGCACGGGGCAGTTGGGCGCTGGCGCGTTGATGGTGACTGCCGTCCGCTGCTCGAGCAGCGAGAACAGCGCGTCCGACGACAAGCCGACCTCGACCTGACCGCGAATCGGGAGCACCCAAGCGAAGTCTTCAGGAGCCCCGACGTACTCGATCTGGTCATAGAGCGTGGTTTGATCCTTCGAGATGCTCAGGATCATCCTGTGGCCAGTGACTTGTGTGCCGCGGGACTGCGGCTCCGGCGGGTGAAAGCAGCCCCCGCAGGCGTGTGCCTCGCGGAAGTCGGCCATGAGCGTTGCCAACAGTGGCAGCGCCAACAAGAGCGCAGTGGGGTGGTGCACGGAGGCCTCCTGGCGACGCGCGCAAGGCACACGTCGCCGCTCTCCTCCAGCACGCTTCATGCCGGCCGAATTCAACCGGCTTGCCGGTTGAATCGTCTGAACAAACAGCTCGCAGGGGGCCTTTCACTTGCCAACTGGCACGCCGCACGCGTTCGGCAGCGGCACAGCTTGACGCAGAGCCTCGCGCGAGCGCTGCGCGGCCCTCCACGGAACGGGGCGATGACCTGCAGCGGCCTATCGACGCGCCTGGTCAGGGGAAGCGAGCGCGTACGAGCGCGAACTTGTTGTTCTCCAGCGGAGTGGTGAGCCGCTCGACGGTGGCATCCTCCCCGAGCTCGTTCTGCAGCGCGCCCAGGCGGCTCTCCAGCAAGATGAGGTAGAAGGTCTTGTCGCCGCGCTTTCGGCGTTGCTGCAACCAGTCGCGAAAGCCCTTGCCGCTCTCGACGAAGGCCGCAACCTGGTTGCCCGTGTAGAAATTCTCGCCCTTCCAGTTCATCTGGTACGCCACGAGCGGGCCTGGCTCCGACCTCGAGGCCAGCACGTAGGCCAACGTGGTCTCACGCTGGCCAAAGTGAGGTGACAGCGC
This sequence comes from uncultured Polyangiaceae bacterium, assembly GCA_964641275.1. Classification (GTDB taxonomy): domain Bacteria; phylum Myxococcota_A; class Polyangia; order Polyangiales; family Polyangiaceae; genus Xiheicaenibacterium. The sequence continues at coordinate 249,733 of CAZXMG010000004.1, forward strand.
GGGGAAGTAGACGTTGAGGGCGAACGCGGCGAACAGCGTCGCTACACCCGCCACCGCCACCACGCCAGCCCTCCTGATCCGATGCCACCCGAGCGAAAGGAGCGCCACGCTGGCGGCCGCGCCGAAGGCCCAGAACCAGCCAGCGAACGTCACGTGGTCGGGCCACTCGCGGGCGTAGTTGTACGAGACCAGGTGAAAGAGCCGCGCGTCGCTCGGCTGATCCGGGCGGGCCAGCGCCAGGTCACGAAGGACGAGCAACGCCAGCGATGCGCCGGCGATCGAGGTGGCGGCCACGAACGCCTCGTCTCGCTCGCCCTCGTGTGTTCGCGGCGGCGTCCAGAGCCGATCGAGGAGCACGCCGACCAACATCGCGAGCGGAGGCACCGCCGGGAAGATGTAGTGGTGAAACTTGGTCTGCATGTAGGCGAACAGGACGAACGTCAGCACGAACCACGCTACGAGCAGGCTCGCCGCACCGCTGGCGCGCTCCTCGCGCGGGCTGCGCGCGAAGCGCAGCACCGCAGCTGGCGCCAACCCGACCCACGGGAATGTCGCGTACCCCAGCTGCCACAAGTAGTACCGGAAGCTCACGTCGCTGCCTTGGTTGGTGTCGTGCACGTGGTCGAACGCGCGCTTGACCATGTCGTGGAAGATCAAGCGGTCGACGAAGCCTGGCCCGTGCCGCCCGAACATGGCGACGAACCAGGGCAGAGAGATGGCCCCGAACGCGGCGCAGCCGGCCGCGATCTCCATCCGACCAAGGACGTCAGCGCGTCGCGTGATCACCAAGAACCCAACGATGGCGAGCGCGGGAAGCACCGCACCTGCTGGGCCCTTGGCCAACGTCGCGAGCGCCGCGCACACGAAGGCTGCCACGAACAAAAGCCGCTGCGCTCGGCGCTCGCCCCACTCGAGGTAGAGAAAAAGGGCCAGGGCCTGTGCCCACAGCAGCGCCTGCAACGCAGGTGAGAAACCGGGGAACGACGCGCGCAACGTGGAGCACGGCTTGTTGCCAGGCAGGCTCCCACACACGCCGCCGCCCGATCCAAAGCTGACGGTATCCTCGACCCAACGCACGGGAGGTACCCGGAGCCCGACGACGGGATCGAAGTTGAGGGCGACGTTGCGGCCGACCAAGTACACGATCTGTGGCACGACCAAGAGGACCACCGCAGCCAGCAGCAGCTGATGCAGCGACACCGACACCTGAAAAGATCCAACAGCCAGGCGGCGGGCTCGCACCACTGCTTCCGGATCCGTCGCGAGCGCCCAAAGGAAGAAGCCGAGGCAGGCGCTGATGCCAGCCACGAACGGCATGTCCGTCATGGTTTGATGGGAGAGCAAGAACCACTGAGGCATGGTGGTCAGCACCACGCCGCCGAGGAGCCCCGCCCGTCGCCCGAAGTGAGCGGCTACCCCGCGGTAGAGCACGTAGGTCGCGGCGATCGTGACCAAGAAGGTGGGAAAGCGCACGGCCCACTCTGGCGCTGGAGTGAGCCCGCGCTGCGCGGCAGCCAACATCTCTCCGGGCTCGTAGCGCACGCCGAGCGCAGCCATCGCCAGTGCTTGCATCCAAAAGCCCAAGATGGGCTTCGACCAGAACCACTCCTCGTGCGCCCACCACAGCGAGATCCAGTCGCGTCGCGCCAAGATCTCACGAGCCACTTCTCCGTAGTGTGTCTCCCAAGGATCCGTCAGCCCGTGCGACCCCAGGCGAGGCAACAAGACGACGGTCGCGAAGCAGAGGAGCCAGAAGCCCTCGCGTCGGTAGAACGGACGACGGGACGGGGCTTGACCCAATCTGTCCACCGCCATGCCCAGGCCCGACAGTGCGAGCAGGAACCCGCCCGTGACCACGAAGCCGGCCCCCCAAGGTCCGAGCTCACCCGCGACGGCTGCGCGAAGCCCCAGGTACGTCGCGAGCACGCCAGTGCCGGCGAGCGCCGCGGGTGGCAGCAGCTCGTTGGCCATGAGCGGCGGGTCACTCGCGGCATCGTCGAAAGTGCCCAGCCACCTGAGCACCCCGACCGCCACCAGCAGTGCGGCTGCGAAGCCGAACACCACCCCGCCGCGAGGCCCGCCGCGGGCCATCACCGTCAGCAAGCCCAGGCCGAGGCCGGCCGCGCAGATCGAAAGCCCCGAGCGCCAGCGCAGCGGGTTGCCCCGCGGAACGAGAGGAGGTTCGTCGTCGTCGGAGCCAGCCGGCTCCTCCGGCTGGTTCACCGCTCGCCGTTCTTGGGCCCGAGCTCGGCCGCGATCGCGCGCGCTTCATCGAGCGCCTCCCGCCGGCGTTTGAGCTCGATGATCTGCTGCTTGGCCTCGGCGACCACCTCGGGTGGTGCCTTCTCCGCGAAGGAGGGCAGCGCCAGCTTCTTCTCGATCGCGGCGACGTCCTTGTCCACCTTGGCGAGCTCGCGCTCGACGCGCTTGGCCTCCTTGTCGCCGTCCACCAGGCCCATCAACGACACGAGCACGTCCACGCTGCCGGTGGCGCTCATCACGGCGCCCTTGGGCCTCGGGGCACCCTTCTCCGCGATGATCGGATCGCCCTTGGTCTTCACGAGCGTGCGGATGGCGGTGAGCTCTCGCCCGAGCAGTGCGCGCGTCGCGGGGTCATCGGCGCGGAAGGTGAGCTCCACCTCTGCGGCCGGGTGCACTTCGTGCTCACTGCGCACCGAACGTGCGGCGCCGATCGCCGCCATCAGCAACTCCATTTCCCGCTCGGCGCTTGGGTCGGCGCAAGCAGGCGTGGGGAAGGTCGCCACGCACAGCGACACCGGGGAGCCCTCGGGTCGGGGCACGAGCTGCCAAAGCTCGTCGGTGATGAACGGGATGAACGGGTGCAAGAGGCGCAGGCTCGACTCGAGCACGAAGGCCAGCACGTCGCGATATTCGGCGGCCCGCGCGACCGCCGCCTCGCTTGCGTTGCTGGCTTGCCCGGCCGCGAACACCGGCTTGCACAGCTCGAGATACCAGTCGCAGAGCTCGTTCCACACGAAGCGGTAGAGCGCCTGGGTGCTGTCATCGAGTCGGAAGTCGTCGATGCCGCCCTTCACCAGCTCTGTGGTGCAGGTGAGCCGCGAGAGCAGCCAGCGCGTGGTGAGCTCGGTCGCAGGGGGCGGTGTGGCCTCGACCTTCGCGCCGCTGAGGTAGGGCAACGCGAAACGCGTGGCGTTCCACAGCTTGTTGCAGAAGTGCCGGTAGCCCTCGATCTTCTTGGGGCTCAGCGGGATGCGCTTGGACTGTGGCGAGTAGCTGGCCAACGTGAACCGCAGCGCGTCGGTGCCATAGGCTGGGAAGCCAGTCCCCATCTGCGCAGCCGAGGGATAGGCCTTCTTGAACTTCTTCAGCGCCTCGTCGATCGGGGCGCCCGGAAGCGCCTTCTGCACCACGTCCTCGAAGCGAGCGCCGGCGATGAGATCGAGCGGGTCGATCACGTTGCCCTTCACTTTGCTCATCTTGTCGCCCGTCTCGTCCACGACCAGGCCGTGGAGCAACACGCGGCGGAAGGGTGCACGGCCCATGAAGTGGATGCCCATCATCATCATCCGCGCGACCCAGAAGAACAGGATGTCGTAGCCGGTCTCGAGGTCGCTCGCGGGGTAGAACTTCTCCAGTTGAGCGGACTGCTTGGGCCAGCCCAAGGTGGAGAACGGCCACAGCGCGGACGAGAACCAGGTGTCGAGCACGTCGTCGTCCTGCTTGATCGACTTGCTGCCGCACTTCTCGCAGCTCTCCACCGACTCCTGTCGCGACACCGTCACGTGCTGGCAATCCCCGCAATAGAATGCGGGCACGCGGTGGCCCCACCAGAGCTGGCGCGAGATGCACCAATCCAGGATGTTGGTCATCCAGTGCTCGTAGGTCTTGGTCCATTCTTCGGGGATGATCTTCGTCTCGCCCGTGCGCACCGCGGCCAGCGCGGGCTCGGCCAGCGGCTTCATGCGCACGAACCACTGCGTGCTGATCATCGGCTCGACGATGGATCCGCTGCGCTCGCTCTTGGGTAGCACCAGCTCGTGCTGCTTGGCGCCCCGCGCCAGACCGCGCTCGTCGAGCGCCTTCTTCACCGCCTTGCGGGCCACGAAGCGGTCCAATCCAGCGAACTGGCCGCAGCGATCGTTGAGCTTGCCATCGAGCGTGAGGATGTTGATCTCCTCCAGCTTGTGGCGCTTGCCCGTCGCGAAGTCGTTCCAGTCGTGCGCGGGCGTCACCTTCACGGCGCCGGTGCCGAACGTCATGTCCACCAACTCGGCGTCGGTGATGATCGGCACCTTCCGATCCACGAAGGGGTGGTCCAGGAACTTGCCGTGCAAGTGCGTGTAGCGCGGGTCGTCCGGGTGAACGGCCACGGCCGTGTCGCCGAGCATCGTCTCGGGGCGGGTGGTGGCCACCACGAGCTCGCTGCCCTCGCCACCCTGACTGCCGCTGACGGCGTAGGCGAACATGAACAGCTCACCTTGTGCCGGCTCGTTCTCCACCTCCAGGTTCGAGAGCACCGTCTGTGCTTCGCAGTCCCAGTGCACCAGGCGCGTGTCGCGGTAGATGAGGCCCTCCTCGTACAGGCGACAAAACGCCTCGCGCACGGCCACGCTGAGCTCGGGATCCATCGTGAACTTGGAGCGGGGCCAATCGGCGCTCACCCCGAGCGTGCGCTGCTGCAGCGCGATGCGACCACCACTCTCGGCCTTCCACTGCCACACTCGCTCGACGAAGGCCTCGCGCCCGAGATCGTGGCGCGACTTACCCTCGCGCTTGAGCTGCCGCTCCACCACCGTCTGCGTGGCGATGCCGGCGTGATCGATGCCCGGCTGCCACAGCGTGCAATAACCGGCCATGCGGTGGTAGCGCGTGAGGATGTCCTCCAGCGTGCAGGTGAGGGCGTGGCCCATGTGCAGCGAGCCCGTGACGTTGGGCGGCGGCATCGGCAGCACGTAGCGCGGGCGCGCGTCCGGGAGCGCGTCACTCGCGGAGAACACGCCCAGCTCGATCCAGCGCGCCGCCCAGCGAGCCTCGACCTCCTGCGGCTCGTAACCTTTGGACAGGGGGCGGTCGGATGATTCGGAATCGGCAGGTTGAGTCATGAGGGGACCGACGTCTCGGGGTCCCCGTTCCTACCGCCACTCGCGTGCCCTTTCGAGCACAAAGCTCGCTCTTACTTGGTCAGCCGGCCGATCTCTTCTTTGATCAACGCTTCTGCCAGCACCGGAACCACTTCCCACACCACGCGCTCAATCAGATCGCGTGACAGGGCCAGGATCGCGTCTGCCTGTTGTGGCGAGAGGCCGAGCTCTCCCGCCTTGGCGGCGAGCTGCCCGTTGGCCGCGCCCACGGCGGCGCTCATGGCCGCGGCGGGCGCCGCGGCGGCGGCGGGCCGAGCGGCGGGTGCGGGAGCAGCGGCGACCGGCCGAGCGGCAGGTGCCGGAGAGGGCGCCGGCGCGGGGGAAGCCGCCGGTTTCGCACCCAGGCCGCCAGCACCGAAGCCGGCCGGCTTCTGGGCAGGCACGACCGGGTTCGGGGAGCCCGTGCCGTACACGGTGCGACCCTTGGCGGGCACCGCGGCCGCAGCCGCAGGCGCGGGAGCGGAAGCCGCGGGCGCAGGAGCCGACGCAGCTGCGCCCACGCCGCCGGACGCGAGCTTGTTCACCCGATCGATCAGCTGCTGCGAGTCGAACGGCTTGTCGATGTGATCGTCGACTCGTGCAGCCGAGCCCTTGCCGGCGTCGAACGGGTTCTGACGCGAGGACAAGAACAACAACGGGACCGAGGGCGCGGTGGCCTTGAGCTGCTTGGCGACCTCGTAGCCGTCGCCGTCGAGGGAGTTGTCACAGATCACGACGCCAATCCCGCCGCCTCGGAGCTTGGCTGCGGCTTCGTCTCCGCTGGCGACTGCCACCAGCTGGAAATCGGTGCCTGCGAAAGTGATCTCGAGGATCTTTCGCATGGTCACGCTGTCGTCGACGGCGAGGATGGTGGCCACTTTGGCTCCTTCAGGACGGGGTAACGGCTGGCTGCTGCGATCCAACGTCTGCGCAGCCGGGGGGGTGAATCATCCGGTCCTTGGGGAGGTCATGTCAACATAAGGGCCACGCGCGCTCTACGAATGGTCAGTGTGGCCGGCGCGCGGCTCGACTAGGGTCACACTCATGCGAGCCCCGCAACGCAAGCTCGATCGGGCGGTTCGCGAGCAGCTCGGTCTGTCCTGGGAGGCTGCACGCTCGGCCATTCGGTCGGGAAAAATCTTCGTGGCGGACCAGGTCGCCACGGATCCCGAGGCGCTCGTGGCGAGCGGCGTGGCGCTTCGACTCGTCCCCAACGCCCCTCGGCCACACGTCAGGCGGCGCGAGGCGCTCGAGCGTGACGCGATCGTTCACCTCGACGCGCAAGTGGTGGTGGTGGTGAAGCCGAGCGGCCTCAGCACCGTGCCCTTCGGGGACGAGACGCCGGATCAAGCGCGGCTCACCTTCGACGCGCTGGTGCGCGAGATTCTCGCTCGCAAGCTGGAACAATTGAAGCTGCCGCGCGGTCGGGCGCCACTGGGAGTCGTTCACCGCTTGGACAAGGAGACCAGCGGGGTCATGGTCTTTGCGCGCACGCTGCTGGCCAAGAAGCACCTGGCGCAGCAGTTCCGTGAGCACGCGCCCGACCGGCGGTACTTCGCGCTGGTGCACGGCGTGATCAACGAGCCCAAGACCTTCCGTTCGTATTTGATCGAGGATCGCGGAGACGGGCTGCGAGGGTCGGCGCGGGGCAACAAGCGAGAGGGGCAGCTGGCGATCACGCACGTCAAGCCCATCGAGCGCCTTCGAGGCGCGACGCTGGTCGCGTGTGAGCTCGAGACCGGTCGCACGCACCAGATCCGCATCCACCTGGCAGAAGCTGGTCACCCGCTGGTCGGCGAGAAGGTCTACATCCGCCGTTACACGGGTGAGCGCATCGCCGCTCCACGCACCATGTTGCACGCCGCCGAGCTCGCCTTCGACCACCCGGAGTCAGAGGAGCGGCTCTCGTTCAGCGTGGCGCCGCCCAAGGACTTTCAAGATCTAGCGGCGAGCCTGCGCCTCAGTCCTCGATCAGCTGGGCCAGGTAAGTGAGCCGCACCGACGCGTCGAACAGCGGGTTCGGCAGCGTCAGCGGCGGGTTGGCCTGCCCAATCGCGCTGCTGTTGTCGACCACCACGTAGTAGAGGCCTGGCTTCACGTCGAACTTCTTCTGGAAGGGCCCCGGCTGCACCATCGCGCCGGTGATCACCGCGGTGGGCGGGGCACTGACAGGCGCACCTGACTCGTGGCTCACGCGCCACATGTCGCCCGTGAGCTTCGGCACCACCACCATGTCCACCGCGCCACCAGACAGCGTGCCCTTGATGCTGATCTGCTGGTCGTCATCGGCGACCTCGAACGGGCCCAAGAAATCGATCTGGTTACTGTAGATGTCGGCCGTCTCGTTGGCGAAGGTGTACGCCTCGTCGTCGTCGTCCACCTCGATGGGTCGAAACGGCTTCTTGCCGGGCGGCAAGATGCCGAGCGCGAACTCCTTGCCCTCGTCGGACTCGACCACGGTGAAGCCGCGCGCGAGAAATCCCGACACCACTTGGCCGCCGAACAGGTTCGCCGCGCCGCCCGCCGGAGTCAGCCCGGTCGCGAGATCGATGACCTTGTTCTCGGCGTTGCGCACGCGGAAGTCGGGGCCGCCCGCGACGCGGTTGAGCTTGCCCCACACCCAGTTGCCGTCCTCGTGCATGAAGAAGTCGAACGCGTACTCGGGCGCGACGTTCAGCGTGAAGCCGAGGCGCTTGGCGGTGGTGAGGTAGGCGTAGCCGCTGCCCTGGATGTTGACCACGACCGTGCGGTTGGTCTCGTTCACCGAGGTGGTGCACGAGCTCGGGAAGTAGCGCCCGATGGTGGGGCTGCCGTCGCCGGACAGCTTGAGGGGCACGCTGGCCTTGAGGATCTCCGGGCAGATCCGCTCGACCCCATAGGTCTTGAACGCCCACCAGCGCAAGTTGGGGTCGCGGTTGATGATCCCGGCGCACCCGCTGCTCGAGGGTGTGAGCCCGAGCAGGGAGAGACAGAGCGCGGTGCGCGCGTAGCCGGCGGCGGAGGCGGTTCGGGCGGACGACAAGGACGACAAGGTAGCGCGACCTCGCTTGGTTGGTGAGGCTAGGACGCGGCAACCGCCCCGAAACCCACGCCGAGGCACGATTCCAACTCGAAGCTCGGGCGGATCCTCCTGGCTACTCCGCCCGAAAGGCGGCCAAACGAGGCGGCGGGGTGAGACCAGACTGGTGGCTCGTCGCCCTGATCGTCACGACCTCCACGTGCGAGCGTGAGCGAGGGTCGTGATCACCACCGCGCAAGAACCAGGGACACCCCCCTACAGCGCAAGGCGCCAGGTCACGTTCGGCGTGATTTCGAAGTGGAAGTGGTTCCTGTGGGCGTGATCGTAGTTGGGCGAGAGCATCGAGGTGAACAGGCGAGCCTCCTTCGCGTCGCAGAAGATGCCGCGCAGCGCTTGCTCCGCTGCGCTGCCCTTGGCGCGTGCCCCCTTCTCGCAGGCGTCCTGGTTGGGCGCGGGGGGGAAGTCGCGCTCCACGACCAAGTCGACCGGCTTCTCTTTGCCCGTACGCTTCTTGATGAACGCGCGGATGTCGATGGCCAACCCGCCAGGGTGGCGGGTGGCCGCTTTGCCTTTGGGCCACGATTTGGGTGGCGGGCGCCACATCGAGAACATGATGACCTCGTCGATGTCGCGCTTGACGAGTTGTTCGCTCAGGTCGGAGAGCGCGAGCACGAGTCGGCAGTCGAGCACCTCGTAGGGGCTGGTCGGACGCTGGCTGGGTGGGAGCTCGGTCCGGTAGGTGACGCCGCCGAGCGGTCCGCTCAGGCGTACCGGCGTCGCCACGCCCCGGGCCTCGGCTTCGCGCTTGAAGGCGATCTTTCGCTTGCCGAGCTCCGCCAGGCAGTCCGCGCCGGAGAGCGCGCCGTACATCGCGCTCTTGGCGCTGGCGAAGTCCTGGTCCTGGACCGTTCGTGGCCGCTTGGGCCGCTTCTTGGCGGGTTTCGCCAGGGCGTCGTGACCCACCATCAGTGGGACCAGCGAGAGGAGTGCGAGCCACCTCATGTTGCGAGTTCCTACCCCAAGCACAGCACTCAGACGAACAGATCTGCGGGAGCACGCAACCCGCCTGCCGGAGCCGGGCGGCCTCGCGGTTGACCAGCCAGCATTTCCCCGCAAGTATGAGGAACGTGCAACTCTCACAACGAGCCCGTCGAATCCTGGCGGCTGTGGTCTCCGAGTACATCGAGACCGGAGAGCCTGTCGGCAGCCGCACCCTCGCCAAACGTTACGGTCTGGATCTGTCCGCCGCCTCGATCCGCAACGTCCTCTCCGATCTGGACGAAGCTGGGCTGTTGCACCAGCCCCACACCTCGGCGGGGCGTACGCCGACTGACCGCGCGATCCGACTGTTCATCGACATGTTGGTGGATCTGCCCACGGTCGCTCCCGAGGCGCGCGCCGAGCTGCGCTCACGGGTGGCAGAGATCTACGCCAACAGCCACGATCGTCTGGGCGACAGCGGCAAGCTGCTCTCGGAGCTGAGTGGCCAAGCCGCCGTCGTCGCGCGGCAGACGAGGAGTCGCACGCTGTCGCAGCTGCGCTTCATCCACACGCGGCCGGGCCAGCTGCTCGCCGTGCTCGTGTTCGACGACGGCACCGTCGAGAATCGCTTCGTGAGCCTGGACGGCATTGCCGGCCCGTCCGGCGAAGCCGAGCTCACGCGCATCCACAATCTGCTGTCGGACGTGATCGAGGGCCGCACCTTGGGCGAGGTACGCGAGCTGTTTGCGCGCCGGTTGGCCGACGATCGCACCGCGCTCGACGCGCTCAAGCGCAAGGCCTTCGATCTGGCGCACCGCGCGATCAGCGGGGTGGCAGAGCGCAGCGAGGTGCGCATCGAGGGGCAGCTGAAGCTGTTGGAGATGCCCGAGTATGGCGACGCAGATCGCCTGCGCCGCCTGGTCGTCGCTCTGCAGGAGCGCGAAGAGATCATCACGCTGCTCGACAAGACCATCTCCGCGGGCGCAGTCACGGTGTTCGTGGGCAGCGAGACCGGCGAGCTGGGCGACGGTCAGCTCAGCCTGGTGGTGGCTCCTTACCTCGAGAACGGGCAGCCCACCGGCGCGGTCGGAGTGCTCGGGCCGACGCGCATGGACTACGCGCGCGTGATGCCTCTGGTGGACGCCACGGCCGCGGCGCTCACCGACGCGGCGGCGGCTGCCTCTGGGCGCGGACGCTGACCAGCTACGACCCGCGGATCACCAGCGCGGCGCGCTTGAGCGTCGCCCGCGTCTCTGTCAGCACCGGCGCGCGCATGCGGGCGCGGCCGACGAACAGCGCCAGGGCGGCCAGGGCGGCGTTGGCGCCTGCCACAGCCAACAACGCTTGCGTCGCGCCCATCCGGCCGCCCTCGATCAACGCCAGCACGGCGGCCGCGTCCAACAGCAACACGAGCGCGAAGGCGAGCGCCGCCGCGAGGACCAACAAAAGCGCACCCGTCGCGAGCCGAAGCAGATCACGGCCGGCCTCGTCCTTCGCCCGCTCTGCGTGGAGCGACGCGATTTCGCCGAGCGCGCGGGTGAGCCGCGCCGTGAGGCCCGTGCCGTCGTCGCCGTCGCTCATCGGCGCCTGCCGCCGTTCAGCCACAACCCCAGGATCAAGCCCAGGCCCAGCGCGAAGGCCAGGCTGATCCAGATGTTCTTTTTCACCCGCGTCTCCGCTGCGGGCACCACCTGGTCCGAAACGCGTTTGGCTTCGTCGGCGGCGAACGTCTCGAGCCTGCGAATGGCTGCGATCACATCGTCCATCGGCGGTAGCTCGATCTTGGGTCGCTCCGCGGCGTGTGCCTTGCCATTCGTGGCGGCGCTGCTGCGCTCGCGCTGCGCGAGATCGAACAGCTCGAGCAGCAGCTTGCGAGTCACGACCTTGGTGCGATCGGCATGCGCCGCCACCAGCGTCACCAGCGGATCGAGCTCGCCTTTCGTCGCGTCGAGCGCGTCTCGATCGAGCGTTGGCCACTCCTCCAGAATCAGCCGCTTGGCGCTGGGGAAGACCTCGCCGAAGCGGGCTTCGCGCTCGTCCCTCTCGGGCGCAGGTTGCATCCCGTCATTGTCGGCGGAAGCCGCGGTGGTGTCGACTTTCGGGGCCGGGACCGTCCGTTCAGCGGCGAGGCGGGCTCAGGAGCGCCGCTCTTTGGCCTGGCAGCTGCGACAGATGCCGTACATCTCGTGCTTGTGCGAGGTCACGCGGAAGCCATGCTTCTCTGCGACGGTGTCCTGCAAGCGCTCGATCTTGGGCTCTTCGAACTCGGTGATGCTGCCGCAAGAGGTGCAGATCAGGTGGTCGTGGTGGTCGTCGTCGTCGGCCAGCTCGTAGCGTGACAGTCCGTCCCCGAAGCGCCGCTCCGAGGCGACACCCGACTCGGCCAAAAGCTTCAGGGTGCGGTACACGGTGGCGTAGCCGATGCCGCGGTCACGGCCGCGCACCTCTGCCAGCAGATCCTCGATCGTCACGTGTGCGCCGCCATCGAAGAACATCTCCACGATCAGGCGGCGCTGCGCAGTCGAGCGCAGCTTCTTCTTCAGCATGTACGCGTCGAGCCGCTCGCGCAGCCGGGCGCGCGATGCTGCGTCCGGCCTGTGCTCCCGCGCGGCGACTTGGTTCGTGGAGGCGCGACCCATGCGCAGACACGCTACGCGCCGGTGACGTTGCGTCAAGGTACGGCGAGCGCCCGGTGCTGGGCGGCGGGCGAGGAACAGACGGCGAAGGATTGTTTGTTTGATTCGGCACACCAGGGAGGGTGAGATGTCGCAGCTTGGACGAGCCTTCCCATGCGCAGCCAGAGGCAGGCTCTGTCGTTGCGGCACCGAGCCGCGCGGAGCGGAACATCGCCTACCTGATGGCGGGGGTGCAGTTCGCGAACGTGCTCGACTTCATGATGGTGAACCCGCTGGGTCCGGCGTTCGCCGAAGATCTGGGGGTGCGCACCTCGGATCTGCCGCTCGTGGTGGGCAGCTACACCGCTGCAGCCAGCGTGACCGGCGTGCTGGGCTCGCTCTACCTGGAGCGCTTCGATCGGCGCACCGCGCTGTTCGTGTGCCTGCTGGGGCTGGCGCTTGGCACCGCGCTCGGAGGCTTTGCGACTGGGCTCACCAGCTTGGTGCTCGCGCGCGTGGTCGCGGGCTTCTTTGGCGGGCCAGCTACCAGTCTGGCGTTTGCGATCGTGAGCGACGCCATTCCGGCAGCGCGGCGCGGCTGGGGGATGGGCATCGTGATGGGCGGCTTCGCGGTGGCGTCGGTGCTCGGGGTTCCAGCCGGCCTCACGCTGGCGCGGCTCGGTAGCTGGCGCACGCCGTTCTTCGGCGTCGCGCTGCTCGTGGTGGGCGCTGCCGTCGCCAGCTTGCGCGTGTTGCCGCCGCTGCGCGCTCATTTGGACAAACCGCTGGAGGGCAGCGCGCTGTCCGCGCTGCTCACCTTGCTCAGGAAGCCTGTCGTGTTGCTGTCGCTGACGATGACGGCCGTGACGATGATGGCCGGGTTCATCGTCATCCCCAACATCGCCGCCTTCGTGCAGTTCAATCTCGGATTTCCGCCGGCGCGGTTGGACGTCCTGTATCTGCTCGGGGGGGCAGCGAGCCTGGTGACGGCGCGCCTCACGGGCCCGCTGGTCGACCGCTTCGGATCCTCCAAGGTGGCGGCGTTCGGCACTGCTGGCATGGTCACGGTCGTGTTCGTGTGGTTCGTGGAGGCCTCGACGACCATCCCCGTGCTCGCGGTGTCCACCGGGTTCTTCGTGGCGATGGGCATGCGCGCGGTGGCTTACAACACCCTCGCGTCACGTGTGCCCGAGCCGCATGAGCGCGCCCGCTTTCAGTCCGCCCAGAGCGCCGTGCAGCACGCGGCGAGCGCGATCGCCGCGGTCGTCTCTGCGCGGTTGCTCTCGGCGGGCGCCAACAACGAGCTCTTGCACGTCCATCGCGTGGGGCTCACCTCGATCGTGCTCGCGCTGCTGCTGCCGCTGTTGATGTTGGCGTTGGATCGACGGCTCAGCGCTCGCGAGCGCTGACCTCGCTAGCCCGCAGCGCCCACCTGCGGGCGCTCGCCGGCCCTGTGGTGCATCACCGCGACGGCGGCGCCCAGCAACGACGCGATCGGCACGAACGCTGGCGGCAGCACCCCGAGCGCGACCAGCACCGTTCCCAACGCGGGCGGCACGGCGGCCAACCCGAAGCTGATGCGCGCCTCCGCGCGCGTGCGCCTCGCCACGACCAGCGCCAGCGCTCCGTCGCGCAGGTCGTCGGAGGCGAGCGCGATGTCTTGCTCGGCGTCGGCGGCGCCAGCTGCGCCGAGCGCGATGGAGACGTCGGCCGCCGAGAGCGCTGCGTCGTCGTGGGGAGTGTGTCCGAACACGGCCACGCTCTCACCCGCCTCGGCGATGCGCTTGACCTCGTCGGCCCGATCCGCCGGACGCACATCGGCTCGCACGTGCTCGATGTCTAACGACCGCGCGATCGCGTCACAGGTTTCGCGCGAGTCCCCCGACATCAGGATCGGGAGCAGCTGCGCATCGAGCAGGTGCTGGATCGCCGCGCGGGCACCCGGTCGGATGCCGTCCGCGAGCGCAATCAAGCCGATGGCGCGCCCGCCCAGCGCTACCAGCACCACCCCCCGACCCAACGCCGACAGCTCGCCCAGCCGCCGCTCTGCCGCCGTGATCCCGATCCGTTGCTCCAGCATGTGAGCCCGTGAGCCGACACACAGCTCTTCTCCCGAGCTCGCGACGGCCACCACGCCCAGGCCGCGCACGACGTTCGCGTTGCGGACCGCGTCTGGACGAACGCCCCGCGCCTTCGCGGCGCGCAGGATGGCTTGCGCCGTGGGGCTCGACTCCGCGCGGGCAGCGCCCGCGGCGAGGCCGAGCACGTCGACCGGCTCGACGTTGGGGCCGACTGCCTCGACCTCCGCTACCTCCGGCTCGCCCAGCAGTAGCGTCCCTCGGGCGCAAAACACCGCGACCGATGCGCGCGAGGCGCGCTCCCACGCGTCGGCAGACTTGTACGTGACGCCGCGCCGCAGGGTGTTGAGCAACCCCCGCGCGAGGTGTGTTCCCGGCAACAAGGCGATCACGCTGGTGGCGAGGCCCGCCTGCACGGCGACCGCGGTCATCGCCGCGTCCACGCCGCTCCTGGTGATGCCGAACGAGAGCAACGCAGCCGCCACCGCGGCGACCACCGTCCAGCGCTCGACGAGCGAGCGGGGCGCCCGAGCGCGCGGATCGAGCACATCCAGTCGGCGACGCGGGTCGAGCACCAACCTCGCGAACATGCGGTTGTCGCCTGACCAGGTCGTGATGCCGGTGATGCGACCGCGAGCGACATGCGCGCCCGCGACCACAGGGTCACGTGGTCGCCTCCGCACGAGCGAAGCGGCGCCGAGCCACGGCAGCACGTCGGCCTCTCCCTCCGTGATGACCATGTCGACGGGGACGTCTTCGCCCTCCTCGACGAGCACGCGTTCGCCCGCCCGCAGGTCGAGCACGCCTTCCTCCAGGGTGCCGTCCGCCAGCACCCGCCGCGCCGGCGCGGCGAGCGCGTGCTCCATGAACGCACGCTCTCCCTCTTCGTTCCGCCGCGCCAGCTCCAGCAACCACACGGTGGCGCCGCTCACCGTGACGATCAGACCAGCGAGCACCACCGCCTCGCCGGCGATCACAGGCGGGGAGCGCCACACCGCCCAAGCCGCGACCAAGATCGCGCCGAGCGGTCCCGCAAGCACGGGTAGATGCGGAGGGTCTGCGGGCGCGCGCGGCTGGGTCAGCGCACGCGCTACGAGCATGCTCGCGCCGACCGCGGCGAGCGCGATGCGCGCCAGCATGACCAACGTGCCGCCGGTGGTGAGGCCGAGCAGCACCGTCAGCGTGCCGGCCATGACCGCGAGCAGCAGCAGCAGCGCGCCCGCGTCGCGCCCTTCGTGGGCCTCGACGCGGGGGGCATCCAGCGAGGTCACGCCGCGATCGATCGGCTCCGCGAGCGAGGGGTCGTCGTCCAGACGTGGTGGTTCTTCCAGAACGTCCTCGGGCACGAGCGGCGCGTGGGCGTTGCTGACCCGCCCGGCCAAGGGCACCGGACTCGATCGCACGGGCTCGGGTTTGGGCGTCTCGAGGAGCGTCGGTGTCGCGTCGCCGAGCGGCCCCACGAAGCTCTTGCGGCAGCGACCGCGGTCGCAGAAGAAGTGGAACCGGTCGTCGAAGATCGCGACGTGCCCCGCCCGCAGCGGGTCGAGCAGTTTCCCGCACCCGGAACAGGGCAGCGGGTCGACGACGGGCCCTCGCGGTTGCACGTCAGCCTGGCTTCAGAAGGTCGATGCGCAGTGACTGCAGCGTGTCATCGACGCGTCGAACGGCCTCCTCGATTTCGCGCTCTGTCACCGTCAGCGGGGGCGTGAAGCGCAACACCTGGCCCCCCGCGATCGTGAGCAGCACACCGCGTTCGCGCGCGCGCCCGAGCGCATCGCGCGCGTCGACGCCCTGCTTCAGCACGAGCCCACGCAAGAGGCCCAAGCCCCGCTCCCCGTCACACAAGTCGCTGTGCTTCTGGGCCAGCGCGGAAAGCAGGCGCCCGAGCAGCTCGCCTTTGGCGCGGGCGCCGTCGACCAACCCCTCCTCCGCGAGGGCGCGCAACACCTCGCGCGCGACCGAGCTCGCGAGCGGGTTGCCTCCGAACGTCGAGCCGTGAGTGCCGGGCGGCAGCGCGCCAGCGAGCTGTTCCCGCACCAACATCGCGCCCACTGGGACGCCGCCACCAAGCCCCTTGGCCAGGCTGATGGCGTCCGCGCGAATACCCTCGTGATCCAAGCCGAGCAGCTTGCCGGTGCGCCCCATGCCGGTCTGCACCTCGTCGACCAACAACAGCGCGCCATGCTCGCGCGTCAGCGCCTCCAGGCTCGTCAGGAAGCCGGGCGGTGCGGGCAACACGCCTCCTTCGCCTTGCACCGTCTCCACGAAGACCCCCGCCACATCGGGCCCCATCGCGGCTCGTACCGCAGCCAAGTCGCCGTAGGGCACGTGGGTGATGCCCTCGAGCTTCGGGCCGAACCCCTCGTGGTAGGACGCGTTGCCGGTCAGGCTCACCGTGGCCAACGTCCGCCCGTGGAAGGAGTGGTGGAAGGCCAAGAACCGGTAGCGAGCCTTGTCGCCTTGCGCGTAGAAATGCCGCCGGGCGAGCTTGAACATGGCCTCGTTGGCTTCGGCGCCGGAGTTGCAGAAGAACGCGCGGTCGAAGCCTGTCGCCCGGCACAGCTCGTCGGCCAGCAGGATGTTCTCCTCGTTGAAGAAGTAGTTGGAGACGTGCAGCACGCGCGCCGCCTGCTCGCTCAACTTGCGCACGATGCGCGGGTGCGCGTGCCCCAGCGCCGTGACGGCTACGCCGGCCGCGAAGTCCAGGTACTGCTTCCCGTTCTTGTCCTCGAGCAGGGTGCCGTGGCCGCGCACGAACACCACCGGAGCGGGGCGGTAGTTGCCGAGCAGGCGCTTTTTGCCGATGTCGACCAGCTCGGTCTGGTTGTACGGGGTCGAGAGCTCGGGCGATGGCTGGGTGTCGGGCGCGTCGACCAGGGGCTGGGAGATGGCTGGCGCATCCACGAGCTTGGCGGGCGCGAGCGGTTGAGGCGCTGGAGCAGGCTTCGCGGTCGGCATGTTCGGTTGCGTACGCCTGGCAAGGGCAGCCGTAAAGCTTCCGCATTGAAAGCGCTTGCCCCTTGATTATAGTGCGGGCCCCATGAGCGACCCCGAATCCGGACGCGCCTCGGCACCCGACCCCTCGGCCGCAGCAGAAGCGAACGGTGACGCGTCGGTCGACGCCGCCGCCGAGGCACCCGCGCAAGCGAGCGAGCCGAGCCCGCTGGACGTGGCCAAGGCGGAGGCCGCCAAGTACCGCGAGCAGCTTCTGCGAACGGCGGCGGATTTCGACAACTTTCGCAAGCGGTCGCGCCGCGAGGTCGAGGACGCTCTGCGCAAGGGCAAGGAGCAGTCGATCAAAGATCTGCTCCCCGTGTTCGACAACATGGAGCGCGCGGTGACGAGCGCTGAAGCCGCGCCCGACGTGAAGAGCGTCATCGATGGGCTGCGGATGGTGAACCGGCAGTTCGTAGGCATCTTGGAGCGGATGGGCGTGAAGAGGGTCGCGACCGTCGGTCACCCGTTCGACCCCACGCAGCACGAAGCCATCCAGCACGTCGACTCCAGCGAGCATGGCCCGGGTGTGGTGGCGATCGAGGTGCAGCCTGGCTACCTGCTGGGAGACTTGCTGCTTCGTGCGGCGATGGTCGCAGTCTCCAAAGGTGCACCGGCCTCGGAAGAAAAGACTGATCCTGGCAGCGAAGCGCCAGCCGTCGACGAGCCACCGGCTGAAAGTTGACAGGATCCTGTCCTCTGGCCTGCCCGATCGGCGGGCCGGTCGGTCGCAAAGGGGTTGGGAGCGGCGGCGTCGTTTGGTTATGCTTCCGCCCCTATGGGTAAGGTCATCGGAATCGACCTCGGCACCACGAACTCGTGTGTCGCCGTCGTCGAGGGTGCGACGGCGACGACCGTGCACGACATCAAGGTCGTGCCCAACGCCGAGGGCGCTCGCACCACCCCCAGCGTGATCGGCTTTCCCGCGACCGGCGAGCGCCTCGTGGGGCAAGTTGCCCGCCGTCAAGCCGTCACCAATCCGGAACAAACGGTCTACGAGATCAAGCGCCTCATGGGGCGCAAGTTCTCCGATGCAGAGGTGAAGAAGCAACGCGACCACGTGCCCTATCGGATCGTGGAGGCCCCCAACGGCGACGCGTGGGTCAACATCCGAGGCCGCGCGCTCTCTGCGCCCGAGGTCAGCGCCATGGTGCTGACGATGATGAAGGAGATCGCGGAGACTTACCTGGGCGAGCCCGTGACCGAGGCGGTGGTCACCGTCCCCGCGTACTTCGACGACGCCCAGCGGCAAGCGACCAAAGACGCAGGCCGAATCGCTGGCCTCGACGTCAAGCGCATCATCAACGAGCCCACGGCCGCCGCCCTCGCCTACGGTCTCGACAAACGCGAGTCGGAGGTCATCGCCGTGTACGACTTGGGCGGCGGCACCTTCGATATCACCGTCCTGCAGCTGGCCGGCGGGGTGTTCAGCGTCAAAGCGACCGGCGGCGACACGCACCTCGGCGGCGTCGACTTCGACCAGAAGATCATCAACCTGCTCGCGGATGAGTTCGCGCTCGAGAACGGCATCGACCTTCGCCGCGATCGCATGGCGTTGCAGCGCTTGAAGGAAGCTGCAGAGAAGGCCAAACACGAGCTTTCGTCCTCGCTCGAGACGGCGATCAACATCCCGTTCGTGGCCGTGTCTCCCACGGGTGGCCCGCTGCACTTGGAGCGGACCATGAAGCGCAACGAGCTCGAGATGTTGTGCCAAGACCTGCTGGACCGCACCGTCGACGCCTGCCGAAAGACGCTCGCAGACGCGAAGTTGGGCGTCGAGCACATCAACACCATCGTGCTCGTGGGCGGCATGACGCGTATGCCCGCCGTAGCCTCTGCGGTGAAGAACTTCTTCGGCAAGGACGCGACCAAAGAGGTGAACCCGGACGAGGTCGTCGCGGTCGGGGCTGCGCTGCAAGGCGCGGCGTTGGCCGGCCAGATCGACGAGGTGCTGCTGCTCGACGTCACGCCGCTGTCGCTCGGCGTCGAGACGGGGGGTGGCGTGGCGACGCAACTGATCCCGCGCAACACCACCGTCCCCACAGAACGCAGCGAGGTGTTCACCACCTCGGTCGACAACCAGAACTTCGTGCCCATCCACGTGGTGCAAGGCGAGCGCGAGATGGCCGCCGATTGCCGCAGCTTGGCGCGGTTCGAGCTCACCGGCATCCCACCTGCGCCCCGTGGCGTGCCCAAGATTCAGGTAGCGTTTCGCATCGACGAGAACGGGATCCTGCGCGTCGAGGCCAAGGACTTGGGCACGGGCCGCGTCCAGGAGATCAAGATCACTGCGACCAGCGGCCTCAGCGGGGACGAGGTGGATCGTCTCGTGCGCGAAGGCGAGAAGTTCAAGGAGACGGACAGCCTGCGCCGCGAGCTCGCCCAGCTGAGGAACCAAGCCGAGACGTTGGTCTACACCACGGAGCAAGCGCTGATCGGCTACGCCGACCTGCTCGACCCGAGCTTGCTCGGAGAGGTGCGAACCGACGCGCACAACCTGCGCATGTTGTTGGATGGCGGCGGTGACCTGAACTCGTTGCGCGACGCCTATGCGCGGCTCGAGAGCGCGGCCTTCAAGATCGCCGAAGCGATGTACGGAAACGCAGAAGGTGGCTGACGAGCCCTGGCCGGGAGCGCTGCCCAGCGGGGCGCGCCTCGGCCGCTACCAGGTTTTGCAGGCGGTCCATCGCGGCTCGAACGCGGACCTGTATCTGGCCACCGTCCACGGTGAGGCCGGGTTCCAGAAGGAGGTCGCGCTGGAGCTCGCGTGTGAAGCGGAGCCGGGCGAGCTGCTCGCGCGTGCACGAGCGGCGATCAGCCTCTCCCACGCGAACATCGCAGCCATCATCGACATCGGCGAGCTCGAGCTGCGTGGTGAGCGAGTGCCGTACGTGGTGAGCGAGTGGCCGCGTGGCAGCGCGCTCGACGGAGCGAGGGCCGCCGGTGACCAGCCACTCGGAGCCGTGCTGCGCCTTGGCGCCGAGGTAGCCAAGGCGCTGGATCACGCGCACCGCCGCGTTCCAGCGGTGAGCCACGGGCGGCTTGCTGCACGCCATGTGTTCGTGACCGAGCAAGGCACCGTCAAGGTCAACGGCTTTGGTCAGCCCTCCACTGGCCCGGCTGCGCTGACGCAGGATCTGGTGGCGTTGATCGCGTTGCTGCGCACGCTGTCCAGCGGAACGGAGCTCCCCCACGCCGCCTTAGAGCTGTTCACATCGGTCGAGCGCGACGGCGGTCTGGATGCGGCCGAGCTCTCGGAGCGGCTACTTCAGCTGAGCTTCGTCGCGTCACCCGAGCCCGAGGGGCGCAGCGTGGCGATGCTGGCGCGAAAGGTTCTCGCGTCCGTGGCGGCCGGCGCGTCCGTTGCCCCAGCTCCACAAGAGGACGCGGTGCGAGACTCTCCGCAAGTAGGAAAGAGTCGCTTCGTGGGGCGCCGCGACGAGCTCGACCAACTGGCTCGAGCGCTCGCGCGGGCCGGCGAGCAGGCTCGAGGTCGCCTCTATCTGACCGGCCCTGCTGGCATCGGCAAGACGAGGCTGGCGGAGGAGCTGCTCCGGCGTCTCCCGCGGGAGCACGCGCGCGGCGTGTCAGTGTCTGCCAGCGCTGCTCGCCGAGAGGGCCCGCTCGCCGTTCTTACTCGCGTCGTGCGCCGCATCGCGGCGCTGCCTGACGGCCGCGTCCCCTCCACCGACGTCGAGCTCGCGCTGCGGGTGCAGGGTGCAAGCCCCGACCAGATCGAGGTTCTGAGCGCGATGATGGGCTGTGCACCTGCTCGGTCCGACAAACCGCTCGGCATGGCGGAGGCCTTCGCAGGCTTGCTCCAGGCGGTCGCGCAGGAGCGGCCGCTGCTCATCGTCGTCGATGACGCGGAGGCGATCGATGACGGGTCGAAGAACGTGCTCGGCTCGATGAGAGACCTGGAGCTCAGCACCTCGCTGCCTGTGCTCTGGCTGTTCGTGCAGCGCGCAGCGCCCGCCGACGGCTCCCCCGAGATCGCGCTCGGGGAGCTGCTCGACGACGACGTCGCGCAACTTCTGCTCCACAACCTAGGCGCCCGTCTCTCGCCGCCCGAGCTGTTCGAGCTATGCGTGGAGCGCGCCGGTGGGCACCCCCTTTTCGTCGAGCTGCTGGCACGGCTGTTGGTGGCCGAGGCCCATGTCGAGGTCGAGCGCGGCGTCGCGAGACTCGTCTCGGTGCCCACCGCGCCGCTGGGAGAAAGCGCAGAGAAGCTTTCGCTGGCGGTCATCCACGGGCTCAC